>NZ_NRTA01000006.1 GCF_002286735.1 Leptolyngbya sp. BC1307
AACGCTGCGGCATGTTTGCTCACCACTGGCGCTGGCGCAACAATCGGTAACTGCATCCTTCACCTCCTGCTCAAAACCTTTGAACCTAACGCCTAGTCTACCTCAGACGCGATATGATGATTTTTCTCTCATGAGAGCACAACACTCAAGTAATGATCATGTTGGGAAATACCATTTAGCGTCACTAGAAGACATTGAGCTTTCAATTTGTCTCGACGCCTTCTAGCGCTTGGTCAGCTACATCGTAGAGTGTTTCTAGTTTTTCTAGCGTCTCAGCTGGGGCCTGCCACAGGTTACGGTTACTGGCTTCTATCATCCGCCCGACGATGTTGCGAAAGGCTTCTGGATTGGCTTCTCTTAGCCGCTTAGCCATATCTGCGTCTAGGGCGTAAGTCTGAGCGGCCTGGTCGTAAACCCAATCATCTTTGAAGCCTGTGGTGCCGCCCCAGCCGACTAGCGCTGTCAGCCGTTGAGAGATCTCATAAGCTCCGCCCGAGCCCTGCTGTGCCATCGCTTCAGCCCATTTGGGGTTGAGTAGCTTGGTGCGATACTCCATCCGCAGTACCTCTTCTAGCTGCCGTGGGGTGGTATCGGCTGAAAAGCTCTCTACAAAGCTGGCGGTGACTCGTTTACCCTGGCGCTTTTCGGCGGCTTGTTTGAGTGCGCCTGTATTGGCGTAGTATTCTTGAATGTCGGTAAGGCCGTATTCTACAGAGTCAATTTGCTGCACGATGCGGCTGGTGCTTTGCAGTAGCGTATTCAATACTTCTGGGCGAGACTGGCCTTTGTCGCTGCGGCCATAGCTGAAGGTATTGCGATCGCACCACGTCTCTCCCAATTCCTCACCTGACTCCCAATTAGAATCTATTACCCGATCATTGACCAGCGAACCGTAGTCACCTGACGGGTTAGAAAACAGCCGCGCCGACACATTTTCGACGCCTTGGGCTTTTAGCGCTAGCGCGTGCTGACGAATAAAATTCTGCTCGGGCGGCTCATCCGCTTCAGCCGCTCTTTGAAACAAATCGTCCAACAGCTCAATAATATTCACGAAACTATCGCGGAAAATCCCTGAAAGGTTTGCCAACACGTCAATTCGAGGGTGGTCAAGCTCATTTAGGGGAATCAGCTCGTACCGAACAATCCGCCCGGTGCCTTCTTTTACAGGTGCTGCGCCGACTAGCTCCAACAAAATGCCAAGAGATTCTCCTTTGGTCTTAATCGCATCCAATCCCCACAGCATCACAGCGATAGTTTCTGGATATTCGCCGGTCTCCGCCTGACTTTGTGCGATCAGTTGGTGGGCAATGGCGCGGCCCCTTTCATAAGCTGCTGGTGAGGGCATCCGGTAAGGGTCTAGGGCGTGAATGTTTCGGCCTGTGGGCAAGACCCCGGGTCCATCTCGGAGTAGATCGCCGCCGGGCGCTGGTGGAATGTATTCACCATTTAGGCCGCGCAGCAGGTTAGTGAGTTCGTCTGTGGTTTGGGCAAGGCCGTGACGAATATCAATTGCCTCTGTCAACAGTTCCACCGTCACCGGCTCCGAGGCAGGATAGCGACGCGCTAAAGATTCAATGTCAGGGTTGGCGGGTAGCGTGTTCTCTGAAATTTGTTCAATCAGGTCAGGAGAGAGGCGATCGCCAAAATACGCATTCAGATAGCTGCTCAGTTCCTCTGGCTCAGGCGCTTGCCCAAGCACATGCAAGCCACTAGAGAACAGGCGATTTTCCAATACCTGTAAATACTCATAAACCGTGACAAAGTATCGCTCTATAGCTGCGCTGCTGAACAGCCGAACGTTTTCTAGCGTAAAGTCTAGTCCCTGCGCCTTTAGCTCTGCCATCGGGCAATCGGCTGCCAGGCCCGTGTCGACGATTTTCTGAAGAATAGGATCACGCAACACCGCATTGACCTGGGGATCGGCGCGAAACTCTGCTATCAGCTCTCTCAGCAGCATCAGCTCTTTGTATAGCCCCGCTCTACCATAGGGCGGCACATTGTGAGAGATAATCAGCCCATAGCCGCGTCGCTTGGCGAGAATAGATTCTGAAGGATTGTTGGCCGCGTAGATATAGAGATTTGGCAGGTTGCCTAGCAGAATGTCAGACCAGGAATAGCCGGTATTGCCCAAGGGCGAACCCGGCAACCATTCCACCGTGCCGTGCATACCAAAGTGAATGACCGCGTCAGCCTGAAAGTCTTTTTCTAACCAGGTATAAAAGGCCGCGTACTGCGGATGAGGGGTTAGATCTCGCTCAAACATTAGCCGCATTGGGTCGCCGGCAATGCCTAGCGGTGGCTGCACTCCAATCCATACGTTGCCAAGACGAATGCCGCCGATTAAGAAATCTTCACCCAGTGTTTTGATTCCCGTTTGGGTGAGAGACTGCCACTGCTTTTTGATTTTGGAGGTTTGGAGATATCCCAACCATGTTTCTAAAGTCTGGGCGCTGACCGCCGCTGGAATATCAGCGCCTGAGTCTTCTGCTTTTCGCTTTCGGGCAGACCATAGCCCTTCGTCATCAGCGTCTTTGACCCAATCGATCAAGGTCTCACCGTTTTCAGGGAGCTCTCCAACCTGATAGCCCTGATCTTTGAGAGCTTGCAACAGAGCCAAGAGGGATCTCGGTACGTTGAGCAGAGCGGCGGTTCCGGTAGCTCCGTAGCCAGGCGGAAAGCCGTAGACAATGATGGCGAGTTTGCGATCGCGCTTCTCCTTCCGCCTCAACGCAATCCATCGCTTCACCCTGCCCGTCAGCCGCCGCATCCGCTCCGGCACCAGATAGATCTGATCGCCCACCAATCCGCCCAAAGGCACTGGGTCAATTGCCCCGTCTAGCTCAGGCAGCGAATAGAGCACCACACTCTGCAATCCCCCAATGCCCTGCCGCGTCCAAGACGCAATATCTTGAATCAGCAGTGGCGCAGAGACAAAGTAGGGTACATTTTTCGCGCCCAGAATCTTTTTGGCAACGGCTACCTGCCGCCCGGCTTCCATAGAGCCCGCTGGCCCGCCTACGAGCGGAAACCCGATGGTAGAAACAATCGCGTCTACCTGTACCGCCTCTTTTGAGAGAGACGGGTACTCTGTATTTCCTAAAGCCCGCTGGGTCTGTTCGTAGGCGCTAGTCATCAGATCTCGAACGGCAACGTGACCTTCAACCCCGTTGATGAAAATTGGCAGCGGCCTCAGCCCGGCCTGCTCAAAGTAACGAATAAGCTGGAGAACATAGGGCTGTTTTGTAATCACATGCTTGCGGTACAGCAGAATTCCAACTGTTGGCAGCCCCTTGTCTTCATGAGTTTCGGCATACCATTTCGTATACGCTTTTGGTGATTCAAAATAGCCATCATACTCAGGATGCAACAGACCAATGTTGGGCGTTTCTATAGCTGGCGGAATCTCTCCTACCGGCAGATCTAAGTAGTTCTCTGCTAGCACCCAGAGCATAGCCGCTACATTCTCTGCGCCGCCTGCATTCCAGTAGCCGTAAATAATGAGCCAGTTGCGCAAGTCCTGCACTTTGCGCGCAGGAATGTACTTCAACAGTTTGGGGCCAACTTTCAGAAAGCTGATGTAGCCTGCTAGCTTGTCTTCCTCTTTGCCGCTGCCGAATTTGCTCAGAATGAACTGCACCGGCTTGGGCATCCCTTTGGGCTTTTCGCCAATGGCAAATTTGCCTAGCTGAGTTAGCGCCATTAGCTCCAGCGCTGACTCAAATACCAGACGAATGGGGATTTGCTGAACGCGATCGCGCAGCCACAGCACCTGATCATAGTCAAAAATCAGGCTGGCAAAGAAACCATCTGCATTCTCCAGCGCAGCAGCAATGGCGTCGGGTTGGGCGATGAGATCGCGATCGCAAAACACCCGAATATCCAAATCTGGGCAACGCGCCTGAGCTAGATCTGCCGCCTGCTGATACAGCCGCGTATTAAAGGCTTCAAACCCTGCAATTAGGACAATCCGTGGCATAGTGAGGGCTCGCGTAGCTAACTACTAAATTGTAGCGAGAGTGAAGAGTCACAATATGAATGGTTCGGCTACACCCAAGATGCCAGTGGAAACTTCATCACGGCTTGTATACGCAAAAAGTCTCTATCTGTAGAAACGATAGATAGTTCGTAATGAATGGCGGTGCAGGCAATCCAAAGATCATGATCGCTGATACCGATATCTTCAATTTTAGTTTTACGTCGCTTAGGGCCATAGTAGTGAATTAACTCTGCCTTGAGCTGTCCGTACAGCTTGGCAATCTGGCTATTAAGGCGATAGACATATAGAGCGTTTAGATAGCGTTGAGCGATACGCAGATTTTGTTCCTGCTGCTCGGAGTTGTAGGCCATGTAAAATATTTCGCCCTGGGTGATGACGCTAATAGCTACGTTCTCCTCGCCAATGTCGGCAATGTGCTGTCGTATAGTCGCGTCATCTAAAAGCAGACGGCTCAAGTGGTTAGTATCAATTAGGTACAAACGCTACGCCTCAATTTGAGAACGGGTGTCGTAGACTGTTTGAAGGCACTCTTCAAAATCGCTACCTTCCCAGGTCTCAGTGATATCTAGCAAGGGGTGATCATCAATAGGTGGCCGAATGTCAGCATCTTTAGATTGAATAGCTAACGAACCGCTGCTTAAGTCGGACAAGTTTGTATTAGGACTGTCTTTGAGGGGAGGCGATAACGGCTTCTCGTAGCGACGCAGCAGAAAATCGACAAACTCAATGACTACTGCCAAGATTTCTGGTGGAAGTTGGTCAAGCTTCTGGCTAAGCTGTGCTCGCCGGTTAGTCGCTGTCATAGTTGACTACCTAGAAAATCAAGGCTGCTCAAATTATACAAGTTTGCCCTAGACTTTACAGATTTCTCTAGGGCAAGTCGTTTAATAAGTCCCTGCTCGCTTTATAGTTCAGCTTCAGTAAAGAAGTCTGCGTCGATGCGCTTGATATGAAAAGTTTCTTGAACACTCACGCCTACGCCGTGTTCGATCATTAACTGAGCCAATTTCTGTCCGTCAATTAATACAATTTTGCTATCCCTTAGTCTCTCGACGTATCTGATAGCGTTGTGGGTAAAAGTAGACGTTGTGATAAAGACACCTTTACGCGCACCAATGCCAGCGAGCGCGCCCTGAAAGGCTTGAATTTTCTCTCGTCCGACGGTGTTACTATTCCAGCATTTTGCCTGAATGTATATGGTGTCTAAGCCGAGCTGATCCTCTTTAATTAGCCCATCTATGCCACCGTCCGGACCGCGAGGTACACCTTCCACGTCTTGAATGCTACCGCCGTAGCCCATCGCATGGAGTAGCTGTAGAACTAACCATTCAAAGGCGCTGGGATCAACCTGCTGCATTTTATCGAGAAGGTTATCCCTTAAATTTGCCTCGATAGTGGCATGAGCTTCTCGAATCTTTTCATCGGGGGTACTTTCGTTCGGGTTACTGCTAGTATCAGAAACCTGTTTCTCTACGTTGTTAGGTGCTGCACGATCACTAAATTCTTGGTATTCTTCAAAACGCAGCAGGTAGGCATTATCAAGAGCAGGCGGGTCGTCTGCAATGACTGCTTTGCCTCGTTCGGTAATTCTGACGTAGCCTCTGCGAGTGCTTTCTAAAAGGTTGGCTTTCCGGAGATAGGTCGTCGCCCAACCTGTGCGGTTGTCGTAGGTTGCTTGGCGTCCGCTCGGGAGTCTGATGGCTCTCTGTTCTGGGGTAAGCTGGAGCTTTTGGGCAACGCGGTCACGTAATTCTCCCACAGCGTGCTCGTTGCCGTCTTCTGCGGCTATTTTAAGCAGGGGCAGCATCAGTTCATCGTAGGTGGGTATAGACATAGAGAAATGAAGAATCCGAAGGGACAAGTAGATTAGATTTGGCTACCCTTTGTAATACCCTTTGTATTTTTATATCCTAAACAGGGCTTGCTGAAAAAGTCAGATTAGGCCATTTATCGGCTGAAACCCTTGTAATCTCGTTGCCGCTTTCAGGTTTTACGCTTAGGCAAGTACAAGGTAAAATCGGCTGAAACCGCCAAAACTCGTTGATTACCCTTGCACTTGTTTGTGAATATTTCGGCTGAAGCTTATGTATACGAAGGGTTTAGACTTTTTCAGCAAGCCCTAAACATATTGGTACTTAATCTTATACCGGACACAGATCATAGTGCCGTTAGAAAGCCTTCACCGATTAGAAGCTGCTCTAACCCTGTGAAGGCTTGTCTGCTATAGGTTGTTTTGGCTGGCTAGCTAGCTACCGATGCGCAGTAGCTCTACATCAAAGATCAGCGTAGCGTTAGGAGGGATGACACCGCCTGCGCCGCGTGCGCCGTAGCCCAGGTCGGGAGGGATAATCAGTTTGCGGCGATCGCCTACCTGCATCATCCCGACACCTTCATCCCAGCCTTTAATCACCTGACCTTGGCCAATAGTGAAATCAAACGGACGACCGCGATCGCGCGAGCTATCAAACTTGGTGCCATCTTCCAGGGTACCAACGTAGTGGACAAACACCCGCTGACCTGGCTGTGGCGTTGCGCCATCGCCTTCAGTGATAACTTCGTACTGTAAGCCCGAGTCAGTCGTTACTACATTGCTATCCGCCGCTGCTTCACCTGACATATCATCTCCCATCAAATCATTTGCATTTTGGGCAACTAAAGTGCCCGCTTCCGAAGCCATTGCCGGAATGTCGGAGACGCCAGAAGCGATCGCCTCTGCACTGCTGCCGCCTGTGAACTGAGCCACCAGTAGCACAGTACAGCACACCACCAGTACGCCAAAGCTAATTAATATTTCTCTCATTGTCTTAAGGAATGTATTTTTCCAGACCGTTCCAAATTCACGGCCCCAGTGTACGACGCTTTAGGGTCAAATTTAGCGCCTACTCACTTAAAGCTAGCCGTTTTCTAGCGCCACTGCTTATTTTCCATATCGCGTAGCTGCCGCTCTAGCCGATCTAGCCGCCCGCGCAGCTCATCCATTTCTGCCTGGCGGGGCACGCCCAAATCTTGCATAATATTGCGCACCTGCCGCCGCATTTGCTGCTCTAGCGTGCTTTGGTCAATATTAAACTGAGCCATAAAATCATCGACAAATCCTTTGGCCTGCTCAGGATCTAACTTACCTTCGCGAACAAGATCTTCACTCATTTGCTTGACCCGTTCAGCGACCAGGGAGGTCGTGCCGATACCAAGCATCAATAGCTGTCTGAGTAGATTAGAAGTGTCCATAGTAGTTTCCGTTCAAGCGCAGAGGTCGCAGTTACTATCTCATTTTGACAAACTATTTTCTGCTCAGCGGACGGTTTACCGTATGAGATAGCAGACTCTACTCTGATCGTCAGTCAGGGCAGTGCTCATGCCTATCTAAGCAATGCCTATCTAAGCTCTTACGCTTTGGCTATGCTTTTAACAGCAGAAAATGTATCTGCTGATTTAAGCGCCCCCTTGTCTGATTCGAACAGAGGCCACCCACCCACATGCCTGTTTGCCCGAGATGCGATCGCTCCATTCCCGAAACTGCTCTGAGTTGCCCCTACTGCAAGCTCAAGCTCAAAGCCCACGGCCACCCCGGCATGACGCTATACCGGGCCGAGAGCAATACGCCCCTGTGCGCTACCTGCCTTTACGATGCAGACGATAGCTGCAATTTTTCTAAGCGACCTGACGCGATGACTTGCACACTCTATCAGCCTCTCAGCGCAGTGTCAGAGCCCGATCCCAAGGCGGTGTACCGCATTCCCTGGTGGCGTAAGTACCGCCTGTGGATAGCCCTAGCTGGACTGATTGCCGTCAGTCTATTGGTTGCCGTCCTCTGAGCTAGGAGCTGAGTAGATGATCAAGCAGTCTCTTACGCCGCAAATCTCCCTATAGGTAGCGCAAAACTATAGTAGAGCGTGCTATCACCTCCATAAGCGATTCCCCCTACCCAAAAAACTTGATGTTGGCATATACCACCCTCTCTGACTATATCCATCTGGCCACAGCCTCTGAATTTGCGGTCTATGCACTTGGCCTACTGGCCGTCATTGCTGTGCCAAGCTTACTGTTTAGTCTGATGGACAAGCTAAACAGCAAATCTGGGCAGAACTCTGAAAAGTCGTAGCGGTTCACCGCTTTTGTGGCCCGCCTCGTTTGTAGCGTATGGGTGAAGCCACTCCCTTTCACCGTTAAGCGATGACCTCGCACAAAGCACTACAATTGGTTAAGCAAAGCCACTAATCGCCGATGACCTCCACTCTTGTGCCCAGTAGCGAAATTGCCGAAGCGGTCGAGCATCGCCGCAATTTCGCCATTATTTCTCACCCTGATGCCGGTAAAACGACGCTGACCGAAAAGCTGCTGCTCTATGGCGGCGCTATTCATGAGGCGGGTTCGGTCAAGGCCCGGCGGGCACAGCGTCACGCAGTTTCTGACTGGATGGACTTGGAGCAGCAGCGGGGCATCTCAATTACGTCAACGGTGCTGCAGTTTAGCTATAGCGACTACTGGATCAATCTGCTGGATACGCCCGGTCACCAGGACTTTAGTGAAGATACCTACCGGACGCTGGCCGCTGCTGACAATGCGGTGATGCTAGAAGACGCGGCTAAAGGCTTAGAACCGCAGACCCGCAAGCTGTTTGAGGTGTGCCGGATGCGCGACATGCCGATCTTTACTTTTTTTAATAAGTTAGACCGGCCCGGACGTGACCCGATTGAGCTGCTCGATGAAATTGAGCAGGAGCTAGGGCTGAGTACCTACGCGGTGAATTGGCCGATTGGGACGGGCGATCGCTTCAAAGGCGTTTTTGACCGTCGCCAGCAGCAGTTTCACCTGTTTGAGCGGACAGCACACGGCAGCAAAGAAGCGAAAGACACGGTGATTGAGCTGGGTGACCCCCGAATTGAAGAATTGATTGGGCAGGAGCTGTACTACCAGTTTAAAGAAGAGCTGGAAATGCTCGATGAGATTGGCCCCGAACTAGACTTAGAGATGGTACATGCCGGTCAGATGACGCCTGTCTTTTTCGGCAGCGCCATGACTAACTTTGGCGTGGAACTGTTTTTAGATGCTTTTTTAGACTACGCGCTGAAGCCAGGGCCGCATGAAAGTACGCTTGGCCTGGTACAGCCGACGCAGGAAGATTTCTCTGGCTTTATCTTTAAGCTGCAGGCAAATATGGACCCTCGGCACCGCGATCGCGTTGCTTTCATCCGCGTCTGCTCTGGCAAATTTGAAAAAGACATGGTCGTCAGCCACGCCCGCACCGGTAAAAGCGTGCGCCTCTCCCACCCCCAAAAGCTCTTTGGCCAGGGCCGCGAATCGCTAGAAGTGGCCTATCCGGGCGATGTCATTGGCTTGAATAATCCGGGCGTGTTTGCTATTGGTGACACCATTTATCAGGGCGAAAAACTGGAGTACGAAGGCATTCCCTTTTTCTCGCCGGAGATGTTTGCCTACCTGAAAAACCCTAATCCCTCTAAGTTTAAGCAGTTTCGCAAAGGCGTTTCTGAGCTGCGAGAAGAAGGCGCAGTGCAGATTATGTATTCTGCTGATGAATCTCGCCGCGATCCGATCCTGGCTGCTGTCGGTCAGCTCCAGTTTGAAGTTGTGCAGTATCGCCTGAAAAATGAATATGGCGTAGATACCTTGCTAGAGCCTATCGGCTATAGCGTGGCTCGCTGGGTAACGGGCGGCTGGCCCGCTCTGAAAAAAGCAGGACGTATCTTCAACACGGCGACGGTAAAAGACAGCTATGGTCGCCCGGTTTTACTTTTCAAAAATGAGTGGAACTGCCGCCAAACTGAAGGCGATCACCCTGAGCTGAAGCTTAGCAATACCGCTCCGGTAGTATCGGGTATGGAACCTGAAGATATTTAGTAGATAGTAGATAGGGCAATTGTTACAGTCTCGCCGCAGACATTAAGCGTTGCTAAGGTTTAGCCGGTTTGGGTCTGGGTAAAGGGGGCCATCGCTACCATTGAGATATGGGAAAAGGTGACGATATCGTCAAGCGTCAGCACCTACGTAAAACCCATACAGTCATTCCTGGCGGAACGATCCATGAACAAGAGCATTCTCTCTCTCATCATTCTGGGTATTGCCCTGGCATTTCTCCATGTGCCGCATGCCATGATTACGGTGGGGATTATTGCTGGCTTAGTGGCTGCCGCTGTTAGGCTATCCTGGGCGCTACTGCAGTCATTTTCTCAGTCTTCAGGATCGCAGCCGGCTACCGTACGCATCTTATAAGAGCGCTGCTCAACTTGCTCTGGTGTTTAAAGTTAGGCACTCAGATTCAAGATAGGGTGAGAGGCCGGTGCGATAACCCGATAGAATGAGCCGGTTGCTTTAGGCCCAGTGCACTCCTTGATAGAACGCTACACGCTGCCCGAGATGGGCGAACTATGGACAGACCAATATAAGTTTGAAACTTGGTTACAGGTAGAAATAGCCGTCTGCGAAGCGCAGGCCCAACTAGGGCGCATCCCGGCCGAAGCGGTAGAGACTATCAAAGAAAAGGCCGATTTCGAGGTGGCGCGTATTCTCGAAATCGAAGCCGAAGTGCGGCATGATGTGATCGCCTTTCTCACTAATGTAAATGAGTATGTCGGCGATGCGGGCCGCTATATTCATCTGGGGATGACCAGCTCTGATGTGCTCGATACGGCGCTGTCGCTACAGATCGTCGCTAGCCACCGGCTCATTCTTACCCATGTCGAAAATCTGATTCAAGCGATTCGCTATAAGGCGCAGGAGCATCGGGATACGGTGATGATTGGGCGATCGCACGGCATTCACGCCGAGCCCATCACCTTTGGCTTTAAGCTAGCGGGCTGGCTAGCCGAAATGCAGCGCCACCGCGAGCGCCTCAGACGCATTGAAGATGAGATTGCCGTTGGCCAAATCTCCGGCGCAGTGGGTACCTACGCTAATATCGACCCGGAAGTTGAAGAAATTACCTGTCAGCTACTTGGGCTGAAGCCTGATACCGCTTCTACTCAAGTCATTTCTCGCGATGTCCATGCCGAATTTATCATGACGCTAGCAGGCGTCGGCGCATCGCTTGAGCGCTTCGCCGTCGAAATTCGTAATTTGCAGCGTACTGACGTGCTCGAAGTTGAAGAATTTTTTGCTAAGGGGCAAAAGGGATCTTCAGCAATGCCCCACAAGCGCAATCCGATTAAGTCGGAGCGGCTGACTGGCATGGCGCGAATTTTGCGGGGAAATGCGATCGCTGCTCTAGAAAACGTTGCCCTATGGCACGAGCGCGACATCTCTCACAGCTCCGTTGAGCGAGTGATCTTCCCCGATAGCTGCATCCTCACCCACTTCATGCTGGTAGAAGCCACTAAGCTCATCAAAAATCTGCTGGTCTACCCCGAAAACATGCAGCGCAACATGAACCGCTACGGCGGCGTGGTCTTCAGCCAGCGCGTGCTGCTCACCCTGGTTGACAAAGGCGTCAGCCGCGAAGACGCCTACCAAATTGTGCAGTCCAACGCGCATCAAGCCTGGAACACACCTAGCGGTAATTTTCAAAAGCTAATAGAAGCCGATCCTGAGGTCACCGCCCAACTCTCTGCTGAAGAGATTGCCGAGTGCTTTAACCCTGACTATCAGTTGCGCAATCTGCCCAAGGTCTATCAGCGGCTAGATATT
This sequence comes from Leptolyngbya sp. BC1307, assembly GCF_002286735.1. GTDB lineage: Bacteria > Cyanobacteriota > Cyanobacteriia > Phormidesmidales > Phormidesmidaceae > Phormidesmis. Next base: position 11,639 of record NZ_NRTA01000006.1, read on the forward strand.
TGAGGAGCGTTCCAGGATTGAGCAGTACTATCTTCAAGGACAAGTTCTTCGTATGAATAGAAGACTGAGTTTTTGGTCGAATTCCCTGATTCGCTTTTTGGGCGCTATTCTAATTCTCGGCTTATTGGGCTCAGTTATCTGGTTTGTGCCAAAAGTACAGGTAAGTTCGATGTCTTCTCCGACAGACCGAATGCAGGCGGAGACAGCTGCGCGTGACGTTATAGTCAAAGCGATAGGCGGACTTTTAGTTTTTGTTACTGCCTTTGTTAGCGTGGAGAACCTGCGAGCCACTGAAGAGAAGCAAATTGCAGAACGCTTTTCAAAAGCAGTAGAGATGCTAGGCCACGAAGAAAACGTTCATATTCGTCTTGGCGGAATATATGCTTTAGAGCGTATTGCTATGGATTCCAGAAAAGACCACTACCCTGTTATGCAGGTGTTAGCTGCATTCATTAGGACAAAAACATCTGTAGTGCGCGAACAAGTCTCTGATACAAAGCAACAAGACCTGCATCAATATGAGGAATTTTCATCTGCTAGAGATCATCATGAACAAGAGGAAGAGGAACGCTTCGGTGGGCATTACGGAAATTACGAAGATATGTGTGCTGGCGAATATGAGTACTTCATAGGAGCCCTAAATGAGGGTTACGTTCCCAATCACTCAGTTGATGTGCAAGTAGCAGTATCCGCAATAGGCAGACGAAATCTTAGCGATAGTAGCTCGTATTTTCTCGACCTAAGTAAGACGCTTTTAGAAGGAATTGCTTTTGAAGGCAACTACGAAAACGTAAACTTTTACAAGGCTCATTTCAAAGATTGTATATTCGGAACTCAATCAGGAGAAAAGTACACGAGCTTTCGAGACGATGATTTTAGGGAAGCTATTTTTGAGAAGGTAGAGTTTAAGCACTCTACTTTTAGAAAAACCCGCTTTAATAACTCCGTATTTGTAAGCACTACCTTTAAAGACACCGATCTTACAGGGGCAGATCTAACAAAGACGCAATTTTCTGGAGGGACGAAAATTTGTGGATGTAAGTTTATTAAAACCAACTGGACTGAGAGTAGTATAGGGGGCGAGATAAGAGCACCAAAGTTTGCATACTTTACGGGAAAGAGCGAAGTAAGGGACACAGATTTTAAGGATGCAAAGTTTACGAAAGCGAATCTTGTCAACGCCTTATTCAAGAAAGGTAGCTATCAGGGGACAAGCTTTGAGAAAGCAGCTCTCAGCGGTGTCACTTTCGAAGACGTTAACTTGAGAAACTCTAGCTTCATCGGAGCGCAGATTGGGCATGAATCAAAGTTATATATGGGCTACGAACAGTACGGGAGTCGAAAAAGATATCAGGAAAACTACTCTGATGAAGTTAGCTTTGTAGACGCGGGTATAAAAAGAGCAGATTTAGAAAAAGGGAAAGCAATTATCATTGAAGCTAATTTCAATTAACTCATATCTTGCACCAATCTCGATAAGCCCTGTCAGGCAAAGATTTGATGATAATTTCGAAGCCATAATGGGCGGCAATATCAGCATTGCGCCTGATTTGCCTGAGCATCTGAGACCAGAGCACAGAGGGTAACAGTTTCTCCAGAGGTCAACCCAATGTGCGAGCAGATAAGCATAAGCCTGCGGCAGGCTTCGCCAACAGCGACAGTACGAGCCAACGATACACACCGATTTTAGTGCTTTGGCCAAAGCAATGTAGGCCAAACTGATGCTTAGCGGTTTTGAAAAAGCCCTCAATCGCCCAGCATCTGCGGCCTAAGCGGACAAGATAAACGCCAGAATAAGGATGAGTCGAAGCGACAAAGCGCAACTCTCGTTTATTGTCCGCCCGTTTGAGCCAAAACCAAGAGACGGTGAGGGGATAGTCGATATCTTTGAGGTAGACCTGTAGGCCGCGCTTTGCCTTGCCTGGAAGGTCTTTTAGCTTCCGCCCATCCTGTAATAGCCGACTGTTTTTGACGCCGACGACGGCTCTCCATTTTCGCTGACGGACGGCATTGAGAAATTCGATGGTGCCAAATTCGGTGTCTGCCCAGGCAATCACCGTTCTGCCTTTGACCAGAGATTTGGGGATGCTGTCCAACAACTCGCGGCTAACTGATTCGGGCTCGGTTGCCCTTTCCCTCGCCAGACGCGGAAGCTCCACGGTATGCGCCGTTGGCCAATCACGATGTAGAGGACGACCAGATGCAGTCCACGCTTGCCATTGAGCATTCGCACCCAGGGTTCAGGCGCATCCATGTCCTCGGTAGGCGTGCTCAAATGCCAGAATTTGCCGGTCTTCTTCAGCGTGCTTAAATCTATCAATAACCGCACTGGAATACCCGCTGGCACTGGATGTGTCGCCAGTTGTGCCAAGATAGCGGCGCGGGTGGTGCGGATCACTTGCCGAGTTGACCAACGGTAGTGATTTAGAAAGCGGCTCAGTGAGCTGGCTGACTTGATTTGCGTATGTTCCGGTAGCGCATGACCTTGCGCGTCTAGAAACAAGCCTAAAATGGCTTTGAGACTCGCTTTTTGATAGACGCTGGGCATCAGGCTAATCAGGCTATAAACTAGTCCTTGGGCGTGCTGAAGCATGGTTACTATGACCGTCTTCTAAGTTTTACTACGCCCTTTTTTTCAGATTTTGGCTCTTTGCGCAACCCTTATTGAGAATGGTGCAAGGTCTGAGATATCCTTAAGGAGTCTATCTTTCACTATTTCATTTCTGAGTTGATTTAGCTTGTCTCTTAAATGCCTTGCTTCTTTCGTTATGACACAAGCAATAGCGAGTATCTTAGATTCTCTATCAACACCTGTTTCATCAATAAACATAAAAGTATTTTCTGCTGTCATTTGATATCTAGAAATCCTCGCAATAGCCTAAAACAATTCAACTTTATGCTAACCTCGCCCGATGCTCAGGCTTGCGATTACTCAGCACCCAAATGTAAGTCGCAATCCCCGTGTTGTAAAACATATTCAGCGGCAGCGCCACAATCGCCTCTAGCCAGTCATTCTCAATAATCCATCGTCGAATATTGCTCTCCTCTTGCCCCGCATCCCTGGTAAATAGCGAAGACCCGTTATGCACCTCCGCAATCCGACTGCCCAGCGGCGTGCTCTGCTTCATTTTCGAGAGCATATTCGCCAAAAACATCAGTTGCCCATCGCTAGAGCGCGTCACGAGCGAATATTCACTGTCCTCCGCGTGCTCAGTTACAAAGCAAAGCTGTAATTGCGCCAAGGTCACTTTATAAAGGTCACTTCACATTCGTCTGCCTCATCCACCGCTGCACCAGCTCAGCAATCAGCGCCAGACCGAATGCGCCCAGCAGGGCAAAGACCAGCAGCAGCTTTCCTTGAGCAAACAGCCCAGCCCCCAACGCCACAATCGGTGGGTTAGAGAGCGCAATACTGAGGACGAGCGCGGGCAGAAATTTCTGCCAGGGAGACCGAGCTAGCCCAATCCCATAAGCGACAAAGTCAAAAAAACCAGTCATTAGGCAAGCCGTCATCAAGAAAAAGTTGCGCTCCAGATGCCGCTGGCTAAAGCGGTCAACCCGGCCAATAAAGCGCTCCCCCACCAGCTTTTTAACCAGTTGCCGCCCAAACTGCCGCGATAGCCAAAAGCTCAGCGTACAAGACAAAAAATCTGACAGGCAGACCACTACCAGCCCTTCGCCAAAACCCAGCAGGCTTCCCGCCAAAATTGAGTAGGCAGTGCCGGGCAGCGCCGGAATCACCACGCTGGTAAAACGCAGTACAAACAGCCCAAGCGGTGCCCACAGCCCCATTTGCTCCACGCTGGCCCGCAGTTGCGCAATGCCATAGTGATTGATCAGCCCAACGGCGACAGCGACTAGCGCTACCGCCCCCAAAAAGCTGATCGTCTTGTGAATCCGTCTGTCCATGACTACGCACCCTATTTAGCGCCGCTGACTTTGCCGCGAAATACTACATACTGCCACATACCGATAGAGGTTGTAAGCCAGCATGCCAGTGACCCAAAAGCTGACCGCAGTCAGCATAGACACTAGCGAGTTCGGGGTGTTAGCTCCCTAGCATTTTGCCAGGGAGCATCGTAACTTCTAAAATAAAAGCTCAAGCCAGTTCGTTCATTGTCTGAGACTGGCTCTGTAAGCGCAAAATGTGTCATACAATTGCGTCTGAATTTGGCCGCAGAACCCCCATGAAATATCTGTCTGTTCTATTTAGCCTGTCTTTCCTCCTGGGCTGTTACGGGGCCAAAGTGCCCACCCTTTCATCAAAGGATCAATCAGACACTCAGTCCGACGTTGCCGAGGCCAAAGCCGCTAGCGCTGCCGATACGGAGGCAGCCACTGATAACAGCGGCGCTACTGATGGCGATGCAGAGGAAGCTACTGGCCCAGATGAGGCGGCCAGGAAAGAAATTGAAGGCGCTGAGCAAAAGAATGTCAAGCTCGTTGTAGAAGATCAAGCGACTGCCGGTCAAATTATTGTCAAAACGGTTGCTACTTCGCGAGATGGCTGGGTCTCGGTACATAAGAGTCAGGCGGATGGCAGTATGCAAACGCCTGAGAGCATTGGCCAGGCCCGCGTAGATTCGGGCGATAGCGAAGATATTGTCGTTGACCTGTGGGAAGCGCCTGCTGTGGGCGACAAGCTGTGGGTATTGCTGCACGTTGATGCGGGCGATCGCGGCCTATACGAATTTCCTGACAAAGACGTCGCTGTGTATAAAAATGGGGAGATTATGGCTAGATCTTTTGAGATCGAAAGCAGTGACCAAGCAGCCGACGAGGAATAAGCTGACTGGCCTGATCAACTCAGGTGAATGTTTACGCTGTACCTATAGACAATCTCGAAGCAGGCAGGCATAATTAAAGCCCTGCGGGTATAGCTCAGTGGTAGAGCGTTTGCTTCCCAAGCAAAATGTCGCGCGTTCGAATCGCGTTACCCGCTTCCTTCCGAAAGCCCTTTCGAGGCAAGGTCTCTAAGTGCTACCATATTCTGACTTATGAGCATGGGTCGGACGTTTTAAGGTGGTTTTAACCAGTTTATTGCCAGCAATTCTCATTATGAAAGTCATTCTTGTTCAAGCAGAAATATGAATGCTTGAAGGCCCCATTCTGCCGTTTTTGGATTTGGCCTAAACCGCATTTCAGAGCCGGATTTTAGTACAAAGGATTCGTTGTAGTGGTGAATGAAGTACCAAATGGACTGAAATCACTACGGTCTATACTTTTTCAGCAAGCCCTAAATAGTTTTGCCAGACCCATGAACCGCCTGCCCGCCCCTCAAGAGCACACCCACTTTTGGCGCGACCCGGTGCTGCGTAATTTGGAAATGCTGCACGCCACCTACATCACCTATGCTTTTTCGCGCCATGCGCATGAGGGATTTGGCATTGCCATTGTAGAAGCCGGAGCAATGGAATTTGAATACCGAGGAGCGACCTACATCGCGCCAGCCGGGAGTGTAGTAGTTATGCATCCGGGTGAGGTGCATACTGGGCAAGCCGTGCTAGAAACCGGATGGACCTATCGCACGCTGCTGCCCGCTGTCGATTGGCTGCAGCAGGCGGCGGTAGAACTGGCCGAGCGTCCGAGCGATATTCCCTACTTCTCATCGCCTGTGATTCACGATGCGCGGCTCAATCGACAGTTTGTCAACCTTCACCGCACGTTAGAAATCTCTCCTTCGCCCTTAGAGAGAGAGTCTTACTTTCTCTGGGGGATGACTCATTTGGTGAGCAACTATGCGAGCGATCGCCCCGCAGTCAGATCTGTTGGCAAAGAGCCCCGCGCCGTTCAGCAAGTACGCGAATATCTGATCGCCCACCATACTGATAATCCCTCACTCAACGAGTTAGCAGCGCTGGTGAATTTAAGTCCGCTACGGCTGCTGAGAGCCTTTCGCAAGCAGGTTGGGCTGCCGCCTCACGCCTATCTCAATCAGGTGAGAGTAAATCAGGCCAAACAGCTTTTGGTAGCCGGATGGTCAATCACCCACACAGCCCTAGAAACAGGCTTCACCGATCAGAGTCATCTGCATCGCCATTTCAAAAAAATGGTAGGCGTCACGCCCGGTCAATATGCGCGGGGCTGCAAAAACGTACAAGATCTAGCGCTACCCTTTGGCTAAGCTAGCGGTGTTCGTAGAGAAGCCTCCTGTGAGAAGACCCATGCCCAAAGCTCAGCCGCTGTCTCATCTATCACAATCTCGCCCGGCCTCTCCTCGCACTGAGTTCTGGGCAGGCGCACGGGATATTTTTCCGCTAGTGGTCGGAGCGATTCCGTTTGGCATTATCTTTGGCACCCTCGCTGTCAGCAGCGGTCTCTCAGTAGGCGGCACGCTGGCAATGTCGGCGCTGGTTTTTGCCGGGTCTGCTCAGTTTATTGCGGTGGGGATGATCGCAGCTAAGACCGGATGGCTGCTGATCGTGCTGACGACAGTTGTTGTTAATTTGCGGCATTTGCTCTATGCCGTCAGCCTGGTGCCGCATGTCAAACGGTTGTCGCAGCGCTGGAAAGTGCCGATGGCGTTTTGGCTGACTGATGAGGTGTTTGCTGTTGCCATTCGCCGCTATGAGGCTGACGACTTCTCGCCGCTGAAGCACTGGTACTATCTGGGGACGGCGCTAGCGATGTATAGCAATTGGCTGCTCTGTACGCTGCTGGGCGCTACCGCTGGGCGGCTAATTCCGGATGCGACCAGCTGGGGGCTCGATTTTGCCATGTCGGTCACGTTTATTGGCATGGTGATTCCCTATCTCAGAAGTAGGCCAATGTGGGTGGCTGTAGTCATAGCAGGCGTGGTCGCGGTCGTAGCCTATCCTTTGCCGAATAAGTTGGGGCTGATGGCGGCAGCGATCGCTGGTATCACCGCCGGTGTTCTCAGTGAACGCACCTTCAGCCGTGTTTAGATCCTCCTCTACCGTGGACTTATCCTAATGAACGAATTTCTACTTATTTCTGGTATGGCGTTAGTTACGTTTGCCATCCGCTACAGCATGTTTGGCGCTAGCAACCGGATCAAGCTGCCCCCGGCCTTGCTGAATGCGCTGCGCTATGTGCCGCCTGTCGTGCTCACTGCGATTGTGGTGCCTGAGGTGCTGCTCAGTGAGGGTACGCTACAGGTGAGCTATATGAATGCGCGATTGGTGGGGGCGATCGCCGCTGGCATTATCGGGGGGCTGACGCAAAATCTGCTGCTGACGATTGTGCTAGGAATGGCCGCTTTCTTCGGCTGGCAGGGAATGCTGGCCTTTTTGGGCTAGCTCATCCATAGTCGGCAGGGTTTCCTTACCGGCCCGACTACTTACGTATCTCTACCTCGCGCCGCGTGCCGACACTAACACAGGACGTTTTCCATCTCTCTGAATCCTCCGTGATTTCAGAATATCTAGAATAAATCTTTCCACCGCCGCAGTACGCTCGCCTCTACCCAGCCGATCTCCAAGCAAAGGCCAAAGCGCGAGAAATTTAAGCCTGGTTACGCAGCGATTTGATGCCCATTCGAGCGGAACGTCCGACTGACGTCATCTACTTTGAACCCGTAGATACGCCCTTGTCTGAGGCTGCCCTGGTCGCTGTAGAAAAGTTGTTTGCCGCTGTTGGGCCGCTGCTAGAGAGCAACAATAACTTATTTGGCGAATGGTGCATTGCCGACACCGATCTGGCAATTATGCTCAACCGCCTCATAGCTAACGGCGATCAGGTGCCAGAGAGACTTGTCGCCTACGTCCGGCACCAGTGACAGAGAGACTCCGTACAGTCATGGGGCAGCATTGCTCGCACAGCTTAAACAAACCAATTCGGCGCAGCTATGCGGGAGACGACATCCCCTCTGAGCTGGACTGATTTTGTCTTTATAACGACCAGGAGAAGGCAGGTATGGACTAGATTTCGAAGCTAGCTAGCAAGGCAACCCGACTGGTAACATAGCGGTGTCGGTGGGGCGCAGATGTTTTGAGACGCGCGAGCCGCAAGCGGTTTTTACTTCATCTTCTCAATTACCTACGTATGCATCCAAACGATCGCTCTGTTGACCCGCCCCATCATCGAAATGATTCTGTGATGCCGCAGGTCAGGCAGCGCCGCTGGTCGCTATTGACTATAATGATCTATAGGGACGGCGATCGCCCTGCTAACCTCAGCCGTTGCGCCCGCTCACAGCAGCCAGTTTAGCCATAGCGCCGTCCATTCAGCCGATAGCGGCGAGCTAGTTCAGTTCAGTTAGGGAGAAGCGCGATCGCAGACAGTATCCGAGCAGGTCTACCAAGCAGCCCTCTTAATCGGTCTCTCCGTCCTGCTGCTGCTCAGTATTCTAATCTTTCTAATGTGGCGGCACCTGTCAGCCCATAGTAAAGACAGCGCCGCGATCGCTGAGCAAGCCGAACGACTGCGGATCACCCTTGACAGCATCGGAGACGCGGTCATTACGACTGATGCCGAAGGCAGAGTTACCGATATGAACGCTGTCGCTGAGTCACTAACTGGGTGGCCTCTCAACGAAGCAACCGGTCAACCGCTACCTACTGTCTTCCACATCATCGGTGAAGACACCCGTCAAACCGTGAATAGTCCTGCAATTAGAGCATTGACAGAAGGCACTATTATCGGCCTGGCAAACCATACTCTCTTAGTTGCTAAAGACGGCACAGAACGCCGGATTGACGACAGCGCTGCGCCAATTCGCTCGGGCAAAGGCGAGATTGTAGGCTGCGTGCTGGTATTTAGAGATGTGAGCGATCGCCGCCAGCAGGAAAACCAATTGCGAAACGAGCAAGAATGCTTAGAGCTAGCCCTCTCTGCTGCTGACTCAGGTCAGTGGGACTTAAATCTCATTGACGGGTCAGCCTATCGTAACCTACGGCACGACCAAATTTTTGGCTACGACTCACTGCTGCCTGAATGGACCTACGACATGTTTTTAGAACATGTTCTACCGGCGGATCGCCCTTTGGTAGATCAGACATTCCAGCAAGCGATAGCGAAAGGCACCTCCTGGGACTGCGAATGTCAGATTCTTACAGTAAAAGGCATAGAGCGATGGGTGTGGATAAAGGGAAAAGTCCAACAGAATGCGAATGGCCAAAACGAGCGGATGCTCGGGCTTGTGAACGACATCACCCGTCGCAAGCAAGTAGAGGCAGAAATTCAACAGGCCCGCTCGCGGTTAGCCTCAACATTAGCAGCTAGTGAGATTGGCACCTGGGAGCTAGACCTTGCCACTGGGACTATTCAAAGCGATCTCAATGGCGAAGATGTTCGGCCTACCGCCCGCCGCTGCTGCTGCTGCTCCCAGAGACGTCTACAGAAATGCTATCCATCCAGATGACCGAGAGCGGTTGATAGCAGTAGTTGAGCGATCGCTGACAACGGGTGAAAACTACGAAACCAAGTACCGCATTACTAGACCTGAGGGCGCAGTTCGCTGGGTTATCGCTCGCGGACGGATTGAGCACGACAAGGCCGGTCAGGCGGTTCGGTTATTGGGAGCCGTTGTTGACATCACCGCTCAGAGAGAAGCCGAAGATCAGCTACGAGAGAGCGAAGCTCGATTTCGGCGGCTAGCCGATGTGATGCCGCAAATCGTTTGGGTCACCGGGCCAGACGGTTTGAATGAGTATTACAATCGCCGCTGGTACGAATACACTGGCTGCACCTCAGAAGAAGGCATGGGCGAGCAGTGGAGCATTTTCATTCACCCGGAAGACCAGCAGCGTGCCATTGATCGGTGGAATGACTGCGTACGGACGGGTAACCCCTACGAAATTGAGTATCGCTGTCGGTCAAAGACAGAAGAATATCGCTGGTTTTTAGTGCGGGCCTTACCTATGCGCAACGAGGCTGGGCGAATTGTGCAGTGGTTTGGTACCTCTACCGATATTGAAGACTTCAAGCGCGCCGAAGAAGATCGGCAGAACTTTGTGCGACTAGCTGACAACAGCACCGAATTTATCGCCATGTGTGACTTGTCGGGCGTGCCGTTTTACATTAATCCAGCCGGGCTCGAAAAGCTTGGCATCGGCAGTATGGCGGCAGCGCGCCAGATCAACTTGGGCGAAGATCTCTTTTTTCCCGAAGATCGAGATCGGATTGCCAACGAATTTTTACCGGCTGTATTAGAAAACGGCACGGGGACAACCGACTTGCGTTTTTGTCATTTCGAGACTGGAGAAACCTTGTGGATGGTGTCCAACGTCACCGTTCTGGTCGATGACAAAGATCGGCCCATAGGCTTTGCGATGATCAGCCAGGACATCACTGAACGGCGGCACCTAGAAGAGAACCTGCGACACTTAGCGGCTGACTTGTCCGATGCGGGTCGGCGAAAAGACGAATTTTTAGCCACGCTAGCTCACGAACTGCGCAACCCACTGGCCCCCATGCGCAACGGTCTACAGATTATGCGGCTAGCCGGTAACGATACCGAAGCAGCCGAGCGAGTCCGCACCATGATGGAGCGGCAGCTCAACCAAATGGTCAGACTAGTAGACGATTTGCTAGATGTCAGCCGGATCAGTCACGGTAAGGTGGCGCTTCGCCGTGAGCGCATTGAGCTAGCACCCATCATCGAGCAAGCCGTCGAGACCAGTCGGCCCGGCATTGAGTTAGCCCGGCATCAGCTGACGGTAGGTATACCGCCGCAGCCGGTATATCTGCATGCTGACCCGGTGCGGTTAGTTCAGATATTTAGCAATCTGTTGAACAATGCCAGCAAGTATAGCGAGCCTGCCGGGCAGATTGTTGTGAGCGCCGAGCAGCAGCAGCAGCAGGTAGCCATATCAGTTAAAGACACCGGCATCGGCATCTCGGCGGAGATGCTCCCTCAAGTGTTTGGCCTGTTTACTCAAGTGCATGGGGCACTGGAGCGAGCCTCTGGAGGCGAAGCGGCCTCAGAGACAGGTGGCCTGGGCATTGGTCTCACCTTAGTTAAGCAACTGGTCGAAATGCACGGCGGTACGGTTAGCGCTTTTAGCGAAGGACTAGGTCAGGGCAGTGAGTTTGTCATCCGGCTACCTGTCGCGGCTGCCCCCGCTGGTCAACTAGAGTCTACCGCCAGCAAGCCTACTAAGACGAGTGCCCGGCGCATTTTAATTGTCGATGACAATGAAGATTCGGCGCTATCGCTAGCAATGCTATTTGAAATTACTGGGGACGAGACGCAGACTGCGCATGATGGGTTGGCAGCGATAGAAGCTGCCGCCGATTCTCGACCCGATGTAGTGTTACTCGATATTGGCCTGCCAGGTCTGAACGGCTACGAGGCGGCGCGGGCCATTCGAGAGCAGCCTTGGGGTCAGAATATGATTTTGATCGCTTTGACCGGCTGGGGGCAGCCAGAAGATCGGCGCAAATCCACTGAGGCTGGGTTTGATGCGCATATGGTCAAACCAATAGATCACGACGATCTTTTGCAGTTGTTGGACGAACTAATCGAGTAAATTCCAATGCCCGCCGCAGACCTAACAACATGCCCCTAGCAACATGCCAACATCTAGTGATTCGCTCATCGTTAACATAGGTTTATTTGCCATTGCGGTTTTTGTCATTGGCGTCGTCGGCGTCAAAATGACAAAAGTGGCGGATCGCCTGGCCGATAAAACTGGGCTGGGTGAGGCGGTGATGGGAGCCCTGTTTTTAGGCGGCACAACTTCCTTACCGGGCGTGGTCACCTCAGTCACTGCGGCAGCGACTGGGCATCCAGAACTGTCTATCAGTAAAAGTGCCTTATCCAGACCGGGTATCGTCTCGAAAGCGCTCTTCCGTCCAGCTCCTGGCGCTCGTTGCCCCGGTTCGCTCAGGGCCTCAGGATCTGATATCTCTGCTATCCCCAAGCGAATGCTCGGACGACCACAGCCTAGCAGTCGATGAATATAGCTGATGCCGCCATGACCTAGCTTGACCGCTTTGATCGCGGCATAGCGGCGGCGATCCTTCTTGCTCAGTGACCCATAGTACTGCTACATTTGCTGTTCTATCGCTGATGAGTAGGGGCGAATCTGACGCATCTTAAAGGACACTATGATAACGGCAGATCCAGCTCACAATGGATAACTACTCTGGCTCTTTAATTTAATCCTCGATCCTTAGCGTAGAAGATGAGAGTGGTGATTCATAGAAGAAACTGCGGCGTGAAACAACTCATCACCCCGCAGAAAAACAATCGTCTTTAGACAAATTCACAGCGAAATCATCGTATTCCCGAAAAAATCTGCCAATCTCAAAAGCTATCCCCGTTTAGAAATTTTGCCATAGGCTAAGTCGTCAGCTTTAGAGAATACCTGAAACTCATACTGACGGCTGAGCAGCTCAATATCTTCTTCTGCTAAAACGGCCTCTCCTTCTGTAACCGTCTCCAGGTCATTGACCGATCTCACCCAGCGAATAGGCCGATTGCTGTAAAACAGGGCTGTCGGCATGTAGAGATCTTCAGACAGGCTGACGACGATCAGCTCCTCATTGTTAGGATTAGCCGACTGACTCGCACTTTCGGCCAGCGCCGCAACCGGGCTAGGCACCTCAAGATACAGCCCTCTAATCTCTCTCACCCCGGCCAGCACTAGCACGCCGCAGAGCACCAAAGAGACTGCCTGATAGCCTTTCGCAAATCGCAGAAAGTAACCGGATATGGCGGTCAGCCCAACTAATCCAAAGCCTGCTACTGCCATCTGCGCTGGCGGTGAGAGAAAAGTTACCCGCTGCGGAGCCAGCACACAGACAGCCGCCGCGACTACCAGCAGGCTGACAAAAGAGGCCGAATAGCGATACCTGATCGCCTGCGTAATCAAATGCCCTATCCAGATCGCAAACACCGGATAGCAGGGGACGACATACCACTCTAGCTTTGTCCCTACCAGGGTAAAGCCGCCTAGCACTACCAAAACCAGAACCAGAAGAATACGGCTACTCTGACCTGGAGTCTGATTTTGCCCCAGCGATGAGGCGCTCGAACTTTTCTTGATCTGTTCTTGAATTTGCTCTTTTATCTGGAGGGCAAACGCCATCGGCAGCAGCCAAACCCAGGGAAAAAACTTTTTCCCTAATTTTAAAAAGTAGAAAGCAGGCCCGCCCTCATTGCCTTCGATACCGTTGGTTGAGCGCTCTACGACATGGTACAAAAAGTACTGATCTACAAATGCCTGACCGTGCTGGTAAAGGGCAATACCGTGCCACGGCAACACAATCAGCGCGGCCACAAGACTGCCTCGCCAGAAGGTCTTCAAGCGCAAAGTGGGCCAGAGCTGACGGTCTACAAGTAGCGCCGTCAAGATCGCAATCGGGACAATCAGCCCGGCCACGCCCTTAGTCATCAGCGCGCTGGCCATCGCAAACCAGGCCAGATACCACCAACGATGCGCCCCCGCGACAGCTCGCAAATAAGCGTAGATGCTGATGAAGATAAACAGCGCCAGGGTGACATCTGTCGTACCAAAGCGAGCGTAATGCACAAAGGAAAAGTTAGTCAGCAGCACCCCCACTGAGAAAACAGCCGTGAGCCTGCCATACAGCCGCTGGCTAATTAAATACGCAACGCCGACAACGCCTAAGCCAGACAGTGCCGACGCAGCTCGCGCCCAAAACTCATTGACTTCAAATAGCCGGTAAAGCAGCGCCGTCATCCACATAAACAGCGGCGGCTTGTGATACCAGGGCGCATAGCCCCAGTGCAAAGTTAGCCAGTCCCCGCTATTTACAATTTCTTTAGAAACCTGAGCGTAGATAGCTTCGTCCCAGTTGTTTAGCGTTCTGGCACCTAGTTCGTAAAACAAGACGAATGTAGCGATCAGCATAATGAGCCCAAAGACCCAGTATTGACTCTTCGCTGTGCTGCGCTGTTTTTCTTGTGAGCCTGAGCTAGTCTGTACGCTGTTTGACAAATGCATAAAGCTGAGTGGCCCGTACAAGTTTGAACAGGGCGTTACTTTACCGGCCAGGCTGCGAACAACCCAAAGAAAGTAACGCTCGTATTATCGCTTATCTATCTTTTGCAGAGAGGTATCATGAGCTACAGATAAGCAGGGGGGAGCTTATCGCCTTTGACAAGCATGTAAGACACCGGGTAGTGACTATTTAATGACGCGATCGCCCCTCTTCAAGTTCCGCTTAACGCAAAGCTAACCGACTATCTTTTTGTTCTTGCGGATACATATGAAACAGTCGGTTAAGCGCACTAATTACAGCCAATAGAGAAGCCGTGACAATATTTTCGTGAAGGCCAATGCCGTAGCCGCTCTCCTGCTGCTTGCCTTTTTGGGTGACTATCTCAACTAGGGCGATCGCCTGCCCAGCACTGCCACCGCCGAGCGATCGCTCCTCATAGTGACGAATCTGAATCTGGCCTAACCTTTCTGCTAAAAGCGTGGCCGCCTGCGAGCTACCCCCAGCATTCAATGCATTAACAAAACCATCAATCGGCCCATTCCCCTCACCTGACATGCCAATCTTAAAACTGTCATAAGTCAGGTCAGCAGAAACTTTGGTGCGCTTGTCTAGCTGAGTAGATCGATGCGACAGATAGCGCAGTGGTGCTGTCTCCGGAGAATACTCCGCCTTAAATATCTCCCAAATTGCCTGAGCAGAAATCTCCTTGCCGCTGGCATCAACAGCCCGCTGCACCACCTGACTAAACTCTATCTGTAGCCGTCGGGGCAACACAATGCTATAGTCTCGCTCTAGCAAAAAGGCAATACCCCCTTTGCCAGATTGACTATTCACCCGAACGACAGATTCGTAAGAGCGCCCCACATCAGCCGGGTCCATTGGCAAGTAAGGCACGGCCCAACTGTCTTGCGGCTGCCGGGCGGCAAATCCTTTCTTGATAGCGTCTTGATGAGAGCCAGAGAAAGCAGTAAAAACTAGCTCACCTGCGTAAGGATGACGCGGATGAACCGGCAGCTGCGTGCAGTCTTCCGCTACGCGCACAATATCGTCTATACCCGAAAAATCAAGCCCAGGAGAGATCCCCTGCGTGTATAGATTCATCGCCAGCGTGACCAGATCGACATTGCCCGTCCGCTCACCGTTGCCAAACAAACACCCCTCTACCCGCTCAGCTCCGGCCATTTGCCCCAGCTCGGCGGCAGCAATGCTACAGCCCCGATCATTATGCGGATGCACACACAGCACTACCGCAGCGCGATAGTCCAGATGGCGGCTCATCCACTCTACTTGGTCAGCAAATATATTCGGCGTAGAGACTTCGACGCTCGCAGGCAAATTAATAATTGCCTTAGCCGCTGGCGTCGGCTGCCAGACCGCCAGCACCGCGTTGCAAATCTCTTTAGCAAACGACAGCTCTGTAGACGTAAACACTTCAGGCGAATACTGAAATCTCCAGGCGGTCTCAGGTTGAGCAGCGGCCAGTTCTTTCATCAGGGCAGCAGCTTGAGTTGCTAAGCGAACCGTGCCCGGCTTGTCTAGCCCAAAGACAACCTGACGAAAGGCCGGCGCGGTCGCATTGTACATATGCACGATGGCCCGTTTAGAACCACGCAATGCCTCAAAGCTGCGACGAATCAGCGCGTCTCTAGCGGGGGTAAGCACCTGAATGGTGACATCATCAGGAATGAGATTTTGCGCTATGAGATGACGAACAAAGTCAAATTCTGTTTGCGAAGCGGCCGGGAAACCGACCTCAATTTCTTTAAAGCCGATGTCTACGAGCGTTCGAAACAGGCGCAGCTTGCGAGCGATATCCATCGGCTCAATCAATGCCTGATTGCCATCGCGCAGATCGGTACTGAGCCAGATGGGGGGCTGGGTGATTGTTTTGTTTGGCCAGGTACGATCTGGTAAGTCAACTGGCATAAAGGCGGTGTATTTGGTCGCAGGTTGAGTCAACATAATAGAGTGCAAAAAGGGTAGAAGTTGTCAAAAAAATGAGGACGAAGCAGGCTGCTCTAAGCAGAAGGACAGAAGCAAACAGGCCACAAAAGTGGAGCCACTCAAATCAAAAATGCCGAGATGGGCGTAGCGATTTTATGCAGCGTTGCCGCTAGCCGTAGGACAGAGCTACAGCAGGCATCTCAGGGAAATATAGGGGTGTAAAAATGAGTATTATGCGCGCCCGCGCAGCAGCAGCAGCCCGTTAAGGCCAAAGCTGGAGATGAAGAGAACTGCGGGCTGAGCGTTCATAAGCGAGAGATAGACCTGTTGCTGACAGAAAGGTCTCCAAAGATACCGAAAATATTAACTCAGGAAAAGTGATGAGTCAAGCCTGATCTAGAGCCAGGCTATTCGGATTTCTGTTGTTAGAACGTGAATGGCATAGGCAAAACCTCACAAAGGGCCGCTACTCAACCGCTAATGACACCCGGCGACCGCCGATTTTTCTCAGCTCGCTCAGAAGCGCTGCGATGTCGTCATAAGGCAGAGCGCGGTCGGCCTTGAGCATGAGGCTGCCGTCGGGGTTTTCTTGAAAATAGGCGCGGATGCGAGGAGAAAGAGCTCCCAATTCAGTTTTTTCGCCGTCGAGAATCAGTTCTCGCTGGTCGTTAAGGCCAATAACCAGCGGCTCAGCCTCTTCACTCTCATCCATAATTTTTTGATCTGCGCCATCTACCGATTGAGGCAAGATAACACCGTTGATCTGCACGCCAGTCAGCCCCATCGAAATGACGACAAAGAAAATCAGTACCGTCATCAAAACGTCCATCATCGGCACCAAATTGACTTCGGGAATTCGACTCGGGCGGCGGTGGCGGGTACGCATGAAGGCTTTGTGAAAGGTTTTGCAAGCGAGGACTTTTAATTGGAGACTTTTGATCGGAGCGATTGAGCCGAGCGATGCGGGGTTAGTTAGCCGGTGCGGGCGTCTCTTCTGAGGTGTCTTCATCTAAGGCCAAAGAGACGCGCTCTCCCCCTACCGACCGCATTTCTCCTAAAAACTGCATCACCTGCTCATAGGGCAGTTCACGGCTAGGCAACAGATACACAGTGCTGTCGGTGCGGGCCAGATAGTTTTCTATCTCGGCGGTGAGCTGGTCAGGTGCAATCGGCGCACCATTTAACAGCTGCTGGCCAGACGCATCTATTTCTACGATGAAGGGATCTTGCACGGTGTCGGCAACTGGGGTTTCTTCGGTTTCTTCCGCTGGCAGATCTACCTGAATCAACTCTTCGCTGCCCAGCGACACCGAAACCACAACAAAAAACGCTAGTACGCCCATCATCACCGTCAGCATCGGGATGAGATCAATCGGGGGGATGCCATTGTCTTCTGTTTGGCGAAAGCGCATAGAAGGTCGGAAAAAGTAGGTTTAGGGAGAGTGCTAGATGGCGAAATGTTGGAACAAAGATATTTAGCGGGTAGGTAGCGGGCGATCAGGCTCTCTAGCAAGCCCTGAAGTCGTCTCTAGTGGGCGGTCAGCAGTCTGTCTGCGAGTGGCGGGTTCTCTTCCCTGCCCCCAGTCAGCTTCGTACCAATATTCGCGGTAGATCAGCTCTAGCTCATTGCCTGCTTCAGAGAAGTAGTCCATCTGCTGTGACTGTAGGGTCACCATGATCCGCAAGACGAGTAGGGCTAAAATAGCGACGACCATGCCCGCTGCGGTGGTGATGAGGGCTTCTCCAATGCCGCCGGCTGCTTCGGTAGCACCAACCGCGCCGCCACCGCCGCCGATATTGAGATTTTCAAAGGTGTTGATCAGGCCGGTTACCGTCCCGAGCAGACCGAGCAGCGGTGAGACGGCGACCACGGTTTCTAGCAGTTTGTCGCCTTTACGCATTTTGACAAATTCCTTATCGCCAGCGTTTTCTAAGGCGAGCCGAAAGGTATCGGGCGAGGGATTTTTCAGGTTTAGCGGGGCCAGCAAAAAGCGACCGATGGGCAAATCGCGGGCTCGGGCGGCGATCGCTGCTGCCCCAACCAGATCGCGGCGGGCTGTATCCAGCACTTCATTGACGATCTGGCCCTCTCGCTTCAGCAAATTTGTCCAAAAAGTAGCCCGCTCTAAGGCGCAGGCCACCGTGAAGACAGATGCCCCAATAATGGGCACCATAACTGGTCCCCCTTTCGCTAAAAAATCAAATACCGTTGCCATATTGAACGCTGCTGTATGAGACGGGGTTGAGGGCAGAGAGTGCTGAAAAGACCTGTGATTGAAAAATAGCTGCTGGAAAGACTATAGCCGGGCGGCTTCTGCTCTGGGTAAACAGAAGATTAAGGAGGCGATCGCGCTATCTCACTGAATTTACCTCTCTAGACTTTTTACCTCTCTATTTACCTCTCTATTTACCTTTCTGAACGTTACAGAGCTGCCCGCCTCTGCATTTCGCTCAAGAGCCAGTTAGCCATCGTTGCCCGCCGGGTGAGCCGAGGGACTAGCTGATCTACAGAGTATCCCTTAAATCCTAACTGGGTTTTGAGTAGCTGTTTGTTTTCTTTAGGAATAGAGCGGGTGAGCTGTACGGTCGCGGGTCTGCTCTCTATAAAGTTTGGCGGTTCGGGATACTTTTCGGCCCAGGCGGTGTCTACGTTTTCTGTTTGCCAGGTTTGCGTCTGGCTGTCGTAGCGGTAGCCTAGAATGTGCCACACCATTTGGTTAACTGTGTCGTCAGGCAGCTCATTATTGAGAATGGCCCACAGCGTTTCGGTCGTTAGGGGAGGGAGGTCAGTCATCATCGCGTCGATTATAGCAACTCATTTTACTGAGAATACAGACAGTGTATCTGAGATAAATCCCCAAAAAATTCGGGCTGCCCTGGCGATGAATGGAGATCACTTAGGCATTTGCGCCGAGTTTAGGCATATCCAGCCAAAATTTGACCTGCATGTGTTTGAGTGCGTAGATTCCACCAGCGTGCAGCTCTGGAAGATGGTAAATCAGGGAGCTGAAGCGGGGACAGTGGCGATCGCCCAGCGGCAGTCAGCCGGGCGGGGGCAGCGAGGCCGCAGCTGGCTGTCAGGGCCGGGCGGGCTGTATCTTTCTGTGGCGCTCTCTCCCGATTGGCCGGTTGACTATAGCGCCCAGCTTACCTGCATGAGCGCTTGGGGTATCGCCACTGCTCTGAACAATCTGGGGGTGCCGGTACAGATCAAGTGGCCTAACGATCTATTCTTTGAAGGCAAAAAGCTAGGCGGCATTTTAACCGAAACCAGGCTAGCCCAGGCGTCTGCAGAGTCTGCAGAGTCTCAGCGCCAGCCCAGCCGTCAACCTGTAGCCCGAATTAAACAGGCCGTGATTGGTGTAGGCATTAACTGGCACAACCAGGTACCCGAGACCGGCACGACCCTGACAAAAATACTGAAGGCACTACCTGAGGGCGCTGCTCGGAACAAAATAAGTTGTTTGGAGGTGCTCGCGGCCCTGGTGCTTAGGGGAATTCTACAGGGAACTTTCTTTCAGCAGCAGGTGGGCAATCAAGCTTTCATGAAGGCTTACCAGAAGCTACTGACACAGACCGGCAAAACTGTTTCACTGAGTAATGACCTGCGATCGCTCGCTGTTTCTGATGACCCGGTGACCCGGCGATGGGATACATTGCAATTGGCAAACCGTTCCGGAGAGGTCGTTGGCATATCAGAAGAGGGTTATCTAAAGGTTGCTTTGTGTAACTCTAGCTGCTTTGCTGACGGGTCTGCCCCTTCCCCAGACAGCCTCACAGCCGATGGAAACACTCACAGCAGCGAGCTGCTGTTACTCAAACCCAGCGAGATTCACATAAGTTAAGATTGATCGGGATTATTTTAGGTTATTGACTATGACTGCGCCCCAGCATACTGCCAAGCCCAAAGCAGACCAGCCCAGAGCAGACAAACCCAGAGCAGACCAGAGTGATAGTAGCTGCCCCCCCCGCTATAGATTGCAGAGATGCTGGTTCGTCACCCTCGGATTGTTAGGCAGCTTTAGCTTTATTGCGAGCCAGGTCAGTCTGGCTCGGGCTGAGAGTAGCGACTACTCGGTCAATGATTTTTCGGTGAGCGAATCAGTCAGCGAATACGAGGCCGCTAACAGCGCGGCGTCTTCTGCAGCTGCAGCTGCTGCCGCAGTTCCTTTGACGATGCCGGGTGCAGAGAGCTTTTCAAACCCGTTAGCGACGGCACTGCCCGCTGCTAGCCTGGATAGTGCTGCCGCGATCGCGCCTCAGGTCACCCCTATTGCCCCTCCCAGCTTTACCGCAGCTAAAAAGCCGGTTGCGGCTAAGCCCGCTCAGCGCCGCAATCCGTTTGCTGGGCTGATTGAAGCAAGCGCTATGGCCGCTACTATGGCTACGAACGATACGGCCACCGAAGCCGCGCCGCAGACCACACCCACCGCTCCGCCTGCCGGGGTTCCAGACATTGCCCCCGCTCCTGCACCTGCAGCTCCGCCCACAGCAGCCCCGGTTCAGCCCACTGATTTGGTACCGCCTAACCTACCAGGCGGCAACCTGCCTGAAGAGTACAACAGCGTTTTTGTAGATCCGACAGACTACAGCGTGGGCGCAACTGAAGCTCCCAACGTGGTGATTTCTGAGCAATCGACCGGCTGTGAATTTACGGTGGGTCAAGGGCAGGCAGTCCCGAATGGAGCCTGTGCGAGTCAGGCAGGGGCTCCAGCGGCTTCTGGTCGGGCAGCAGCAGCGCCCAGTGCAGCGCCAGCAGCCTCTGCAGCGCGGTCGACGGCTACTGCTAGCGGATCAGCGGTGAATGTAGGGCCGGTGAGCTTTAGCGCCTCAGGCATTCGCTTTTCGGGTTCGACGACTGCGGCAGGTCGCGACTTTGTCAATCGCTCGGTGCGCCCGCTAGTCAATCTTCAGGCTGCTCGGCAATTTATCTTTCCGCTATCGATTCCAGCGCCGATTACTTCGCTGTTTGGCTTCCGCATTCACCCTATTAGCGGTGACCAGCGCTTTCACGCAGGAACTGATATTGGCGCACCTCAAGGGACGCCAGTGTTGGCAGCTCAAGACGGGGTAGTCACATCTGCAGATTACGCCGGTGGCTATGGTCTGATGGTCGTGTTGCGCCATCAAACTGACGGGACGCAGCTAGAGACCCGCTATGCTCACCTCTCTGAAATCTTTGTAGAATCCGGCAAGTCTGTGAAAAAGGGAGACGTGGTTGGCTTAGTAGGCAGCACAGGTAACTCTACTGGCCCTCACCTGCACTTTGAGATGCACCAGCTCACTGCCGATGGCTGGGTGGTGGTTAATCCCGATGGTTTGATTCAGCAGTCTTTAGCTAGTTTGGTAAGAGTGCTTAACGATCCGACGCAGGCTCTGAGCTTTAGCCTGGCCGATTTTAATCTGGGCAATGCCAGAGCGTCGGGCGTAGCCACTCAAACTAATCCCGTTAACATCCTGCCCTCGCTGCTACCGGGTCAAAATGGCATCTCCTTCCGGCCTGCCCAGCCTAACGCCAGCTAACTAACCTGAGTTTCGAACTCAGGCGGTACGATGTCCTTTTGCTATCTTCGGGTTATTCGGTTTCACGAGACTGATGCGGCGGGCGTGGTGTATTTTGCTAACTTGCTGACACTTTGCCACGAAGCTTACGAAGCGGCGCTAGCTGCCGCGACCATTGATCTCAAAGAGTTCTTCTCAGACGCGGGGGAGACGGCAGTACCGATTGTCCATGCTGAAGCGGACTTCTATCAGCCTTTGTTTTGCGGAGATGCCATCGCCATTACCCTTATACCCCACCAGCTAGATCCGTATCGTTTTGAAATTGCTTACCGTGTTAGCCGTCAGTCTCAGACAGACACAGCTACAAAAAAGCCGCTGGCTCAGGCCCTCACCCGGCATGTCTGTATCAGTACGGGCGATCGCCGCCGTCATCCGCTAGGGCCCGATCTGCTTGGCTGGATAAAGGCGCTATCTGAGCCAGCAGCGCCTGCCGATTGACCTTGCCCTGAAGGTTGCGCGGCAAGGCCGTTAGCGGTATCCACCGCTTGGGCTGTTTGTAAGGGCTGAGCTGCCTAGCGATCGCCTGCCGCAGACTGCCTTCAGAAACTTCGGAGTCGATGGGCACATAGGCTGCTGTCACCGCCTCTCCCCACTGCAAATGGGGCAAGCCGACTACGCACACATCCTTCACCTGACCGGTGCCGCGCAGGACAGATTCTACCTCGGCGGGAAAAACATTTTCACCGCCGCTGATAATTTTGCCGCTGACTCGACCGGTGATGTGCAGGTGCCCGTCAGGGCTCAGGTAGCCTAAGTCATCGGTGGTGAAAGTCTCTGGAGCCATGCCGCCTGAAGAAAGCGCGGCCAATGCCCTAGAACTCACGGTAATTTGGCCGATTCCTCCGGGAGGCAGCGGCTGACCGGTTTGCATAATCTGCACAGTGGCGTGAGGCAACGCAGGACCACAGCTGCGATCGCCCTGTAGAAAAGCCTGGGGGCGAAGTGCCGTCACCATTGCCGCTGTCTCCGTCATGCCATAAGAAAGGCATAGCGGAATCTGCTGGGCAGCGGCGCGATCTAGCAAGCTAGTCCAGGCGGGCGCACCACCTAAGAGCACCGCCTGAAATTTGCTGAGCCAGGCGCTTTTACCGGACTGCATAAGTCTTTCTAGCTGGGTGGGCACCAAAGAAATAAACCAGTCCTGAGGATGGTGAACCTGAGGCTGTGAGGCTTCTAGCTGTTTGAAAGGGGCGATCGCCACCTGTCCGCCACTGACCCAGGCTCGCAGCATCTGCATTAGCCCGCTAACGTGATATACCGGCAGCACACAGTACACATTGACCGGGCCATCATCGGGCCTAAAATAGCGGCAAAACCCTTCTGCTGAAGCCATCAGGCTAGACCAGCGATGACGGGCAAACTTTATCTGTCCGCCGCTGCCGCCAGTGGGAATCAAGATGGCGGGCTCAGTGCTGTTTGGATGGTCGCTGTCTGAATTTTCCCAGATGCTTGATTCGATAGATAGCGCCGCAGCTTTTCCCCAAATCATTTGCGGACGGATGAGCTGGCGGGCTGACGTCCACTCGTGAGCGCCCCACTGCGGATTGGCCAGGGCCACCTGCCAGCCTGCCAGCAGCGCGGCCCAGAAACCTGCTAAGAATTCTAGAGGGTCAGCGTCCGCCAGGAGAACCAGCGGGCGATCTGAAATCGGAGTCTGCTGAGCAAATTGTTCTAACTGATGGCGGCGATCGCGAACTCGCTCTTCCCAAACCGCCTGCCGACCGTCAGCGCCAGGGTCAACTAGCCAGTGCGGCTGGAGCTGATCCCACAGCGCAGTTGGGGTGAGCGCTAAGCGATCCGATCTAATCGCTGCCACAGCGCCTCCCAGTCTGGGTCATCTAGACCATCATTTGGCAGCCACTGCTGAGTGCCCATTCCCATCACCCGCTGAGGCTCGTAAGGCATCAATACTGACAGCTCTACCGCCAGATCAATCAGCGCCTGACGGCCAATATCCGTCTCAAAAACTGACGAAATTACAATATCAATCGGGTAATCGGCGCAAAACTGCTTGAGCCGGCCCGGAGAGCCCGAGATGGCCGCCTTGACCACATATATCCCCCGCCAACCGCGAAAGTAGTGCGTCTTCAGCTGATCTAACGTGGTGACCGATTCATCTAGCGCAATCGGAGTCTGGTAGCGATGGGCAAGTTTGAGCAGGTCGATAAAGCGATCTGGCGGCAACGGCTGCTCAATAAACTCAATGCGGTGACCGAGGCGATCGCACTGATCCAGCCAGTGGTGAGCGCTCAGCTCATCTAGCCCGCCATTCGCATCTAGCCTGAGCTGAGCCCCCAGTGGCAGTTGCTTCATCAGCTGATGCAGCCAGGCCAGTTCAACCGACACCGGGGCCACGCCAATTTTCCACTTAAAGGTGCGATGGCCCATGGCCCACAGCGCTGCCCAACCCGATAGCGCCCCCTTCCCAGCAGGCAGCAGCGCGCTACAGCGATGGGGCTCTAGCTCGCCGCAGTGAATATCACGTGAAAGATTACTCAGCGCTATTTCAAAGCCAAACTTACAGGCTGGCATCGTCGGCAATATCGCAAACCCGTTGCTCGCTGATAGCTGGTGCGGTACCTGCGCGCAAAAGGCTACCGCCTGCGCCTGCGTCTCAGTCCCAAACCAGGGCAGCGGTGCAACCTCGCCAAACCCGGAGCGGCCCTGCTCATCAGTAAATTTTAAAATTATTCCTTCGCGATACTTCCATACCCCATAACTGGTTTTGATAGTCTGGCGAAAGGGTCGCCGATAGGGGCGAAATTCAAATCGATAGGTCATGCGCCCTCACCTAACAGTCTCACCCAATACCTCAGAGCCCAACAACTCAGAGCCCAACACCCCCAGCGCCTAGAGAAAGGCTAGCAGACAGCCACAGTCCTGGCAGCAGCAGCCCCAGCACTAGCAGCAGCCCACTCCAAAAGTGAAAGTAAATCGCCAGAAACTTAGAGTTACTCACTCGCTCAGGCTGAGCGTGAAACCATAGCACATGGCGACAGAGCCGCACCGCTACCGGAATGCTGCCGCAGATCAGCAGCACGCTTAAAGGCAGTCCGCCGCGAACGATGCCCCCTACCAAAATGACAAATACGCTGCCGCAAGCCCAGGGCAGCAGCAGGGCCCCTCCCCGAGTACCGAGGCGGACAATGGGAGATTTCTTTCCGGCTTTGAAATCATCTTCTACCTGGTGAAAGTGAGAGCAAAAGAGCACTAGCGTAGTCGCAATCCCGACAATCAGGGCAGCTGGCAGCAGCGGCTGGCTCCAGCTCCAGCTCTGTGCCTGCCAGCTCTGCGCTTGAGCGTAATAGGCCGCGCCGACCGCCAGCGGCCCAAAGCTAAAAAAGCACAAAATTTCGCCCAGGCCCTGATAGCCCAGCCGAAAGGGCGGTCCCTGATAGAGATAGCCCAAAACGCAGCAAGCCAGCACCAACTGAAGCACGGTCGGGTCTTGCTGCCAGAGCGCAATGGCGACAATCCCAGCAATGCCCAGCAGCAGGCAAAGATTGCTCAGCCAGAAAATCAGCGCTGGCCTGTGAGTGAGATTAACCAGCGAATGGTGCTTGTTTTCATCGATACCGGTGGCAGCGTCGAAGACATCATTGCTCAAGTTTTCCCAAACCAGCAGCAGCACTGCCGAGAGCACAAAGACGGCAAATATGCCTGGATAGAAGGTGCCAGTTTGCGCATAGGCCACAGCGCTGCCGGCGCAAATTGGCATGATTGCCACGCAATACATCGGGGGTTTGAGCGCCGCCATCCAAAGCCGCAGTCGGTCTGGTCGCTCTTCTGGCCGTTTTTCTGGCTGCTCTTCTGGCTTTCCTTCTGGCCGGTCAACAAGCGGGTGGGTGGGCTTAACCGTTTGGGTGGTCATAGATAGAGTATCTAGTTATTGATAAAAAATGTTGCGATAATCGCTGAGATCAAAAGCCTTACAGCGCCTAGCATAGCTGTTTGTTTAGAGACACTAAGCTGACAGCAAAAAAACTCAAAGTTGCCCGCCGATTGCGATGAAGACTAAGACGACAGCAAAACGAGGTGTGGCTGGGGACAATCTAAGCGGTTTGTCTGTACAGCCAGGCGCTACCTATTCGCTGGCGCGCGTTCATGCGCTGATCTGGGTTAACTCTTCTGCCAGTCATCTTTGTCAAGATTTCTGCTAAAGTTCATTGCGACTCTTTAGGCTAGCCGGTAACCCTGACTAAATTGCTAGCTGGCTATTGATTATCAGCGCGACCAAATTCGGTAGAGAGAGAACCTGTGACTTCCAAATTTGCGATGCGGCTACCTGAAAAGCGTGCCAGACTGCTAGCCCTGGGAGCGGTCTTTGTAATCGGCGGCGGGGCGATCGCCTATTTAAACCTTGTGCAGCGATCGCCCAGAAGCCTCTCCCCCGCAGGTGCTCGCTTGGTGCCGC
Source organism: Leptolyngbya sp. BC1307 (assembly GCF_002286735.1). Lineage (GTDB taxonomy): Bacteria > Cyanobacteriota > Cyanobacteriia > Phormidesmidales > Phormidesmidaceae > Phormidesmis. Next base: position 37,431 of record NZ_NRTA01000006.1, read on the forward strand.
AGACCGCCCTGGCGACAATGACCTTCACCACTGACGAGCTGGCTTGGACCAAGCTACGGCAGTTTGGCACAGCCGATACCCAGCAGCAGCTTGACGCGGTGCTCACGCAGTGGAAAGACCGGCTGACGATCAATGGCTACAGCTTTAAGCGCGATATTAAACCCTGGGTGGGCGATCGCGTCACCCTCGCTCTACTGCCCGCCCAAACAGCGGCAAATCCGACCGATCTGCCCGCCGATAGCGGCGTGACTCAAAATTGGGTGGCCGTTGTCCCTATCGCCGACCCGCTCAAAGCCAGATCGCTGCTAGACGAGGAACCCGAAGAGGCTGCGCCTGACTGGGAAGAGCGCACTTACAAAGGGGTCAAGGTACGGACGCTCCAGGCGGCGGGTAGCGACCCGATTGAATCAGCGGTGATCGGTACTAACTGGCTGCTGTTGAGCAACGGTGCCGCCGGGATTGAGCAGGCTATTGACACTCATAAAGGCGGGCGATCGCTATTCGACATAGCGGGCTATCGTAAGGCTGCCACTCGGGTAGAGACACCGCAGCCGCCCGGCAAAAACTTTGCGCAGATCTATCTGAACATTCCGGCGGCGACTCAGATGCTGGAGCCGTCTGCCAGCGCCAACCCCGGATCTGCCGGGCAGGGCAGCATTTTGCCGCTACAGGGCTCGCAGGGACTGGTCGCCACTGCCCTGATCGAGTCAGACGGGCTCCGCTTTCAGGGCACGAGCTGGCTTGCACCTGAAAACGACCTGGCCTACAGCGAGCTGCGCAACGAGGCCGGTGATATGCCTCGCCGCCTGCCCGATGACACGCTGGTAATGATGTCAGGCAGCAACCTACAGCAGTTTTGGCAGGGCTTTAGCAGCGGCAATACCTCGCCGCCTTTCTTTCCTAATCCGCAAAATCTGAAGGCCGGGCTGCTGACCCAAACTGGCCTCGACCTGGATGAAGATGTCATGCCCTGGGCGGCAGGCGAATTTGCTCTGGGCATACTGCCCCCGGTTCAGCCTGACAGCACCGCGCCGCCTGATGCCGACTCACCCAACGCCGCAGGATCTACACCAGATAATCTGCCCGACGGCCAGCCCGATGGCCTGACGACTGAACCCGCTATTGGGAGTGCGCCGCTGCTGCTGCTAGTAAAAACCAACGACCGTCAGGCCGCCGAATCTGTGTGGGCGCAGCTAGACGATGTGATGAGCAGCCGCTATCGCTATCAGGTCGAGACTGAGGAGTTTGAAGGGGGGACGATAACCCAATGGATTTCGCCCTTTCAAGGGGTGCAGTTCAGCCACGGTTGGCTACCGGGTAACGTGGCCTTTTTCTCGGTAGGTAGCGGTGCGGCTGAGGCGATCGCGCCAAAACCCAACCAGTCTCTGGCCAACAACCGGCTATTTCAAACGCTCACGGGCGAAGCGCCTAGCCCGAATAACGGTCACTTTTATATCAATCTGGCGCAAATTAACAGGCTTGAGGGCATTTTTCCCTTGCCGCAGCTCTCACCAGACGGAGCGACTGCCGCCATCGAGTCGATTGGCCTAACAACGACGCTCAATGGCCGGACGATGAACTACGACCTCTATGTAGAGCTAGCTAAAGGCGCTTCCCCCGATCCACTGTAACGGCTCTGATAGCTGGCCTCCCCAGTTTGTTTAGGCAGTCCGGGGGAAATAGTCTGATAAACTCAAAGACGGACTTATAGAGATTTAAAGACTCTTTTAAGATCGGCTATATTCGGCAGTTTGGAGGAATAAACACCCCGTGGAAACCACCCTCGGTTTAGAGATTATTGAAGTCGTTGAGCAGGCCGCCATTGCATCTGCTCGCTGGATGGGTAAAGGCGAAAAGGATATCGCTGACGAAGTCGCCGTAGAGGCGATGCGTGAGCGGATGAACAAAATTCACATGCGCGGCAAGATTGTCATCGGCGAAGGTGAACGCGACGACGCACCCATGCTCTACATCGGCGAAGAAGTCGGCATCTGTACACAGCCCGATGCTGATAAGGTTTGCACACCAGACGAACTGATGGAGATTGATATTGCCGTTGACCCTTGCGAAGGCACTAACCTTTGCGCTTATGGTCAGCCCGGTGCGATGGCGGTGCTGGCAATTTCTGAAAAAGGCGGTCTGTTTGCCGCGCCTGACTTTTACATGCGCAAGCTAGCCGCGCCCCCCGCTGCTAAAGGCAAAGTAGATATCAACAAGACCCCGGCAGAAAACCTGAAGATTTTGGCTGAGTGCCTGGAGCGCGGGGTCGATGAGCTAGTCGTGATCGTGATGAAGCGCGAGCGTCACAACGAGCTGATTCAAGAAATTCGCGATGCCGGTGCGCGGGTGCGCCTGATTAGCGACGGCGATGTGTCAGCAGCTATCTCCTGTGGCTTTGAAGGCACCAACGTCCATGCGCTGATGGGCATTGGCGCAGCGCCAGAAGGCGTGATTTCAGCGGCGGCTATGCGCTGCTTGGGCGGTCACTTCCAGGGTCAGCTGATCTACGACCCGGCTGTTGTCAAAACCGGTTTGATCGGCGAGAGCAAGGAAGCTAACTTAGAGCGCCTGGCCTCAATGGGCATTACCGATCCCGACAAGATTTACACAGCTGAAGAGCTGGCCAACGGTAAGAACGTTCTATTCGCTGGCTGTGGCATTACGCCCGGCACGCTGATGAACGGCGTCCGCTTCTTTAACGGCGGCTACCGGACTCAGAGCCTGGTGATCTCTAGCCAGAGCAAGACGGCACGGTTTGTCGATACGGTTCACATGAGCGGAAATCCTAAGCGGGTAAGCCTGGTCTAGCTCTGATTTCAAATCTTCGCAGGAGGCGCAAGGCACGATGCTTGCGCCTCTTTTGTTGTGCCAATGCCTCTAGAAAATGTATCCTTGCTCTGCGGCTATAGCGTTGGTCACTTTGCTGAGGTGCATTACACCGGCTGAGAGCCTTATGCTGAGACGGGCAAAAAGTGACTCGCGGTTGCCGAATGCATCCGGGAACCGCTCTATCTGCCGAATCCTTTAAAATAGAGTTTTGTTGAGTTTTCTTGAGATGGTCTTCAATTATTTAATACCTTAAAGAGAGGGCCCAGCGCTCACGCCATTTCATTACCCGTTAGGCGAAAATTCTTCATTACAGATTCTTAGGAAGCATAGATGAACATTGCTGTTGTCGGGCTCAGTCATCAGACTGCGCCAGTTGAAGTCCGAGAAAAACTGAGCATTCCTTCGGCTCAGGTCGCGGATGCGATCGCTCATCTTGGCGGCTCGCCCTACATCGAAGAAGTCTCTATTCTCAGCACCTGCAACCGCCTGGAAATTCATATCGTCGCCACCGAAATTGAGACCGGCGTCCGCGATGTGATTCGGTTTCTCTCAGAGCACAGCGGCCTGGCGCTCGGCGACCTGCGCCCCCATCTATTTGTGCTGCTCCAGCAAGATGCGGTGATGCACCTGATGCGAGTCTCTAGCGGCCTTGATAGCCTGGTGCTCGGCGAAGGTCAAATTCTCTCCCAGGTCAAGCACGCCCACAGCCTCGGCCAGCAGCATAAAGGAGTCGGTCGCATTCTCAACCGCCTGCTCAAAGACGCTATTAAGGCCGGTAAGCGGGTGCGTACAGAAACCAGCATCGGCACGGGCGCAGTCTCGATTAGCTCTGCCGCTGCCGAATTGGCCCTGATGAAGGTCGAAAACTTTACGGACTGCCACATTGCTATTTTGGGCGCGGGTAAGATGGCCCGCCTGCTGGTACAGCATCTGATTTCTAAGCGGGCTAACCAGATCACCATTCTCAACCGGACGATTAACCGGGCGAATGATCTGGCCGCTCAGTTTGGCGATGTCGATATTCAAACCGGCACGCTCGACGCCATGCTAGATACCGTCATCGCAGCAGATGTGGTCTTTACCTGCACGTCTTCGACGGAGCCAATTTTGCACCGCGAAAATTTGGAGCCTGTTTGCTCGGGCAGGCAGCTAATGGTGTTTGATATTGCCGTGCCGCGAAACGTGCATAGCAATATCAATGAAATTGAGACTGTCTTTGCTTTCAATGTGGATGATTTGGAAGCGGTAGTGGCGCAAAATCAGGAGAGTCGCCGGCAGATGGCGCTAGAAGCTGAGGCGCTGCTTGATGAAGAAGTTGAGGCGTTTATGGATTGGCTGCGATCGCTCGACACCGTCCCTACCATTAGCAGCTTGCGGACCAAAGTAGAAACTATCCGCACCCAAGAGCTAGAAAAAGCCATGTCGCGTTTGGGCTCAGAATTTTCTGAAAAGCATCGCGGCGTTGTCGAAGCGCTCACGCGCGGCATCGTTAACAAAATTTTGCACGACCCGATGACCCAGCTGCGGGCGCAGAGAGATTTGGGCGCACGCGATCAGGCGATGGAGACTTTACAGATATTGTTTAACTTAGAAACTGCCGCTAGAAATGAGATTGGCAGCCACCGCTAGTTAAAACTTAACGAGTGCAAGACCAGTCGCCTAACTGGGTACTGTACGGCATCATGATTGGCCCCGCTGATTAGAATCGGGGCCACAGCTATTGGCGGAGTTCCTATGTTTTTACGCTTGCGTCGGTTTGTTCGTCGCTTTTTTAACCGGTCTCGCCGGGTTAATCATGAGCCGATCAACAAAGTCAGCCTGATTGTCATCATTCTGGTTGACCTGTTCATTTTGTTCAATGTGTTCATGGGGCTAGACGACATTAGCCGCTGGCCGATTAGTCCGGCGCAGGCGTATCCCTGTCACAGTGAATGGCAGAGCTACCGCGAGAACACTTCAGAAAGCAAGGCTTACGACGCTGTTAGCCGCACTTTCAATGATCAGGGAATGCCGCTACAGGCTTTTTATGCGTCTGCGGGCGATCAGCACCTGGGTCAGGTCTCTGAAGTTTGCTTGCAGTATGGAGCGGCAAGCGATGCGATCGCTTCTCAGCCTGACCAGGCGATCGCCCAGCGCATCAACGACACCCAGGCAGAGATTAACTCTTTTGCCGCCAAGAACAGCTCCATTCGCCAGCAGTACGACTCGACGCTGCTAGAAGAGATTGCCGGACAGCCGCGCGACCAGTCTATCAACACTGTAGAGGCGGCTCAGGCCCGGCGAGAGATTGAGCAGAATAATGCGGCGATCGCTCAACGTCAGCAGACGCTTACAACGCTAAAGGCAGAGCTAGTGAATGCGCCAGCCAGCCAAACCTTTTTAACGCTGCTGGCTGACGACGGTCAGTTTGAACAGGTGGATCGGGGCCAGCGGCGAGCGGCGTTTTGGTACCCCAGCATTCAGCTATTGTTTCAGGGGCTGTTTTTACTGCCGCTAATCTTTATCGCTTCGGCGGTACATCGCTTTGCTCAGCGGCGTGACTATGGCTATGTAGCGCTGATTAGCTGGCATCTGCTGGTAATCTTTTGCATTCCTCTGATCTGGAAGATATTCGAGTTTCTTCAAGTTGGGTTTCTCTTTGAACTACTTGCTCAACTCGTAGAAGTGCTGTTTGGCAGTCTGCGTTTTCTGTTGAACTATCTGCAAATCTTGTTGATTCCGCTGATTGGGTTTGGCCTGATTAAGTTCTTGCAAAGGTTTGTCTTTAACACTCGGTTGCAAGCTGCCAATCGTATCCAAAACATGCAGTGTGTGCGCTGCGCCAAAAAGCTGCGGACTGGTGATCTGCACTGCCCTCATTGCAGCTATCCGCAGTATCACGACTGCACCAACTGTCACAATCTCACCTATCAGCACTTACCCTATTGCCACCACTGCGGCACCAACCAAGCCTTAGATTTATGAAGAGGTGGGATAGATCTCTTTGATGTGATCTTTGCAGAGCCACATGACATCGCCTTCGGGGGTGGTGGTGCGGGTGAGGTTGCCCCAGGTTTGGGCGCGGTCATTCTTTATCAGTTCGCTGTAGTCAGGCGCTGAGACGCCGAGCCAGGGGCCAGCGACGGGAGTGACGTATTTTAAGATGCCGAAGAGTCGATTGAGATGAGGCGTCATCTCCTGTAGCCACTGCTTGGGGTTGTCGATGGGGTAGAGACCGCCTTCCTGAACGGGATGGAAGCAGCCGGGATGCTCGCAGTAAAGCTGGAGGTTGATGCGCTGTGAGCCGATGTCTTTTTGCCAAATAGCGCGGTCATCGGGGCGCAAGACAAATACGCTGGGGCAGGGAGATTCGATTTGCTTTTGCACGGTGCGGATTTCTCGAAGGACTTCGCGCTGCACTAACTCTCTTAGCTCGGTGAAGCCTTGTTCCACTGAGTCTTGTAGAGCATCGAAGTTACCTTGGTTTGATGCTTGGAGTCTATCAATTTTAGCGATGACGGCATCTTGGGTCGTGTAATGAAGGCCAAATAATAGCTGTGTTACTGAAATAATTTCCAGGCAGTTAGGGCACTCAATGGTTTCTCGGGGTGGGATGCGCTCAAGGCGCATGGTGAGATTGGCGTAGTCAAACTCGTGGATGCAGTTGGTGTTTTCTGGGTCGGGGCAGGGCAGTAGACGGGTAACTTTGAGGCCGGGGTAGCGGCGGAGGGTTAGCTCTAGTCCTTCGCGTAGCACGTCAAAGAAGTTGTGGGGGACGGGGCCGCGAACGGTGAGGTGTAGATAGTCGGCGTTGGTGCTTTCGTCGCGCAGTGTGCGGACGAGGCCGAGGTGTTTGGCATCTCGGTCTTGAAACAATACGCCTGTGCGCCAGTGAAGGCCGCGCCGCTCGCCCTGGTCGATAGTGAAGCGATGCTGACGAGCGATAAACCAGGTAGGAATGCCGGGAAGAATCTCGCTGACTTGAAACTTCATGGAAATCTCTTTGCAGTTGGCTTCCTGCTGCTTTTGTTGCCAGAGAGGTTGGAAGGCGGGCGGCTCGAAGGGCAAGCACTCTACGACCAGGCTGATGTCGGGACTTTCGCGGGTGCGATAGGAGAGATCGAATCGCTCCATAAGTCGTAGAAAGAAGTCAGGAAGGCCGGGTGGGAGGTCTGCCCAGACCCGGTCCATACACTGGCGAGTGAAGATGCCGTTGCTTTTGATCACTTCCTCAGCGGTGAGTACTTTGCTGATGTGCTGGGTGACCCACTGGGGCTTGAGAATGATCAAATCGTTAACTTCATCGTCGTCTTGAAAAAATAAGATGTCGCCCAGTTCATGGAGCCACTTTGTCAGAACGGGCTGGCTATCTTCAGAAACTTTTGCTTTTGTCATGGCGGCCCAGAATTGCTGAGGCGTTGCTTGCTTACCCTCGTTTTGGCGGATGGCTTTAGCAAATTTCAGCCAAGTGGTAGGCCAGATTTCACCCATGAGCGGTAGCTCGGCGGCAGTGTTGATGATGGCCTGCTGTAATTCTTTAATACCTTCCCCTGTTTTGTTACTTGCTTCGCAAAGACCGGTGATTTGTGGGAACTGTTGCTTTAGGTCTGATAGGGGCAAATCGGCATGGCGCTCGTCTATCCAGGTAGCGACCAGAATGACGGGGGCGTCCGGGGCGTTAGCGTGAATGGTTTTGAGCCAATAGATTAGCTTACCTTGCTCGAAGCCGACGCCAGCGTTGAAGACGAGAAGAAAGAGGGAGCGGTTGGTGAGGAAAAACTTGTGGGTGGCATGGTAGATTTCTTGACCGCCGAAGTCCCAGGTGTTGAGATTCATGGTGATATCAGGCTCTACGGAATGAGGCAGATTTAGTGTCTCGATCTCAATGCCGTGGGTGGAAGACTGCTGTGCCTCAAATAATTCGCCTCGTAGGGCGCGGAGTAGGGAGGTTTTGCCGGCCCGGCCTTCTCCAACAACTAGAAGTTTTGAAATCCATTGACGTTCGCCGTCCTTCCATTGCTCCCGCAGATAGGTAAGGATTGCTTTATTTCCTTGTTCGATGATTTCAGGTGATGGATAGGCAAGGTCAAGGTTTTGGTGTAGATAAAGCTCTGTGAGATTGGCGAGGTTGCCCAACTCCCTTGGCACCGCCGTCAGTCGATTTTGGTCGAGGTGAAGCTCTGTGAGATTGGCGAGGTTGCCTAACTCCTTTGGCACCGCCGTCAGTCGATTTTGGTCGAGGTGAAGCACTGAGAGATTGGCGAGGTTGCCTAACTCCTTTGGCACCGCCGTCAGTTGGTTTTGGTCGAGGTGAAGCACTGAGAGATTGGCGAGGTTGCCTAGCTCCTTTGGCACCGCCGTCAGTTGATTTCGGTCGAGGTGAAGCCGCACAAGATTGGCGAGGTTGCCTAACTCCCCCGGCACTGCTGTCAGTTGATTTCCGTCAAGGTAAAGCTGTATGAGATTAGCGAGGTTGCCCAGCTCCTTCGGCAACGCCATCAGTTGATTTTGGGAGAGGTAAAGCCATATAAGATTAGCGAGGTTACCCAACTCCCTCGGCACCGCCGTCAGTTGATTTTCCCAGAGGGAGAGCACTGTAAGATTAGCGAGGTTACCCAACTCCCTTGGCACCACCGTCAGTTGATTTTCCCAGAGGGAGAGCACTGTAAGATTAGCGAGGTTACCCAACTCCCTCGGCACTGCCGTCAGTTGATTTTGGCAGAGATAAAGCACTGAGAGATTGGCAAGGTTACCCAGCTCCCTCGGCACTGCCGTCAGTTGATTCTGGGAGAGATAAAGGTTTGTAAGATTGGCCAGATTGCCCAACTCCTTCGGGACTGTGTGTAGCTCTAGCCCTGACAGGTTTAGAGAAGTTCCGTTTGTTTTGAACGCTTGCTGAATTCGTCGTTCTGCTTCGGCAGTTTTGGATGATGACATGGGCGTGCAATCACAAAGGCGCAGGAAACTGGACTGTATCTGGGAAACTAACTGTGGCTGCGGGCTACTTAATGAGAGCAAAGCGGCCCTAATTATCTACCACTTTTACGCTTCTTATGGCTTGGAGGCAAGGGGCAATGCAGCCGCTTAATGACATCTTCAGTTTAGCTGCATTGGCCTGCCTGCACTAGGAAAGTCGTAAAAGCATGGGAACCCCGGTTATTGCATTGACAAAAGTTGCTGCAAGCGGGCTTGTCGAGGATACGGGCGGGACGTTTGTTTGTAACGACGGGCTTGTCGAGGGTAAGGGCGCGACGTTCGTTTGTAACGGCGGGCTTGTTGAGGGTGCGGGCGCGATGTTTGTTAGTAACGGCAGGCTTGTCAAGGGTGTGGGCGGGGCGTTTGTTAGTAACGGCAGGCTTGTCGAGGGTAAGGGCGCGATATTTGTTAGTAACGGCGGGCTGAGCTAGCAAAATTACGGAAGAGGCTTGGGCGAGTTCTTCAAAAATCGCTGATCATACGGAGCGCGTTGCGTTCCAAAAGCGGACATTCTAAAGATGTTCTCACAGATGAGAAGGCGATCGCTCGTTGGGGTAAGCCCAACTGGTGACGCCAAAAGTTGTTTATCTTTTGCAGTAGGGATCTATCATGGCCAGACAAAAACGGAGTTCTCGCGTTTTGGATAGGGCACAGCGACGCTCAGCCGGTATGCAGTCAATTGATGACAAGCTAGACCTGGGGACTGGCATGACCATGCAGCTCTACATCCAAAACATCGACAATCTACGCACCCAGCTTAACGCTTACAACAAAACGCTTTCTTATGTCGATGAGCTGCAAAACGAAGTCGATAAGGCTGAGCGGGTGCTGGCCCTTCACTCTGAGCAAATGCTGCTCGGCGTCGCGGCTCGGTATGGCAAAGACAGCAACGAATATGAGATGGCAGGCGGGGTACGGAAGAGCGATCGCAAGCGCCCCACTCGTCGGACTGCGGCTGTCACCACTAGCCCACAGACAAACCCAATAGGCACAGCTCCTTAGCGACCCATCCAGCGAGACATTTACGCATACATGCTTGGAAGCAGTCCTGCGTCTTGGTCCCCCTTGCCAAGGGGAACCGCAAGGGAGGGGTCCCCGATAAATCCGCTACACACCGAGACCCCTCCGTTGGTTTCCCTTGCCAGGGGGAACCAGTCCCAACGCCCCAGCACAATTTACCGCTTGCCTCCACAGGAAAATGCGCTTATTATCAGTTCTAAGGTTGTGATGCCACATCGCTGCCTTACTCAGAACTCAACATGACTTAGCGCCATCGGCAGGTGTTAGAGCACCTGACCGACGGCTAACCCCCAAGATTACCAGTCAATCTCGGACGCTAAGAGTAAATGTACTCTTTAGCCACCCCGATTTGCACGTCATCTCTGCGGGCGGCTGAGGATTCGCGAGTTCTGGGTTTCCTTAACCCACACTTACGGAACCCAGAACCCTTATGTTTACTCCTTCCTCTCAGGGCGCTCCAGCGTCCACAGTTTCTTCTACCAAAACGTCTGGCCAAGCCGAACCCGTGCGCCACCTGTTGTTTGGCAGTCTTAGCGCCGTGCAAGCCACCATCAAGCAACTGCACAAACACCGCTACGCCGAGCCCAACGACTGGAGCCAACCGATGTCTACCGGTCGCCCCAATGAAGTGATGGCCATTTTGACCAAGCGCGTCAGCGCAGACTAACCTGAGTTCGCGATCAGCCGTCTCACAGTCAACTGCTCAACCCCTTCATACCAAACCCGATCCAGGTTCCCCTTGCCAAGGGGAACCGTAAGGGAGGGGTTCTGCCGACGTGCTCTACGCTCAGCCGAAACCCCTCTCCCTGCGGCATCTCCCCTCGCCAAAGGGAGAGCGGGTGATCGCCACCCAGAAATAACGCACAATAAGAAAGCCAACCTGCAAAGACTGCGCTCTTTATCTATGACTCTTATCTCCCGCTGGCGATCGCACCTGCCTCAACTGCTCAGCGTTTGCCTGTTACTACTGCTCACCCTCGGCTGCACCGCCAACGCCACAGTCAATGCCACTACGGACGGCACCTACACCTACAAATCGCCCAGCTCAGACGGCATCGGCAAAGTGTACTATGGCCGCGAAATTGCTAACGTCATGGGCTACCAGGGGGCAAACTGGCTAGCTCGCCCCAGTCGCACCACCGAAGAACGATCCGATCTGGCAGTAGATGCCCTCCAACTCCAGCGCGATGATGTCGTCGCAGATATCGGCGCAGGCATGGGATACATCAGCTTTCAGCTCGCAAAATGGGTAGACAACGGTAAGGTCGTCGCAGTCGATGTGCAGCCAGAAATGCTGGCGCTGCTAGAGGCTGAGCGCGATAAGTATGGTGTAGACAATGTAGAAACGGTATTAGGGACTGAGTCAGACCCGAAACTAGCGCCCGAAAGCATCAACCTGGCAGTGATGTTTGATGCGTACCACGAATTTGCCTACCCCAAAGAAATGATGGCAGGCATCGTCAGCGCCCTGAAGCCGGGCGGACAGGTCGTGCTCGCCGAATACCGCGCCGAGAATCCGCTCGTGCTGATTAAAAAGCATCACAAAATGTCTCAAAGACAGGTCAAAAAAGAACTCACCGCTGCGGGGCTAACCTGGGTGAAAACAGATGACCGCCTGCCGCAGCAGCACCTGATGTTCTTTGAGAAACCTGCCTGAGCTGCCTTTTGCTCGCGCTGCTATCCCAACTTACAGTGAGCTTCACCACCGGCTTCTATCCAGCCGTGAATCAGCCCAGAAGTAGACTGAGCCGCCGCGCAGCGACCGCTTTTGTCAATGACAATGACGCCGCCATCACCGTTTACTTTAGCAACCAAATACTCAATGCCCGCCTCAGCCGCCGCTGCCGCATCCATGCCCTTAAAGTAGACAAAATCAGAGATGGTCTTTGATAAAACGGTGCGCAAAAACTGTTCCCCATAGCCAGTGGCCGACACTGCGCAGGTTTCGTTATCGGCAAATACGCCCGCCCCAATCACGGGGGTATCACCGACCCGGCCCCATCGCTTATTGACCAAACCGCCCGTTGAAGTAGCGGCAGCCAAATTGCCGTGACTGTCACGGGCTACCGCACCGACCGTGCCTAGCTTTTGAGCGGGCTTAATTTTCTCATGGTCAAGCATCATCACGCCTGCGGCCTGAGCTTCTTTGAGCTGCTTAATCCGCGATTCGGTAATGAAGTAGTCGTCTGGGTAAGGCTCTACGTTGCAGAACTTGGCAAACTCCATTGCGCCTTCGGCCACCAGCATGACGTGGCTGCTCTGTTCTAAAACCAGACGCGCTAACGAGATGGGGTTTTTGATGTTTTTGATGCAGGCGATCGCCCCCGCTTTCAGCTCTTTCCCCTCCATCAGCGCCGCATCCATTTCAACCTGGCCGTTTTCGTTCAAGACAGCGCCTTTGCCCGCGTTGTAGAGCGGATTGTCTTCTAAAAGATTGACGCAGTACTCAACCACATCTAGCGCGGCGGCTCCGGCTTCTAGACGCTGACGGCCCTGCTCCAAAATAGCGGTAACGCTAGCTTTAAATTCGGCTTCGCTGGCTTCGTATTTCAGGTCTTCGAGGGCACCGGCCCCCCCATGAATCATCAGAGAATAGGACATAGATTAGAGCTGCTCGTCAGCACCTGGGCGAAGTTCATCCAATATGGTAAAGCGAATGTGATTAATGGCCAGATCGCCGAGCGACATCTTCTCAGGCTTATCGTCGGCTTTGAGCTTGGCAAACGGAATGCCCTTGCCCAGTTCGGTATGGTACCAGGCCAGGCCCATAAAAAATCGGGTGGGGTAGGGGCCGCGATCTATCACATCGTCTACATTCGACTCCATCGGCAGCCAACCAATGCCGGGCACGTAAAACTCCAGCCAAACATGGTTAAAGTCTGGCTCTAGGGGCAAATTGCGCTGTTCAGGGTAGGGCGGGCACTTATAGCGGCCAATCGTCCGGCAGGCAATGCCATTCAGCCGGGTCAGCGCCAGCAGCACCCCGACATACTCACCGCAGGAGCCCACGCCGCGTTTGAGCGCGACATCTGGCGTGTCAATTTTGGGCTGAATGCCGTAAGACAGCCGGTCGTAGACATAGTTGCGAATTTTGAGCATCTTTCGCAAAATATTGGTCTCGGTGCCGCTAGCTGCTTTTGCCGCCTCGCGAATCGTCTCGGTGTCCATGGCCAGATCGTCATCATCTACCAGGTATCGCTGCTGAAACTCTTCTGAGAGCGGCGGCACTTCTTCGACATCGGCGGGGGAGAGCATGTATTTAATGCTGTACATTTCGATCACCGCTTTCCAGCCAACCAAACCGCCCTGATGCGGCTTTAGCTCGTCAAATTTGAAGACAGCTACTCGCTGACCGTCTTGCACTTCTTCGGTAAACGGATGACCAATCGCTTCGACATGACGGACGCGCTGGCGCAGCGTATCGGCAGGCAGCGCAATTCGCCACTCAACGTTGTGAAGCGGCGGCACGTCTTCTAGCGGCAGCAGTTCTTCAACATAAGACAGCTCAACTAAGTAGCCGTTCGAGAGCGTGTAGTGCTGCTTGGGATCGTAGTAGATGTGTAGCGGGTGAATGAAGGTGCGATCGCGAAAGGTCAGATGATAGGGCGATTCGGCATTGGGATCGTCGCGAATATAGGGTTCTTCGTTCGCGTAGGCGATGTAGCAGATATGGGTATCGGCATCATAGGGGTAAAAGGCAATCCCCACTGGTGAACTAAACGGAGTGAGCGCGCTAAACAGCACGCTGCCAGTGGCCCGATCTAAGCAGTAGACGCTTTGCTCATCGCGATCGCACACCCACAGCGAGTCTTTAGTCGCTGTAATATTCTCAATGCCAATACCGGGCTGGCGAAACTGGCCCGTGCGGTCGCCGCTGTTGCGGTCAAAAATATAGATATAGCCCGACTTCTGGCAGGTCACATAGACCTGATCTTCCCAGACGGTCAGGCCGTTTGCCGGGTAGGAAAGACGGGTAAAGGCGGTCGCTGACGGCTCAGCTAGACCTATGCTGGCGCGATCGCACCAAAAGATCTCATTCCCCTTCGCCAGCCAGAGCTGATCTTGCCAGACGGCTAGCCCCGTTACGCCAATCCAGTCAGCGACACTGTGAGGATTGAGAATGATCGTGTTGTTCGTGCGCGGGTCAATTTCGACCAGATATCCTCGGATCGTATCGGCTGCTAGCAAGCGCTGCTGATCGACCGCTAGCCCAGATAAAACATAGACCCCAATCGGGCGGACAGTAGAATGCAATAGCGCTGGCTCAGACGACACCCGGTCAGAATAGGACATAAGGTTAAATATTAATCAAGTGCAGTGGCGTATTGCCTGTACTCAACAATACAGCACAGTTTTATCTACGATTCTCAAATTGTGAGAAAGCCTAGAGTACTCAGATTAATTCAAAGGGAAGCCCTGTTCTGCAGCAGACACTACTGACAAAAGTCTATAGAATGTCTAGAAGATTAAATACACATGAGCAAGGACGAACGGGTGATAAGCTCGCTCATGTCGATCTGACCCACATCCTGGCGAACCCGGTGAAAAGTGACCTATGAAAAGTGACCTATGAAAGTGACCTACGATCCAGACAAAGATGTTTTACAGGTGTCCTTTAACGAGGTTTTAGTTGAGGAAACAACTCAAATCGCGCCTGGATTGATCTTGGACTATGACGAAGACGGTAATGTAATTGGCTTAGAGCTCAGGCGCGCGTCTAAAAAAGTAGACAACCCTTACGCCCTCACCTATTTGGTCGGCGAGGTCGATAGCGACAAGCCCCCCGTGACCACTCACGGTTAAGCACCCGCGAAGCAACCAGCCCGGTTAGGGACTCATTGCCTCTAATGGCAGCCGCCGCTTAGTCATTGAGCCAGGCTTCTTTACCAATCAAATCGCCGATGTGATCTCTTAAAAGATACTCGTTAGTTTCTAAGACTTCTCCGACTTTTTTCCATTCGCGATCGCTAAAATATCGCGATAGTGAGTAGATTTGCTGCTGTCTGCCAATCGAGCCTCGGGTAACCAGCGCCCGGACTTCGTCTTGAATAAAGCAAATGGAATACTGACGTTCTGCAAGCATGGGTATTGTCCTCAAGAAATGAATTTAGAACGTAAATAAAGGGGTAAGCGCCCCCACTTAAACGCTCTGTAGAAACGCTCTATAGATAAAAAAGCATTGCCGTCCTGAAGGAACTTCAGCGGTCTAAGCATTCACATTAAATTCTTAAGGGGCTTCTATATCGCGGCCTTGGCATAGAAGGGGAGTGCCGTTACGAATGGCTTAAGGGTCTTGTCGGATTAGTTAAGTGATTATATAGAGCGAGATGTCTAGAAAAAGATGTTTGGAAACCAACTTGTCAGCGTTCAGAATATCGGAAAACTAGATACGCTTTCAGGATCATTGCAGATTTCTTAAACAAATAGATCCCCGAGCGAACTCTACCAAGGGGTAGCAGTTAGGCTATGGTCAAAAACTTTCGATGCTTTTGCAGGTAACAATGGTATTGTACAGCACAGTTTTTGATTCATTCTCAACCATTAGTTATGGTTTCCTAACATTGTCACGGAGACTACATTGGGTCGCGGGTCGTGTCAGCCTCTGATCTAGATTGGCTATGCCGCTGTTAGCGCGGCTAGCGTCGCAAAATAGGGGGATGAATCTCAAAAATATTGCTATGTTTGTTGCACAGCGATGTCCGTTCTGTTGTGAGATGATTTGTTTGCAGATATCGCAATATTTTATCTTCAGCGCTGAGTATCTTAAAGAATAGAAGCACTACTCAGAATTTCAATTTTAAGGATCACCATGACTGACGCAGTACGAATTTTGATGTGCCCTCCCCACCACTACGATGTGGACTATGTGATTAATCCATGGATGGAGGGCAATATCCATCGCTCATCGCGGGAGCGCGCTGAAACCCAGTGGAATCAGCTCTATCAGGTGCTGACGGGCTACGCCACGGTAGATCTGGTAAAGCCACAGCCGGGCTGGCCCGATATGGTGTTCGCAGCTAACGCCGGACTGGTACTCGGTGATCATGTTGTCCTCAGCCGGTTTTTGCATCCTGAGCGGCAGGGAGAAGAGCCCTACTTTGAGCAGTGGTTTGAAGAAAACGGATTTACCGTACACAAGCTGCCTAAGAGCCTGCCTTTTGAAGGCGCGGGTGACGCCCTGCTAGATCGGGCCGGGAGATGGCTTTGGGCAGGCTATGGGTTTCGATCAGAGTTAGATTCTCACCCTTACCTGGCAAAGTGGCTAGACGTAGAAGTGCTGTCGCTACGGCTGGTAGACCAGCGGTTTTATCACTTAGACACCTGCTTTTGCCCGCTCACCGATGGCTACCTGCTGTATTATCCGCCCGCCTTTGATGCCTATTCCAACCGCCTGATTGAAATGCGGGTGCCCGCCGAGAAGCGAATTGCCATTAGTGAAGTCGATGCGATTAACTTTGCCTGCAACACGGTGAATGTAGATCGGGTTGTGGTGATGAATCAGGCTAGCGATGAGCTGAAGCAGCAGCTGGGCGATCGCGGCTTTACCGTCGAAGAAACGCCGCTGACTGAGTTTCTTAAAGCGGGCGGCGCGGCCAAATGCCTGACGCTGCGAGTGACCGAACCCCGGCAGGATTCTCCCCAAGCCTCCACCGTGCAGAGCCGAGTAATTCACTTAGAGGGCCATCTGCTCGATTCGGGTTTGGTGAACCGGGCGCTGGATACGATTGTCACCGGGGGCGGCAGCTTTCAGGTGCTGAATTTTAACCTGGGCGAACAGCGGCAGGATCATTCATCGGCTGAAGTCAAGGTCTCTGCGCCAGGCCAAATGGTGATGGATGACATCATGGGCCAGCTGATTGACCTCGGGGCGGTGAGTTTGCCGCAGGAGGCAACGCCTGCCGCTTTAGAGGCGGTGGTGCAAGACGGGGTCGCACCCGATGACTTCTATGTGACGACGATCTATCCGACTGAAGTGCTGATCGGCGATCGCTGGTTTAAGATAGAAGGTCAGCGGATGGATGGGGCGATCGCCATCACCCGCAGTGCCAATGGGCTAGTGGCCCGCTGCAAGCTGCTGCGAGATTTGCAGGTAGGCGAAGAAGTCGTCGTCGGGAGTAAAGGCATCCACACGCTGCGGAATGAGCCTTCTCTGAAGCAAAAAACGGACGACTTTAGCTTTATGGGGGCGGGCGTATCGAGCGAGCGCCGGGTAGAGCTAGTGGTCGAGCAAATTGCCTGGGATCTGCGGCGAATTCGCGATCGCGGCGGCAAAGTCGTGGTCACCGCTGGCCCGGTTGTCATCCATACCGGCGGCAGTGAGCATTTGAAAAAGCTGATCCAGGGGGGCTATGTGCATGCGCTGCTTGGCGGCAATGCGATCGCCGTTCACGACATTGAGCAGTCGATGATGGGCACCTCGCTAGGCATGGATATGAAGCGCGGCGTCTCGGTTCACGGCGGGCATCGCCACCATCTGAAGGCGATTAACACTATTCGTCGCTATGGCAGTATTGCCGCAGCGGTAGAGCAGGGCGCACTCACCAGCGGCGTCATGTATGAATGCGTTAAAAACAACGTGCCCTTTTCCTTAGCGGGCTCCATTCGCGATGACGGCCCCCTGCCCGACACCAAAATGAACTTACTAGAAGCGCAGTCAGATTACGCCCGCTTAATTGAAGGGGCCGACCTGATCTTAATGCTCTCGACCATGCTGCACTCAATTGGGGTGGGCAATATGACGCCTGCCGGGGTGAAGATGGTGTGCGTCGATATTAATCCGGCGGTGGTGACAAAATTGAGCGATCGCGGCTCAGTCGAATCGACGGGCGTCGTCACCGACGTGGGTCTGTTTTTAAGTCTGCTAGTTCAGCAACTCAGCAAGCTCACAGGGCAATACGCTCAGATCTAACCTGCCCTCAGAATCACTTCGGAAAAATATGGGTAGGTGCGCCGTCAATGCTCACCTGATTTTTCTCTTTCCAGTAGGCTTCGACACCGTCGGGGCCTTTTTTGCATGCCCACTGGTTGAGGGCTTCGCGATCGCCCTCATAGTCATACAGCGGTACCGCCATTCCACAAGAGGTTTGCACCCTATCTACCTGCAAATCAAACAGTTGGCGAGTGCCGGGCAAAGAGGGAAACTCACCTATCAGCCCATCCCAATCTGGATCGCGAGGATAGACGACGCCCGCTTTACCATACAGCCGTAAAATCATCGGCGCGCCCTCAAACGAGCAGAACATCACCGTCATTCGGCCATTTTCAGCGACGTGAGCGGCGCTCTCATTGCCGCTGCCAGTCACGCTCAGCCACACCACCCGGTTGGGGCCTAGCACCCGCAAGCTATCCATACCCTTAGGCGACACGTTAACTCGCCCTGATCGCCCGGCGGTGCCCACAAAGAAGATCCGCTGCTGCTCAATAAAAGCCTGATGAGCGTCCGTGATTTGGGGGTACTGTTTAGCCATTTCCTGTATTTTTTAGAAGGGCTCGTAGGCAAGCATTCTAACTGTGTATCTTGCCCTTCTCAAGCATAGGCGATGGCTACGTACGCTTGCCCGCTACATGCAATGGTTTCAGCGGTTGCTTTTGTAGCGAGCAAAGTGGTCAACGCTACATCACCTCTAGACGCTTCAGTCGTCACATATTCAATCTGATAAAGTGAAGATATTGATTGGGCTGGAGCTAACTGTGACCCTCGCAACTGACCGACTCATACAGCAAAAGCCGCTCAGCTTTGGCGAATTTCTTGCTCATTATGAGGGAGACAACCGCTATGAGCTGATTGATGGAGAGGTGTTTGATTTGGAACCGACTGGTCTTCATGAAGAAGTTGCTGCCTTCATCACCGCGAAGGTCTGTGTCCAGATCGACACCATAGGGTTGTCCTGGTTTGTCCTTCAGCGCGGGCTGTTGCGCCCCTCTAACGCTAGCATGACAGCTTTCCGACCTGATGTTGCAGTGGTTGACCGAGACCAGCTTGTCAAAGAACCGTTCTGGTCTGAACAATCAATCTTGACACTGGGAAATTCTATTAAATTTGTGGCGGAAGTTGTCAGTAGCAATTGGCAAAATGACTATGCCCGTAAGGTTGAAGACTACGCAGCTTTAGGTATTCCCGAATATTGGATTGCAGACTATGCAGCATTAGGGGGCACCCGGCACATTGGGAAGCCCAAACAGCCCACACTCTCTGTCTGTACGTTAGTAGATGGAGACTATGAAATTCAGCAGCTTCGAGGCAGTCAAACGATTGCTTCTCCTACTTTCCCAGAATTGAGAGTGACGGCTGAACAAGTTCTTAAAGCAGGTGGATAGAATATGTCAATCAGCGATCACCGACAAGAACAGCGATTAGCCCAGTGCGGAGCCGTCTTGAAACGCTAACAACCTAAAACTTTTCGGGTACGAAGTTTTGAGTGGACATGGGCGGCCTTTCGTAGTCGATATTTTCTTGCCGGGGCGGTAGCTTCATCGGTGGTGGGGTCAGATCTCCGTAGTCGATTTGGGTGAGCAGGTGATTGATACAGTTGAGACGGGCGCGCTTTTTGTCGTCTGCTTCGACGACGTGCCAGGGCGACCGGGTGGTGTCAGTCGCCGCAAACATATCGTCTTTGGCTTTGGAGTACTCGACCCATTTAGCCCGCGCCTCTAAGTCCATGGGGCTGAGCTTCCAGCGCTTGGTCGGGTCGTTTAAGCGGTCTTGAAACCGATCTTCCTGCACGGCATCGCTGACTGAAAACCAATACTTCACCAGGATGATGCCAGAGCGCTGGAGCATATGTTCAAATTCCGGGCAGGAGCGCATAAACTCCACGTATTCCTGATGGGTACAAAAGCCCATTACTCGCTCTACCCCGGCCCGGTTGTACCAACTCCGGTCAAATAGCGCAATTTCTCCACCAGCGGGTAGCTGCGATACATAGCGCTGAAAATACCACTGGCTCTTTTCTTTTTCGGTCGGGGTACCGAGGGCCACAATCCGGCAAATACGAGGGTTCAGGCAGTCAGAAATGCGTTGAATCGTGCCGCCTTTGCCCGCTGCATCTCGCCCTTCAAACAAGACAACAACTTTCAGTCCTTTTTCTTTGACCCAGTATTGCAGCTTAACCAGCTCTCTCTGCAGACGTTCTAGCTCTGCCTTGTAAACTTTTTTGCTAAGCTTTTTGGGTTTGTCCTGCTTGGTCTTAGTTTTTTTGGGTTGAGCCTTTTTATTCTCAGGCTGAGTGGCTTTTGGCTTGGCTTTCTTGCGCTTGCCCTGCTTTGCCTTAGCAGTTTTGGATTTGGTCTCTGACGGTGCTAGCTGGTCGGCTGTAGGAACTGCCTCGCCGTTCTGATCTGTGGCGGATGGAGCGGTACTGGGTTTCTTTTTCGCCATGAGTGTAGATTCCTTAATGCGACTAAGTTCACAACCTTTGCTTTACCCTCTCTTAACGTTAGCAGGCGACTGGCGACCTTTCGGCAACTTCGCATACCGTTTTATTCAAGAGAGCCTGTCAGTAGTCGGGGGCAGTAGATTTTATGATGGGTGAGTTGATGATAGGCAAAACTCATGCAGGTTGGAATATTAGGGACAGGGCTGATGGGTGCGCCGATGGCTTTACAGCTGCACCAGGCGGGCTTTGAAGTGACGGCCTGGAACCGGACGCCTGAGAAGCTCGCGCCCTTACAGCAGGCAGGCATGACGACGGTCGGGTCGGCGGCAGAGGCGATTGCGTCCTCCCCAGTTACCATCACCATGCTAAGCGATGCCGCCGCTATTGAATCGGCTGTACTCGCTGAACCCGCCGCGCTAGAAGGCCGTACTATCCTGCAAATGGGCACGATTGCCCCGGCAGAAAGCCGTGAGCTAGATCAAAAAATTCGAGCAGCGGGCGGGGAATATCTGGAAGCACCGGTACTCGGCAGCATTCCTCAGGTGAAAGCGGGTTCGCTGATCGTGATGGTAGGGTCAACGACTGAGCAGTACGACCAGTGGCTACCCGTACTGAAGTGCTTCGGGCCAGCGCCTCAATGGATGGGCGCAGTGGGGACGGCAGCCGCCACTAAGCTGGCGATGAATCAGCTGATCGGCACGCTAACGGCAGCATTTTCGATGAGTCTGAGCCTGGTTCAGCAGGAGGGGCTAGACATTGATAAGTTTATGGACATCGTGCGGGAGAGTGCGCTGTACGCGCCGACCTTTGACAAAAAGCTAGCGCGGATGTGCGATCGCAATTTCACCAATCCTAACTTTCCCACCAAGCATTTGCTCAAAGACATGAACCTGTTTGTCAAAGCGGCCCAAGATCAGGGGATTGACGCGACAGTAGCAGCAGGGGTGAGTCAGATGGCAGAAAGCGCGATCGCTCAGGGCTTAGCCGACCAGGACTATTCGGCTATCTATAGCGCGGTCAATCCTCCATCGGATCAACCTGAATCGACCTGATTAGAAATTTCCGCTTTTCTGAGGTCAGCCGGTATATTTTGGGTTCGGCTTTGCCGATGATATATCCCTGCGCATAGGCCACCCCTAGCTTATGCAGTTGGTGCAGTGTGATCGGTGACTGTTCATCTAGCCCTTCGACAACGATTTTTGCCAGATGGAGTTCGCTAGATTTGGTCACTATTTCGCGCACAAAGCGAATGATGATTTCGGCTTGCTGCTGATGTAAAATTTCTCGGTCAATTTTGACATGGGGCGGCCTGAGCCCGGCTAGCCGTGAGACGGATGCATAGCCAACGCCGAAATCATCAATGCCAAACTGAATTCTCAGCTCCCGAACATACTGTATGAGCTTTGCTTTAAAGGCTTCGAGCGGAAACTTTAAGCGAACACCATCCTGATAGGCTGGCAGGTCAGCTTTTTCGGAAATCTCTAAAACTAGACTGTCAGATGGCAGCAGCGTATAGCCGTCTCTATCGGGCGTGGTAATTTCACGAACGGCCTTAAAATAGGCCGGTCGCATCAGTGATTCTGGATAGACATTGACCGACAGCGGGATGATCTCATTGACTCTTCTATTCCGGCGGGCATTGAGACCGGCCTGACGATAGCTCGTAGCCGCTAGCTTGAGCAGTTGCATATCTAGCTGAACGATAAACCGACTGCCCCACAGCTCTGCGGCTTCAAAGAGATCAACCGGGGCTCTCAGGCTGAGCGGATCTCTTGCCAAAGCTTCCCAGCCAGTAATGGCAACTTTTCTCAGGTCAAGAATAGGTTCAAAATAGATGACTATTTGGGAGAGGCGATCGCAAAAAAGCTCAAATCTGCGGTTATAAAACGAAAGCGGTAAAAATCCGTGATCACGCTTAAGGTCATCTAGAATGCTCGCTTCTACCCTTGAAGGCTGCCAGTGAGGATAGGCATGAAAGCACTGAGCGGCGCTATAGAAACTGGTGATAATTTTCGTACAGGCATCGTTCAAATAGTGGGAATCTTTTGACAAGCCGCAAACGCCTATGAATTCGGGATCATCCGACGAATCTAGAGGAATTAGGATAAATGCTTTGGCCGCCTCTGTTGTTTCGTCATAGACTATACGGTATGTGCCGTGATGACCAGCCATAAAAACAGATTCGCTAGCAATACTCGCGAGCACTTCGGCTTTGAGCATTTCGGTATAGTCACCGCTGTCTATCTCCCTGCTTAATCTACTTTGCGCTTTGAGCTGCCAGCTATTTTGCCCCTCAGATTGGCTCATTAAAAAGACCCAATCTGCATTGGAAGCCAGCCGAATTAGCTCAAGCGTATCGCCTGTTGTCACAGCGCTAGAAACGTCGCCAGATCGACTGTGAGAAAAACAATAATTCTTAAGCTGTTCTATCAATCTCTCGATCAGCGGCTTGAGCGGCAGCAACAAACTAGGGATGGCATTATAAGCTGTGTCTTCTTCCGATCTACTCTCTAACAGAACCTCTCCTAGATCTATCTCTTGTTTTTTGGTATCAGGTGATTGATCGCCTTTAGCCCTCGTTTTAGATAGGATAATTTCCCAGCCTTCATCTTCCCAGCCTTTATCTTTGACAATAACAAGTTTAGGCGTCACATCAGAAATGTCTTCCTGAACCTTTTTAGTCGCATATTCATGTAGCTCTAAAATAGAAACTTGCCCGTCTTGATTCAAGTCTCCAGCGCCTGTTTCGATACCTTCAATTAAATGGCGGGTGTAGATAGAGAGACCTGCACGCTTATGTTCACAGGAGTACTGAGTAGCGTTAGATGACGCTAAGACAACCCTGCCCTCGGCACCGAGCTGCCCTTGCAGATCAAATGAGCCATCATCTTTCGCCTGTAGCGCCGGATCAAAGGCACCGCTAAAGCAGCAGTCTAAAATGATGGCCTGTTGCCTGGCACGGCTATAGGCCATAATCTCATGAATAAACTGCGCGGGTACTGCAGTTGACCGGCTGAGACCTCCTTTAGCATTTTTGCGAGTGATGCGAGTGGCAAAATAAAGTTGGTTTTTTTCGTCTTTAAGCCCGTGTCCAGAAAAAAACAGCAGAACGAGATCATCCTGGCTACAGCCTGTGAACAGCGTCTCGATTTCATCTTTCATCGATTGACAATCGGGATCAGCTAAGACTTTTACCTGATCAAAGCCTCCTAAGTCGGGGGCTATCAACACTCTGTACATAGCTTCCACATCGTTTGTGGCAGCAGGCAGCGGACTGAGTGCTCGGTCGTGCGCTCGGTCGTATTTACTTACCCCAATCAACAACGCTTTCTTTGCCATCTCCGCTGACCCACCCCGCAATAAAACCCTGCGCCGCTGCGCTCTAAGGCTTTATCTTACTGGTATTCGCCTAGTCAGTGCCAGAGAGATGTGTTGCGAACATAAAGCTTTGCTAAAGAGGATCTGCTGCAAGGTGAGTTCGAACTGTGAGCCTCTGGTCACATGTTATTTTTAGCAATTTCCTATTTACCTAATTCTATTTTAGGGCCTATTTTTGGTCCATTTTTGGGGCCTATTTCTAGGGCTCTGGCAAAAAACGCTTCAGCAGGCTCTGCCAGTCTGACTCACTTTGCTCTTGCAAAACCTGAGCGCTAATGGTCTCTGACATAGGCGAGTCTTCGGTCATAGCAAACACGTAGCGACGAGCCTGCAGGCCAGTAGACTGCACGGCGAGCCGGTTTTTGAAAGATTTTTTGTTGAGGTAGCGCAGCAGCGCCGCATCATAAACGAACGCATTGAGCTGGCCTTGATCGACTGCGTTTAGCCCATCTGTTGGCGTTTTGACTGGCTGAAATGAAATCTGCTGCTGCTTTAATGCCTCAGCGGCACTAGAGCCTTCTATACTGCCGACCTTAATCACTTTGAGATCGGCAAACTGAGTGAGCTGACTGCTTTGGTCTTGCGTTAAGACCGAGGTAATAGTTGCCGTCAGGCTAGCGATAATGCCCATAGCCACGAGCATCCACAGTAGGGCGACGATTCGTCCGCCCACAGAGATCGGGGCTTTGTCTCCGTAGCCGATGGTCGTCATGGTCACCCCAGCCCACCAAAAACTATCCCAAATGCCCGATCTTGGCTTGCTATCGAACATTTCTTCGTTAGGCCCGCGTTCAAACAGCCAAACAATGACGCCCACAATCAATAACAGTCCCGATAGCCACAGGCAAATCCAGAGAAAACGCGGCGATAGTACGGAGCCTACGGTATCCAGCAGGCTTTGCCGCCGGGTTTGGGCAATGCCTAGAGAGGAGATGTAGTAGCTCTGGGTAAAGTCAACCTGCTGCTCTGCTTCAGCCGGGTGAGGCGTCTGCCACTCATACTGAATGTCAAGTTCTTCGGCAACTTCTCGCCAGAGATGTACGCCAATGCCATCCCAATCGCTGCCGCTATCAGTGGAGGTCTCAATGGCAAAGGGCGGCGTATGGCTGACGCCCACTTTCATCCGAGTCGATGCGTCTGTCGTGGGTGCGTCTGTCGCGGGCTGGCCTACAGCAGGTAACGAGCAAGCAATCCAGCTGGCTAATAAGGTGAGGCTCCAGCAGAGGGGCTGAGCGATCGCCTTAGTAGTGGGCACTAAGCCACCAGCCGGCACAAAGAGGGATAGTCACATAAAAGAAACACTCGAAAAGATTTCGCTGCCTGCTGAAGCAGCCACAGGCCACAATTCATCAGACCCTATCGCCTTCTTAGCGTCAGTCGCGTCTGTAAAAAGGCCAATTGCCACAAGACCCTTTTACGACGCTTTAGGCCGCTAGCGTTGGGGCATGACTTTGGAGAGAACGGTGCTGGCAGACCAGTGCTATACACTTCTGTCTATAGGCTTAGTGGCTTATCCTAACCTAAAGCACGTCAGAGACTCTGTAATGACTACAGTTCAGCAGTGGCACGCCCTCGATATCGACCAAGCGGTAGAAGCGCTAAGCGCCAGCCCTGAGGAGGGTCTGTCGGCGCAAGCGGCAGAGCAAAGACTCGCTGAGTATGGCACCAACGAACTCAAAGAGACCGGTGGACGCAGTCGTTGGCAGATCTTGCTTGATCAGTTCGCCGATGTCATGCTGCTGATGCTGATTGGGGTGGCAGTGGTGGCAGCGGTGCTGGATATCAGAGCAGGTGATTTTCCGAAGGATGCGATCGCCATTACCGCCATTGTCTTGCTGAATGCGGTGCTGGGCTACTTTCAAGAAAGCCGGGCTGAGCAGGCGCTGGCAGGGCTTAAAAACTTATCGGCTCCTAGCGTACAGGCCATTCGAGACGGTCAGCGGCAGCAGGTGCCTGCCAAAGACTTAGTCCCCGGCGACGTGGTGCTATTAGAAGCTGGCGACCAGGTCGCCGCAGATGGACGGCTGCTAGAAGCGGCAAGTCTGCAAGCGCGGGAGTCGGCGCTCACAGGTGAAGCGACGGCGGTAGAAAAGCAGGCTGATACAAAGCTGTCGCCAGAGATCGATCTGGCCGACCGCAAGAATTTAGTTTTTCAAGGTACAGAGATTGTCCACGGGCGTGGCAGAATGCTGGTCACCCGCACGGGCATGAAGACTGAGATAGGGCGAATTGCCGAAATGATTCAGTCAGTATCAGTGCTGGCGACGCCTCTGCAACAGCGGCTGGCGCATCTGGGCAACACGCTGGTGATCGGGTCGCTGACGCTGGTGGCGCTGGTGGTGGTTGGCGGTTGCCTGGCACTGGGCTGGCAAGCATTTGAAGATCTGCTGACGGTATCGCTAAGTATGGCCGTAGCCGTCGTGCCAGAAGGACTGCCCGCTGTGATCACTGTGACACTGGCGATTGGCACGCAGCGCATGGTCCGGCGACACGCACTAATCCGGCGGCTACCGGCAGTAGAGACGCTGGGATCGGTAACGACGATTTGCTCAGATAAAACCGGGACGCTGACGCAAAATAAAATGGTGGTGCAGTCGGTGCATGTGCCGGGGCTGCCGTTTGAGCGCGACTTTACGGTGAGCGGTGAGGGCTATACGCCGGAGGGATCGTTTCAGCTAGGCGAAAAGTCGGTTGAGCCTTTAGAGAAGCCGACACTGGCTATGCTGCTACTAAACTGCGCGCTGTGTAACGACGCGGCTTTGCAAACTGAAGCGGGAGAGTGGGCGATTGTCGGCGACCCCACTGAAGGGGCGCTGGTGACGCTGGCGGCTAAGGCGGGGCTAGAGAAAAAGCAGTTGGAATATGAGTTCACCCGGCAAGATGAGTTTCCGTTCTCTTCTGAACGCAAGCGGATGAGCGTGGTGGTGACGGTGCCCGAGAGCAACCGCCTCGGCATTGAGGCAGCGGCGGTCGTTTTTGCTAAGGGATCGGCGGAGCTGCTGCTGGAGCGGTGCGATCGCATCGGGCGAGAAGGGCAATCGCTCACCGATGCGGCCCGTCAAGAAATTTTGCAAAAAGCGGAATCGCTCGCGGCTGACGGTGGGCGCGTACTGGGCTTTGCCTACCGGCCTTTAGGCAAAAACGAGACCACCACCGAACTCACCGAAGCCGCTGCTGAGCAAGATCTCATTTGGCTAGGTCAGGTGGCTATGCTCGACGCCCCCCGCCCCGAGGTTCGCGACGCCGTCAAACGCTGTCAGAGAGCTGGCATTCGCCCGGTGATGATTACCGGAGATCACCCGCTGACTGCCAAAGCGCTGGGTGTAGAGTTGGGTCTGCTAGCAGATGGTGAGACCAAGGCGTTGACCGGCCAGCAAATAGAGGCCATGAGCCAGGATGAGCTAGAAGCCGTCGTAAAATCGGTCAGCGTTTACGCGCGGGTGTCGCCAGAGCACAAGCTGCGGATTGTGCAGGCGCTGCAAGCACAAAATCAGGTGGTGGCCATGACCGGAGATGGGGTCAACGATGCGCCAGCGCTGAAGCAGGCAGACATCGGCGTGGCGATGGGGATTACCGGCACCGACGTTAGCAAAGAAGCCAGCGACATGGTGCTGCTAGACGACAACTTCGCTTCTATCGTCTCCGCGACCGAAGAAGGGCGGGTGGTGTATAGCAACATCCGCCGCTTTGTAAAATACATTCTCGGCTCCAATATTGGCGAAGTCATCACCATTGCCCTTTCTCCCTTATTGCTGCCGATTGTGGCAGTGCCGCTGACGCCGCTGCAAATTTTGTGGATGAACCTGGTGACTGACGGCTTTCCGGCCCTGGCCCTGGCTCTAGAGCCGCCCGAGCCGAATATGATGGACAGACCGCCACACGATCCCAAAGAGAGCATTTTTGCCCGAGGACTGGGGTTCTATATGGTTCGGGTGGGCATTGTCTTTGCGATTTTGGCAATTACCCTGATGCTCTGGTCTTATGGCTACACGCACAGCACACCCGGTAACCCAGACCGCTGGAAGACGATGGTATTTACCATGCTATGTCTGTCGCAGATGGGGCATGCGATCGCCGTTCGCTCTGACCGACGCTTAGCAATCGAAATGTCGCAGTTTTCTAATCCCTACGTGCTGCTGGCAGTCGTGGTTACAACGATATTGCAACTGCTGCTAATTTACGTGCCGCCGCTACGCAATTTCTTTGGCACTCACTATCTTTCGCTGACAGAATTGACGGTCTGTGTGGGCTTTAGCACGCTGCTATTTGTGTGGGTTGAGCTAGAGAAGTTGTTTATTCGCAGTCGCACGGCTGCCAAGTAGGCAAGAAGTGACGGGGGCAACGACTAGCGACCTGAGGATACCGGCCTCGATCCCAGAAAGTTCCCTGTAAGATAGGAAGTGTCGTCTGGTTTTATGTTATGAAGTCTCGCTTGCCTGATCCTTACCGCCAGCAGCCTGCTCCATTGAAGCGCGATCGCTTCTCCAAAACGAAGCGATCGCCGATTTTCCGCTCTTTGCAGCTATTGGCAATTGCGATGACTGGCGGCGCTGTGATCGTGGCAAGTCTGGCTGGGCTCGCCTTTTTACGCTCAGGCAGTCGGTTTATAGAAGGCATCCAGCTAGCGCTCACTCCCAAGCCACCCGAAGAAACGGTCGATGTGCGTACTGTGGTGATCGAACAGGTGCAGAATGTGAGTGAGCTGACGACGGCAGTCTTTACGATGGAAGCAGTGGTGCCGGCGCAGAGCGATCGCAAGCTGGGCGAATACACTATTGGCCAAACCAACCTGCTCTATGTTGCCTATGGCGAAGTGCGAGCGGGTGTAGATTTGGCTGAGATGAGCACCGCCGATGTCAGCACTTTTACAGCGGCAGATGGCGGACAGGGCGTCAGGCTAGTATTGCCGCCGCCCCAACTGCTAGATACCAAGATAGACGTAGAGCGCTCTAGCGTATATGACTACAGCCGGGGCTGGTTTAACCTGGGGCCAGATCGAGCGCCCGAACTACAGGATCTAGCTCAAAGGGAAGCGCTCACTAAAATTGAGCAAGCCGCTTGTGAACAAGACATCTTAGGCCAGGCTAACGACCGCGCCGAACTGGTTGTCAGAGAGCTGCTTGAGAGCACAGGCTTTGAAACGGTGACTGTCGAACCGTCTCCCAATGACAGCACTGCTTGTCAGACCGCTAGCTAGCTCGGTTTGCCGTCGTATGTTCAGCCACTCGCTTCATCTCACCCCGGTTCCCATGTCCGACTATGCAAAGTACAGAGCGCTGTCGCCGACTGCCTACGCTGACGGCTTAGGCCGCGAGCAGTTTATGGATATTGGCCTGCAAGAAATTTGGCCGCAAATGCGGCGCATAGCCGGGCCTGCCTATACCGCTCGCTGCGCCCCCGGTGACAATTTGATGTTTCACGCCGCAATCTACCGGGCTCAGCCGGGCGATGTGATTGTTGTCGAAGCCGGAGATAGTGACTACGCTCTCTGTGGGGGTAACGTATGTGCGATCGCCCAAAAAAGAGGCATCGCTGGTTTTGTGATTGATGGCGCGGTGCGAGATCTCGCTGAAATCAGAGCAGCCCGCTTTCCGGTGTTTGCGAGAGGCTGTATCCCCATTCCTGGAGCAAAAGAAACGCTGGGTTCACTGAATACGCCAGTTGTCTGCGGCGGTGTGCGTGTGTCACCCGGCGATATCATCATTGCCGATGAAGAGGGGATTGCGGTTGTGCCAATAGCCCGCCAGGAAGAAGTCTGGCAGATTGCCAAAAATAGAACAGAAAAAGACGCGGCTCAGTCTCTGGCTGAGTGGGAGAACGCCCACCAGGCAAAAGTGGAGAAAATTCTAGCCGAGAAGGGCTTCAAATAGAGGTTGAATCTGCTTTTAAGACAAAGCTAACGCTTCTGCAAGGCTATGCCGGTCGGTCTAATAAAGGCTTTTAAAGAGCAGCGACTCACTGATGCCTGGACGGTCGGCTAAAGCACGTCAGCTCATCCCTTCACACGTGAAAATTTTCTTGATGATTAAGCTAATTACCTCTACGCAGGTATAAAGTATGTGGGCCTTATAAAGCCTCCTCAGGTTTACGGACATCTAATATTTTTTGTGGATAGATATAGCAAGGGCATAACTGTTACGAGGTAGCTGCTTCAGTAACAGTCCGCATTTCTGTCTGTTCTTAATAAATTCTCAAATGAAGGTGTCTATGAACCCAATGATTACATTCATGAAGAAGCAAGGGCTGAAGGTATCTTTACCGCTTCTTCTGCTGGCGACTGGCTGCGATACTCAGAGTCTGTCGGCTGCTCTTCGTCCTAGCAATGTAGTGTCAAGCGACTTCACTGCTGATGTTGTAAGGCCTGGCTCAGGTACTCCTGAGACTAGCAGCACTGCTACCATGCCCTCTCCTGCTGTAGCTTCTGATGGTTCAAGCAAAGGAACGGCAACGGAAGCTCCCGTGCCCTCTCTTTCGGTAGCTGGTGACACAGCTGCTTCAGTGCCCGAGCCTGCAACTTTAGCAGGTTTGGCGATCGCCGGACTAGGTATGGGCGCAATCAAGCGAAAGCGCACTGCCTAGATTGCTAATGAACAGTCAGTGGTTTTAGCATCAGGTGTTGACTTGCAGATTAGGGGCTGACGCCCACGAGCTATTAGCCCTACCCAGCTAGACATCTGAACTAGAATCACGCTTGCTTATCTGATATCTAGCGCCCAGCAAGACACCGATGAGTTCGTTAGTACCGGATCACCGAAGCCTTGTTTGAGCTATTTAGAGTCGAGATTAAAGTAAGCGGAAGACCCCAGCTCGGCCAGCCACCCGGTAGCCGAGCTTTTTTCATGCGGGCTCAGCGCTCGCCTACTGTCTTGATGTATTCCTATCTCTATATAACCCCGAGCTGACCCATTGCTATCTCAGGGGATAGACCGATCTCACCAAAGCTATAATAACTTGAAGTTAGTCGTTGCTACGGAGTGCGACAGCTATCTTTTTGCCTCTCAAATCTTTTGTCAATGAATCCGATGGAGCATTCTTCGCTTGAACAGCTGCTAGCTGATCTCAAACAGTCGGATGCAGCCGTCCGCGATCGCGCCTCAGCCACCCTTTGGCACCTGTGGTTTCACCAAAAAGGCGTCTATGGCTTCCAGCAGCTCATGCAGGCTCAGAAGCTGCTAGAAGAGGGCCAGCCCGATCAGGCTGAAGCGCTGCTAGACGATGTTATTAGAGTCCAACCCGATTTTGCCGAAGCCTGGAACCGGCGGGCTGTTTTACACTACACCCGTGGCAATTACTGGCAGGCGATCGCCGACTGTCAAAAAGTCATTCAGCTGGTGCCTCACCATTTCGGTGCGCTTCACGGATTAGGGCTTTGCCATTGCGCCGTTGGTCATTACGCTGCCGCTATTCAGTCTTTTCGACAGGCGCTCATCGTGCAGCCCTATGCGACGGCCAACCAGCGAATGATTTTAGAATGTACCGCCCAGCTAGCGTAGCTGACGCGCAGTCTTCCTGACGATCTGCGGCCAGTCGCACAGATCACATCTAAATTGTCAGCAGCAAAACGTGAACTAGATACTCAAGAGAAACCGCTCAAAGCGGTGCATTCTATGGCAACCTGAAAGGGAATCCCTGACCTGATGTACCGGGTTAACTGCACTCGATCCTCACTATGCCAACTCTGTCTTCTCCCCCTGCGCCTATCAGCACTTCATCTGATACCCCTGCTGAGGCCGCTGACTTTGAGACCACCATCATCCGGCGCAAGACTCGCCCGGTAAAAGTGGGCGATGTCACCATCGGCAGCGGGCACCCGGTCGTGGTGCAGTCGATGATCAATGAAGACACGCTCGATATTGACGGCTCGGTAGCCGGCATTCGGCGGCTGCACGAAATTGGCTGTGAGATTGTGCGGGTAACGGTACCTAGCATGGCTCATGCCCGCGCCTTAGCCGAAATCAAAGACCGGCTGGCCAAGACCTATCAGACTGTGCCGCTGGTCGCTGACGTTCATCATAACGGCATGAAAATCGCGCTAGAGGTGGCTAAGCACGTCGATAAGGTACGGATTAATCCGGGTCTGTATGTCTTTGAAAAACCGGCGAGCGATCGCACCGAATACACCCAGGCCGAATTTGACGGCATCGGCGCAAAAATCCGCGAAACCTTAGAGCCGCTCGTCATTTCGCTACGAGATCAGGGCAAAGCCATGCGCATTGGCGTCAATCATGGCTCTCTGGCAGAGCGAATGCTCTTTACCTACGGCGACACGCCCGAAGGCATGGTGGAATCGGCCCTAGAATTTATCCGCATCTGTGAGTCGCTAGATTTTTATAACATCGTCATCTCGCTTAAGGCTTCGCGGGTGCCCGTTATGCTAGCGGCCTATCGGCTGATGGTAAAACGCATGGACGAACTCGGCATGAGCTACCCCCTGCATTTGGGCGTCACTGAAGCGGGCGATGGCGAATATGGCCGAATTAAGTCAACCGCAGGCATCGGCACGCTCCTGGCGATGGGCATTGGCGATACCATCCGCGTCTCTCTGACCGAAGCCCCCGAAAAAGAAATTCCGGTGTGCTACAGCATCTTGCAGGCTTTGGGATTGCGCAAAACCATGGTGGAGTACGTCGCTTGCCCCTCTTGCGGTCGTACCCTGTTTAATTTAGAAGAAGTACTGCATAAAGTACGTGAAGCCACTAGCCACCTTACCGGCTTAGATATCGCCGTGATGGGCTGCATCGTCAACGGCCCGGGTGAGATGGCTGACGCCGACTATGGCTACGTCGGTAAGCAGCCGGGTACCATTGCGCTCTATCGAGGCCGCGAAGAGATTAAGCGCGTGCCCGAAGCCCAAGGGGTAGAAGAATTGATCAACTTAATCAAAGGCGACGGCCGCTGGCTAGAGCCCGACACAGAAACCACAGCTGCACCGGTCGGCGCTACGGTGTAAAAGCCTGGTAGCAGTTGGGCGGCTATAGTTTGCTTGCGGTTATATAGCGTTGGTCACTTGGCTTGAATACAGCAACGCAGGCAACCCCTTTGCATAACAACAGGCCAAGTGACTCGCGCTACCCAAATGCATCCGGGTAACGCTATATGTTCGCTTAGAAAACTGGTCTAAACCCCAGATAATAAGCCTTGACTTTGTCTTACCTTATATACTTAAGTACATCCTTTAAACGAGCGAGGTATCTCTTTACCCTAAGCTCAGACTACTAATAAGGGGTGTGTGCTAAATTGGGCATATTGATGTCCTCCTCACAGGATTCTTAATCTTTATGGCAGTTACCAAGCGCGGTCTTATCCTTGGAGCAACCGCATTAGCGAGTGTCGCCGTCGTCGTTACAGGCACCGGTATTCACCTGGCCGATGGCCAAGCATTCTTTAAGGAAAGCCCCAAAGAGCTGATCGACGAGGTCTGGCAGCTCATCGATCACGAATATGTCGATGGGTCATTTAACTCCGTTGACTGGGAGGGCGTTCGGACGACATATCTCAACCGCACCTACACGGACCAAGAAGAAGCTTACACAGCTGTGCGCGAGATGCTAGAGCAGCTTGAAGATCCCTACACCCGGTTTATGGATCCTCAAGAATTTAGCAACATGCAAATCGACACCTCGGGCGAGCTGACCGGGGTCGGTATTCAAATCACTCAAGAAGAAGAAACCAAAGAAATAGTCGTCGTTTCACCGATTGCGCAAACGCCCGCTTACGAAGCCGGACTGCTCTCTGGCGATGTGATTACCGCTATCGATGGGCAAAGCACTGAGGGTATGGCGCTGAGCGACGCAGTCAACCTGATTCGCGGGCCGGTTAACTCGCAGGTACAGATCTCGGTCAATCGTGACAGTCGTCCGATGGAGTTTGAGCTTACGCGGGCACGCATCGAAATTCATCCGGTTGAATACTCTGTAGAGACTGGACCTGAAGGGTCGGTGGGCTATATTCGCCTGACGCAATTTAGTGCTAACGCTGCGGCTGAAATGCGCGAGGCGATTCAGTCGCTAGAGAAGCGTGATGTGACTGGCTACGTGCTTGACTTGCGCTCTAACCCGGGCGGCCTGCTCTTCTCCAGTATTGACATTGCTGAGATGTGGATAGAAGAAGGCACTATCGTCTCGACGGTAGATCGCAATTCGATAAGCGATGAAGAGGTGGCGCACAATCAGGCGCTGACTGACCGGCCCCTGGTGGTGCTGGTTGACGGCGGCTCAGCGAGTGCCAGTGAAATACTCTCTGGCGCACTGCAAGACAATAATCGAGCTACGCTGGTTGGTACCCAAACCTTTGGTAAGGGATTAGTACAGTCGGTTCGCGGCCTGGCAGACGGCTCGGGTGTAGCGGTCACCATTGCCAAATACCTGACGCCAGACGGTCGAGATATCAATAAGCAGGGCATTGAACCTGACTTTGTCGTGGAGTTAACCGAAGAACAGCGCGACATGCTCGCAGAAGATCGCGAGAAGATTGGCACACCAGAAGATCCGCAGTACGCTAAAGCGCTGGAAGTGCTTACCGACTCTATTCGCGCTCAGCGACAGTCGGCTAGTGCTGTAGGGACTGCTAGGCAGTAGTTGCTTTTAGTGGGTAGTACGCAGTAGGCAGTAAATAGTAACCAGTAGAGTTCCCTCTACTGGTTCACTTTCAGGTTTACCTTTTAGATAGGGCTAGCTGGGCTGACATTTTCCTGCTCTAATCAGGCCGACGCGCTTGGCAATGGCCTGACTTTGCGTTTCAAAGGGTCCCCAGCGCTCTGAACCTTTATCCTCTGAAGTTTCTAGCGCCTGCGCGGAGACAATTTCGCACTGTTGAGAGGCTTGTTTGACGATGTACCAGTTTTCTTCAGGGGGCATCATGCTGGGTTCTTTTTCTGTGGGGATATTCAGACAGCTCTACTATTTACTTTTAGCAGAGTTTGATAGGGCTTTCTAGAGATCTGTGCTATTTGTGACTGGGCGATAGGCTATAGCTGAGGGCAGTGCGTAGGCTGTAGGTGATGATGGCGGCAAGTATGCAGATCAGGGCGAGCGATCGCAGTAACCCAGCCAACCCAATACTCTCTTGCAATACAGGTAAACCCAAGGCCCCCAGTACCGCACCTGACTTAGCAACAGCACCCGCTAACCCGGCTCCGCTTGCTCTAATGGCCGGAGGAAACACCTCACCCGACAGTAGAAACGTCGTAGAGTTAGGCCCTAGATTCATCATCAGATTGAACACGATAAAGCCAGTGAACAGTAGGCCGATCTGCGTCGAGCCCGCAAAGGAGAGCAAACAAAGACCTGCTGCCATTCCCATAAACCCCCCTATCTGTAAAGGAATACGGCCCACCCGGTCAACCAACAGCACGGCTATCAAAAAGCCAATCACTAAAAACACGTTGACCATTGCCGCCCCCCGTGCCGAGGCCATCTCCTGCATCAGCAGACTGCTCTCTTGAGAAAAGGCCAGGGTGGCGATGATCGTCGGCGTGAAGATGCCGATGCCGTAAGTGGCGATATCTTGTAGAAACCAGGGAATAGCGGCCAGTGCCGTTTGGCGACTGTAGGCAGGTGAGAACAGATCGCCATAGCCCAGAGTTTTTGAAGTATCCGCCTGCTCACCGGCTTCTTGAGGAGCATCGGGTTTGAGAACAATAGATTTCTCTAACAGCTGAGAAGCCGCCTCAGACGCGGCTGCATACTCTCCTTTTGCCAGATAGTAGCTAGGGCTTTCTAATAAAAACAACAGCCGCAGTCCGCCGACTAAGATAGATAAAGCAATGCCGACACCCAGCATCCACCGCCAGGCATAGCCAACTGCCAGATCTGGCGCGGTCTGTTGAAAGGCCCAGATAATCGCCCAGCCGACCAGTGCGCCCAGCAGCGCCCCTACCGACTGAAAGCTGAACGCGCCAATCACCATGCGACCGCGCAGCCGAGCGGGCATATTTTCGGTAATGTAGGCGACGCTAATTGGGTAGTCTGCGCCAATGCCAACGCCGACTAAAAAACGAAAAATCAACAGCGACCAGGCATTCCATGCTAGCGCTGTCGCGGCTGAGGCGACGATAAACAGCCCGATGTCGACTACCAACATGCGCTGACGGCCCACTTTATCGGTGACGGGGCCAAGGGTGAGTGAGCCGATGAGCGCGCCGACTAGCGCGGCAGTGGCGATCGCCCCCACCCACCCCGTATTCAGGCCAAAGTCTCTTTGAATAAGCGGCATCGCCACACCGATGACAAAAAAGTCGAAGCCGTCTAGCGCAATCAGCCCAGCAGAGAGAATCCACAGCATCCACATCGGGCGAGTGAGAGGGGCGCTGTCAAGCTCAGCCTGAAACTGCGCTTCTAGATCATCTGTTTCTAAATGAGCCGACGCTGGCGAGTCTGTCTTTACAGCGGCAGGGTCTAGAGACATAGCATAAGTGACTAATCGACAGTTCCCTGAGCATAGAGGGCGCTTGTCACCCGCCAAACTACCTGTGGAGATAACTGGCGTCATGTCTCCATGAGCGTATCAGCCCCATTATGAACCTTCCGATGAGACATCAACGACGGAATTGAGCGGGTTAGGACTCACAGTCGCGGGCGGTGTCGTCGGGACGACTTTTGGGTAAACCTCCAGGCTGTCACCTTCTACCCAGCCAGAGTAATAACGGACTTGAGTACTTTCTTCTGTCAAGAGAAGCAGATCAAAATCGCCTCGGATGGCGTCAGCGTCTTGCGTAATGCCGATGGGTTCATCAGATGAAGTGAGTCCGTAGGGGCCACCACCGAACAGACTGAGGGAGACTTCGTCGAGACCGCGCACGAAGCGATCGCCATTCCAATGCCACTGTCGCCCAGCCCAGAAAATAGAGTTTTCTTCAGATGAGCCGAATGCCACTTCGTTTATCTGATAGCCACCGGGCACTAGCTGCGTCTCAAATCCCGGCTCGTAGACCACTTCATAGCGAAGCTTACTCAGCTCGCCGTCTCGGGTATATGCCTGGCTGAGCCACAGCACTTCAACCTCGGATTGGGTGAGTGTGGTAGCGGATTCATCGGCTAGAAAGCTGGGGTACAGATCTACGCCCGTTGCCGGTAAGCTTGCCGTAGCCGTAAACTGCCAGCAGTTCCAGCTTTCGGCATCGTCGGGCGTTTGCCACGGCACCTGACAGACGCCGTTACCCGTACCTACCCAGAGTGAGTCGCCCGCGACGGCTAGCTGAAAGGGAATAGCACCCACCATTGGGCTGTTGCTGACGGTGTAGGTCGTCAGGTTTTCAGTAGTTGGTTTGTAAGCTACCAGGCCGTGGGCGGGGATGTAAGGATTGCCTTCACCCGCGATTTGAGTGCCAAGCCATAGCGTCGGGTCTTCGGGGCTGCCAGTGGCGGCGATCGCATTAAACTGATCGCCCTGAATCTGATCGGGCTGTTGAACGGTCAGATCACCAGTTCCGGTGCGGTAGCGTATCAGGCTGGCAAAGCCGCTGTTACCCTCGCCCTGTTCGGCAGTGGCAGCTAGCCAGATGTCATCACCCACAGCGACAGCCCCAGCGATTCGAGGCGGTCCGAGGGAGGCTCCTAAATCGGCAGCTTTCAGGTCTTCTAAAGTGTAGAGCTGACGGTCGATAGTGATGCCATCAGGCGTTTTTAGCTCAAAGTGTACGGCGTTGTCTCCGTCAGAGCGATCAACGGGTGGTGACACTGCGGATGGATCTGACTCGGAGCGAATCTGCTCGTCGAGCCAATCAGCCTGTAGCCGAATGCGGTATTGGTAGGGCTCTCCGTTGACTTCGATAGTTTTGTAGGTAGGGTTGGCCATCTCCTGTAAGAGGCTGCTGTAGCTATCTTCCTCTGGCACAGCTTCGGTAGAGGTGATTGACCAGGTGGAATCGCCCTGACAAAAAGAGAACGTGTAGTAAGGTGTTTTGACTGCAATAATACCATCGGTAATTTCGATGCTCTGCGGTCTGAAATTAAACTGCTCGTAGGCGGGTTGATTTTCTCGTGTGGTCAGCGGTGAAGGGGCATCGGGAAGATCGCAAGTTACTGGCGCTGAGGAGTCAGTAGCTGTGTCACTCACCGTTTCAGCTTCAGGGCTGGCTGCTGGCGTACTTGTACTTGGCACCTGGCAAGCCCCTAGCAGCCAAAGCAGGCTCACAGCAGCCAGTAGATTTCGATTTTGCATGGGATGTTGTCGCCGCTGTCGGTCAGGTTAAAACAAACCGAGATGCGGTTCTGATAGTCTTCTGTTGTGATCCTAACGACCCATTCAAAAACTGTAGTCTAAGCTACTGACACCTGACAGATTGGCTTCTGCTCTAAGGCCCTTGATTTTGAGGTAAGTCAGCTGCCATCTTAGTGAGCGGATTGGGCGCTGCTTTATCAGGAGGCGTGACGGCGATAAGCTTGGGATAAATTTCCAGTTCAGCGCTCTCTATCCAGCCAGAGTAGTAGCGTACTTTGGTCGCTTCCTGACTCAGACTCAGCAGATCAAAACTGCCGCGAATGGCGCTGTGATCAAACGCCAGGCGGTCGTCATCAGTCGATGAGACCAGGCCATAGGGGCCACCGCCTACCAGGTTTAGGGCGACTTCATCAAAGCCGCGCACGAAGCGATCGCCCTCCCAGTGCCACTGCCGTCCCGGCCAAAAAATCGGCTCTCCTCGAACCGCTCGCTGAGCCACCGGATTAGCCACCCGATAGCCGCCCTGAGAGAGCTGCGCCTCAAATCCTGGTTGATAAGCGACTTCGTATCGAATGGGCTCTGTATTAGCCTGATCAGGCTGATCCGACTGAGCTTGTTCGGCCCAGAGCACTTCTACTGCGGATGCGCTCAGGGTGGCAGCGGGCTCGGTTGCGAGAAAAGTGGGATAGATCTTTGCCCCCTCTGCCGGTAGGGTGGCTGTGGTCGTGGTCTGCCAGCAGCGCCAGCTTTTGGCCTGATCGACGGTTTTCCATCGCACCTGACAGATGCCGTTGCCAGTCGCTACCCACAGTGACTCGTTAGCGACTGTCAGCTGATGTGGAATCGCTCCCACCAGAGAACTGTTGGTGACGGTGTAGCTTTTGAGTTTTTTGGTTTTGGGTTGGTAGGCAACCAGGCCATTAGCGGGTAAGTAAGGATTGCCTTCACCTGCGCGCTGCGTGCCTAGCCAGAGTATTGGGTTTTTGGGATTGCCGGTGGCGGCGATCGCCGTAATCTGGTCGCCTTGAATGTCTTCGGGCTGATCAACAGTCAACTCGCCCGTATCGGAGCTGTAATGTAGCAGACTGGCAAAGCCACTATCGCCTTCTCCCTGGCTAGTCGTCGCTGCCCACCAAATTGTTTTTCCGGTGACTATCGAGCCTGCAATCTCGGGCGTCCCTAAGCTGGCACCAAGCTGAGCCTCTCGCAATTCGGCTAACGTATAGAGCTGACGGCTGATAGTCTCGCCATCGGGCGTTTTTAGCTCAAAGTACACGGCGTCATCGCCTTCGTCATTGGATGCAGCAGCGGGATCGGTTGCTGAATTCAGTTGTTCGGTGAGCCAGTCGGCTTCTAGTCTGATCCGATATTCGTAAGTCTCACCATTCACCTCTAGTGTTTGATAGGCGGGGTTGGCTAGCTCTGCCAGGAAGCGCTCGTAGTCAAAGTCTTCTTCTGTGGTGGGTTCAGTTGAGGTGATGCGCCAGGTGCTATTCCCTTTGCAAAGAGAGAATGTGTAGTAAGGCGTTTTGACCGCTACGTTGCCGTTGGCGATCGCCATCGCTTCAGGCTGAAAATTGAACTGTTCGTACACCGGCATATCGGCGGGTGTGGCTAGAGGGGAAACGGTGGGTTCAGGGCGATCGCAATCGGCAACGGCCAAACTGACATCTGGGTCAGTTTCAGTCTCGGGCGGGGTAGCGCTAGGTGTCGGCGCGGGGGTCGCCACTTCAGGACTCGCCACCTCAGGCTCTACAGGCGTTCGCGTCTGACAAGCGCCCAGCACCCACAGCAGGCTCACAGCAGCTATCAGGGTTTGAGTTCGCATAGGTCAGCCACCGTATCAGCTAGTTTGAAGCAAACCAGCACAGTCCTCTGTGAAAAGTTTTTCTACTTCAATGATATCGACCGGCCTCACAATCACCTAATGCCCAATCATCTAATGAGGGAAAAATCTCAGCGATAACTCAGTGATAGATTCTAAAATAAAACCTCACAGCCAGACTGCCAGGACAGATTGGCCATCATCCACCCACGTATCCCCCACGAGGACATTTTGAGCTATCTAGAAACCGTTGCCGACTTTTATACAGAAGTTGCTGAAACCCCTGACGTTGGGCTTTGCTGCGTGCAGAGCACCCCTCTAAAAATGCCGGGACTCACTGTCCCTTGTCAGATGCAGGAAATGAACTATGGCTGCGGTACGACCGTTCATCCGGCTGAGCTGACGGGTGACCCGACGGTGCTGTATGTCGGCGTGGGCGGTGGTTTGGAGGCGCTCCAGTTTGCCTATTTTTCTCGTCGGGCTGGTGCGGTTGTCGCCGTTGACCCGGTTGAGTCTATGCGGGCGGCGGCAGTGCGTAATTTGGCGATCGCTGCTGAGCAAAATGACTGGTTTGACCCTGCCTTTGTCAGCATTCAGGCCGGTGATGCTTTTAATTTGCCGATGCCCGATAATTCGGTAGATGTAGTGGCTCAAAACTGCCTTTTTAATATCTTTGAGCCGGAAGACCTTGCCAAAGCTTTGGCCGAAGCCTACCGGGTGCTCAAGCCCCGAGGCCGTCTGGTGATGAGCGATCCCATTGCGACTCGCGAAATTCCGGCACATTTGAAAAAGGATGAGCGACTGCGGGCGATGTGTCTGTCAGGCGCGCTCACCTACGAAGGCTATACCCAAAAAATCGTCGATGCGGGGTTTGGTCAGGTTGAAGTCAGGGCTCGTCGTCCTTATCGCTTACTTAACGCGAAAACCTATCAGATGGATAAGGACCTGATGTTGGAAAGCTTAGATTCTGTTTCCTTTAAAGTGCCCGTTCCGGCGGATGGGGCCTGCATCTTTACTGGGAAGATGGCTGTTTATGCCGGTGATCAGCCCTATTTTGACGATGGTGACGGCCACATTCTACAGCCGGGTTTGCCGCTAGCGATTTGCGACAAAACGGCGAATGCTCTAGCAGCCTCTGACGAGGTTACCGTTACTGACTCTAGCTGGTACTATGACGGCGGTGGCTGCTGCTAAAGATATCTCTTACCGTGCTGACACTCAGCAGATAATGATGACCAGAAACGTTGCCATTCTCATTTTCAATGACGTTGAAGTTTTAGACTTTGCTGGCCCTTTTGAAGTGTTTTCAGTCACAGGGAAGCGAGATGGCAGCAATCCTTTTAATGTCTGTACCGTTGCTGAGTCTGCGACTATTTTGGCTCGGAATGCGCTGACCATCAACGCTCACTATATGCTGCACGACTGCCCGCCGCCTGACATTTTGGTTGTGCCGGGCGGGGGCGGCTACCGGGCTGATGGCACGCCGTATGGCACTCGTACTGAAAGTGGTCACTGCTTAGAATAGCGCTGCCTTGTATGGGTACGGCTAGTTTCTACGCCTCCCTAACTCGGCAATGGACAACTGAGCCCTTGAGACTGTTTGCTAAACAACAGATTCTCTCGATAGTCAATTGGGCAGTCAATCACAGCAGGAACATTCTGTTCTAACGCTTCTTTGAGCGTAGGCACAAAGTCTTCTGCTGATTTGATGCGGTAGCCTTTCAGGTTCATACTTTCGGCAAATTTTACAAAATCAGGATTGTTGAACTTAATGTAAGAAGACTCGTGGTAATGAGATTCTTGCTTCCATTCGATCAGGCCGTAACCACCGTCATTGAAGATAATGGTGACAAAGGCGGTGCTGATGCGGTGGGCGGTTTCTAGCTCCTGGCAGTTCATCATAAAGCCGCCGTCTCCGGTGACAGCGACTACTTTACGAGAAGGATGCACGAGTTTGGCTGCGACGGCTCCTGGGATGGCGATTCCCATTGAGGCAAATCCGTTGGAAATCAAGCAGGTATTGGGCCGAGCGCAGTGGTAGTGGCGGGCAATCCACATTTTGTGCGCACCCACATCGGAAATCACAATGTCTTCAGGATCGAGCACCTGGCGCAGGTCGTACAGCAGCTTTTGAGGCTTGATCGGGAAGCCCGTATCGGTAGCGTATTTTTCGTAGTCGGCCTGCATTTCGGCGCGAAGACTGGCGAAGGGAGTGCCGATAGTGTGCGGCTGATTGGTATCACTTTGGGGGCGATGGATGCGTTTGCCAATTTCGTTGAGCGCGTCAGAGATATCGCCCAGCACTTCTACGGTGGGAATGTAGCTGCTGTCAATTTCAGCCGGAGTGACGGCGATATGCACAATCGGCAGGTCGCCCTGAGGATTCCACTTTTTAGGGCCATATTCAATCAGGTCGTAGCCGATCGCAATAATCAGATCGCTTTCATCGAGGGCGCAAGCAATGTAGTCTCGCTGCTGCAGTCCAACGGTCCAGAGCGATCGCTCATCTCGATAGTCAATCACCCCCTTGCTCATAAAGGTATTGGTCACCGGAATATTTAGCGCCCTAGCAAAGCGAGTAATGGCCTCGCTGGCCCGATTGCGAATCGCCCCATTACCAACCAAAATCATGGGGTTGCTGGCCTGGGAAATCGCGATCGCCGCCCGCTGTAAACTCTCCACAGATGCCACCGGAATCGTCGGCGGATCGGCCCGCAGGGGGGCTCCTTCAGCCGTCATCTCAGCAATATTTTCGGGCAGGTCAATATGCACCGCCCCAGGCAGTTCGCTCTGCGCTAGCTTAAAGGCCTTACGCACAATCTCGGGCGTATTGCTGGGCCGTACAATCTGCTTATTCCACTTGGTAACCGGCGCAAACATAGCGACCAAATCTAAATATTGGTGAGATTCGATATGCATCCGATCAGTGCCCACCTGCCCGGTAATCGCCACCAGCGGTGCCCGGTCTAAGTTAGCATCGGCGACGCCGGTCATCAGATTGGTCGCGCCTGGCCCGAGCGTCGAAAGGCAGACGCCCGCTTTGCCGGTGAGCCGCCCGTAGACATCGGCCATGAAGGCTGCGCCCTGCTCATGACGAGTGGTAATGAACTGGATAGAAGATCGTTTGAGCGCCTGGAGAAAATGCAGGTTTTCTTCGCCGGGTAGGCCGAAGATGTATTTCACACCTTCGTTTTCCAGGCAGCGGACGAGGAGTTCGGCGGTGTTCATGCGTTCTATTTAACCCAGACGGTTTTGGCATTGACAAACTCTAGCAGGCCGTAGCGGGCAAGTTCGCGGCCATAGCCAGACTGCTTGATGCCACCAAAGGGCAAGCGCGGGTCAGATTTTACCAGGCCATTGATAAAGACAGCCCCGGCTTCTAGCTCGTTAATTAGCTGCTGCTGCTCGGTTTCATCAGTAGTCCAAGCGCTGGCTCCCAGGCCAAACGCGGTGGAATTTGCCAGGGCGATCGCGGCCTCAATATCCGGCACCCGAAAAACCAGCGCCACCGGGCCAAAGAACTCTTCCTGATCGGCTGGCGTGCCAGGAGGGATGCTGGTGAGAATCGTGGGCGGGTAAAAATTGCCAGCTTGCAGCCGGTCGGATAACTGCTGCTTCAGCGCTTCAAAATCGCCGCCAACCAAGACAGTTGCCCCTTGATCGATGCAGGCTTGCACCTGCTCGTGCAAATCTTCCAGAATGCCAGGCGTTGCCAGTGGCCCGATGTCGGTCTCAGGATCTAGCGGATCGCCTATGGTCTGCTGAGCAAATTTTTCGGCGAGCCCTTGCTCAAAAGCATCGGCAATATCGCCAACCAAAATGAATCGCTTGGCTGCAATGCAAGACTGGCCATTGTTCAGCAGGCGGGCGGTGGTAGCAGTGGCGATCGCACTCTCCAAGTCGGCACTCGGCAGCACAATAAACGGATCGCTCCCCCCCAGCT
This sequence comes from Leptolyngbya sp. BC1307, assembly GCF_002286735.1. GTDB lineage: Bacteria > Cyanobacteriota > Cyanobacteriia > Phormidesmidales > Phormidesmidaceae > Phormidesmis. The sequence goes on from NZ_NRTA01000006.1 coordinate 80,917, forward strand.
CCAGCACCGCTTTTTTGATATGGCGGGCGGCAGTAGCGGCGACGGCGGCACCCGCAGGGCCACTGCCCGTCAGCGTGACGGCCTTAACTCGCTCATCAGCAATCATCGCCTCTACCTGATCTGCGCCGATTAGCAGGGTTTGAAACATCCCAGATGGGAACCCGGCAGTGGTGAAAATGTCGGCGATCGCCAGCGCCGACTGCGGCACATTAGAAGCGTGCTTCAGCAAAATAGGATTACCGGTCATCAGGGCCGGAGCCGCCGCCCGAAACACCTGCCAAAAGGGAAAATTCCACGGCATCACCGCCAGCAATATGCCGATTGGGAAAAACCGGACATAGCTGTGGCTAGCATCAGTGGTAGCGGATTCGTCTTGCAAAAAACCTTCGGCTTCGTCTGCGTAGTAGCGGCACACCCAGGCGCACTTTTCTACTTCGGCGATCGCGCTACTCAGCGTCTTACCCATCTCCAGGGTCATCAGTTTGCCCAGATCGGCTTTTTGGGCAGTTAGTTCTGCTGCGGCCTGGTGCAGCCACTGACGGCGCTGACTGAAACCCACCTTTTTGTAGTCAACAAACGTCGCCTGAGCCTGAGTCAGAGCCTGCTCTATTTGCTCGGCAGTCAGCGGTGAATAGGTTTTGAGCGTTTCCCCGGTGGCTGGATTAATGCTGGCGATCGCCATTGTTCCCTTCCTTACCCATTGGCTGTAACACTCTTCTTTTACTGTCGCTCCAAAGCAAAGGCAGTTAGGAGAAAACAGGGAATTTATTATAGGTTCGTATAGATTGTTTATCAATCGCGGCTGACCAAGCTCAGCGCAACTGCCTCCGCGACTTTAATCCCATCTACCGCTGCCGAGAGAATGCCGCCTGCATAGCCCGCCCCTTCTCCAGCCGGATAGAGCCCGATGGTGTTGAGGCTTTGATAGTTTTCATCGCGCTTAATGCGAATAGGAGAAGACGTTCTCGTTTCTACGCCAGTGAGGACCGCGTCGTGCATGGCAAAGCCTGGGATCTTTTGGGCAAAGGCAGGGATGGCTTCGCGAATGGCGGCGATCGCATAGTCTGGCAAACTCGTACTCAAATCGCCCAAATGCACCCCAGGCCGATAAGACGGCTTCACCGCTCCCAGCTCAGTCGAAGGCCGCCCCGCTAAAAAATCTCCCACGAGCTGCCCCGGTGCTTCGTAAGTACCGCCGCCTAGCTCAAAGGCCCGCGACTCTAACTGACGCTGAAGCGCAATGCCTGCCAGCGCATCATCCGGATAGTCAGCGGGCGTAATGCCGACCACAATGCCGCTATTGGCGTTTTTACCGCTGCGCTCATACTGGCTCATGCCATTAGTCACCACCCGTCCCGGTTCGGAAGTCGCTGCTACTACCTGACCACCCGGACACATGCAAAAGCTATACACCGAACGCCCATTGGTGCAGTGATGCACCAGCTTATAGTCGGCAGCGCCCAGCACCGGATGGCCCGCCTTTTCTCCAAAGCGGCACTGATCGATCAGTGGCTGCGGATGCTCTATGCGAAAACCCACTGAGAAGGGCTTAGGCTCAATGTAAACGCCCTGCTGCTGGAGCATCTCGAAGGTGTCACGGGCGCTGTGACCAACGGCGAGGATAACGCGATCGCTCCGAATAAATTCACCGCTCTCCAGGGTCACCCCTCGCACCCGCCGATTTTCTTGGGTGCCTTCTACCTCTACGGTCTCCACCCGATTTTGAAAGCGAATCTCGCCGCCTAGCGCCGTAATCTGATGGCGCATATTTTCAACAATCTTCACCAACCGGTAAGTGCCAATATGCGGCTTGCTAATATATAAAATCTCTGGCACCGCGCCGTGATTGACCAGCTCTGCGAGCACCTTACGCCCGTGATGGTCGTTGTCTTTGATCCGGCTATAGAGCTTGCCGTCTGAAAACGTACCGGCCCCGCCCTCACCAAACTGCGCGTTTGACTCAGGGTTAAACTTGCGCTTGCTCCAAAAGCCGAAGGTATCGACGGAGCGCTCATGTACGGCTTTGCCCCGCTCGACAATAATGGGCCGAAACCCCATCTGCGCCAGCAGCAGCCCAGCAAACATGCCACAGGGCCCGAGCCCAATCACTACCGGACGGGAGCCGTCAGCGAGTGTAGTAGGCGCTTGAGCTACATACCGATAGATCGTGTCAGGCGTCGGCAAAATTCGCGTATTTTTTTTGAACTGTTTGAGCAGCTGCTTTTGCTTTGGCGTCTCTATATCAAGCGTGTACACCAGAGAGATGGCATCGCGCTTACGGGCGTCATAACTCCGTTTAAAGACTTTGTAGCCCTGCAAATCGTTTGCAGAGAGCTTAAGCTTTTGAAGAATAGCTGCTTGCAAATCTTCCTCAGTATGATCGAGAGGGAGTTTGACTTCGGTGAGGCGCAGCATAGGCGAAAAGGTACGAGAGGCAGGATACGTAAAAAGCAGACGGTGTAAAAGACAGAGCGTGCAGGAAACAGGGCCAGACTGCCCGCCCTTCCATTTTCTCATAGCGCTTCAAATTCATGTTGCAATTCGGACGACTGGCCGCAGGCAATCCATAAACGATCTAAACTATGGCCCGAGCCATTCAGCTAAACAATGAAATCGCTGAGCAGCGCTATCTTTTAGAAGGGACGGTCAAAAATCACGTCACCAGCATTTTGAGTCGGTTAGGGCTGCGCGATCGCACCCAAGTTGCCCTGCTAGCCCAGTCCATACAGCGCCCCTGAATAGCCGCAAGATCGCATTACCCATCAAAAAAATTAAGCACGATCAATAGAAACGAAACAAAATAGGGTACAAATAGACAGCCATTCGAGCTGCCGCCTGCTAGAACCCTTGACTGCAATTTCTTCCCAATCGCCGAAAACATCCCAATATCTATCAAATTCCACCTTGACGAATGTCACCGATATTGCTCTAATTTGACTACTTATCCGGCACTCATCTGGCGTAATTTGTCAATTGAACGGTGCCTGAGCCCTCAGCGCTCATCACTGCATCGCCTGTCTCTTAAATAAAACCCAAGCAAGAAAAACCGAACCTAAACGACTCCCTTTCCTATGAAGCCTTCTCATCCCGCTGAATCTGCTCAGTCACCTCAGGCCCACTACGCTCCGTCTGTTCCGATGTCAGTGTATCGGGAGTTAGCGGCTGAGTTGAGAGCTGATAAAGCTGTGATCGATTCACTCAACAGCCGCAATCAGCTCCTCCAGCAGCAGAATCAACGCCTCAAGCAGGAAATTCACAGCGTTGTGCAGGCAACGCTGACTTTAGGCCAGTTTGCAGGCGTAGCCCGGCAGTCGTCTCCAGAAGGGTTTCCGAGTGCGATCGCGCCTGACACTTTGGCCAGACTGGTTCGCACCGAAGCCTCAGCCACGGATGCTGCCCTTCCAGAAGAAACGGGCTTATCGCTGTTAGATAGTCTTCAGTCAGAGACGATTACCGCCCAGACAGCACCGCCTGCGCCTGCCCGTCAGCGTGTGCCTCGGCCAATTTCACCTCAGTCGTCTTTACAGGCCGCGCCCTATCCGGCGATCGCACCGGCTCCCCAGCCCGCGAAGCGCCAACGCTCAGACCAGCCCGCCAAAAAGTCAGCCGGTCGTCAAGGCAGCCGCCGCACCGAATCGGTTTTGGGAATTGGCGCGCTAGCACAGAACGCTTCCAAACTATTTACTGAGAAATCTGGAGAATATCGTAGCTCTGCGCTAGATTCTCCAGAAAATAAGGAAATTAGCAGTATTTGGCTGGTATTGTCCATTATCTTGATAATTGTGACGGCTTTTGGCGCAGGGTTCTTAATCATGAAGCCACTGTTGAACGATCGCTAAAATCTCTTATGGTAGTAATGGATACAGAGCCGGGGGGTGAAACTTCTGGTATAGACTATGTAGCGCTACACCGATTCATCCAGTCTCATGCGAAAGCTAGTGCCTGAGCCATTTGCTCAAGCGATCGCACCTGAAGACCTGGTACAGCGCCGTAGCTATCCAAACGGGCCAATATTGGGAGAAATATATTTAAGCCATGAAAAGAGTTGAAGCTATTATTCGTCCCTTTAAGCTAGACGAAGTCAAGATTGCTCTCGTGAATGCGGGTATCGTAGGGATGACCGTTTCGGAAGTACGCGGCTTTGGTCGGCAGAAGGGGCAAACAGAGCGCTACCGGGGATCTGAATATACGGTGGAGTTTTTGCAGAAGCTGAAGCTAGAGATTGTCGTTGAAGACGCTCAAGTACAGATGGTGGTCGATAAGATCGTGGAGTCTGCTCGCACAGGCGAAATCGGCGACGGTAAGATATTTGTGAGCCCGGTTGATGAGATTGTGCGGATTCGGACGGGTGAGAAGAATTTGGAAGCGGTTTAGGAGACAGGAGTCAGAAGTCAGGAGTCAGAAGTCAGGAGTCAGAAGTCAGGAGTCAGTACCTGAACCGTTGGGGGGTAGCGAGAGCTATGCCCCTTTATTTTTAGGAGTTTTTTATGCAGACGCCTTCTGCGCCGCAGCCAACCATTCGGCAAAGGGTCGAAGCTCGTCTGGAAACCTACGCCCGCTTTGGTGTTGAATTGGGGCTAGATCAGATTAACAGCCTGCTAGCGGCGCTGGGCAATCTGCAGCAGCAGGTGCCGATTATTCACGTAGCAGGAACCAATGGTAAAGGCTCGGTTTGCGCGTATTTGTCTGCGGTACTTAGCGCTGCAGGCTACCGCACCGGTCGCTATACCTCACCTCATCTGGTGAATTGGACAGAGCGCATCTGTATAGACGGCGAGCCGATTAGCTGGGCAGATTTGCAGTCTAGCCTCGCAATCGTCGAGCAGGTGATTTCATCTGACGGCTCTACCCCCACACAGTTTGAAGTCTTCACTGCCGCCGCCTGGCAATACTTTGCCCAGCAGCAGGTTGATATTGCCGTGATAGAAGTGGGCCTGGGTGGTCGGCTCGATGCCACCAATGTCTGTGCAAACCCACTGGCTACGGTGATCGTATCTATTGGCCTTGATCACTGGCAGCGATTGGGGCCAACGCTAGCAGATATTGCCGGTGAAAAAGCTGGCATTCTCAAACCTGGCGTTCCGGCGATCGCTGGCCCTCTGCCACCAGCAGCGCAAGCTGTCATCACCACCCGCGCTGCCCAATTACAGGCCCCCCTGACTTGGGTTACACCGGCTGAAGTCGCTGTCGCAGCTGACAATTCTCTAGCGCCAGAACTAATTTATGACGGTATTCAATATCCTCAGGCCCTGCTCGGCGACCATCAGCGGGTAAACTCGGCCTGTGCGATCGCCACTCTCCAGATCCTCCGCGCCCAGGGCTGGCGTATTCCTGATGAAGCAATTGTCAGCGGCATGGCTCAAGTACAGTGGCCCGGACGCCTGCAAAAAGGGTGCTGGCAAGGCCACGAGTTGCTGATTGACGGGGCTCATAATGCTGACGCGGCGCGATCGCTCAGAGCCTATATCAACCGCACTTTTCCAAACCAGTCAATTACCTGGCTGATGGGCATGTTGGCAACTAAAGACCATGCTGACGTTTTTGAAGCGCTGCTGCGGGAGGGCGATCGCCTGCATCTGGTACCAGTACCCGGACATCTCAGCGCTGAACCCTCAGAACTCGCCGCGACAGCGAGGCAGATCTGCCCCAATCTTCAAGTGGCAACCGTTCACTTTGATCTCAAGGCAGGGTTGGCCGCTGCTGTTCAGACGGGCCCTGTGGTCTTATGCGGCTCGCTATATCTAATCGGCCACTTTTTTGAGAATTTTTCTGAGCACTTCACTGGCCTTCATTCGCCCTATATGAAATCTTCACAGACTTCATGAAGCTATTTGTGTTTTCACTTGAACTCCAGAGAAGCTGCTTCTATAAGGTAGGAGGTCTAAAAAATATAAAAAATGTAGGCAAAAACATTGTGAAAAAGTTTAGGAAAAAGCTGGCGATCGCCACCGGCACGATTGCCATCACGCTGCTGCCCCTTCAGGCTCTAGCCAAAGACTACAGCGCTCTAAATATTTTTGGCGATAGCCTGCTAGACGCTGGCAACCTATTTAACTTAACCGGCCTGCCCCCTTCGCCACCTTATGACCAAAAGCTCTCCAATGGTCCAGTCTGGGTAGAGCAGCTAGCTGTCGAACTCGATCTTGAGCCAGTGCTAGTCACTGAAGCCATCCCCAACTTGCTCAGGGGCAAAGTACCCACCGAAGGCATCAACTTCGCCTTGACCGGCAGTCTCAGCTCAGATGTCAACGTCGTCAGCCCTTTGCTGCCGGGCCTGCAGCAGCAGATCGAGACATTTGGCGGGCTAGCGACTTTCATACCCCCTAAGTCAGACGCGCTCTTTGTGCTGCTAGCAGGCGGCAATGACTATAACGAAGCTATCTTTAGACCCAGCTCAATAGATTCGGCTGCGCTGCCCAACCAGGTAACTGACAATCTTACCAATGCTGTCGCGGCGCTGATTGGCTCAGGGGCCAAGCAACTGCTGGTTAGCAACCTACCCAACTTAGGGCAGCAGCCCTTTGCTGACTTTCTCGATCAGGTCAATCCTCAAAGCTCTGCCCTGCTCACCAGCTTTTCCACCCAGCACAATCTGCTGCTAGACCAAAAGCTCACTGCCCTAGAGACGGCTTCTGGCGCTCATATTACCCAACTTGATCTAGACAGTCTTTTTGCCTCAGCCATTAGCAATCCGGGTGAATTTGGCTTTACCAACGTTGATGATGCCTGTCTGACTAATTTTCAGCCGGGATTTGTGTTTGAAGGGGTCTGCGATAATCCCGACGAGTTTTTATTCTGGGATAACGTTCATCCGACAACTCAAGCCCACGGCCTGATTGCGCAGCTAGCGCTAGAGACGCTGCATAAACAAGAACCCGGTGAAGGCGCTCAGAGCGTTCCTGAACCGAGCGGCACAGTTGGGCTGCTAGCGTTGGGCGGGGGCGCGATTCTCCGAAGGAGAGGCTTCGCCATCGCTGCCTATCGGTCACGCTCCAAATCGCGCAATCAGGCCATGTAGCTCGCCTGATCCGACACCTCCTCAACGGCTGTCAGTCTTCGTCGCCCATCGGTGTCAGATAGCAGCCCGCAATTTTCCAATCGCCCCTGGGCTGTTGCTGCATCATATAGGTCGCCCGAATCAGTTGGCCGTCTTGATCCATCAGCATCACCTGCTGCGAGGGTAAGCCGTCAATTTTTAGCAGCGCTTCAAAGACGACTGATCGCGGTCTATACACAGTCGGGTAGGCAGCTTCTACCATCCGCGCAAAATTTTCAGCCGTGCCAAACTGCCGCTGGATACCGGGGGCCGCCTGAGAAAAAGCCACCAGCACATTGTTCTGCTGAAAAGCCGTAATCTGCTGCTCAATCACTTGGCGAATGGCCTGTGAATCTGCCTGGGTGATGTCTTTATCCATGTTCTATGCTGCTATCTTAATCGCCTCTCCTCGCTGATGCTTTTATCATCGGACAACCGAAAGCCTCAGGCAGCAGCCCTCAGACAGAAAACTCATTAAAAAGGTAATGGTGACCTCAGACGGTTTAGCGATAGTATCTGACCGCTAAGTCGCCAAAGCTATATGCGCTGAGGTGATGCACTATAGAAGTAGGCTCTTAATTACAGCCTACAAACAGGGGCGAAGCACTTCGTATGCCGATTATCGATGTTCAAAATCTAGGTAAAGTTTACCCAGTGGCCGTCAAAGAACCCGGCATGAAGGGGACGCTGCGACACTTTTTCCGCCGAACCTATCGCAATATCGAAGCGGTTAAGCAAGTCTCGTTTGACATCGGAGCAGGTGAAATCGTCGGTTTTTTGGGTCCGAATGGGGCCGGTAAGACAACCACGCTCAAGATGCTCACGGGCCTGATCCATCCCTCTACCGGCAAAGTAAAAGTCGCTGGTTATCGGCCCTTTCAACGAGATTCCAAATTTCTGCGGCAGATCACGCTGGTCATGGGCCAAAAGCAGCAGTTGCTTTGGGACTTGCCCGCGCTCGACTCACTGCGGATAAATGCGGCTATTTACGATTTGACTGACGCTGAATTTCGTCAGCGCGTCGGTGAACTCGCAGACATGCTCTCAATTCAAGACCAGCTCAGACAGCCAGTACGCAAGCTCTCTCTCGGTGAGCGAATGAAGGCAGAGATGCTAGCGGCCTTGCTGCACCGGCCTCAGGTACTGTTTTTAGACGAGCCGACCCTCGGCCTCGATGTCAATGCGCAGGTAGCGGTTCGCAGCTTTTTGCAGGAATACAACCGGCGCTATGGGGCGACTGTCTTGCTAACCAGTCACTATATGGCAGATATCACGGCGCTGTGCGATCGCGTCTTAGTCATTCATCAGGGCAGCCTAATCTACGACGGCCTACTCGATGGCTTACTCACACAATTCGCCCCTTACCGCGAAGTCTCCGTCGAATTTGAGCGACATCAGTCAATTGATCGAGCAAGCCTCTCTCCCTACGGCGATCTTCAAAGCTTAAAAGGCGCTCAGGCAACTTTCCTAGTAAGCACAGATGAGCTAACCGCCACCGTCTCCCGACTGCTAAACGACTTAAAGATTCAAGATCTCACCATCACCGAGCCACCGATAGAAGATGTAATTGGCAAAGTCTTCCAAACTGGTGAACTAGGCTGAACCTTCCCCTTTTCCCTCTTTCTCTTTTTCCTCTCCCCATGCGCCGCCCCTTAAAAATCGCCCGCACACTCCTCTCGGTCTACTACGCCTACATGGCAGAATACCGGGCCGAACTAATCTTCTGGGTGCTCTCTGGCAGCTTTCCGCTGATCTTTTTGGGTCTATGGAATCAGGCTGCGCAGAGCAGTGATTTGGGCTTTACGCCGGCTGAATTTGCCCGCTATTTTTTAGCGGTCTTTCTCGCTCGCCAGTTTTCTGTGGTCTGGGTAATCTGGGATTTTGAAAAAGAAGTGGTTCAAGGTAAGCTCTCTCCCTTGCTCTTGCAGCCGATTGACCCAGTCTGGCGTCATTTCTTTGGGCACCTGGCTGAGCGCTTTACCCGGCTACCTTTCATTATGCTGCTGGTGGGTCTCTTTTGCCTGCTCTACCCAGAGGCGACCTGGATACCAACGCCCTATGCCTGCTTTTGGGGGTCGCTGACGCTGCTGCTCTCTTTTTTCCTGAGATTTCTCATTCAGTACACCTTTGCCATGCTTGCTTTTTGGGTAGAGCGCGCCACGGCTATTCAGCAGTTCTGGTTTTTGTTCTATACCTTTTTGTCGGGCATGATTGCCCCTTTAGAGCTTTTTCCGGCTGCTGTGCGAGAGTTTGCCCTGTGGACGCCTTTTCCCTACCTGGTTTATTTTCCGGCGAGTCTGTTGATTGGTCTACCGGTTGATCTTGGTAGGGGGTTGTTGACGATGGCGGTTTGGGGAGCGATCGCTCTAATTGTAAACCGCAGACTGTGGCGAGCGGGTCTCAAACATTACTCGGGTATGGGGGCATAGCGACTGAAAGAAGATTGTTTCGGTACCATTATTTACGTAATGTTGCCTCTTCCAAAAGTCAGATAAAAAACTGGCTGCAAAGCCGCGCTTCCCTTACCCTGTATAGCATCTGATAAGCTCGGTCGCAGTTTAGATATCACCGACTTTTAACACGCTAGTAATAATACGAACAAGATTAGGCTGTTTAGCTGATGTGCGGCTTCAGTAATATCTACTATGTTAACTGAAACAAAAACTTACATACATCGTTAAGTAATTGTCCGCACAGTCATTACAGTCGTTTCGCTAAATGCTCATCTTGCCAGGTGCCCGCTTTCTAAAGAACGGCCATCTCTAATGCAGAAGACCTTCTCGATAGACGAAGCCTTTTTCACAGAGTGCAGACGTATCTATAATTGAGTCCTGAGAATTAATGAGTAGCCTAGCTTCCTTAAACAAGACTGTCTCTCTTCACAAATCGCCTCAGCAGGTAATTAAATTACCGGCCTGTAGCCAGCATCCCATCTCCACTGCTAAAACTCCCTTAGCCCGCCTGTCTAATAGCGACCTGGTTCTCCGCTGCCAAAGCCAAATAGACAGAGACGGCAATGCTTTTGAAGAGTTGGTATCTCGCTATCAGCGCTACGTCGATAAGCTGCTCTATCATCTCGCCTCTGACTGGTCAGACCGATCTGACTTAGCTCAAGAAGTCTGGATTCGCGTTTATCGCAGCATCCCTCGGTTGAATGAACCCAACCGGTTTAAGAGCTGGCTCGGTCGTATTACAACCAATCTTTTTTATGATGAGCTACGCAAACGTAAGCGCTTTCGGGGGGCGATTTCGCTCGATGCACCCCGTTACTCTAGCGATGGACAGTACGACTGGGAACTCCCTTCAGGTGAGCCGACGCCTGCCGATATGCTCATGACTCAAGAGTTTCACGACCACCTCAAGCAGGCTATGGCAGAACTGCCCGAAGTTTTTCAAAAAACCATTGCTATGCGTGAGCTGCAGGGTCTCTCTTATGAGGAAATTGCTGACATCACCGGGGTTTCTCTAGGGACGGTCAAGTCTCGTATTGCCAGAGCTCGCCAGCGGCTACAGGAAAATCTGAAGGTTTATTTAAACGTAGGCTAAGCCATATGGCTGATATGCCATTTGGGAGTAGCCGGTTAAGACGCGATAAACTGAGAAGCGAACATCGGCATCAGCCATTAGAGCAATATGAGAGTGAGGCAATACCTGCGGGTGCTGCGACTGTTTTGGCAAGTGGCGATCGCTGCTGAGCTAGAGTACCGTATTAACTTTGTAATCTCGGTCATTAGCAGTCTAGGCGGGCTGGTAGGCAGTCTGTTTGGCCTGTTTTTGTTTTACCGCACTGGCTATACCTTTGATGGCTGGTCCTGGGAACAGGCGCTGGTCGTGTTGGGCATTTTCACTATTTTGCAGGGCGTTTCAGCCACTTTCTTAGTGCCCAACCTCAATAAAATTGTGGGGCATGTGCAGGAAGGCACTCTCGACTTTGTGTTGCTGAAGCCGATTAGCTCCCAATTTTGGCTGTCTACGCATACGGTCTCGCCCTGGGGTTTGCCCGATCTGATTTTTGGGGCGATTATTGTGTTTTATGCTGGCGGACATTTGGGGCTCGCACCAACGGCTTATTTAGCCATGCTGCCGCCGCTAGTGCTAGGGGTAATCAGTCTCTACAGCCTGTGGTTTATTTTGGGTGCGACCAGCATTTGGTTTGTCAAAATCTATAACGTGACGGAGGTACTGCGATCACTGCTAGAAGCCGGTCGCTTTCCGGTAGAGGGCTATCCTGCCGCCTACCGGGTTTTCTTTACCTTTATTATTCCGGTGGCTTTTCTCACGACCGTTCCGGCCCAGACGATGATTGGCCGCAGCGATTCTGGCTGGCTGTTGGGGTCGGCGCTACTGGCAGCCGTCCTTTTTCAGGTCTCCCGATGGTTTTGGCAGTTTGCGCTACGGTTTTACACCAGCGCCTCTAGCTAGCTCTGCGATTTATCTTTACGGTGAGACACTTCAATCACCGTATGGACGTTTCCTCGGGGCAAAAAGTCGCCTTTGATAGCCACTGAGAGCGGATCGCAAGCTGCAACAAAGTCATCCAGTATCAAGTTGATTGACTCTTCGTGAGAGATATTGCGATCGCGATAACTGTTGATATACAGCTTAATGGCCTTCAGCTCGACCACTTTTTGATCAGGCACATAGCTGATGTAAATCGTTGCAAAGTCTGGATAGCCAGAAAAAGGACACTTGCAGGTGAATTCGGGCAGCGTAATGCTGACGGTATAGTCCCGCCCCGGACGCGGGTTCGGAAATGTGATCAGCTCGCCTTCGGCGATCGCTCTTTCGCCGTATAGCAAAGGTTCTGACGGGTTAGTAGCCGGGTCTTGAGTCATCATATTCATAGCGGCAGTCTGGTCGGCCTTCTAGAATATCAAGCTTTGAGGTAATCCAACATATAGCGTTGGTCACTTGGCTTGAATACAGCAACGCAGGCAAAACCTTTGCATAACAACAGGCCAAGTGACTCGCGTCACCCGAATGCATCCGGGTAACGCTATAAGTCGAGCGCAAGCGTTGGGTCGTTCCCTAGATCGTTTGAGTGCTAGCGGGCGTACAGCAAATGGCGCGGGGCCGTGAACTTTAAAATCTGCTCCAGCAGCCGGGGCGATAGACGGCTACACCACACAGCCAGGTGAGACTGCCAGCCGACCAAAACTTCGGGCGAGTCTCTGCTGAGTCCTTCTAAACAAGCGCGGGCCACCTGCTCAGCGGTCACTGGTATCACCCCGCGAAATTTTTGCAAGTCTTTGGCCATGTCGGTGTCAGTTAGCGACGGTAGCAGGGTCATCACTTTGATATTGTGCGGGGCCAGCTCCAAGCGCAGGGCATGGGTAAATCCGACGATGGCAAACTTGGTAGCTGAGTAGGTCGCCATAGTGGGCGCGGCAATCTTGCCCATCAGGCTAGAGACATTGACAATAGTGCCGCTGCGCCGGGAGACCATGCGCCGGGCAATCAGGCTAGTGACGGCGTACATGCCCATCACGTTGGTATCCATCTCTTGCTGCACGTGGGAGGCCCGCGATCGCAAAAAAGGCGTCTGGTGCGCCACCCCCGCGCAGTTAATCAACAGGTCAATTGCGCCATAATCGCGCCAGGCTTGCGCCATGATGACGCTAACTTCTCGCTGGGCCGTGAGATCAATGAGGAGAGGAATCGCTTCAACGCCCATTTGCCGAATGTCAGCAGCTACCTGGTTCAGGCGCTGATAGTTACGAGCGACTAAAATCAGGCGACGGATGCCACAGCGGGCGAGTTCATAGGCGATCGCCTGGCCAATGCCCTTAGAAGCGCCGGTAATCAGCGCGACCTTACCATTAATGTTCATGATGTAGAGACCTCTAAGGTATATCTGTTACTGAGAATTTCGCAGCACAGTGAAACAACAAACAACTTTACGAGCAGTCATCTGTTTGAAAGAGTTTTGGTAATGTTCGATCTGCAGGACTGAAAACGCTTGTCAGCACGGCGCTACAGCAGGCAGACCTGCAAACAACGAAAAATCAGAAAGCAAGCATGACAGGACAAAAAGAGTAACTGAAGAGAGTTTTCATCGCCCTTTTTAAATATTCTGATTGCTGGATTCAACAGATCAGCGTAATTAAGTTAAAGAGGCAACAGTATTGCTATATCGCGCCATCTTCAATTCTAGGAGTGATACGAAAATTCTAGGAGTGATACGAAAGACTTTTCAACTTTCTTAGGCCGACTGGCCAGCTCGATCCTTATCCGCTTTAGAAGTGTCGAGTAAGACTCGGGCGGCAAACAGGCAGAGCTGAAACGAGACGGCTACAGCGAATTTCATCAGTAAGCGCTGAAGATAAAGTACACAGCCTCTCAAGCTGGGTTGAATCGCCGTTAGACGAGTACGAAAGATATTCATGGGTAAGCAGACCTCCTGAATGTAGATCAATCATTGGCCGCGTGAGTAAAGACCAACGGTAAGTTGGCACTGGGGGCAGCGGGAGTCGCTCAAGTACACCTGTCGATCTAAACGCTGTAGCTGGAGGCTAGGAGCACAGTGACCAGACACAGTTTCGAATCAACACGCATACGCTAACAACGGAATCAAGAAAGCGCAACACTTTTTTATATAAGAGGTTTTTCGTTACATTGCTTAACATGTTTTCCCAGTTAGCAAGTCCTTCTACAGGCGGATGGCGATGCGAAAGTCGTTGGGAGAGGCGCTGTGCGGCGGTTCTTTTGAACGGACACTATGAGAAGCGATCGCCCTCACCTGAGAAGACTAAAGAGGGCTAACGCTAAAAATTCGCCCTAAAAATTAAGAAACCTGTAGCTGTTTTGCCGGGCAATCAGGCGATAGCGTAGGCGTCATCACGCCTTTATTCAATCTGTCGGGGCCAGCCGCAGGCTTTTCAAAGCTCCTCTCCACCCAGTAAACTTCATTGAATCCATACGCAGATATATACAGACAAGTTTTGACCTTCTCTTTCTTGATCAAAAATTTGTGCTGGCACAGCCTAATTTTCTTTATTTTTACTGTGTTAGGCTACTTTGCCGCTGCTGGCGGGCTTTACTGGTTCCTCTATCTCCGCCAATCGTCCCGGTTTGTAATTGACTCTACCGAGCAAACCACAAAGGCTATTTGGCAATCAATTCACAGCGACGTAATCTTGTCCGTACTGTCATCGGGCATCTTTTCAGTTTGCGCGGCCCTAATGACGACGGTCTATCAACTGGGCTACACCCGCCTCTATTTGCAGCCTGAGCAATACGGGCTAGGGTATCTTGGCTTCAGCCTGGTGCTCGTACTGATCTTGCAAGATACCTATTTCTATTTCACCCATCGCCTCTCTCACCACCCTCGCTGCTACCGATGGCTGCATCAGGGCCACCACCATTCCAAAAACCCGACGCCCTGGACTGCTTTTGCCTTTGACCCTGCAGAAGCGATGGTGCAGGCGATTTATCTGGTCGGGGTGACGATGGTTATTCCTATGCACCTCTCTGTACTAATAGCCGTGGTGCTAGTCATGACGCTAGGCGCACTGATTCACCACTTTGGGCTGCGCCTGTTTAAAGCTTCGGCAATGGGCAACTGGCTCGGCAGTTGGCTAGTCGGGCCCACTCATCACTGGCTGCACCACCGCAAATACACGGTGCATTACAGCCTATATTTCACCTTTTGGGACAGGGTGCTAGGGACCCAACACCCCGGCTATGAAGACGTTTTGAGTCCGTCTGTGGCTGAAAAAAAAATAGTCCCCAGCGCCAACATAGAAACTGCCCCAGCAGCCCTATCGGGTAAAACCGTGCCGTTTCCCCTGCCGTTCAAAAAGGCTTCCTAAAGATACTTTTGCAGGAGCAAGGCGAGCTTTTCCTTGGTCTGAGTGGGTGCCTTATCTAGCGGTGTAATAATGGCATATTTCAGGGCAGAGTGAGCTTCAGAAGCAGGTGGGTTTTCACTGAGGCGGCGGACGACTTCGCGAATCACTTTTTGGGCATTCACCGCATTTTTTTGCAGGTTGCCAATCACCATTTCTACGGTGACGCTGTCGTGATCGGGATGCCAGCAGTCGTAGTCAGTCACCATCGCCAATGTGGCGTAGGCAATTTCAGCTTCTCTAGCTAGCTTCGCCTCGGGCAGGTTGGTCATGCCAATAACGGTAGCGTCCCAGCTACGATACAGCTTAGATTCGGCTTTGGTAGAAAAAGCAGGGCCTTCCATGCAGACGTAGGTACCGCCCCGGTGCAGCGTGACGCCGGGCAAATCCTGACTTTCTACCGCATCGGCTAAAATTTTAGCCAAATGGCCACACACTGGGTCGCCAAAGGAAATATGGCCGACGATGCCTTCGCCAAAGAAAGTCGAGACTCGGTTTTTTGTGCGGTCAATAAACTGGTCGGGTACGACCATATCAATTGGCTTGGCTTCGGCCTTGAGTGAGCCGACAGCTGAGGCAGACAGCAGATACTCTACGCCCAGACTTTTCATGGCGTAGATATTAGCGCGAAAGGGCAGCTCCGATGGGGTGAGCGTATGGCCGCGACCGTGGCGCGCTAGGAAAGCAACGGGTACGCCATCAACTTTACCCACAATCAGGGCATCGGAAGGATCGCCAAAGGGTGTCTTCACTCTGACCTCCTCTATATCCGTCAGAGCTTCCATCTGATAGAGGCCGCTGCCGCCAATGATGCCAATTTTTACCGGATGCTGGGCCGTCATCAATTTTTCCTGCTGAGGATGTCAAGAGGAATTCTACCGCTCACACCAGCCCTTTAGATGCCAGTGCCAGAACATTTTGCTGACTAAATCCCGTCAACCTCCCTTCGCCCCCTTTCCCCCTTTCTCCCTTCCCCCTCTTGATCAACCCAACCCTCAACCCGCACCCGCATGAATCTGCTTACCTGCCGTCGCCTGCATCAGCCAAAGTCCGGTGTAGGTTTGCCCCGAATCATCTGGGCGCACTAGCAAAAAGTGTAGTCCTTGGGCTGCTTGCTTACGTTCGGTAAATGTCCGTGCTGCGCCGGCTACAGCCTCGTCATCAAAGGTCGCTAAGATCCAGCGATCGCTCAACCCTGCCTCTAGCAACAGTCCATCAGGAACGCCGGCGATATACTGCAGCATGACGGGTCGCACGGAGTGTAGCCACTGGGCGAGCGCCATCGACTTGCGCCCGCCGTCAATAATCACCCCCGGAATCAGCAAGGTACTGGGCAGGCCCAGACTCAAAGGCGCAATCTCAGGCGGAACCGACCGCATCGGAATAGGTTCATGCTCCAGGCGCGTTAGCTGGTCAGGGCTAATGGCCGCAAACTGCCAGCGATCGCCCATCACATAGTCGGCAATTGGCTGCGGGGCGGGCCGCTCGATAGCCAGCGGATCGTAGTTTTGCGGTACGTAGTTTTGTAAATTGGCATACCAGGCTGCTCGCTGGCGCAGCCACTGCTTCAGGGCAAAAAGATCGCGCTGCGGGCGCACCTCTACCGGTAGCTCCCGGCAGGCGACTTCGACCAGGCTCACCGTCTGCGGACGAAACACCGCGATATATTCGGGCCAGCCGCCAGCGCGATCGCAGGCAATTTTTAGCTGCTGACGCAACCAGGGCGCACTCGCTTCTGACTGCGGGCAATCCGCCCCATAGGTAAAAGCCATCTGCGCGTCGCAAATCAGCAGTTCCCAGAGCGGCTGACCTTGAGGATCTTGCAGAGGGCGACGGTAAAAGTCGAGTTGCCAGGGCGGAAGCATGGGTTAGCAAGTGTTATTTTTCACGGGCGATCGCAGATACCGCTGTCGACTAAAGGTTATATTGAATCGAATGAGGCACGAGCGGGTTCACGAAGACTTTACCTGCCTCGTTGCGCCCACTTAACTATTCCACTAGACTCTCAATTCCTATTAAGACCTATCAACCTAGCTCTATCATGACTCCTGCTCTTACCCAGTTCGGCGATCGCATGTCTCACCTGACCGGGGTGCGGGCGATTATGAAAGACATTATCGAAACGCTGAACGCGAGCAAGGCATCCAATTCGGATCAGGAGTTTATCAACCTCAGTGCAGGCAATCCGGTGATTTTGCCAGAAGTTGAGCAGCTCTGGCGCGACTGTACCGCAGATTTGCTCACCAGCTCAGAATACGGCGAAGTCGTCTGTCGCTACGGGGCCAGTCAGGGCTACGAACCCTTCATTGAGGCCATCCGCGATGATTTTAATCAGCGTTATGGGCTCGCCCTGACCACTCGCAATATTTTAGTCACGCCCGGCAGCCAAAACCTCTACTTCTTAGCGGCCAACGCGCTAGGAGGCTACAGCACAGCCGGTCAGCTGAAAGACATCGTGCTGCCGCTCAGCCCAGACTATACCGGCTATGGGGGAGTCACCCTCTATCCGGAGGCAGTCAAAGCCTACCGGCCTTCTATCGAACTCGGCAGCGATCCGCATTCCTTTAAGTATCGCCCTGATTTCGACCAGTTAGAGATTGATGAAAATACGGGATTTGTGCTCTTTTCTAGGCCCTGCAACCCGACTGGCAATGTCATCAGCGGCGCAGAAGTTCAGGGCATCGTCGATTTGGCCGCGCCTCATAACGTACCGGTCTTCATCGATTCGGCCTATGCGCCGCCTTTCCCCGCGCTCAATTTCACCGAGATGACGCCGGTTTTTGGGCCAAATATCGTCCACTGCATCAGCCTTTCAAAAGCGGGCCTGCCTGGGGAACGGGTAGGCATTGCCATCGGTGACGAAAAAATCATTCAGATCTTAGAGGCGTTTCAGACGAATTTGTGCATTCACTCCAGCCGCTATGGTCAGGCGATCGCCGCCCGCGCCATTCGCAGCGGTGCCCTAGCCGATATTTCGCTCAACGTCATTCGTCCTCACTACCAGAGCAAATTCGCGGTTTTAGAAGAGGCCCTCACGCAGGCTATGCCCAACGCAGTGCCCTGGCGGCTACACCGGGGCGAAGGGGCGATCTTTGCCTGGCTGTGGTTTGAAGATTTGCCGATGAGTGACTGGGACTTTTATAACGAGCTAAAAAGCTATGGCGTGATCATTGTGCCCGGTAGCCCTTTCTTCCCGGGGCTAAAAAATAGCCTCAAGGGCGAAGACTGGCCTCATATGCGCCAGTGTTTCCGCATCAGCCTGACCGCGTCAGATGAGCAAATCGTCACGGCGATCAACCATCTGGCAACCCTGACAAATCGGGTGTACTCGGCTCAGCCTGCCCTGGCGACGGTGTAGCAGAGATGACAGCAGCGCAGGACTGGTTGATAATCGGGCGGATCGTTGGGGCGCATGGGCTAAACGGCCATGTGAAGGTCTATGCCGAGAGCGATTTCCCGGAGCGGTTTACAGAGCCGGGCGATCGCTGGATCAAAAAACCAGCCGACTCTCAGCCAGGCTTGATCAAGCTCGTCAGTGGCCGCTATTTAGAAGGAAAGAATCAATATCTGGTTAAGCTCGCGGGTGTGGACTACCGCGATCAGGCTGAAGATCTGCGGCAGGCTGAGCTGATGGTGCCGGAAAGCGATCGCCTCTCTTTAGCACCGGGAGAATTCCACGTCTCTGACCTGATCGGCCTGACAGTAGTTGTAAAGACCGACCAGACGACAATAGGAACGGTGACAGATGTCTTTACCACTGGGCATGACATGCTAGAAGTAACCGTCGCGGCCCCGCCAGAAAATTCAGAAGAGACAGCCGAAGCAGATTCAGCGCTAGCAGCAGAGAAAGCCATTCCTCACGATTCTATGCGAGCAAAGGCGGCTCAAAAGCTCAAGCGTCAGGCAAAGCGCAAAGCCAAGAAAAAAGCGCCTAAAACGCTGCTGATTCCCTTTGTAGAAGAAATCGTACCGGTAGTAGATATTGCCACAGGCCGAATAGAAATTACCCCACCACCTGGATTGATCGATCTTTAGCTTTTCATCTTTAGCTTTTCATCAGTGGTGAACATGACACAATAGGCTCAGTGGGCGAATCTCATTTTGGCATCGCCGACAAAGGAAGAAATGATCAGGTATCTTCTAGAGCCTCCGACCAAACCAATTGGGGAAAAACGGGTAGCCTTCCACGACTTAGAATGGCCAGCGTTCAAACAGATCCAAAAATTATTGACTGAGCGCACTCGCGCTAAGTTCACCTATGACAATGGTGTTCTAGAAATTACCATGCCTCTTGAAAGTCACGAGCGCTCTGCCCGGCTGATCGAACTTTTTATCAGGATTTTGGTCGTAGAGATGGGTCTGATGATAAAAACTATGGGCTCCACCACGCTCGACCGCGAAGACCTGCGTAAGAGCGCTGAGCCAGATAACGCCTACTACATTCAAAACTTCGACTTGGTCGCTGACCATACAGTTGATCTAGCGGTCGATCCTGCACCTGATTTGGTTGTAGAAGTTGACATCACAAACACAGATATCGACAAAGATCTGCTGTACGCAGGGATGGGTGTGCCGGAGTTTTGGCGGTTCAATGGGCGGGAATGGCGGATTTTGTGCTTGGAGAACGGGGCTTATGTTGAGTGCGATCGCTCTCCTACCTTCCCCCTAGTCAAAAAGGCAGATCTGTATAAATTCTTAAAAGCAGCACTGCTAAACGAGGTATCTGCTGAAATCAACTTTCGCCAGTGGGTACGCGAACAGCTATAGCAGCCGGTATAGAGTAATGAGCACAGAAAAAGAGGCGATCGAGCACTTCACAAGACCCTGGGCTGAGCGACGAGGACTGGAGTCGATGGAAAGCCATTCGGGGTCTATTTTAGTCAGAGCTTCTATTGATGAGCTAGCAGATGCCCTGACGCCGGTTGCAGTAGAAGCCAGGCGGGGTGTGCTGGGCACTGAAGTCGAAAGCTCAGGCTGTTTTGTCTTGACCTATCAGATTGTTGGACAGAGCTGGTCGATGATTCTGCCCGATGAAATCTACGATCCTCAACACTTAGCGCGATGTTCACGACCTGGCGAAGCTGATCTTTCAGCGATCATTGGCCAACCCGTCATAGATTTTCAGGTGAGTGATACGGTTGGCTGCATTGGCTATCAGTTATTTGAAGGCGGCGAACGGGTGGAATATTTCAGCGGATCTGAAGAGGAAGATCCTTCTGAGGGAGAAGGTGAAAATGGGATAGAGGCTCGATATTACGAACTTATGCCTTATCCCGACGAGAATGAAGACGGGCCGCTGATACAGATGGCCAGATTTTGGTCACGCGATCGCCAGCTAACAGCCGAACAGATTGGTAACATATGGGATTTCCCCGACCGATTCTTGCGCGATCAGGGTGCCTACGATCCTGCCCTCGACTCCAGATATTTTCTAGGAGACTATGCGCCAAAGCGAGGTAAGCGCTATCGAATTCAGAACCCTGGAATTACCCTGGTGACAGGTCGGCGAGAGGTCACTGCTGTTCCCGATCTTGTGCGAGTTGATTATTTCAGATTTGGCAGCTGAGCAAAGGAGTATGCTCTAAAAGCTAGCCAGAAATCACAATACCATCAGTCCCGCTGATCCGCTTGCGGAGACGAGAGAGCATCAGGTCATCTTCCATGCGCTGCTCTTTGTAACTGCGCTGCCACACAGGAGAGCCGGGCTGGTTACGCACCAAGTTGATTCGCTTAGCAGTAACCGCTTTGAACTCTGCAATAAAAGACGTTAGCAGTCGCGGCTTGCCAACCGTGACCCTATTGTTATGATAGTCCTGCAAGCATATCAAGGCGTGCAGCGCATCTGGCACAATTGCCCACTGATCTAGCAAAATCCCTTCGTGGTCAGCCGCAGAGAGTAATAGCTCATCAGCCACAATCTTTGCATGAGAAGAGACGAAGGCTGACGTGCCTGAGTATTCGGCAGGCAGGTTTTTCTGGGGTTCAAACAGGTTTTGGCCGCCGTGCGTTTTCAGCCGCACATAGTAGAGCGCTGTCTCGGCGGAGCAGTGATAGATCTGGGATATGTTTGTCAACAGATGACCTGAACCCTTGAAAAGTCTCTGGTGTTAGACTGCCCAGCCAAGCCAAAAACTTACGGCAGTATTATAAAAATAAATCGGGTAGCAAAACGCACTAGCAACTCAGAAAGTCAATGTCTGCAGTGAGGGGCTTGACCCCCCTTGTCTATATAAACAAGGTTAAGAGGCCACTATCCGGTAATCTTTTAGCTCGGTTTTGAGCAGCTCGTTTCTCTAGAGAGTGGCATTGCTACCCAGCAATTCCAAATTCCAACTTACAGACGTTCATTTTGCCTCAACGAGGAACGAGATTACTGGGTTTCAGCCGCTGAGCTCTGCTAGTCAAATTTGACCCTGATGTGAGGTGAACGATAAATCAAGGGTTTTGAGTGTCCGTAGTCTGGAATTTGGAATTGCTGATTGCTACCTGAATCTCTAAGCCTGTCCTTTGCTCGTCAGACCAACCCTACAAAAGAAACTTACTCGCCCGGCTATCTTTTTGCTCGGCAAGTCATCGTTCTTAGCGTAGACTTTTTGATGGGCAAGGAGAGACTCGAACTCTCACGACCGAAGCCGCCACATTTTGAGTGTGGTGCGTCTACCAATTCCGCCACTTGCCCAGTAGTAGGCCCCCAGTATACCGAATTTGCAGCCACTTAGCGGAGCAAATTTAGGAATCAAATTTCAGTGTCAAAACGCTACCAGTTTCGCCATCCGCCAGGGTGCTGGTCGGTTTGCGTAGTGACTAAAAGACGGCTGTTCAACAAGTCCTGATAGTCTGGGGTGCTGGCCCAGCGGTCAATCTCTCTGGCCCTGAGAACCGGTACCGGATGGCTGAGTTCGTCTGTTTTTAGCTGCTTGAGCATTTCGCCAATTTCGCTGTTGCTGATGGCGTCGTAAGAGCGGGCCTGGTCAATAAAGGCATCTAAATTGAGCTGGGGTGAAAGCGTGGGCGAGCCGCCGGAGAGTTTCATCAGTACCGAGGCGACTGTGCGGGCGTCTTGAGTGGCAAGCAGGGCAGCGCGATCGCAGGTAAACTCAGCGCAGCGCACCCACTCCATAATCTGTGACTGCCAGCTTTGCATTAGCAGACCGCCAAAAGGGAGCTGACTGGTCGCGAGCGACAGCAGGTTAGCCAGCGTCAAATAAACGCCATGATCACATTTGAGATGACCCAGCTCGTGACCAATAACGGCCTGCACTTCTGCCGGATTCAGCAGCTCGATCAGCGCAGTATGTACCACGATAAAGGGCTGCTTGCCCCGCATCGCAAAGGTGTAGGCATTGGGCACAGGGTGCTGCTTGATATAGAGCTGAGGCACTTCTAAATCGAGCACCTGGCAGGCTTCTAAGAGTAGGTCATGAATATCTGGCAGCTGATTAGGCCCGACCAGAACGCTAGCGGCAATATTTTCTAGATAGAAAAACTGCTCGCCCATCGGCCCTAGCAAGCTGCGAATGGCCACATCCAATCCGGGCAGACGCTTTAGCGCCTGAGTGGCCTGCCGATCTAGCGGGTGGCGAAAGTGATCGGCATTGAGACCAATCAGCGGAGACTTAGAGAGGACCATAAAAAATCGCTAGCCTGAGGGCACTCACAACAGACAAAACTGACCGCTCAAGCAGCCCTGATGTTTGCCTTATCTCGTTAGTATAGCGAGATCTTACAGGCGTCTTTTGAGAATGCCTCAGGCTAGCTAATAAGCGTCACTTAGCCTGTCAACCTGGGGCTAATTGGACTGTAACGGCGAGGTGATTGCCGCAGCGAGCGGTGCCGCTACAGGCTGACTGCCATTTACAGCAGGCTGCGTAGCATCGTCTGCTTCACTGAGCGGAATGCGCCGCAGTTGGGCCCCGACGTTGCGCAGCTTTTCTTCAAATTTTTCGTAGCCCCGGTCAAGGTGATGCAGGCCGTGCAGGGTAGTTTTGCCTTTGGCGGCGAGGCCAGCGATCGCCAGCGCTGCTGAAGCCCGCAAATCACTGCCCGTCACGGGAGCCCCAGAGAGATGACTCACCCCGCGCACAATGGCACAGTCTCCTTTCACCCGAATATCCGCGCCCATCCGGTTAAATTCGGCGACATGCTGCAGCCGATTTTCAAAGACGGTTTCGGTCACCATGCTATTGCCATCTGCCAGGGTCAGCAGCGCCATAAACTGAGCCTGCATATCTGTCGGGAAACCGGGATAGGGTAGGGTCTGCACATCAGCAGGCAAAGTCCGCTCACCCGGCGAGAGCCGAATGGTGCTGCGCCCTTCTATCTCGATTTGAGCGCCTGTTTCCCGCAGCTTCGCCAGCAGCGGCGTCAGATGGGTCGGATCAACCGGCCCTACGGTAATTTCAGAGCGAGTTAGCGCCCCGGCGACCAAATAGGTACCGGCTTCAATCCGGTCAGGAATAATGCTGTAGTCGGTAGCATGCAACCTGGGCACGCCAATAATCGTAATCGTGTTGGTGCCTGCGCCCCGAATTTTAGCGCCCATCGCCCGGCAGAAATTAGCCAGATCGACAACTTCTGGCTCCTGCGCAGCATTTTCAATTACCGTCTCGCCCTCGGCTAGCGTGGCGGCCATCATCAGAGTTTCGGTGGCCCCAACGCTGGGATAATCCAGATAGATGTTGGCCCCTTTGAGTCGATTTCTCGCGCCGGGCACGTAGGCATGAACCACACCGTGATCCATATGCACATGGGCACCTAGCGCCTGCAATCCGCGAATGTGCAACTCTACCGGGCGGGCTCCAATCGCACAGCCGCCGGGCAACGGGACCCGCGCCACCCCCAAGCGAGCTAGCAGCGGACCAATGACGAAAAAGCTAGCTCTGAGCTTGCTGACGATATCGTAGGGCGCTTTTGAATGGCTGACGTGGCTACCGTCTACCTCTAAAATATCGCCGCTGCGGACAACTTTGAGCCCTAAAGCCTGGAGCACTGCCGCCATCCGACCAATATCCATCAGGTCGGGAATATTGCGAATGCGGCAGGTCTGTGAGCAAAGGAGCGTGCCGCCCAAAATCACCAGTGCCGAATTCTTAGCACCGCTGATGGGGATGTGGCCGCTGAGCGGCGTACCGCCCCAGATCTCAATCACAGATTTGGAGCTGTCTGTAGCAGAATCTTCTACCGGACGGTCGCTAGCAAGCTTTGGAGTGATGATGGGAGTAGCCTCCATAATTTTCGGGCTGAAATAATTTAGGTATGGATTCTACCCGAAACCTCCGAGTTTCTCCCGGTAGGTTTGAACAGTTTTGACCCTACCATTCTTTTAGATTGTCTGCGCTCTAGTGATTTTTGCGCAGGTAGGCGGAGAATCTACCCAGATAGGCTCAAAATGCTGTTGACGAATGTGCCTTACTGCTAGATTATTGTTAATCGCAGCCTTGGGCAGATTGCCGATGCACTACGCCCTGGATGCCATGCGGGACTGGCGGAATTGGTAGACGCGCTAGATTCAGATTCTAGTGTTCGCAAGGACTTCCGGGTTCAAGTCCCGGGTTCCGCATCAACACAGGTTAAGCAAAAAGCTCCTTAGCATCTACCAGCTGAGGAGCTTTTTTATGCGATCGCTCCTACCTACTCATCTCTTCGGGTATTGTTCGAAACTTCCTATCATTCAGTGTAAGTACATAGCACTTTAAATATATATATCTCATGCTCACCAGCCTGCAAAATCCGACGGTTAAGCAGTTGCGCAAGCTCCAGCAGCCAAAAGAACGCCGTCAGCAAGCCACGCTTTTGCTGGAAGGCACTCATCTGGTCGAAGCAGCCTGCGCCGCCAACTATCCGCTCCAGGTGCTGTGCTACACCGAAGCGTGGCAGCAGCGGCATCCGCAGGTTTGTCAGCAGGCCATCGATCAGGCCGAGCAGGTAGAGCTAGTTTCGGCAGCGGTGCTGAAGTCGATTGCCAGCACAGTGACGCCCGATGGGGTAGTGGCGACCGCGCCGCGCCGCTCAGTCTGGCAAGACTCTCGGGATAGAACAGAGCAGTCTGAGCCTGCTGTGAGCCTCGGTCTCATGCTAGAGACGCTGCAAGATCCCGGTAATCTTGGCACGATTATTCGCACGGCGGCAGCAGCAGGGAGCGATCGCCTCTGGCTCAGCCCTGACAGCGTTGATTTAGGCCATCCCAAAGTGCTGCGGGCGTCAGTCGGGCAGTGGTTTCGTCTGCCGATGGCAACTGTAGATGTCGTCACCCAGGCGCAGCAGCTTCAGCAGCAGGGCGTTCAGCTCGTAGCGACCACAGCGACGGGTGAGCTGGACTACTGGCAGCTAGATTTGCGTCAGCCCACCGTTTTTATGATGGGCAACGAAGGCGCAGGGCTCTCTGCTGAACTGATGGCCTGCGCGTCGGTGACGGCTAAAATTCCGGTGATGCCGGGTGTAGAATCGCTCAATGTGGCTGTTTCGGCGGCGCTTTTACTGTATGAAGCGCGGCGGCAGCGGTTTTAGGGGGGAAAGGCAAAGGGGAAGGGGAAAGGCAAAGGGGAAAGGCAAAGGGGAAAGGCAAAGGGGAAAGGCAACCCCTGAAACCTGAGTTGTCTAAAACCACCGCTCTAGTTGAGAATAGGAAAGAACCTAAGGAGAGCGCAGTGGATTCAGCATTTGATTATGACTTGGTGATTATTGGCGCAGGTGTTGGCGGTCACGGCGCGGCCATTCATGCGGTCAAGTGTGGTCTGAAGACGGCCATTATTGAAGCCGGTGATATGGGCGGCACCTGCGTTAATCGGGGCTGTATTCCTTCTAAGGCGCTGCTGGCAGCTTCGGGCAGAGTGCGCGAGATGAGAGATGCCCAGCACCTGAAGGCCTTAGGCATTAGCCTGTCTGGGGTCGGGTTTGACCGAGAAAAGATTGCCGATCATGCGAAGAATTTAGTCGGGAAAATTCGGGGCGATCTGACTAATAGCCTCACTCGTCTAGGGGTAGAGACCATTCGCGGCTGGGGTAAGATTGCCAGCGGCCAAAAGGTTTCGATAACTGATGACAGCGGTACTCGTACTATCACTGCCAAAGACATTATTCTTTCACCGGGATCTATCCCTTTTGTGCCCAGAGGCATTGAAACCGACGGCAAAACTGTTTTTACCAGCGACGAAGCCATCCGGCTTGACTGGCTACCTGATTGGGTGGCCATTATCGGCAGCGGCTACATTGGCCTGGAATTTTCTGACATCTATACGGCGCTAGGCTCAGAAGTCACGATGATTGAAGCGTTGGATCATCTGATGCCGACTTTTGACCCTGATATTGCTAAACAAGCAGAGCGCGTCCTGATCAAGCCGCGCGATATTGAAACGAAGGTGGGGCTGCTAGCAAAGAAAATTACGCCGGGATCGCCGGTCGTCATTGAGCTGGCCGATCCGAAGACGATGGAGATAGTGGAGACGCTAGAGGTGGATGCCTGCCTGGTTGCTACGGGCAGAATTCCGGCAACCAAGAATCTAGATCTGAATATGGTGGCGGTGGAAACTGACCGACGCGGCTTTATCCCCGTAAATGACCAGCTAGCGGTGCTGCGCGACGGTAAGCCGGTGCCTCATCTGTGGGCGATTGGCGATGCGACTGGCAAAATGATGCTGGCTCACGCCGCTTCTGCTCAGGGCATTGTGGCGGTAGACAATATCTGCGGTCAGCATCGCACTATTGACTACAGCGCTATTCCGGCAGCGGCTTTTACGCACCCAGAAGTTAGCTTTGTCGGCCTCACTGAGCCTGCGGCTAAAGCGGCGGCTAAGGAAGGCGGCTATGAAGTGGCCTCTGTTCGCAGCTACTTTAAGGCAAATTCTAAGGCGCTGGCGGAAGGAGAAACGGAAGGTCTGGCGAAGGTGATCTATCGTAAGGATACGGGCGAGGTGATGGGGGCTCATATTATTGGGCTGCATGCGGCTGATCTGATTCAGGAAGCGGCTAATGCGATCGCCCAAAAGCAATCCGTCATCGAACTCTCTCAGTTTGTACATACGCATCCCACGCTGTCTGAGGTGCTAGATGAAGCGTACAAGCGAGCTACCGTCACGGCTTGAAAGGATGAAGTGTGAACGATGAACGATGAGTTAAATCGTTTTTGACCTGACTGGTTGCGTTCACACTCTTCTCCTGCTTTTTATTCATCGCTCATCGCTCATACTTTCTACACTCGTCCTATGGAAATTCGCCGCCGTCCGCCCAATCCGGCGATCGCTGTTGCCAGTTTGCAATATCAGATCAAATCGCCTGACGCCGAGCCGCGCAATATCTTAGAAAAGATTGTCTGGCACAAAGAGACAGAAGTTGCCCGTCAGCGCGAAAAAGTGAGCCTGCAAGATTTGCAACAGCAGGCACAGGGATTGCCGCCTACTAAAGGCTTTGTCGAAGCGCTGCGCTGGCAGGCAGATCAGCAGCGCCCGGCTCTGATTGCGGAAGTCAAAAAAGCTTCGCCCAGCAAAGGCGTGATTCGATCTGATTTTGATCCGGTGGCGATCGCTCGCAGCTACGAGTCTGGCGGCGCGACCTGCCTCTCGGTACTGACTGACAGCGAATTTTTTCAGGGCAGCTTTGACTACCTCGTACAGATTCGCCAGGCGGTCAACCTGCCGCTGCTGTGCAAAGAATTTATCCTTTACCCCTATCAGATCTACCAGGCCCGAGTTGCCGGAGCCGATGCAGTGCTGCTAATCGCTGCCCTTTTGCCGGATAAAGATTTGAACTACTTTAAGCGGATTGCCAAAGCGCTGGGCATGGCTGTCCTAGTTGAAACGCATACCGCTGAAGAGTTTGAACGGGCGCTAGGATTAGAAGACGTGCGGCTGATCGGCATTAATAACCGCAACTTAGAAGACTTTACTGTTAGCCTGAAGACAACCGAGCAGATTTTAACGACCTACCGCGAGGCCATTGCCGAGAAACAGACCCTCATCGTCAGTGAGTCCGGGCTGCATACCCCAGCCGATGTCAAAACGGTAACGGCGGCGGGAGCGCAGGCTATTTTAGTCGGTGAATCTCTGGTCAAACAGCCTGATCCCGGTGGGGCGATCGCGCCACTGATAGGCCGCCCAATCTAAGCGCTTTCCTTCCTCTAAAGCTTCCCCGGACGGCAACTGCCTGAACGGGTAAAACTGTACACATGCCCCCAGCGGTCAATCAGCATGACCACAGATCGTTCGCCTTTACCGCTTCCTTCTCATATTCACTATGAGCTGCTGCTACAGCTACTAGAGCGCCAAACCGCCAGAGGCGTCCACCAGCAGCCTCAGAAAGAACAGCTACAAACGCTGATTGTTGCGTTACGCAAGGCTTTTTCTCAGCAAAAGCAGCTCGAAGAAAGCTGTCAGCGCGCCCAGATTCCGATTGAGTACCACTGGTCACTGAATGGGGAGGCTGGCCAAACTCAGGGCAATCACAGCGGTACCCCCGTAGAGAATGCTGCTGGGCTGGAGTAAGGGCAGGGCGATCGCCCAAAGACAGCCATCCCAACGGACAACCGGGCTAAAAACAGGTCTATACTAAAGATATGTAGAGTCAGTAAAAGTACCGTATGAGTCGTCAGCAAGCCATCATTATTGGGTCTGGGATCGGTGGATTATCCTTAGGCATTCGATTGCAGAGTTTAGGATTTGACACCACCATTTTTGAAAAGCTAGACGCTCCTGGCGGGCGGGCCTACGTGCGCCGGGCCGACGGCTTCACCTTTGATATGGGGCCGACTGTGCTGACCGTACCGCACCTGATCGAAGAACTCTTTTCTTTAGAACGGGATGCCGCCGCGCTACATCTGCCTGACTTCCCTAAAGAAATCATGGATCCGGCTGACCGCATTAGAACCGGCATCAGCGGTGGGCCTAACACCTCCAAATATCTCAAAATTGTTCCTGTCCTGCCGTTCTATCGCATTTATTTTGACGATGGCACCTACTTCGACTACGACGGCGATCCTGAAAGCACTCGTCGCCAAATCGAAGCCATTGAGCCCGATGACCTAGAAGGCTACGAAGAATTCCACAAGGCAGCGCGGGCTATTTTTGATCGAGGATTCATTGAGCTGGGCTACACCTACTTTGGGGACGTGTTCTCCATGCTCAAAATCGCGCCTGACCTGGTAAAACTAGACGCGGTTCGCCCTCTGTTTTCCTTTGTAAAACGCTACTTCAAGAGCCCCAAGCTCCAGCAGGTGTTCAGCTTTGAACCTCTGCTGGTGGGGGGTAACCCGCTAAGCGTCCCGGCGATCTATGCCATGATTCACTTCGTGGAAAAAACCTGGGGCATCCACTTTGCGATGGGCGGCACTGGCGAACTCGTGCGCAGCTTCGTGCGCAAGTTTGAGGAGCTAGGCGGCACCATTCGCTACAACAGTGAAGTAGCCAAAATTGACGTAGAAGGCTCCCTCTTTGGCAAGAAAGTGGCTAAAGGCATCACCCTGGCCGATGGCACTACGCATGCTGCCGACATGGTGATCTCCAATGGAGACTACGCCAACACCTACATGAAGCTGATCGATCCAAAATATCGACTGATCAATCAGGATCTAAAGGTGAAGCTGACCCGGCAGTCGATGTCGATTCTGGTCATTTACTTTGGGTTTAGAGCCGATGGTCTAGAAGATTTAGACTTGCGCCATCACAACATCATTTTGGGGCCGCGCTACGAGCCATTGCTCACAGAGCTGTTCGATAAGAAGATTCTTAGCCCTGATTTTTCGCAATATCTGCATGTGCCGTCATTGACTGACCCAAGCATGGCACCGCCGGGCCACCACGCCGCCTATACGTTAGTACCCGTCCCCAATAACGCTAGCGGGATCGATTGGGGTATAGAAGGGCCTAAGCTGACTGAGAAAGTTTTGACCTTCTTAGACGAGCGCGGCTACATTCCAGATCTTAAAAAGCGACTGGTGTACCAGAGCCATGTTACGCCTGATTATTTTGAAGGGACGCTTAACAGCTACCTGGGCAACGGTTTTGGCGTAGAACCTGTTCTGGTTCAGAGCGCGTTCTTCCGGCCGCATAACCGGAGTGAAGACATTTCTAACCTTTATCTGGTGGGGGCTAACACCCAGCCTGGCGGCGGTACGCCTGCGGTGATGATGTGCGCCAAGATGACCGCTCGCGAAATTGCCAAAGACTTTGACGTGCCCACTGCAATCTTTGAGGGCGTAGCTGCTGAACCTGAAGTTGCCAAAGTCTAAACAAACATCACAAAGTCACATCACAAAGTCTGAACACCACGCTTAACTGCTTTTATGCTCCCAAAAGAAGACCTGCTCAAACGGGCGGAAAATCGTGAAGCCCTCGCCCGAATTATTGATCGGGCAGAGCAGGCCATTCAGACATGGGAGCCGGTGGCTACCGATTTTCTGACGCCGCCTGAACTGTTTGAAGCGCAAGCCCTATTTAAAACGCTGACAGATGTGCAAACGCTTGCTGGCGGCGGCTATCCGCAGGCAGAGCGGCAGAGACTCATGATTTCTCGCAGTGAGATTCCGTTTGACGAAGCGGCTGCCGGTGGTCCGGTGCCCTTAGCAGCGCTCAGCATTGCCGGAAACTTTCTGTTTGACACGGCTTCTCACCGCGATTTTTTGGGGTCGCTGCTGGGCACGGGGATTGTCCGCGAAAAGTTGGGCGATATTATTGTGTTGGGCGAGCGCGGGGCGCAGGCGATTGTGGTACCGGAGCTGGCAGATTTTTTGACAACGAGTTTGGTGCAGGTGCGCTCAGTACCCGTGAAAACTCAGCCAATAGATATCAGTGAGCTGCGGGTACGCGAGCCCCGACGCAAAGAAATTACGACCGTAGAGGCTTCTATGCGGCTAGATGCGGTGGCTTCTGCTGGTTTTGGTATGTCGCGCAGCAAGATGGTCGATTTGATTACGGCTGGCGATGTGCGGGTGAACTGGCAGCCGGTGACTCAGAGCAGCCACAGTTTGCAGACTGGAGACCTGGTAGCAATTCGAGGCAAAGGCCGCTTAGAGATTGGCGATGTGGCAGTCACTAAAAAGCAGCGATATCGGGTGCAGCTAACGCGCTTGGTCTAGCCCCGCTGGCTTGGTGGCAAAGGCTTTCAGCAAAGGCTTTGAGAGAATCTACGGGAGTTTTATCAGGCTGACGAGCTGACCTGATAAAACTCCCGGGTAATGGTGGAATGGGTCTGTATAAAAAGATGACGCTTTTACCAGTTACTGGGTTTTGATATGCCTCGCCTGAGCGATCGCGCCTTCTACATCCTCAAACACGAGATCGAAAACCAATCTCAGGCCGGTCTCGATCCGGTTGAGCAATTCATCCTGACAGCCCGGCCAGCGCCTTTAAAGCTGCTAAAAGCTATGGCTGGCAGGCCGCTTTAAAGGGGCAGCAGCCGGTGCATAGGGATCAACAGTGGCAGGAGGCCGCGCCGCTGTTGATCCCACGCCCGCCTCAGCGCCTCGCTTTTCGTCACCGTCTCAAAATTGACAGCGCCCACCCCCAATACAGTGAAGCTCAGCCGGTAAAAGCTCGCTACCGGCAAAATCTGAGCGAAATTCGTCAGCGCTACCGGCTAGAGCAAGCGGCCAGTCAGCGGTTGGCGTCCTAGCGAAGCCGTGCTCTTCAAATAAGCCCTTCAAATAAACAGCCCTGAGGTGCGATCGCTGGCGCGTGAGCGCACCAAATCAGACAAAGCGATCCCTAAACACTAAAACATTTTTATTTGACTAAAGTTTATATTTCGTGACCTTTTCCCCCCAAAGCATCACGAAGAGGCGGACAGGTTGTGTCAATATAAGAGCTGTTTGCCAAATGGTCTGTTCCAGGTCTATCGGCAAAAAACAGTGGCAGGAAATGGAGTAAGGAATGGAATCCGTAGAGGCCATCTATAAATACACCTGGCTGATACCCGTGATGCCTTTACTAGGCGCAGCGATTGTCGGTACAGGTCTGATCAGCTACAACGAGGCGACCAATAAGCTTAGAAAGCCCGTCGCCGTTTTCATCGTCAGCCTGATTGGGGCGGCGATGACCCTATCTATTTTGCTGTTGGTCAGCCAGATTCAGGGGCACGCCCCCTACACCTATCTGTTTGAGTGGGCTTCGGCTGGCGACTTTCAGATCAATATGGGCTTTACGGTCGATCACATCACTGCGCTGATGCTGGTGATTGTTACCACCGTGGCCTTTTTGGTGATGATCTACACCGACGGCTACATGGCTCACGATCCGAGCTATGTGCGCTTTTATGCTTATCTGAGCCTATTTAGCTCGTCGATGCTGGGCCTGGTAATTAGCCCGAACTTGCTTCAGGTTTATGTTTTTTGGGAGCTGGTGGGCATGTGCTCCTACCTGCTGATCGGCTACTGGTATGACCGCGACGGTGCTGCCGATGCCTGCCAAAAGGCGTTTGTCACTAACCGCGTCGGCGACTTTGGCCTGCTGCTGGGGATACTGGGTCTGTTTTGGGCAACGGGCACCTTTGAATTTGATTTGATGGGCGATCGCCTCACTGACCTGGTCACGACAGGGACCATTTCTGGCTCTCTCGCTGCTCTATTTGCCATTCTGGTCTTCATGGGGCCAGTCGCCAAGTCTGCTCAGTTTCCGCTGCATGTGTGGTTGCCCGATGCGATGGAAGGCCCCACCCCTATTTCTGCGCTCATTCACGCAGCAACGATGGTGGCAGCAGGCGTCTTTTTAATTGCTCGTATGTACCCCGTCTTTGAAGGTATTCCGACGGTGATGACGGTGATTGCCTGGACAGGCACCATCACTGCCTTTTTGGGCGCATCGATTGCGATTACGCAAAACGATATTAAGAAAGGACTGGCTTTTTCGACCATGTCGCAGTTGGGCTACATGGTGATGGCAATGGGCGCGGGCGCTTATACCGCTGGCCTATTTCACCTGATGACGCATGCCTACTTCAAGGCCATGCTGTTCTTGGGATCAGGATCAGTCATTCACGGGATGGAAGAAGTGGTCGGTCACGACCCGGCCCTTGCTCAAGACATGCGCTTAATGGGCGGACTGCGCAAATATATGCCAATCACAGCTATTACCTTCTTGGTGGGCACGTTGGCAATTTCTGGTCTGCCTCCCTTCGCCGGTTTCTGGTCAAAAGACGAAATTTTGGGCTCTGTATTTGAAGTCAACCCAGTGATGTGGGCGATTGGTTGGATTACTGCCGGCGCTACCGCCTTTTACATGTTTCGCATGTACTTTTCTACCTTTGAAGGTGAGTTTCGCGGTAACGACGCAGAGATTAAGCAAATGGTGAAGCGGCAGTCGCTACAAATGGCGGGTGCCTCTCTCGGGCCTGGTGCTATGAGCACTCAAGAGCGTGCCCTAGAGGAAACTGGCCACAGCGATCATCACCATGCCGAAGCGCCTCACGAGTCAGCCTTGAGCATGACTTTTCCGCTGATCATGCTGGCTATTCCTTCAGCTCTGATTGGGTTGGTTGGGACGCCTTTCGCCAATTACTTTGAAGAATTCATTCACCCGGCGGGTGAGGCGATGACCGTCGTCGAATTAGCTGAGGAGTTTGACTTGGACGAATTTATCAGAATGGCAGGGGCTTCGGTGGCGATCTCGGTGGCGGGGATTATCCTGGCGGTGCTGATGTATCGCAGCAAGGCGATTAATCCGGCAGCGATCGCCCAAAAAATCAAACCTCTGTACAACCTCTCCCTCAACAAGTGGTACATCGACGATATCTACCGCGAGGTCTTTGTTAAGGGCACCCGAAACCTGGCTAAAGGCGTGCTGAATGTCGATGTCAAAATCGTCGATGGCATTGTCAACCTCACGGGCTTTGTTACCCTGGTCTCTGGCGAAGGGTTGAAATATCTCGAGAACGGTCGGGCTCAGTTTTATGCGCTAATTGTATTTGGGGCGGTGCTGGGTTTGGTGTTTGTCTCGGGGCTGACATAAGTCTCATACAAACGAAAGCGATTCGAGGGGGGCTGAAACTGGGTTTCAGTCCCCTTTTTTTGACTAAATTGCGATCGCACTGTGCCGAACTAAGCCAGTTGGGTTAAGCACACATCGGCTTGCTGATGCCATTCGGACTTTTCCCTGTGCGGCGTAGATGAGAATGTTGGTATCGATTGCAATCATCCACCGTGAAATCGTAACGCCAGATAACACCCAGGCAGCCCATAGTGAGGATAGGCTGGAGGTACAGACCTACCAGCCAGCAGAAAGGTCATCAGCAGAAAGGTTTTAAGCGGAGACCAGTACCGGCCCTCTAAGTCGCTGGCTGACTGCCTTCGCAAATATCTCATGGTTCGCTCCAATTAATTGGAGTTTCGAAAATGCTACGAAGGCAATGGGTTTTCAGCCTATTGACAAATGGGCAGATCTATTAATTAGCGCTCATCATATGGGTGCCCAAGCAACCACAAGAAAAATTCAAGTGATTCTATGCTGAATTACGCTACATGTAGCGTTTTTAGATTTTGTAGAACCACTAGAGAAAATGAGCGAACCGTGAGTAAAACCTTTGATGCTCAGATCGCCGCCGGGCGAAGTGAAGATGAGGCTATCAGACGCACAGCGGCAACCCAGATAACGCCGATAACACCACGCCCCAAACTTACGGCGCTGGTAGCTACCCAAGCATCAAAGACTACGCCGATCAGGTGCTAGAGAAAACCCAAACTCTACAGCAACATCGACAAACAGACTCATCAATGAAGAGTCCGTGAATAAACCGCGCTCGCGTCTCAGCCCTTTGTATTCTGATGAGATACATTAGGCTATCTCATGCGACTTTTCCCTTTGATTCTCACGGCTGTTGCCATAGGGGTTATCTTCCGCTTCTCGAACCTCAGTGGGACAATCTACTCGTCTGACGAAGCCTTTACAGGGCTTTTTGCAACCGGCCACAATCCTGTAGAAGCAGGCGAAAGCATCTTCACAGGTCAGGTGATAACCGCGCAGCAGGTTCAAGAATTTCAGCGCTATGATTCTAGCAGAGGAATATCTTCAACGATTGCCAGTCTAGCCATACACGACCCTCAGCATCCACCGCTGTACTATGTGCTCTCAAGATGGATGCTGGGGTGGTTTCCCAACACTGTTGTAGCGACTCGCCTGGTGGCTGCACTGGCAGGCGTTGCCCTCATTCCAGCGGTGTATTTCCTAGCACTTGAGCTGTTTCAGAGCAATGAGGTAGCAGCCATTAGCGCCGCTCTTATTGCTGCTAGCCCCTTTCACCAAATCTACGCTCAAGAAGCCCGAGAGTACAGCCTGTGGGCCTGTTTAATCATAATCTCCACACTGAGCTTACTAAAAGCAGTCAAAAAGAAAAGTCTTTCTGCCTGGATGCTCTATAGCCTCACGCTAATTGCGGGACTGTACACGTTTTTATTTACGCTGCTAGTAGTAGCCAGTCATACGCTTTATGTTGTTTATCGCAGCAAACTAAAAGACTTGGCCCTGATCAGAAATTATTGCCTTTCTACCCTGGTTTCACTACTTGCTTTCTATCCCTGGCTGACACATATAGGCGTCGGCAAGGATAGCAACGTTGCTGCCGCTGGCTGGACTAGCACACCAATGTCCTTTCCAGGGCTGCTAAGAAGCTGGGTAGGACATATCAAAAGCTTATTTTTTGACTTAGATTTGAACGTTAGCACTTACTCAAGCTACAACGTTCTAATTACGCTGCTGTCAGTTGCCCTGGCGGCCTATGCAGTCTTTTGGGGCTTTAAGCATATGCCCAGACGGTCACTCATTTGCCTGATCACGCTAGGAGGAGTCACGCTGCTTTTGCTGCTTGGTGCTGACCTATTCTTAGGAGGCCGACGCTCGATTGTGAGCCGCTACTGGATGCCAGCTTACTTAAGCCTGCAGCTTTTGGTCGCCTACTGCTTAGGCCAAAACATTAGCTTAAAAAAAGGACGTGCCAGACGATTTTGGCAAAGCGCCTTAGCGATCATCTTATCAATCGGGCTGCTATCGGGCGCTGTGTTTGTACGGGCAGAAACCTGGGCTAACAAACGGCCCAGTCAGCTATACCCCGAAGTGGCTCGAATTATCAGGTCAGCGCCTAACTCACTGGTGATAAACAGTCATGCAAATGCTCGACCAGGTAAGCTAGTCTCTCTGTGTACTTTGCTTCCCCCAGATCAGGCGATCCTAGCTTTCAACGAATCAGACAAGATGCGATCGCCCGATAGCTTCAGCCCGATCTCCAGATTCAGTCGAGCCTTTGCCTTCGAGCTGAGCAAAAGCTATAAAGCAGCACTCACAGCACAGGGCTACGTCTTTACCCCAGTCTACAAAGCGGCTGACCTGTGGAAGCTAGAAAAGCCTGATTGACCTAATGGGATTTCAGTATCATCGGACGAGAAACCTACGCTAAGCAGATTTTATTTCTGTACCAGTTGAACCTATCTGGCTGAAGGAGGCTGAAACCCTTGATATACCGTTCCATTTTTCTGTACCAATTAGGGCACTGTCTAACTGGTACAGAGCGGTGAGTCTTACCAAGCCAGAAAAACGGATTTTGAAGCCCTTTCACCGTATGACTTTCAGCCTTAGCGTAGGATCCTGTTCCAAAACTACTCAACCCCCAATCATGACTGAGTCACCCTAAAGCCGCTCGCAGGGCTAACCGCTCTGCCAGATGGCCTCACTGCTGTCATTAACTAAACAACCAGAGGAAGGGGGTTGACTCTCAAGTCAACCCCCTTCCTCTGGGAGGTCTCATCTAGAGTCCGTTGTATTCACCATACTCATCAAAGAGGTCAATTCCGATGATCAAAGTTCCTCAGCTCAAGAAGCTCTCCCTGGCGGTTGTTTCTGCCGTTGTTCTGACAGCTGCTGTGGCTGGCGTCGCCGCTGCCGCTCCCTGCTTGACCCCTACCCCTGATTGCCCCCCTTCTAACTGCGGCTAAGCTAGGGATTCAAAGGCTACTTTAAAGATTGAGTAGCCTGTAAAACCGCTCCCATGGCGTAGGCTGGAAGATCTGTACTTCACCCCTGGTTAACCTCAGCCATGAATTTGAGCTAGATCCTTGGGTGTCACATTATGGGAGTTAAGCTGTGGGAATTAAGCGCTGTTAGAGAGAGAGAGACAGACCGTATAAGGTTATCTATGAGACATTATTTCAATGCGCCTATTGAGATGATGTTGCTCCATAAATAGACTCAAACGGCCAGCCCTATTTTCACGGTTGAAATTTCACGGTTGAAAAAATGAACCCAGTTAAAATGGATACAACCCGGATATTCAGCAGCTCCAGTTTCTTTAAATCGGCAGATAGAGCGCCTGTTCGCTCAGTGGTCGCAAAGTCTCCAGAAGCTGTCGTGGTTGCTTGGCAGGTAGAGCCGGGTCAAAGCATCCCCACCCACATTCACCCAAATGGGCAAGATACTTGGACTGTGTTCAGCGGCAAGGGTGATTATTATTTGGATGATGCAGGCACTACACAGCCCATTGTGGCCGGGGATGTTGTGATTGCTCAGTCAGGCCAAGTCCACGGTGTGTTCAATAGCGGTGATCAGCCGCTGACTTTTATTTCAATCGTAACGCCTGCCAATGCTGGGCATCAGGCTATTGTGCTGAAAGAATCACTTCCCCGGCAGTGATTCGCCAAGCCCGTAGGATTTCTACAACACTTTATGTGATAAGCACTACAGCCGCCTGGATTGAAAGGCGCATCACCATCAAAAATTTCGATAACGATCTTGGTGCAGCGGATTGACCGGAACCGCTTATGGTGCTGCGAAGATTCACCGTCAGCAGTAGCCGACCGACTGGCGATCACAGCAGCGGCCTTTCGGCCTTGGGCGCATCGCTCGCGCTCGCGGTCAGCACTATCGCCGCTTGCCCTTCTGACTGCCATTGCCCTGTGCTTCGAGCTGGCTAACACGGCTCTCAAGTGCGATCGCCCATACCGGTTTATCAGAAGGCTCAGCACCGGACTTTAGCGAATCGCTCAGCAACCGGGCGGCAACCGCTGACAAGCTCACCCCTTCAGCGCTAGCTTTGTCCGCTATCGCATCATAGATATCAGCTGTAACCCTTGCCGTTATTACCTTTTGCTTCATTGTGCCCTTAAAAGCGCTACGTTTGTAGAGCATTGTAGCGAGTGAAACCCTTGATTTCTCGTTAGCAAATAGCCCTCGCGCCCTGAAAGACCCCGGCTTTTTGCTCCGGTATGTGGGGCTGTGGCACGAGAAAGCCCGCTCAGGTGTGAAGGACTGGCGGGCGATCGCCGCCAGGTTGACCTGTCTTCCCAGCACTGTTTGACCAGCAGCACCAGGAGCACCAACGCCTCTGCCAGAAAGTAATACCGCTAAAGTAGTGCGCCGCAATGCTGAGCGTGTTGACGACTATTCAGGTAAAAACAATCTACCAGCTAGGAGCCGCTCGCTGCCGCAAGGCCCACACTGACAAGACAAAGCAGCACAGCGAAGCAATCACCAGCAAAATTGCCAGGGTATAGTGACGGGCTTCCTGCGCTAAAAACACGCCAAAAGGCGACACGACCATCAGCGCGGCACAGAGAACGCCAATCAGCCGACTGCGAAAGCTAAACCAGGCTAGCAGATAGGTCGCGGGCACCGCCAAAGCACCTAAGACAGCGGGTAATGCCCGCGCCGCCCACAGCGAAGCATAGCCACAGGGCAGCCAAATAAATAGTGGCGGTTCTAGCGATCACTAATATAGTGAGCTAAGTGGCCAAAGCTATAGGTAAAACGGATCAGCAGAGCCGCCGCAAATAAGAGCCATAGCCAAATCGCAGGACGCACTGTCCACCCAGTGAAACCGCGCTGACTGGCCGGGTCAAGAGAAGTCACGGAATTGGATGAACAACAGCGCGCTAGATTGTCTAATGCTTACACAGCTAGACATGGTTGCTCGCATCGCAGATTACAGCGTCAGTGACTGCGCGTTATTCTCAATCAGATCGCACAGATCTTTTAAGAAGGCAGCGCCATCTGCGCCGTAGATAATCCGGTGGTCGCTGGTCATATTGACTCGCATCTGATTGCGCACGCCCATCAGTCCGCCAGGCATAGCCACGACCTGAGGCCGTGCGCCGCCGATTGCCAAAATGGACCCCTGGCCTGGCGGCAGAATGGCATCAAAACTATCCACTCCAAACATGCCTAAGTTAGACAGGGTGAAGGTGCCGCTGTTGTATTCTTCAGGGGCAAGCTGCTTAGAGCGCGATCGCGCGACCAAATCCTTCCACATTCGCGACAGCGAATAGATATCCATCTGATCAGCCCCGCGCAACACTGGCGTGATCAAACCGCCGTCTGGCATGGCGACTGCAACGGCGATATTGATGCTGTTACTGTACTGAATGCCGGTTGGGGAAAAGCTAGCGTTAACTACCGGGTGCTTTTGCAGGGTGACGGCTACGGCCTTAGCCAGCAGCGCGGTCATTGTCACGCCCTTAGGCTTGATCTGTTTGTACAGCTTGTCTAATTCATTGGTCGTGATGGTGTAGCCCACCCGAAATACCGGCACCGACAGGCTAGCATCCATGTTGCGCACGACGGCCTGCTGAAGCGTATTGAAGGCAACCAGCTCACCGGGAGAAGCAGGGGGCGTTGCTGGAGAGGCTGCGGGCGCAGATTCTTTAGAGACAGCAGGTATGACTGGTGGAGCCGCTGGGGGTGCTGGCTGAGCTGGAGCAGGCGTAGGCGTTTTCCCTGCCGCTTGCTCTACATCTTGAGCAACTACCCGGCCGTGAGGGCCAGAGCCTTGTAATCCTTCCAGGTCTACCTTGAGCTGCTGAGCTAGCTTGCGAGCGCGGGGAGAGACGATGACGCGACCCGAAGGACGATTCGCTGGGGGGCTAACTGCGCCATTTTGGGTCGGGGCTGGGGCGCTGGTTTGCACAGCCGTTGCGACGGCTTCTGAAGTTAGCGCCGCTGCGGGCTCAGGTTCTGCGGCTTGGGCTGTACTTGGGGCTGTCTTTTGGGCCGCGCTCGATAGGTTGGCTGCCTGCTGCTTGGCCGCTTCGATCTCTTCTTCGGTTTCGGCTAAGAGAGCGATGACATCATTGACCTGAGCCATTTCTCCGGCTTCGGTGACGATAGTCGCCAGGTAGCCCTCATAAAAAGATTCCACATCCATGTCGGCTTTGTCAGACTCGACGACAACGACGGTTTCACCCTTTTCTACCTTGTCACCCGCAGACTTGGCCCAAGAGACAATCTTTCCCTCAGTCATGGTGGAGCTGAGCGCAGGCATGAAAACTTCGCGGATCATAGATGGGAAATGTATAGAGAATAGGGCTGGTCGGCGGCGGTCGGGATCACGAGCGATCGCTAGCGCCTAAATTGTATCCCGTCGTGGGAATCAGTTAGCAGTTCATTGGCTACAGTTCACCGCGAATATCTTCAACGATGCCGTCACGCAGCAATATTTCTACCTGCATTTTTTTGATCATGTGATCGCCTACGGCCACATGAAAAAAGCTATCGATTTGCCCCTGATTGACTTCTTTATCTAGCTCCAGGGTTTGCACCTGCTGGAGCTGCTGGAGCAGCTGATTTTTCTGCTGGAGCTGCTGACTTTTATCCTGGTTGAGCTTGGCCTGCACGCTGCTGATTTGCTGCGTGACAGCGGTATCAGCCGGGTTAGCGCCTGGTTTTTGCATCTCAGTGAGCACGCGCTGGCTCTGCATTTCGAGCTGCTGCAGGCGACCGTCAATCTGGTTGAGCTGGTTTTGTAGCTGCTTTTGCGCTTCTTCTTTCCATAGCGGGGTGACGACCGCTTTGATATTGACGACCCGCTTAAGCATGAGCTGAGACTGGGAATCCATGGCAAGAGTAAAATAGACAACTTAAACTTCATTCAACCAAATCTTGTCCCATCCGACCAACGTTTGACGGGAGGGTTTCATCGAATGACTGGCTGAGCCTGAGTCCAGCGGTGACTTTTGAAGCTTACTTGAACAGGGTATCAATGGTTTCGCGGTAGCGATCGCTCACCTGAGCCCGTTTTACCTTCAGCGTCTGCGTCAGCAGCCCATTTTCTACTGTAAAGGGCTCCTTTAAGAGTGCAAAAGTGCCGATGCGATCATCCGGACGATAGCCCGGACGATTGGCGACTTCTCGCTTTAGCTCTTGGCGAAAGAGATCTTGTACAGGCTGACTGTGCAGCGCGATCGCATCCAAACCGGTCGCCTGCTCAGCAGAGGATACCATGCCCCGACTGACGGCCCATTTCTCCAAGGCTTCGGCGCTGGGCACAATCAGTGCGCCCAGCGTTCTTTGGTCTTGCCCGACCAGCATGATTTGATCGATGTAAGGGCTGCGCAAACAGGCGTTTTCAATCGGGGTAGGCTCGATGTTTTCGCCGTTGGTCAGCACAATGGTGTCTTTGGCCCGGCCTGTGATGATCAAGTCGCCCCAGGCAGTCATCTGGCCCAGGTCGCCCGTATCAAACCAGCCTTCGGCGTCGATGGCTTTGGCGGTTGCTTCGGGGTTATTGTAATAGCCCTGCATGACCTGAGGCCCACGAATCAAAACCAGACCTGGCTCTCCGGCAGGCACAGGCTGACGGGTCTTGAGGTCAACAATGGCGGTCTCAACGCCCGGCACGGCTTGACCGTCGGCTCCTCTCAAGTTTCGCCAGGGCCGACGGACGTGGATAATGGGCGAAGTCTCGGTCAGGCCGTAGCCGCCTAAAATTGAGATGCCCGCGATTTCGTAAAAGTCTTCGAGGTAGTCGGCAATCGAACCGCCGCCGCTGACCAGGTGAGTGACCTGCCCGCCCATCGCAGCGCGCACCTTTTTGTAGACCAGGCGATCGCCTAGCTGATGCAGCGGCCACAGATAGATCATCTTCAGCGCCGCTATCAGCTTTTGCCCCGGTGAACTGGTCAGATTCGCCAGGTTCAGCCCGGCCAGTGTGCGTCTGGCCGTAATATAGTTCTGGCTCTGACCGAGGAAAAACTGCACCAGCTTTTGCTTGCTTTCAGGCTGCTCTCGAAACTGCTTTTGGACGCCTTCGTAGATCGATTCCCACAGGCGAGGCACCGCGACCATGTACTGCGGGCTATGGTTTTTGAGGTCTTGCTTGACGTAGCGAATATTGGTGTAAATCTGAGTGCAGCCCTGCGAGAGAATGAAATATTCAAACGAGCGCTCGTAGGAGTGCCATATCGGTAAAATGCTCATCACCTTCTGTCCGGGGCCAACATTGACGACGCTGCAAGGCCCGGCGATTTGAGAGAGCAGATTGGCCTGGCTGAGCATGACGCCTTTGGGCATCCCGGAGGTGCCGGAGGTGTAGATTAGGGTGGCCGTGCGATCGCGCGACAGCGGCGCAGGTGTAAACTTACCCTCAAAGTCACGGCCCAGCGCCATCAGCTCAGTAAAATTTAGCAGCCGTACATTGCCCAGATCGGTCTCTAGTTCAGCGGCTTCGTCAGTCAGCAGCACAATAAAGCGCAGATTGGCCCCGCTCAGATCAGCCGCTAGTTTATTTAGCGTCGTGATATCTTGTATGACCAGACCAATGCTGTCGCTGTTATCTAAAATAAACAGCAGCTCGCGGGCATCTGCGTTAGCACCGCGCACCGCGTCAACTGCGCCAGCGGTCATGATCCCCTGGTCGGCTACCAGCCAGCGGGGGCGGTTTTCAGAGAAGAGGGCCACGGTCTCGCCGGGCTGCAGTCCTAGCGACTGTAAGCCAGCGGCAAACTGAGCGATCGCTGCTGCTAGTTCGCGATAGGTATATTTAGTCTCGGGATGGGTGTGGGGGTCGTGCAGGGCGAGGCAATCGCCATACCTGGCAGCGACGATGGGCCATACCTGAGGAATCGCCGCTACCTCACTGTAGCTAATGGCCCGAGCGAGATTATTTCTTTCTTGTTCGTGCAGTGCTACTACCATGATTTGTGCCGTCCCCCTCAGCGTATAGATAGCTGAGTATCGCTTGCTAAAAAGAATACCTGGATTTTTGCCTGCCGTATAGACAGGCTATGACAGCCAGGTGAACGACCCGCCGCAAACTTTTGAGCGGGTGGGCGTTACCATTGTTTCTTAAGATTGATGAGCAAAAGGCTATTCTCTATGACGGTTCCCTCCGCAGCAGACTCGCTCTCCTGGCTTTGGCAATATCTAGATCAGGTCGTTTGGGCGATCGCCGCTATCGTCTTAGTCGAAATGGTGCGCGATTTTTACCATGTGCTCAGCCATCGGTGGGCACCGCTACAGCAGCTGCACGGCTGGCATCACCGGGCCTACAAAAAAGATTTTTCGCCGATCAGTACTGAGGTCTATCGCAAGGCTCAGCTCTACAACGACGCGCCCGAGTCTCTCTTTATGATGGTGGTGATGGGCGCAGCAGCGATCATTACGCAGACGCCGGGGCTGTGGCTGGGCGTCATCTACGCAGCGGGTTTTTTAGTGGCGGCTATTTTGCGATCGCGCGGTTTGCTCACCGCTACCGACCTAACCCACGAACCCGGCCCACTCACGGGTATCCCCGGCCTATGGAAAGTCAACCGCACCTACCACTGGCGGCACCACTTCGACAATACCAACGCCTACTATGCAGGCTTTCTGACTATCAGCGATAAGCTTCTGGGCACAGCGCTCTCTCTCCAGGGCAAAACCGTCGCGGTCACCGGGGCATCAGGCACTTTGGGCCGGGCGCTGATCAAAGAGCTGGCCAAACAGGGCGCAAAACCAATTGCCCTGAGCACTTCAGCCAATGCCGATATTCCGGGTGCCAGTAAAATCGTCGACTGGTGCGCCGGGCAAGAAACAGAACTGCGCGATGTCTTGCAAAAAACTGACATCTTGCTGATCAATCACGGTATTAACGTGATGGGAGAGAAGTCTCCTCAGGCGATTGAACAGTCTCTAGAAGTCAACGCGCTGTCGGCCTGGCGACTGATGGAAGTCTTCTTAGAGACAGTCAATAATCGCACGGGCCGCG
Organism: Leptolyngbya sp. BC1307; assembly: GCF_002286735.1. Lineage (GTDB taxonomy): Bacteria > Cyanobacteriota > Cyanobacteriia > Phormidesmidales > Phormidesmidaceae > Phormidesmis. The sequence continues at coordinate 124,720 of NZ_NRTA01000006.1, forward strand.
CGACTAAAGAAGTATGGGTGAATACCTCTGAGGCGGAAGTGAATCCGGCTTTTAGCCCGCTTTATGAAATCTCTAAACGGCTGCTGGGCGACCTGATCAATCTGCGCCGCAGCGATGCGCCCTGCGTGATTCGCAAGCTAGTGCTAGGGCCATTTAAGAGTAATCTCAATCCGGTGGGGGTGATGAGTGCAGGAGCGATCGCCAAAAGCATTCTCTTTTTAGCCAAACGTGATATTCGCAACATCATTGTGACTATCAACCCGCTTACCTATCTTCTCTTTCCAGTTAAAGAGCTGTCTCAGGCAATTTACTTCAAGCTCTTTTTGAAGACGGCCAAAAGCACGAAGGCTGCTGCGCCTATTGCTACATCTGTACAGTCCAGACAGTAGCAGACTGCCGGAAACTGCACAGGAAAAGGGCACGTTCAGAGAGACGCTCAAATTAGCTAAACCTGCCATAATCGGGACGATTTCACACTTAATGACATCTCTATGGCCTCCCCTACTCTGGCTCCTGTTCGAATCCTTCAGCAGCTAAACTGGCGCTATGCCACCAAAAAGTTTGATCCAGATCGTAAAATTCCAGATGACGTTTGGCGCACGCTAGAGCAAAGCCTGGTGCTGGCCCCCTCTTCGTTTGGTTTGCAGCCCTGGAAGTTTTTCGTCGTTCGCAATCCTAATCTGCGTCAACAGCTACGCCAGCACGCTTGGGATCAATCTCAGGTCACTGAAGCCTCTCATCTCGTAGTTCTGGCCATTAAAACCGATATCGATGCCAGCGATGTCCCGCCCTACATCGACCGTATTGCGGAAGTTCGACAGATGCCAAAAGACAATCTAGAAGGGCTTGCTAACATGATTGAAGGCTATTTGAAAGAGCCGCCTTATCCGCTTCAGCCGGATGCCTGGTCAGCGAAGCAGGTTTACTTAGCTCTGGGCTTTTTCCTTTACAGCGCCGCCATGCTAGGCATCGATACCTGCCCAATGGAAGGATTTGTGCCTGCCGAATTTGACAAGATACTAGAACTGCCTAAGCAAGGCTATGCGGCCACTGTGCTCTGCGCGGCTGGCTATCGCGCCGAAGATGATAAATATGCTGACCTTGCCAAGGTACGCTACGAAACTGAAGAGGTAGTGCAGTATATCGACTAGCTCAGTATCAAAGCAAGTTCTCTGTACAAATTATGAATATCCTGATGCGTGAGATCCGTTGGGTCTAATGCCTCAGGATAGTTTTCGTATGGAGAGGAACTCATCTATCAAATTTATTCAATCTTTATCGGAAAGAGCCTTTCAGGAAGCCTGATTAAAGATGAGGAATTGAATGTACGCACTTTCAGATAGCTATGGGTAAAATAAAAATGACCTTAAACTTGTGTTAACGGTAAACTTGTGTTAACGGTTAGCTAGACAATCGTGGAACGAGCCTTATTAATAGAGAGCACGGGCGACGTGTTTAGAACGTTAGCTTTTGATATATAGCGGCGTTTACAGGCAGCCTTGAACTGGTACTAAATCCGTTCATTCTATAGCTTACTTCCAGAACGTTTGGTTAAGTAACAAAGCACAGTTTTGGGTGGGCTATATTTTTGGCAGTACGTTATTTCTATATGCAAACAGGGAGCGATTATCGTGGTCAAATTCTTAATCAGTCCAGGCATTGAAAAGAGAATTCAGCAGCTTTCGCAAGCGAAAGGAATAGATGTTCAATTGCTGGAAGAATTTGCCCTTTTTGTTCTCAAGGATGGCGGAGAAAAGGTAAAACCTCTCTCCATGAACCAACTAAAAACTGCGGTGCTCAAACACTTTTCAGCTAAAGACACGGCGGCTCTACGGAAGTCTGGATCGTTCAAAATGGCGACCGATGGTATGGACAAGCTTAACCTTCGTCTTAAGAGTTCTTGGGAGACGCTCTATCGAGAGTTCGTAGGCGTACTTCCTGGGGAAGATGCAGAGATAGGCAATGACTGCATCAACGGAATCGATATTTTCAAATATTTTCGGCCCTGGAAAGTCTTTGGTCTAGAGCCACAGGCGGCTAGTGACAAAGATATCAAATTAGCTTATCGCCAACTCAGCAAGCAGTATCATCCCGACAATCCTGAAACAGGCAACGCCCGTATTTTTGACCGTATCAACACCATGTACCAAAGCATTAGCGCCGGAGCTTGACGTGCCTAGAAAAACCTCAAAATTTACCATCAAGGAAGCAGAACTCGCCGCAGCTCTTGAAATAACCCCGCAGCGGCTCGATGAAATTATTGATTTTTTCAGTTCCGATCCTAATGACGAATGGGAGCTAACTGAAGGTGACCATTTTATGTACACTAGCCAGAAGTGGAAAAATCGAATCTTTTCGGATCTGGGGGCTTTCGCGATCGCCAAATACCTAGACTCTCATGAAAACAAATCTCTTTGGGACAGAATCGTTGAATTTGTCACTCACCATCGAGAGAAAATTCGCAATGCTTTTGTACGCAAAAAGATCTACGAGAATAGTTCTTCTTTGACCTGCCGTAACGGTAGATATTTTTTATCTAAGAAAGACACCGTCGCCATTTTAAGTACGAGCTATGCCCGTCTTAATAAGTCTTTTGAAGATTTAAAGCATTCAGAGCGGCCTCTTAAAATATTCGTTGATTTTGATGAAATTGATGGAGCCCGCTGCTATTCTCTAAGTGGGTTCTATCGACTCAGCCAGAATCTTTCTAACCAGCTGACTAGCAAGGATCGGCGCGCTTGGTGTGAGGCAGTGGATATTGTTGGCAGAAAAACTCTCAAGGCAATTACCGCAGAGGCTGATAGCCGCCAACAGCGAATTCAGAAGGCGATGGGAGAAGCGAAAAAGCGCGATAAAGAGACCTGTCAGATCACTCGGGAAAAGCCTACTAGACACGACCAGTTTAACATAGCAGCTCATCACATTTTTTCGTCAAAGCACTATCCTCATTTAGCTGTGAGTGTAGACAATCTTATAACGTTGAAAGAGGGTGTTCATAAGGAGTTTCACACCTGGAACAGAGGCAATGGCAACCCTTGCACGGTCAACGACCTAATTGATTTTGTCTGCGAACGCTATCTTGATAGCTCCGAAGTGTTGCTAAGACTCTACCAAGTAAAAAGCATGTTTCCAAATGAGCCTGTCAGCACTAAGCAGCGCCAGCGCCAGCCCCAGCCTAAAAGTCAGCTGCCAGGGGAAAAAGCTGCTTAAGCCTAACTGTTTTTAAGTCTAATGTTTGAACAGCTTATAGAGGTGTTTCTGAAACTTTGGCCTCTAGCGCGGAGACCCGCTGGCTCAGTTCGATGACTAGCGTCGCCAAGTTGTCGAACTGTTCGTCTAAGGAGGGTTCAAAGGCAGGAGATGCCGTGACGGGGGCGGGCCTACTCCCACCGCTAGCTCTCGGTAGCTGAGACTGAAGCTGGCTGACCTGGTTTTGGAGCGATCGCATCTGAAACTCCAGCTGATTAATCCGCGAATCTGCTAGCGAATTAGAGGCTTTAGCAGGCCCCAACCAGATACTCAAAACCAGCAAAGCTGACAAGAACCAAACAAAAGGCTTAAAAAATAGCTTCATGACGCGCTTTCCCCTAATTCTCCGGCAGATGATCGATATCAATGCCCCGATCTTTTAGAATTTCGGCCAATCGGTCAGCTCGCTGCCGTTCTTGCTCAGCTCGTTGCCGTTCTTGCTCAGCCCGCTGCCGTTCTTGCTCAGCTCTCTCATCGCCAGTCAGCAAAATTTCGCCCTGACTATCGCACCAGCGTAACCAGGTCTCTTGCCGACCCTCAAACTCACCGTCCCAAAGGGTCAGGCCAAGATTCACCTGCTCTAGCCAGAAGCTAGACAGTTCTGCATAGTGCAGTCCTCGCAGCTCAAATAAACGTAGTGGGCTTTCTCCTAACTGCTGAGCCGGGTCGTAAAGGGCGTAGTAGGCGACCCGCATATGTTCATAAGTTCTGAGCTTACGGGCTAGCTTGTTACCGACCTGATTAGAGACAATTTCGATGACAATCTCTGGCGACTTGCCAAAATTCCACATCAGATAGCAGCGATTAGGCTTGTCCCACCAGGCTTCTGGCACCTGCACATCAAAGCTGACAAACACATCTGGCACGATCGCTGGCTGACCCACTGTATGGTAAATGCCAACATTGGCCTCGGCTAGAAAAACAGTCTCCGACAGAGCGCTGTATAGGCTGCTCACCAACAACCGCTGCTGCTTGGCCGAAGCAAAATTATCCACCGGCGTATCATCCTCGGTAATTAGCGCGTCGGCATCAGGAAGTGCGACTCCATCATCAATGACAAGAGGGTTAATCATCGGGCTTGTGGCTCCGCTGGCACTTTTCTTATCATAGGCGATCGCTCGCTGCCAGGCTTCTCACGGTGAAACCCCTAGACAGGGAGCTTAAACTCATCGAATTTAACGGCGGCTGAACTGGGATCGCGAGTATCGAAGTAGTAGCTGCTGAGAGTACCGGTCTCAGTCTCGAAGATAGTAAAGCTGGTGATATCGTTGCTGGCTAAGTAGGGAAGGGCGTTGCCGCTGTCGTCTGTGAGCGGGGCAATGGTTGGCATGATCGGCGCGAGGCCATTAGGATCACCCGTCGCGACGTAAGTTTCGCTAAAGCTTTGCAAGCTGCCTGAGATTTTGACTGCCGCCTCAGTGGGAATATCGCGCGGGTTGTCAGCTAGATGCGCGCCGTAAGTGTTGCCGACATTAGAGCTTTCTAAAAAGTGCATACCGCCCGGACTGACAAACCGATTCCACAAATGGGAATGCCCATAGAAAACAAGCTGCACATCAGCGGCGGCTAGTAGCGGTACCAGATCGCGAGTGATGTAGTCGTCTGCTTTGGGATATTCATACTGCACGGCCTGCAGGGTGCCATCGGCAGCGCGGTTTTCTACCGGCACCGGGTCGGTAAAGGCGGGCACGATATTCCCCCCTAAGGTATGCGGCGGGTGGTGCAGCATGACAATTTTGTATTTAGCCGATTGAAACTCTTCGCTGGCTAGCTCCTGCTTCAGCCATTCGTATTGGGTACTGCCCTGACGAATGTCTTCAAAGATGTGTTGGCCGTAGCCCCAAGCTTTGGGGTCTTTGAGATCGCTTTGCTTTTCGCGGTAGCGGCCTTTGGTATCGGGTGTGAGGGCGGGCGATCGCCAGATCTGAGTCACGTACAAGGACACCAGTCGCACATCGCCAAAAGAGATCGCGTAGTACGCCTGAGTTTCTCCCCCGTCAGGCAGCTGAGTAGTTGGCAAAGAGAAGATCTCTTCATAGGTATCGGTATTGAAAGCGTGGTCTTTGATCCACTGCTCAGCATCGGCCTTGTCAGCAGCCGGGTACAGTTGCGCTGCAATCTGACGAGGCAGCGGATCGTTAAACTGCGCGTTGATCGGTTCGGTATCAGAATAGCGACCCATCACCTCATGGTTGCCAATGGCAGGAAACAGGGGGGCATGCTGGATGAGTGCGCCGCCTGTATAGGTAGTGGCCACGTCGCTGTGAGTCAGCGTCTGCTGAGCGCGGCCTTGCAAGCTTGGGAAAAAGCCTATCCCTTTAGCATCGTCAAACCATTCCGAGGCGCGATCCGCGTGATCTACCAGATCACCTGCAAAAAATACGGCGTCTACTCGGCCTACGGTTTCTTCTACCTTTTGCAGATTGGCTGGGGTGAGCGGCTTGATCTGGTGGTCGGAGGTGAGCAGTATTTGCAGCGGTTGACCGGCGGGGGGCGTAGCGGCGAGTGTGAAAATATCGCTGATAGCTGTTTGGCCGCTAGCGTCACGGCTGATGACTCGATAGGGGAGGCGATCGCCCGGATTCAATCCGGCTACCGTCGCCTGATGACGCCAAATTTCGCGGCGGGTCAGCCCCGAGTAGGTGCGATCTGGGACGCGGGAGTCGCTGTCTTCACGGGTACGGCTGAGCTGGGTGGTGGTAGCTTTGGCCGTCAGCTTCTCGCCGTACTCTACCGTGTGATCAGTGCCTTCAAATTCGGTAAACCAGACCACCTGCACAGATGAATCTGTTGGTAGTTGTAAGAACGGATCACTCAAGAGAGTGGGGGCAGGATCGAGCAAAGCGGACTCAGTCGGCGGCTCAGCTGTAGAGGCTTCATTGCTGCGGTCAGGTAAATTAGCTGATTGCATAGCAATGACGCTGGTAGCCGCAAGCGCAGCGATAATGAGTAGAATAAGTTGCTGATACAGCTTCTTTCTAGAAGCGTTGCGCCCTTTCATACAGGATCTCTTTGCGTGTCGATAAATGAGAGCCCACTACAGGGGGATAATAACCCGTTTAAACGTATCAGATTATCTTGTGACTCGCTGATCTCAGAGCGCTAGATCACAATCTCAACCTATAGCCCCGAAAAATCTAGCCTCGAAGCATCCAGCTATGGTTCTGATCTCCTGATCACCCGGACTGTCCGAACTGCCGTCACCTCTGCCGATCAAATAAGCGTCCTGCGATCGCACCTAATTTTGCTCACGCCGTGACAGCCTGTCACTATAGCTGAGTTAGCACCACCCATTAGGCTAGCCGCCCACCGTACATGCTTCCTGCTAAACCCCAATGGCAAAAACTGATTCACTGGGTGAGTCCGCTGCTGGTGCTCTCTTTGGGGCTGCATGGATTAGCCTTGCTTATTCCCATTCCTAAAAAGCCAGAGGTCAGAGAAGAACCACCCGAGACCGAACTGCTCGAACCCATTCGGGTTTCTGCTTTGCCCAAGCCCAGTTTGCCTGAGTCTACAGGGGCCGAGTCTACAGGGGCCGAGTCTGCAGCGATCGCTCCGCCTGGACTGACTCAGTCGCCACCCGCTGCCGCCCCTCCTGAACCTGAGCGATCGCCTGAACCCGCCCCTCGTCCTTCCCCCTCATCCGTTCCGGCCCCCGCACCGGCTTTACCCGTCGCGCCACCGGCAGGAGACTTAGGGGAGGCAGACGGTGTAGAAAATGTGGAAAATGCTGATTCATCGACGGGTAAACCAACCAAACCTGATTTGGTGCCTCAGCCATACAGCGATGTGGGAACGACCACTGGAGAAGCCGCTGCCGTGCTGTCCGAGCTGCTCAGCTTTAATCCAACCGCTACTGGCGATCCGGCTCCGCTCAAATTTATCAAGCATCCTTTGCCCCTGGCATTTCCAGCGGAGGACTACTGCTTCAAAAATTACCCAGAGCCACCCGCTAGCGTGGTTGTTATCGTCGAGAAGGCGCAGACGGGCCCAAAAGTTGTAGATGGTGGCATTACCCAGAAGACCGGCTACGAAACAATTGACAAGTGGGTTGATAAAGGCGTTTTTCCTACTAATCAGATCGATCCCAATGCGAATACCGACGTTGAGATTCCTGATGTGGCAGATGTAGACATCCTGGAGTGGATGGCTGGGAATATTAATGGGCCACTGTTTGAATCGGATGAGTTGACCGTAGCCTATACGTTTGGTGTGAAGGTGACGCTGGTAGGCAACCCCTGTCGCTAAACCTCAACCGCCACTGACTGGCGGAATTAGCACCAATTCGTCGCCCGATTGCAGAGGTGTATCGGCAGGTACAAACTGTAGATTGATGCCAAAGCGAGTGAGGTCGCGCCAGCGCGATAGGGTGGGATGGTCGGTTAAGAGGCGATCGCACACCTCTCCTGCCGTCGTCCCTGCTGGTAGAGTCAGCTTTTTCTCAGGTACGCCTAGCGTCTCCTGATAGACAGCGAACAGCTTTAAGGTAATCGTAATTGTCTCTGCCATCGTTTTTTATAGATGTTTTATAGATAGATGCCCTCAGGTGCGTGCCTTAGCGTTTGAGAGAGGCGGCTAAGCTTTTGAGCAGCGATCGCTCCTGATAGGGCTTAGAAAAATAAGCGGTCGCTCCCAAATCCATAGCCAGAGCGCGGTGCTTTTCGCCACTGCGAGAGGTGAGCATGGTCACGGGCACGTCCGCGTATTGGGGCAGCGCCCTGAGCTTAGAGAGAAAGCTGTAGCCATCCATTCTAGGCATTTCTATATCGCAGACGATGCTATCTATGATCAGTCCTGTCTCTAGCTTTTCTATAGCATCTTGACCATCGCGGGCCTGTGCCACCTCATAACCGGCTTTCTCTAAAGTTAAGGCCAGCAGCCTGCGAACGTTGGCCGAATCGTCAATCACTAAAAATCTGGGTGGGTGGTGCGCTGCTCTACCCGCAGCAGGCTGCAGTACGAACGGATCGAAGAGACCATTGACCACCGGGTTGGAATACAGCGCTTCGGCAGTATTGATATCGGTGCCTTCGCAGCTCAATACCCACCGGGCCAGGTCAGGTAGGTTGACCAGTGGCACTACTTTACCATCTCCTAAGATAGTGCAGTTGCTAAAGCCAGCGGGCAGCGCAATGGGGCCTTCTACCCGGCGGACGGCGACCTCCTGCTCGCGCCAGGAGCGATCTACCTGCAGGCCCAGCCGCTGATCGCCCATGCGAAAGATCAAAACGCTCGGCGTACTCAAGTTGGGGGTTTCCTCCAGGCTATCGATCTGCCGGGGGCAGTTGAAGGCCAGCCAGTTCGCTAGCCGAATCAGGCGCAGGCCGCTGCCTCTATAGGAAAACATCTCCCGGCCATCAACGCGGTAGATATCGACCGGGTTGACGACGACAACCGCTTCGATCATGTCAGTAGGCAGCGCGACGGGCATCCGATTGCCCTCAGCGAGCATTACCCGCGTAATTGAGAGAGTGTAGGGCACTGAAATTGTGAAGGTAGTGCCTTTGCCTGCTTTGGTCTCGACGCTGATATCGCCTCGAATTTCGGTGAGATTGTTACGGACGACATCCATCCCCACGCCCCGCCCAGAGAGGGCCGTCACCTGACTAGAGGTGCTAAAGCCTGGCTCAAAGATCAAAGAGAGCAGGTCGGCTTCGGTGGCGGTGCGCAGCAGTTCCGCATCTAGGCCTATGGTTTGGGCGCGATCGCGAATTTTCTCTAGCGCAATCCCGCCCCCGTCGTCGCTTACGGTGATCACGGTGCGGCCACTGCGGTTAAAGGCCCGAATAGAGATGGTTCCCTGCCTGGGCTTGCCTTGTGCCTGCCTTTGCTGTGGGGTTTCAATGCCGTGGTCAAAGGCATTGCGAACAAGGTGCATGAGCGGATCGCTGAGGGCCTCTAGAATATTGCGGTCAACCAGGGTGTTTTCGCCCTCTAGCTGTAGCTCAACTGGCTTATGATGCTCGGCGGCAAGTTCGCGCAGGGCTCTGGGAAAGCGGTTGGTGATATCGGAGAGGGGGCGCATGCGCAGCTGATTGAGATTGCGCTGCAAATGGCGGGCAGTGCGGTGCAGCGTGCGGGTCGTCTGCTCTGTGCGGTCTACGCTGAGTTCGATATCATCTGCTGTTTCCTGTAGCTTGACTACCGACTCTACTATCTGACGAAACGGCAGATGATCGTCGCTGTAGCGGTCGAGTTCTAGCGTGTCGAAATTGTTGCGGAAGCTAGAGGCTGGCAGCGCTGCGGTCTTAGTGCCGCTCAGAATCTTAGTGCCGCTTAGAAGTAAAGGCGGGTGAGGCTGCTCGTACAGGTCTTTGACATCGTCGCTGATGGCATTGAGCGATCGCAGCTTGCGGCTCAGATCTTTGACCAGGTTGCGCAGCCGCTCTACCTCAGACTCCAGGCGATTGCGCTCAATGGTCAGTTCGCCAAAGTCATCGTTGAGCGCATTTAGCTGCCGAACCGATACTCGCACAGTGTTGTCAGCAAGATCAGGTGCCTGCGACTGCGGCGTTTCAGAAAAGCGAAATTCGGTGCCTGCCAAATTGCCCAGCGGATAGTCAGCGGCATCTGCCTGCCCGTCTGAGTTGTGCGAGCGGTCTACCGCAGCAGTCACCTGCGCAAAGCCCGTGGTAAACGCGTCTGCGTCTGCGTTTGGCTGAGCGATACCTGTCTCAACCGCATCGGGCTCAAGCAGGTCAGGATTCACGGCGGCAGCTTCAGCCCCCACAAAGACATCGCCGATCCTATCGCTGACCGTGGCGTCATCTTCGTCAATGAGTCCAGCAAAGACATCACCGACTAGCTGATCGTCTTCTGCGCCTAAGTCAGCCCAATCCGCTGTCTCCAGCAGCTGATCGGCCATCTCTACTGGGTTCTCTACCGGTTCAAAGCTGACTCCCGCTAGCTGAGTGGGCATAGCGTCTGCATTGCCAGTTAGTACCAGCGCCTGGCAGCGTCGCCAGGCTTGCAGCGTTTTTTGAGCAACCGTCTGCACCGGAGCGGGGCCGGCAGCAGCTCGTTCTATTGACTGGCAAAGCTGCACAAACGTAGGCAAGTCCAGCATTTTCCCCAAGCCGCTCAGCTCTTGAGACATTTTGATCAGCGCTTCGCCCAGGTGATCGGCCTGCTGGTCAATTAACTGTTCTAAATGCGCTAGCGATCCCTCTATTTCTGTCTGAAAGATCAGGGGCATGACGTTTTGGCCTTCGTCAGCGTCCATAATCAGGGCGTCATCTTCTGCTGTGGGTTCACCCAGCAGGTTGTACAGCCTGTCAAAAATAGGCAGCACGGCAGTACTGAGCCAGTCTTCAGTGGGGAGCGTGCCCGTGCGATCGCGCTCTACAATCTGGCGAATGGCATCAACGCCTCTGAGCAACTGGCTTTCTACTTCGGGGTTGACTCCTTCACCGCGCTTGACTCTAAGTACCTTGAGCGAGTCTTCTAACCGGTGGGCCAGACTGCTGGTGAGGTCGTAGCCCATCAGCGCCGATCCGCCTTTAATTGAGTGAGCGGCCCGCAGTGCGGCGTTGATGCCCTGGCTGTCTACCCCGCGCTGAGCGACGCCGAGCAGCGTCGTCTCCAGCGTATCTAAGTACTCCTCAGCTTCATCGAGAAACTGCAGGCGAATCTCCTGCTCAGTATCTGCCATAATCTATTCACCCGCTTCGACAACAAAGGTAGAGACCTGAGACTGCAGGTCTTTGGCCACGGTGACCGTTTGCTTAAGAGCCGCCGACACCCGCCGGGAAGAGTCAGAGGTGCGCTTAGAGAGCTGGGCAATTTCTGCCATCAGCGCAGAAACTGACACTGAGGTTTCGACCTGAGAGCCCGTCGCTGCCGAAATCAAGCGAGCCAGTTCATCCATTTTTTGAGACCCCGTCAAAATCTGGTTCAGGCTGGTCTTGGCATCTTCTACCCGGTAGGTGCCTTCAACAACCTCAGCCGTACTCTGCTCAATGGCCTCGACCACATCGCTGGTTTCTCGCTGAATCGTTTCGACAATCCGCTCAATCTCCTCGGTTGCCGTTGCCGAACGGGAGGCCAACTCACTGACCTCTTCGGCGACAGCCGCAAATCCCCGGCCCGCTTCTCCGGCCCTAGCCGCTTCAATGCCAGCATTGATGGCCAGCAAGTTAGTCTGCTGAGAGATCTGGTTGATCAGCGAGACGGCTCTGGTAATTTGCTGCGACGATTCGCCCAAGCGTTTGACCTTTTTGGCCGTTTGGCCCACAGTTTGCCGCAGGGCGAGAATGTTGTTGACGGTGAGATCCATCGCTTCGCCGCCAGCGGTGGCTGTCTCTGAGGCGGCTTTGGCGACAGCGGCAGCCTCCTGCGCCTGCTGCGCGACCTGCTGAATGGAGGTGGTCATAGCCGCGACTGAGTCTAGCGTTAGGGTGGTTTGGTCAGCCTGCTGGAGCGCTTCGTCGGCCAGGGTGCGAATATCGCTTTCGTTCTGCCCCAGTGCGGCATTGACCTGAGCGGCAGACTGTTTGACCTGAGTGACAATCTGCCGCAGGTTTTCGACAATCGCATTGAAGAAATCAGCTACGGTGCCGATTTCGCCAACGGTGACGTTGGCCCTAACGGTGAGGTTGCCGTCGGCAACGGCCTCAACATTGCCTAGCAGATCGACGAGCTGTAGCTGTAGCTGCTCTTGCCGCTGCCGTCGTTCTTCGGAGAGGGCCTCTGTTTGCGCCAGAGCCTGCTCTTTTTGCCGGGTGGCCTCGGCCTGCTCCAGGGCATAGCCTAGCTGGGTGGCGACGCGCCGTATAAAGCTAATGGTTAGCTCTGACCAGTCTCTAGGCCCGGCGCATTCATGGGCGATGAGTAGACCTAGCAGCCGGTCTTCGACCAGGATCGGCGTGACCAGATTTGCCCGGACTTTGAAGGGCTCTAGCTGGCTCAGGTGGCAGTCAGTCAGGCCAGCATTGAGAATATCGGCAGTAGCTTTTACCCGCCCGGCCCGGTAGTGCTCGATGTAGCTATCAGCAAAGCAGGGGTCGGTGATCTCTGCGCCGAGGGCGGGGGGCCACTGCGACTCGACCGCCTCGGCGACGATGGTGCCGCTCCAATACTCATCAAACAGATAGACCACGACGCGGCTAGACTCAATGGCGACCTGCACCTGCCGGGTGACGATGCGGAAGATTTTTTCGCGATCGCTCGTCTCTCGAATAGCCGTAGTCAGCTGGTTCAGCTGCTGCTCTCGCTGGATTGCCTGCTGCTGGGATTGCTGCAGCTTAGACTGAGCGAGCGCGTAGCCTACCTGCACAGAAATTTGCTGCATCATCGCGATTTCTTCAGACTGCCACTGGCGCGGACTACTGCACTGATGAGCGCACAGCAAGCCGACTAAGTCTTCGCCCACCAGAATCGGCGCGACCATATTGGCCTGCACCTCTAGCTCTCTTAGCAGGCGGCAGTGACAGTCAGTCAGGTTGGCCTTGTCAAGATCTTCTACGTAGGCAACCTGTCCGGTTTTAAATCGATCTACCGAGTTGGGCAGCATCGGATCTTCTAAATGCCTGCCCTTAGTGCTAATCCAGCCTCGCCTGACCAATTCGGCAGTCACATCGCCGCCGCCATAGCCTGCCGAAAACCAATAGACCAGCGCCCGATCTACGTTGAGCACTTCTTGTACCCCTTCTACCGCCATGTCCAAAATCAAGGCTGCATCCGTCGTCTGTCGCACTTTGCTAGTCAGTTCAGAAAGCAGCTGAGCGCGCCGGGCCGATTCGGTTTGGGTTTGGGTTTGAAACCGTAGCGAAGATTCGGTGCGAGAGACTGCGGCAGCTAGATCGTTAAAGGCGCTGGCAACGCGGCCCACCTCATCGCGGGAGTAAACGTCGGCGCGGGCGGTGCGATCGCCAAGCGCAAACAGCTCAGTCGCTGCCTGCAGATTTTTCACAGGTTTGACAATAGAGCGTCCTAGCAGCCGGGCAATCACGACATCGGCTAGCAGGGCCAGCAGGGCTACCCCAAGCTGCAGCCACAGGGCGTTCCGTAGCCGCTGGTTGAGCGCGCTTTCTGGCAGGCCGCGCAGCACGACGCCGACGGGCTGGCCCTCACGATTGGTCAGGGCAGTCGCGGCTACGGTGTAGCGATCGCCATTGCTCCCGGCCAATCGCCGCTCCACCACCGCCGGGGCAGCACTGGCTGTCTCAGCTAGAAAATCTTGTCTATCGGGGCTAAGGGCAGTGAGCTGCTCAGCATCGCCCGGCTCAGATCCGATGGTCACTAGGTCAAAGCTACCGCCGGGGGCTTGCTGATAAATAGCGCTATAGCCACTGTCAAACTGATTGAGTGCGTTGGTAACGGCGGTCGAGCTGCCGTCGATAATATTGCCTGTGACCAGTGCGCCGAGTACCTCACCGCGCGCCGCTGACGGATCGGCCTCGCCCCGCGCAAAAATCGGCGTTACCTGATATCTCACTAAGACCGCTGCCTCGGCTCCTTCGGGCGCAGAGATGCCCAACTGCTGTAGCTCAGAAACGCTCACCTGGCTGGTTGCCGCCTTAATCTGACCCTGGCGCAGCGTGCTAGAAACCAAACTGTCTGGGTCAAACAAGTCGCCGCTGCGATCGCCGTTACCACTGACAATCACCTTGAGATCTGGGCCTACCAGCGTCGCATACTCTAACTGGTCAGAGAGCATTTTTGATCGAAGATCAGCCTGGGTCTGCTGTCTGAGATCGGCGTATAGGCGGTCAGTTTCAGCGTAGGTCTCAGTGGCTGCTAGCAGCACGTCGCTGACAATTGGCCCGTTCGTTGCGTCGCTATTCAAGTTACTAGTCGTCGCCGATAGTTCTGATTCGGCCTGATCGAGCAGCTGGCGGCGGCCCATCGCTGAGAGCAGCAGCAGACTAATTCCAATAATGCCCAGCGCTGACAGCAGCTTAGAGGCGAGCAGCCCGGTCAGCTGCTTGTCGGCAACCGGCAGATTGTAAAACCACTGCGACAGCCGAGAGCGGCTAGCCTGTGTCACCTGGACTTTTTCTGGCGCATAGCGATCGCCCCCTTCAGTCAGCTGCCTATGCGCCAGGTTTTCTTCTGAATAATGGGCCTGATGGAGATCATTCGCGGCAGTTGCAGACGGTGATGTATTTGCTTTCAAATTGTCTGCTTTCGCATTGATAGCATTATCACTAGGGTTAGCCGGGTAGGGCGGGCGAATATTACGGGTCATGTCAGACTCACTTCAGAACACATCGCAAAACGAGGCAGGCTGTTTAGGTAGCTGTAAAAACATACAGACCCCAACAGCGCATATCGGAGCTAAAGGACTATAAAACAGCTCAAGCTGAGTAGCTTGACCTGAAGCTAGCTGATGCACCCTGTAGATTATTGACGTTGAAAAACAGAAGACTGTAGCACCGCTTCAGCATCTAGCACCAGTAAGATCTGGTCGGCTTGAACGGCGCACCCTCGCAAATAGGGCAGCAAAATTGGGTTGGCCTGGCTCGGCAGCGGTCTAAATGCAGTGACCGGTAGATGAATAATGCCGTCAATCTCATCGACCATCAACCCCAGCGAAGCACCCGATTTGACAGTGACCAGACTGTACTCTTGTCGGGGGCGATCCGGCACAGGCATTCCCAGTAGTTTTACCAGGTTCGCAATCCAAATTATTCGGCTGCGGCGGTTGACTAGCCCCAGCATACAGGGCGGCATATTAGGTATGGCCGTCACCTGAGCGGCTGGCAGCACCGTTGCTTCTTCTACTACGCTAGCCGCAAAAACAGCCGGAACCTGGGGCGCTAGCTGAAACTTGAGATAGGTCTCGCCAGCAAGCTGACGATCTGGCATAGCAAGATTGGTTTTCACAAAAAATGGCTACCTGCGAGCTATGGGCAAATATCCAGCGCTAAAACTGAATTCAGACTAAGCGTGACATGCCCCCCGAGCAGCCATCTCAGTTTCGCCATTCTAAAGTCTTCCAAAGCGCAGACATCTACATCCGCTCTGCTTGATAAAAACTTATTAGATCTAAGCAGCTAAGGCTGACATGCTTTATCCATCCTTCAGAAATAGCGTTAAGGATGCCAGCGCCATCATTTCCCCAGGTGCAGCGCTACGCCAGTACTGTCTTCACCACCTGAATGAGTTCATCTCGCGTGTAGGGCTTAGTCAAGTAGGCGTCGGCTCCTTGGCGCATGCCCCACAAACGGTCAATATCTTGCTTTTTAGAAGAGCAAATGACGATAGGAACCGTCTGAGTTTCAGGTGTGCGTTTGAGCTTGCGACACAGCTCAAAGCCACTGATGCCCGGCATGACTACATCGGTGACGATCACATCTGGCTGCTGGGCGATCGCCTTGTCAAGCCCTTCGCTGCCGGTTGCTGCGCCGATCACGCAAAAGCCCTCCTCTTGCAGGTAGTGACTCATCAGCTTGAGTTCTGACAGCGCATCTTCAACAATCAGCACAGTGGCCATCTTTGTCATAGTCATGATAAAACCATCGCAAAAGCGTTTAATCTTTCGGGGGCAGATGCTTGAAAACCGTCTTTAAGAGATCACTTTGGGTGAAAGGTTTGGTCAGGTATCCAGAAGCCCTTACCAATTTTGCCCTAGCGCGGTCAATTAGGCCGGTGTTTCCGGTCACCATCACAATCGGTGTACGTTTGTAGCGCGGATGCCGCCTGAGCAGGGCGCACAGATCATAGCCGTCGAGATTGGGCATGGTGATATCTAGCAAGATCAAGTCGGGCTTGCTGCGAACGATCTGCATCAGCGCTTTGACCGGATCGTTGATAGCGACAACTGAGAGACTCTGGTCTTCTAAGAATTTTTGGATGGTGTTCAGCACTGTCGGGCTGTCGTCAATACAGGCGACTGTATAGCTAGGGCGCTGAGGATCGACCATGTCTAGCTGGCCATTGCCGCTGACAGTGCCGACCTCGGCAGCATTCGGCTTGCTAACGGCTTGCAGCCTTGAAGTCGCTATGCTAGCTGCGGTAGTCGGCTGACCGGCAGCCCGCTGTCTGCTGTTGTGCTGACACAGTTCTACGATTGGCCGCAGGTCTAAGCGACAGAACGTGGGAATGCCTTCGGTTTGTGCGGCAGGGATGAGATTGTAGCGCCCCTCTCGAACGCTGAGGAAGGGCTCGATCACAATGGTGGCGATCGCCTCGATCACCTGAGTCGCCTGCTGCCCGCTCAAGTGCTGCTGCTCTACTAGCCAGCAGAGGGCACGGTAGTCGCGGCTGACCACAGCATCTACCTCATCGGTCTTTTCAAACAGCCGCCTGGCCTCCTGGCGAACCGCCTCGGGTAACGACTCAACCCGCTGCAGCTGCTGGTCTAAGCGATCAAAACCATCGACAGAGCTAGTGGCAAAAGTGAGTCGCCCCTGGCTAAACAGCAGCCGCCACTCTGCCGCCCTAGCCGAGAGCGTCAGACAGCCGCTCACCTGGCGGCTCACCATCTGGGCCAGCAAACTTAAAGGGTGCAGCTGATGAGAAGTACTGTAGGTGCTAGAACGGCTATTCGTCATCTTTAATATCTAAAGTTTTTGAAAGATGGGGTCTTCGAGCCTCGATCTGATCTTAAGAGAAACCCCGACACCAGAGAGGGCAACTGCATCAAAATTGAGCTTTATTAGCCTACTACACCCATCTTCCAAAAAAGTTTGGGAATAGCCGGATAAATGGCTCACAGTGCAGCGATGACCCCCATATCGGGCCGTAGGCGCAATCCCTCGGCAGTCATTCAGAATGGTCTGGCTGCAGATTTTCTCCCATCGCGCTAGGCTCAGAGCCTTCTCGGGTGACAAGCCATACAGTAATTTGCTTCCAAAGGTACACAGCGCCGACTGAGCGACCAGATACTCTAATGGCCTGAGCAGGTGCCTTCCCTGCCTTTGTACACCAACATGGGAAAGTATTATGGGTTTTTTCAGCAGAATTTTTGGTAAAAACAAGCCGAAAGACGCTTCTACCTCAGTGCGCCGGGGCGTTGCCAGTGCGAGCAAAAAGGCCGCCAGCAACGATGTACCCGACTACAAAGTAGGGCTCAATGGCGAATTTGACGAGAGCGGACTGGCTAAGCGGGTTGCCCTCGCCTTTGATGAAGACAACCAGCTAGACGATATCGATACGCTATGGGTGGCTCAGACCAGTGCTACCGTCGTGCTCAAGGGCAAAGTGCCTAGCCAGGCAATTTTAGACAAGATGGTCAGCGTCGCTAAAAAAGTGGATGGTTCAGATACCGTCGATACCAAACAAGTAGAAGTGGGCTAGCGGCTCAGGTGTCGCTCTGACTCAGCGGCTCATAGAGCATTTGAGAACTTGAAAGGGAGGCGATCGCAGCTTCCCTTTTGTCATATCAAGTCGCTATACAGTCGCTAGACAGGTCGCTATACAATGGCCCAATAGACAAGACACAGTACATAGACTTATGAGCGATCAAAAAATTCTGGTGGTCGTCAATGGGGCATTAGGCAAAATGGGGCGAGCCATCGTCAAGGCCGTTGCCGCTGCTGACGATATGACTTTGGTAGGCGCGATTGACCGCAACCTAACGCTGATCGGCCAAGATATCGGTGAAGTGATCGGCATAGAGCCGCTCGAAATCCCGGTGATGAATGATTTAGAAGCCACCCTGGTAGCGGCCCAGAGCGAAGGCACGGCGGTGATGGTCGATGTCACCCACCCCGACAGCGTGTATAGCTCCGTTCGTGCTGCCCTCGCTTACGGGGTGCGGCCAGTAGTGGGCACCACTGGCATGAGCGCCAAGCAAATTAAAGACCTGGCAGATTTTGCCGATAAGGCGAGTACGGGCTGCTTGCTGATTCCCAACTTTTCTATTGGCATGGTGCTATTGCAGCAGGCGGCACTACAGGCGGCGGCTTATTTTGACCATGTGGAAATTATTGAGCTGCACCACAACCAAAAAGCCGATGCGCCCAGCGGCACCGCCGTAAAAACCGCGCAAATGCTCGCAGAAGTCAACAAAAATTTTAACCCGCCCCAGGTCGAAGAATCTGAAAAAATGACCGGCGCTAGAGGTAGCCAAACCGATGAGGGCGTGAGAATTCACAGTGTGCGGCTGCCAGGGCTAGTGGCCCATCAGGAAGTGATTTTCGGGGCGGCAGGCCAGGTCTATACGCTGCGTCACGATACGAGCGATCGCGTTTGCTACATGCCAGGCGTCTTACTCTCTATTCGCCGGGTGCTCTCGCTAAAGTCGCTGATATATGGGCTCGATAAGATCTTGTAGCTGCGGGCTACTTGACTATTCTTTTAACTGGCCCTTTAAAAAGAAAAAGGCCCGACCCCTTTAAGCCCCCAGGGTCAGGCATTTCTTATGAAGTGTGCCGACAACCCCAATTTCCAATCTCCTAAAATGCCCCTTAGGATGACTGAATGGTTTTGTATGCGCCCTTCAGAAGTGACCTTATTGTCGGTAAATGCGGCAGCTGATGCCTCGCAGTAAACACGGAAATATTAAGCGGTTGGGCAATTGGGCAGCTTTGACATTCCGTGTATCTACGCTGTTCTGTCTCAGAACCGAGCTACCTCAGATTAAAAGTAGAGCAGCAGATTGAGGCCGGGGATAGTGCGTGAGAGCGTCCACAGCAGCAGCGCAATGTAGACAGTGCCCAAACTCCACTGGTACCAGGCGAGGGCGCTGATCAGTCCAGGAACGGCCCGATCTCGCAAGCGGATGTCGTTAAAGCCAAATTTGAACCAGTTGTTAAAGCTGAAGTCGTAGTAGTTAAGCCAGTTCCAGCGCTGATCGGCCAGCAGAGGAGTGTAGCGATCGCGGTAAAACGGATACTTAGGAATCACCGGTAGCCTGGCAATCAGCACCTGAATCTGGCGCAGCGCCCCGTTTTCGACGAAGTAGCTGCGATCCATCAGATCGTGATAGCGGCCCTGCTGATAAAGCCTCACGAGCAGCGCCCCCGGCACGGGCAAGACAACCAGCAGCACAGCGGCCAGCGTCCGAGCCGGATGGTGGGTATTTTGACTGAGAATGCTCAGCGATAGAATCAGCATACCGACTCCACTGATCGCCATGGCCACCGTCTCAGCGCGAGTGGGGACAATTGGGGTGGGCACCCGGCGGCGGTAGCGATCGCTCAGCCAAAAGACAAGGGCAAACAGCGTCATCGCAATCAGGCCAACGCTAAAAGTAAGACCGACGTTAGTACCGTAGTGGCTGAGCGTCAGCAGACCCGCTAGCAGCAGCCAACGCACCAGCCGCTGCGCCCGGCTGAGCCAGTTAGTCGGTTGGGTAGTGATGCGATCGCGCACCTTCAGATAAGTGGCCAAGTCAATTTCATCGAGTCCCAGCAGATCAGCCGGGCTGACAAAGGGCTGATCTTGTCTGCGGGCTATTACCGCCCTCGCCTGCTCCGATCTGAGCCCCAGTCTCACAAGCTGATCCGAGCGGGCCTGATTGAGACTCACACCAAAAATCTGCCGCTGTATTTGCGCGAGTCGCAGTCGCTCGGTGGTGTATTCCAGCTGGTTGGCATCGCTGATTTGCTCTAGCAGACGAAAATTTCTCACCAGACTACGCAAAACCGTTTCATTATTCGCCAGAGCGGGCACTGAAAACACCCGGCCAATCTGACCCGGACTGCCCAAAATTTTAGCGGCTTCGGCGCTGAAGTCTAAGTCGGTGACGTTGATGGTTGTGGCTTTGGCAAAGCGAGCATCGCCAAAATCTAGCTGGCTGAGAATATGTGCGCCTCGCAGACTCAGCGGCTGCTGAAACTGAGCCTGCCGAAAGCTGACGGGCGCTTCAAACTGGGCATCGGTCAAAAATAGCGCCTGGTCAAAGCGGCTTTTTTGAAAGCTGACGGTGCCGTGAAAATTAGCCTGATCAAAGTCGGCGTTAGTCTGCCAGCGCGATCGTCCAAACGTAGCGGCCTGAAAATCAGCCCGAGCAAAGCTGGCATTCTGGTGAAAGGTACTGCCCTGCCAGTTGGCAAAGCCGCTAAAGCTAGCCTGGTTAAACTGCGCGCTGCGGGCAAACAAAGCACTCCGAAAGCTGCTCTCTTGCTGAAATTGCCCTTGGCTAAAGTTAGCGCTGCGGGCAAACCGCGCCCCTCGCCAGCGGGTCTGCTGAGTAAAAATTGCCTGCGTTGCCTCCACTCGACTGAGAAAATAGGTATCCGTCGCAGTCGTTTCGCCATTAAAGCAGGTCTGAACCAGCAGCAGCGGCCCCCTAAAGACAAACCGATCAAGCTGAGCAGGCTGAGCCTGAATGAGCAGCGATCGGGCCAGTGCGCCGGGAGGAGAGCTCATAGGAGCGCCAGCCACAGAGCCAAGCATCGGTCTGGCCTCAGATAAAACATCTTTAGACAGCAGTGGCTGAAATTCGCGGTTAAAAGCGTCCAGCGCAGGTAGGCTCAGTCCGCCATAGGCTGGCACCCGCAGACTCAGCCGCGAAAAGTTTAGATCGCCCTGAATCAGTGCATAGCTGAGGTCTAAGCCTAGCGGCTGACCGCTATTGAGACTCTTTTGCAGTCGCTGGTAAAAGAGATCGGCGAAGGCTGCTGAATTCCCGGGTTCGTTAGCGCGCAGATCAATTGTCAAACCTTTGAGATCGACCACTAGCGCCCCTCCCTGACGAACGGGTTCAGCCAGCCGCCGATCAAGTAGGTCGAGCGTCAGCCTGGCCGCTGGGCAGTCGATCCGGATAAACCAAAAGTAGCTCCGATGGCTTTTCCAGTTGACGCCCAGCCACTGCCTAATAGAATGACAGCTAAGAGAGTAATCAGGGCCAATTTAGACAGCCAAATTTGGATCAATCGCCACCGTTGAGAAATATCGACCATCCGTTCGCTATCTACCTACTCACCAAAACTGCGCCCGCTGCGTAGCCTACTCTATCGCTCATTCCTCAGCAAAGAAACGGTTTCTTTTGTAGAAAAACTATCGCGATTAGCGACTCAGCTTGGGCAGCCCGCTCGCTACACTGAGTCTATGAACGACAAGCAGAACAACTGGCCAATCAGCCGCTCAGATATGGCGGAAACACAGGCTTCTACCATTCAGCCACTCGGGCAAGAGCTGGTCTATTTAATGGCGGCAGGGGAGGTGATTGATTCGCTGGCGGCAGTCGTGCGTGAGCTGGTTGAAAATGCCTTGGATGCGGGGGCAACGCGAATTACGATCAGCCTGTGGCCGCAGCAGTGGCAGGTACGAGTCGCTGACAATGGCTCAGGGATGAACCTTCGTGATTTACAGCAGGCGGCGATCGCCCACGCCACCAGCAAAATCTCTACCCGACCCGATCTGCTCAACGTCCGCAGCTTAGGGTTTCGCGGTGAAGCCTTGCACAGCATTGCCCAGATGGCGCAATTAGAAGTTTGCAGCCGCCCTCAATTAGATCCATCGATTGCGGCCCAATCGGTTACGGCCCAATCAGATGCGGCGCAGGGCTATCATATCCGCTACAGCACTGAAGGGTTGCCTAAGCAGAGTCAGGCGGCGGCGATCGCCCCTGGCACCATTGTCACCGTCAGCCATTTATTCGACCGCTGGCAGGCCCGGCGTCAGGTGCCTGCACCCGCTCAGCAGGTCAAGGCGGTCGGTCAGCTGATTCAACAGCTTGCCCTGTGCCACCCGCAAGTAACCTGGCAGCTAGAGAAAGACGATGCGCCGTGGCTGTCTCTGTGGCCTGGCCCCACCGCTAAAACGATGCTGCCCCAGATCTTGCGCAATGTCCACGATACCGACATTAAAGAACTGAAGGCAGCAGGGCTCTACCTGGCGGTCGGCCTACCAGATCGCTGCCATCGGCGACGCCCCGACTGGGTGCGCGTGGCGATCAACGGCAGGCCAGTCACGGTCAGCGAACTCTCTTACGCGCTGATCAACAGCTTTCGGCGGACGTTGCCACGCGATCGCTACCCTTTGTGCTTTTTGCATCTCACCCTGCCGCCCACCCAGCTCGACTGGAACCGGCACCCGGCGAAATCGGAAGTTTACGTGCAGGGGTTGGCGGCTATTTGCGATCGCATTACCGCCGCTGTCACAGACATTTTGCAGCTCGACAACCTCAGTGATGCCTATCAGACTCAGCGAGCCGGGGCGCTGATCAAAGCCGCCGAACAAGCAGGGGAGTATGCAGCCTCGCGGCAGATTCAGCCAGCGCTGTTAGCACAGCCAACTGTCAACTTATCTGATGCTTTGCCCGGCGATCTGCCGGGTGGTTTGCCCAGTAATTTACCAAGTGATTTGCAGGCGATCGCCCAGGTTCACAACACCTATATTTTGGCCGAGCATGCGGGCGGACTCTGTCTGATTGAGCAGCATATTGCCCATGAGCGCGTACTTTACGAACAGCTTCAGCAGCGCTGGCAAATAGTGCCGGTCGAATCGCCCATTGTCCTCTCTGACCTAGCCCCTGAGCAGGTCGAAAGGCTAAATGAAATCGGCCTTGAAGTAGCCCCATTTGGCGATAGTCTGTGGGCCGTTCGCACGGTGCCAGAGCCGCTGAGCCAGCGAGCCGACTGCGCCGATGCCCTTAAAGAGCTGAGCCTGGGCGCAAACTTAGAAGCTGCCCTAGTCGCGACGGCTTGCCGCACCGCCATTCGTAACGGCACCGCGCTCAGTCAGCCGGAGATGCAAACGCTGGTCAATCAATGGCAGCGGACAGCGCGATCGCTCACCTGCCCGCACGGACGCCCTATTTGCCTCACCTTAAAAGAATCCAGCTTAGCTAAATATTTCCGCCGTAGCTGGGTTATCGGCAAAAGTCATGGCATTTAGAAGGCATATAAAATCTTCTCCATTGCAAAGTTGGTGAAGGTTTCACCCCGACGAGCCACGGTTTGTTCTTTGACTATTGCAAACCCCATGCGTTGAAAGAAAGGCTTGGCAGTAATGCTGACTTCCACAAACAAGCGGCTGACGGGTAGCTCCAGGGCTTTTGCCTCGATTGCCTGATAGAGCTGACTGCCCACGCCTCGCCGCTGATAGTCTTTATGGCAGTAAAAACAGTCGATATGTCCGTCTGGCTCCAACTCTGCAAAACCAGCGATCGCCCCTGCCTCTTCAGCCACATAGGTAAACCGGCTCAAGCAGACTGCCACCCAATCTCTAAAGTGAATGTCATCGGGTGCCCAGGCGTTAACCTGTGCGCTGGAGTAATCGCGAGCATTCACTTCACGAACGGTTTGGTGAAACAACTGCGCCACCTGATCGGCATCTTGCGCTTTGAATAAGCGGATTTTAATCACAGCTCATTTACCTGGCTGAACAAGTACGAAGTTTTTGTTGAACTTGATGGGTAAGCTAAAGCGATCGCCCGCAAACCGTGACAAAAGTCATGGGAGAGATCGTGACCTTTGCCGCCTCTCAGCCCCATGCCGGTTTGCCAATCTCTCAGGCGGTTTCAGGCGGTTACTGATGAGCTTCCCAGTGGCGGCGCTGATAGCTTTTGCTAATGCGCGCGCCAGCCGCTGAGAGAAAATACGCACTGGCTGGTGCAACAGCTGGCACCCAGCCACCCGCTTGAAAACAAAGCAGGCTCACAAAAAAGACGATAGCCAGACCGCTGACGCCGAATAAGATGAGTATGGGGCCGCGTGAGGTCACAACCATAAGAATGCTGCCAATACCGGTTAGCGCTACGATCCAGACTATTTCTATCCAGTCTGGCCAGGCCCAAGGAAGCGTTTCGCCGTCTAAGGCTGCTGAAAGGATTTGGCTGGCAACTTGAGCATGAATCATCACTCCCGGCATCTGATGGCGATCGCTGCCAGTATTAAAAGGCGTCAAAAACAAATCACGACTGCTGCCAGCGACTGAACCCATCAAAACAATCTTATCTTTCACCAGATCTGGATCAAAGTTGTTGTTTAAGACATCAATAAAGCTCAGCTTAGGCGCGACATTTTGAGCTGAGCGATAGCGTACAAGCATTTGATAGCCAGCCGTATCAGCCTGTTGGTAGCCGCCAAAGCTAGGAGAAATCATCTCGAAGCGAGCCTTGCCAAGCTGCAAAATATCGCCATCTGTTGGGACAATCGCGTGATACTTTTCCAGATAGCGCATAGATAGCTCTAGCCCCAGCGAAAAAATTGGCTGCTTGACGGGGTCGCTCACCAGGCTAGGGTCAGCGCTGCTCGGGCGGTCACCTTCTCTCAGCAAGGTGACTTTATCGACAAAGTGGAGCATGGGGGCTCGTCGCACGCGAAAATCTGAATCGATGACGATATCGCTGAAGCTAGTTTGCTCAAAGGGGATGCCTGCTGGCGGCGGCATGACAGCGTTACTATTCGCGTCGCCCAACTTGGTTACGGCGATCACATTCGGGGCTTGCAGGCTCTGCATCAGCGCCTCGGTACCGGGAGCTTGGGGCAGATCGCGCGGCAGATCAAGGCCAATGCTAGCAGGCTGGTGCTGCTGCAAATTTTCAATCGCGGTCGCTACCGACTGGTCAGAAGGGGTGGGTAGGGCAAGCGATCGCAGATCGGCCTCTGTTACTTCCACAATCAGCAGCCGGTTATCTGGCCCCAGATCGGCGCGGCTGTTCACCAGCGCATCATAAACGGCTAGCTCAGCAGGGACAAAAGCGCCGATGTGCCGCAGCCCCAAGATGAAAGCGCTGGTGGTAACCGTGGCGATCGCTACCGTCCAGCACTGAGCCCTTTTGCCCATGTGCCATCGCAGCATAGAAGAAGCCCTGCCGGTTTCTAGGCGGCCCTGGGGCAGAGAGTTTGGCGGAACTTCGGTGCGGGCAGCTTCGGCGGGCAGTTGATCGAGCCGCGTCAGATCCCGCTGCACTTCTTCTACACTTTCATAGCGATAGCAAACATAGTGCCGGGTCATTTTGCTCAGCACAATAGCGAGTCCCGGGCTAACCTCAGCGCAGTCTTGCCAGCAAGGATCTAAGCTGCCGTCTTCAGGAAGATCTTGCGGCGATCGCCCTGTAATCGCCTGAATAGCCGTCATCCCTAACGCATAGATGTCGCTGCTGTAGCGCGGCCTGCCCGAAAGCTGCTCACTGGGCGTATAGCCGTGGGTGCCAATGCCAATCGTCAGCGCCGTGGTCTCGCTGGTCATTAGGCGGGTGCGAATCTCTTTGACCGCCCCAAAATCAATCAGGACAATCTCGCCATCTGCCTGCCTGCGAATTAAGTTGTCTGGCTTCAGATCGCGATGCACCACATGGTGATCGTGAATAAAGCCCAGCACTGGCAGCACGCCCTCTAGCAGGGCAATCACTTCAGCCTCGCTGAGCTTACCAGCTTGCTTAATCTCGTTTTCTAAAGACTGACCGTCAACAAACTCTTGAACCAGATAAAACTCGTTATCTTCTTCAAAAGAGTCTAGTAGCTTAGGAATATGCGCGTGAGAGCCCAGCCGCTGTAAAGTCTTAACCTCAGTTTCAAACAGCCGCCGCGCAACCGTCAGAAAATTAGCATCCTGGCTGGCTGGCTGAAGCTGCTTGACCACGCAGCGAGGCTGCTGAGGCTCCTGAATATCTACAGCCAAATAGGTTTGGCCAAATCCGCCCGCCCCTAAAATGCGCGTTAGCCTATAGCGTCCAACAAGCGTCTGTCCCAGCATAGTGCTCCGAGTCATCCTGCCTCATAGCTTACCCAGACGGCCTGCCGGAACAAAGTTACTAGCAGATGGACCAGGTTAACAGTACTCAGTAAACAGTGTTCAGTAGGCAGAAGCTGATCTATACCTGTCTCCTGTCTCCTGGTTTAGCTTCCGTAAATACCCCAACTGCGGCATTGGCGATCGCCTGCTCAAGCGGTATTCTATGGTGACAGTAGAGAATAGTCACAGTCAAAAAGTACTCACAGCGAAGATATGGCGGCAAATCTAGCGGCGCGGTTGCAGGCTGAACGAGAGCGACAGTTCATCGGGCGCACGGCTGAGCTAAAAGTCTTTCAGCAGGCGCTGCAGAGTCCAGAATTGCCCTTTTGTCTATGGCATATCTTTGGGCCGGGTGGGGTCGGCAAATCCACACTGATGCAGGCGCTGATTCGCACCTGTCAGACCGGTGATATTCCCTATGCCTATGTCGATGCGCGGCAAATGGAGGCTGATCCTGACTCTTTTTTAAGCGCGCTGCGGGTGGCGATGAGCATGGACGCTGGTGATGATGTGCCAGCGGCGATCGCGGCTGTCGCGAGTCAGGCTGAGCACAATCGCTACGTCCTATTTATTGACACCTATGAGCAGCTCGATGCTCTTGACCTATGGCTGCATCAGAGCTTTATAGCTGAGCTACCGGCCTCCACGCTGGTGGTGCTAGCGGGGCGACAGCCACCGGCCTCTGACTGGCAAATCGATGCAGGATGGCAGGCCCTGATTGAGACACTTGCCCTCCGCAATTTTCGGCCCGAAGAAAGCCAGATTTACCTAACTCAGCGACAGATACCCGCTAATGAGCACGATGCGATCTTGGCCTTTACGCATGGTCATCCGCTGGCACTGTCTCTCGTCGCTGACATTTTTGCGCAGAGTAAGCTCACCGACCAGCCCATTTCATTTCAGCCAGAGGCCGCGCCTGACCTAGTCAAGCTGCTGCTCGAAAAGTTTGTGGCGCAGGTACCGAGCGCGCTGCATCGTCAGGCATTAGAAGCTTGTGCTGGTGTGCAGGCGCTGAGTGAATCGCTGCTGGCTCATTTGCTAGAGCAGCCCGATGTGCATGATTTATTTAACTGGCTGAGGGGACTGTCGTTTATCGAATCGCAGGCTGCCGGGCTATTTCCTCACGATGTGGTGCGAGAGGTCTTGGTAGCCGATATGCGCTGGCGGGCACCCGACTGGTACGAATTGCTGCACGCGAGGGCGAGGGCTTATTATAGCGATCGCCTCAGCAAAACCCAGGGCGCTGAGCAGCATCGAGTGCTATTTGACTATATTTTTCTGCACCGTGATAATTCGGCCATTCGCCCTAACTTTACCTGGCAGGAGACCAGCAGCCTAAAGGTGACTGAGCTGCGGGCTAGCGATGTGCCCGACTTGCTCGCTATGGTAGAGGGCTTTGAAGGCAAAGCGGCAGCGAAGTTAGCAGCCTACTGGATGGTGCAGCAGCCTGAAGGGGTTCTGATTTTTCGAGATGCGGATCAGCAGCCAGCGGGTTTTGTCAGCAAAGTGACGCTGAGCGAGACGACAGCCACCGCGCTCAGCCGAGACCCCGCCACTCAGTCAGCCTGGAACTATCTCAAGGAAAATGCGCCGCTGCGGTCGGGCGAGTCCGCCGTAATGTTTCGCTTTTGGATGGCGAAAGGGACTTATCAGGCCGTTTCACCCGCTCAGAGTCTGATTTTCATCACGTTTGTGCAGTATCACCGCGAGACCACTCATCTTGCCTACACTTTCTTTTCCTGCGCGCAGCCAGAAGCCTGGGCACAGATGTTTGCCTACGCCGATCTCACCCGGCTACCGGCTGCTGACTTTACTATTGATGACCATACCTACGGCGTTTATGGCCACGACTGGCGAGTACTGCCACCAGCGGCCTGGCAGTCGCTTTTGGCTCAGCGGGAGATGACCACGGTAGAACTGCCTGAACCCGTAGCTGAAACGGTAGTTGTGCTCAGCCAGCCTGAGTTTGAGGCCGCGGTGCGGTCGGCTTTGCAGGCGTTTACGCAAGTCGAGGCGCTGACTGACAATCTGTTGGTGCGATCGCGCCTGGTAGAAAACAACACCGCTGCTGAAGCGTCCCCGACAGACCGCGCCGTGGCTCTACAGTCTCTCATCAGTGAAGCCGCCGATACCTTGAAAGCAACCCCCAAGCACAGCAAATATTATCGCGCGCTGCACCAAACTTACCTGGAGCCTGCCCCGACTCAAGAACAGGCAGCAGCAGCGCTAGATCTCCCCTTCAGCACGTTTCGACGCCATCTTAGGGCTGGTATTGCTGAAGTGGCAGCGTTTTTGTGGCACCGTGAATTGAGCTAGCGAGCTGAGTTCGCCAATCCCATTCGCCAATTCCAGAAGAGGATCGCTGTAGCACCCTCCTCCTGGACGTATCGGATGTGAGCTGGTTATGGAACGGGCTATTTATCCTAAATTACTGTCCGACTGGGCTTATCGAGATTGGGGCAAGGTCTGGGTGATCTTCCAGGTATGATCTTCGGCTAATCGTAAAAGTGATTGATGATAGTTCTCTAAAGACTCGCGGTGGCCAACGCTAACATAAGCCGTTTTTGCGGCGGCTAAGTGGCCATAAAGCTGTTCTTCATTGCTGCGATCCAGGGCGCTGGTCGCCTCGTCTAAAAGGGTGTAGGCAGGCTGATGAATGAGCACGCGAGCAAAGCTAAGCCGCTGTTGTTCTCCTAGCGAAAGGACATCGCCCCATTCTTCTACCGTGTCAAAACCCTCGTCATAGCGGTCGGCCAGGTCTGGCAGATTGACTTGCCTCAGTACTTCAGTGAGCTGCGTATCTGTTGCTTTTGTATCCGGGTAAGGATACAGCATTTGCTGTCTGAGGTTGCCAAGCACCATGTATGGTTTTTGGGGCAGAAATAATAGCGCTTGGATATCGGGCCTGAGGACGGTGCCCGTGCCAGATTGCCAGAGACCGGCGATCGCTCGCATCAAAGAACTCTTACCGCACCCACTCGGCCCCATGACTAAGAGTGACCCCTCTTGGTCTAAGGTCAGTGAGAGATTTTCAATCAGCGTTCGCTGATAGTTGGGCGTTTGGAGCGTCAGGTTATCGAGCGCTAACGTTGGCGATGCCTCAATCGCAATGATAGGCGAACTGGTTTCTAGATTGTCCTCTGTATTCGTTTCAGCTTTTGAGTTTGTTTTGACTGCTAATGACGCGGCTAAGACGGGGAGTTCTTCCGAATCTTCTTTGTCTTCTTCAGGCGTATCAGGGGCGCATCCAGATGTTGTGGGAGGACTTGCCAATAAGAAAAAAGGGATGAGATCATAGATCCCGTCCCAACAAAAACTAGTCATGATTGTATCTTC
>NZ_NRTA01000007.1 GCF_002286735.1 Leptolyngbya sp. BC1307
ACGAAGTCATTGTAAAGATTGTTCGCTGTCACGCACCTGGCTTTCACCACCCCCTAAGCTGCGCTATAGGCGGAGCACTAGCCGACTTTTTGGTAGCTATGCACTACTGTATAAGTGTAGTAGGTGTGCTTGATTAACTTATTGTCATTCTGTTCGCAGTGTTTGCCATGGTACAGTTTAGGCCATCAAAATCGCTGGCGTCTCAGCAGCTACCCACCGAGCTGGACTTGCCAGATACTGACAATCGCCCTGTGGACAATGAACTTCAGCTGCTGCTACCAATACTGCTGCGAAGCATTTTAGAGCTGGCCTGGGGTAACCGCTCTGACTGGTTCTTCGGCTCGAATATGGGCCTTTATTACGATCCTAAGCGGCCAGCGGTGGGGCCAGACGGATTTTTGAGCCTGGGCGTGCCGTACTATCGGCTACGCTGTAGCCTGCCTTTACCAAACATGGACACTTTACGGCACTCTAACCCTCTTAGTTTTCTGAATGCTCTACGCTGCCTACGGATCTAACCTGCACCCGCTTCGTCTTCAGCAGCGATCGCCGACAGCGCAGCTTTTAGGAACCGCCGCTGTCCCTGATATGGCTTTACGTTTCCACAAGTGCGGCTACACAGATTTCTCAGGTAAGTGCAATCTTTTGCCCTGTCACGGCGGCATCGTTTACGTTGCTATTTACGAAATATCAGCTGCTGAAATGGCGCTGCTAGACCGCAGTGAGGGGGCTGGCGCTGGCTACGATAGAGCTGCGATACCGGTCGATGGCTTTGGAGAGTGCGTCACCTATCTGGCGGCAGCAACGCATATTGATGAAGCACTGCGACCGCTCTCCTGGTACAAAGCGCTGGTATTGGTCGGCTGCAAAAGACTGGCGTTTCCTGCTCCCTATATTGAGGTAGTTCGCGATATTCCAACGGTGCAAGATCGGGATGGCGATCGCCACACCACTCACATGCAGCTAGTCGCAGACTGCGCAAATGCCAATAAAAAAAGCAGAGCCGGAGCCCTGCTTGGTTGTCGAAGCTATGAAAATCATTAGCCTAGCGCTGCTGCGCCACCGACCACTTCTAAAATTTCTTGAGTAATTGCCGCCTGACGGGCTTTGTTGTAAGAAAGCGTCAGCGACTTCATCAGATCTTTGGCGTTATCGCTAGCGCTGTTCATCGCTGTCATGCGGGATGCCAGCTCGCTGGCGGCAGACTCCTGCATCGCTCTCAAAATTTGGTTGTTGAGGTACAGAGGTAGCAACGCATCCAAGATTTGAGCCGGATTCTGCTCAAAAATCATGTCTTTAGGAAACTCGCCAGCTTCTGACTGTGGCGCGGCGGCGCGCTCTACGGCCAAGCGACCTTCCCGACTGGTGAGCCGAAAAATCTCGTCGTCACTCGATTCTAAGCCCTGAGGGTCAAGCGGTAGCAGTGTTTGAGTAACCGGCTTATTGCTCACCAAAGAGAGAAACTTGGTATAGACTAGCTCGACTCTATCGACCGATTCCGATAGAAAGAGAGAGAGCAGCTCATCAGCAATCATCGAAGCTTCGGCGGCAGTAGGAATTTGCTCTAGCCCCGTGTACTTGGCATCGATGGGCGCGTTGCGGCGCTCAAAGTACTGCACGGCCTTACGACCGACCAATACATAGGAAAAATCTAGCCCTTCTGCCTTGATTTCTTTTGCCCGGTTCTCGGCCCGGCGAATGACGTTGGCATTGTAGCCGCCGCAGAGACCGCGATCGCCCGAAATCACCAGCAGTGACACCTTCTCTACGTCACGCTGCTGCAAAAGCGGCAGATCAGAAGTGTCTTCAAACTTGAGGCGGCTCTGCAAGCCGTACAGCACCTGAGCTAAGCGGTCAGCAAAGGGCCGGGTCGCGTTGACCTGAGCCTGAGCCCGCCGCACCTTAGCCGCCGCGACTAGCCGCATTGCTTCGGTGATTTTGCGCGTATTTTTGACCGACTGAATGCGATCGCGAATTAGTTTTAAGTTAGCCATAATCTTTTGTTGTCAGGCCGCCAATCGTCCGTTATCGAAACGGTTAGCCAGCGGCCCAATCTGTGCGTCTCCCTAGGCCGCCGCCATAAATGCCTGCTTGCTCTCGTCGATAGCCGCGTTCAACAGCTCAACGGCTTCATCAGTCAGCACTTTCTTACTATTGATTTCATCGACAAACGCTTTCTTGCTGGTGTTGATATAGCCAATCAGCTCACTCACGTAGTCAGCCACCTTATCAACCGGAACGTCGTCTAGCTTGCCGTTGATGCCCGCGTAGATGACGGCCACCTGCTCAGGCAGCGATCGAGGCGAATACTGAGGCTGCTTCAAAATTTCACGCAGGCGCTGGCCGCGAGCGAGCTGAGCCTGCGTCGCCGGGTCCAGATCAGAGGCAAACTGGGCAAAGGCTTGCAGTTCGTCAAATTGAGCCAGCTCTAGCTTGACCTTGCCGGCCACTTTCTTAATCGCCTTGGTCTGCGCTGCTGAACCTACGCGAGATACCGAAATACCTGCGTTGATCGCCGGACGTAAGCCCGAGTTAAACAGGTCAGAAGATAGGAAGATCTGACCGTCGGTGATCGAAATCACGTTGGTAGGAATGTAGGCCGACACGTCACCCGCTTGAGTTTCGATAATTGGCAAAGCGGTCATGCTGCCTTCGCCTAGCTCGGGGCTGAGCTTGGCGGCTCGTTCTAGCAGGCGAGAGTGAAGATAAAACACGTCGCCAGGATACGCCTCACGTCCGGGCGGACGCTTCAGCAGCAAGGACATTTGACGATATGCCTGAGCCTGCTTGGTCAAGTCATCGTAAATCACCAGCGTGGCTTTGCCCCTGTACATAAAGTACTCAGCAATGGAAGCGCCTGTGTAAGGAGCCAGGTACTGGATGGCGGCGGGGGCATCGGCATTGGCGGCGACTACGACGGTGTAGTCGAGTGCGCCGCGCTCTTCAAGGACGCCCACGACCCGGGCGACTGAAGAGGCTTTTTGGCCGATGGCTACGTAAACGCAAATCACGTCCTGGTCGGCCTGGTTGAGAATGGTGTCGATGGCGATCGCCGTCTTCCCGGTCTGTCGGTCGCCAATAATCAGCTCGCGCTGACCGCGCCCAATCGGAATCATCGCGTCAATGGCCGTGATCCCTGTTTGTAGCGGCTCGTAAACCGACTTACGTTCAATAATGCCCGGTGCTGGTGATTCGATCAGGCGGGTTTCGCTGGTCTGAATATCACCTTTGCCGTCAAGCGGTCGGCCCAGCGTATCGACAACGCGGCCCAGCATGGCCTCGCCTACGGGTACAGCCGCAATTTCGCCGGTAGATTTAACCGTGCTGCCTTCTTGAATCTGGCGACCGGTGCCCATCAGCACTGCGCCAACGTTGTCTTCTTCCAGGTTGAGGGCAATGCCTCGGGTGCCGTCTTCAAACTCCAGCAGTTCGCCGGCCATGGCGTTGTCTAGGCCATAGATGCGGGCAATGCCGTCACCGATCTGCAAGACGGTGCCGACGCTATCAGCTTTGACATTCTGGTCGTACTGCTCTATCTGCTGCTGAATAATGCTGCTAATTTCGTCTGGTCTGATGCTTACCATAAAGAGTCGCTCTACTAACTACCGATATGTACTAAAAAATTGAGCAAGACTGCGTCCTGCTGACTGCGAGGTCTTAACCTTCTCCTAACCTTCTAAGTGGCCGCGCCTAGCTGTAACCCAATGCGGCGAAGCTGTCCGCGCAGGCTAGCATCGAGTACTTGAGACCCGATCTGAATAATCACCCCACCGAGTAGATCCCGATCTACTCGGGTCTCTAGCTCAACGGCGTTGGCTTGGGTCATGCTGGTTACTCGCTGACGCACCGTTTCCTTTTGCTCGTCGGTGAGTTCGACCGCCGATATCACCTCGGCCAGCACAGTCTGTCTAAGCTCGCGCACCCGGGATTGAAACTGCTGCAAAATTGGCTCGATTAGATAGATGCGTCCTTTATCTACCAGCAGCATTAGAAAATTCTTCATCTGCAGGTTGGTATCTTCTCCCAGCACTTGGGTCAGTACACCTTTCTTGGTCTCATCAGAAAGCAGCGGATTGGCCAAAAAATCTGACAGGCTGTCCGACGCTTTGAGCAAGTTAATGAGCTCTGCTGCCGTCTGGCTCAGCTCATCCACGCTGTCTTTTGACTGAGCGATAGACAGGAGCGCTTGGGCATAAGGAGCCGTGACCTCCGAAGTTGCCATACTCATGTTTTGTTCTCCTAATCTCCTAGCTGAGCGATGCTCTGGTCAACCAGTCGGGTCTGGACGCCTTCATTGAGGACTTCAGGCAGGCGCGATCGCACCTTCTCAATCGCCATCGCCGACACCCGCTGTCTCAGCTCGCGCATCGCTCGCTCTTCTTGAGAAGATAAGTCCTGCTGAGCTGCGGCCTTCATCCGCTCAATATCTTTGATCGACTGGGCCATGACCGCCTGTCGGGCTACTTCAGCATTGTCAGATGCTTCAGCTCGAATGCGCTCCGCCTCTTTTTTAGCCATTTGCAGCTTTTGCTGCTGATCGGCTAGTGAGGAAGACGCCTGCTTTTGCCGCGCCTCAGCCTCTTTAATTGCCGTTTCAATCTCGTCGCGGCGCTCCTTGAGCTTATCGCCCAGAAAACCCCGTCCAAAATAGAAAAGGACGCCGATGATAATGATTAGGTTAATCAGGTTGGTTTCGAGGATGTCGAAATTTAGCCCAAATCCTTTTGTCTCGGAGGCTAGCAGCCCCAACGCTTGCGTTAACACTTTCGATACCTGCTTGATCGCTTCTGCTTGATTTCTTCAGATCTGGATTGAGCGCATCGCGATGCCGCTCATACTGCTGAACCTAGCAGCTTTCCTAGAATTTGCTCGCTCAGTGCGTCTACTTGAGTTTCCAGCTGGGTTAAAGCGGCTGTCTTCTGCTGGTCTAGCTCCTGCTGTACAGATTCGCGCTGGGCTGCTGCCTCCTGCTGTGCGACTGACTGCTTTTCATCTGCGATTTTTTGAGCCTCGGCTTGGGCCGACTCAATCACGCTGCGAGCCTCACGGCGCGTCGCTGCCAGCGACTGCTCGTACTCAGTAGCCAGCTTTTCAGCTTTAGCCAAGCGCTCTTGGGCGTTGCTTTTCGTGGTGCGCACGTAGGCGTCGCGCTCATCAATGGCCTGACCTAGCGGATCGTAAAAAATGGCTTTGAGCACAGCCGTCAAAATCAGAAACTGAATGGCCATCAGCGGCAGGGTCGCGTCTAGATCAAACAGCCCCCCGGCTTCTTCAGTTGCTTCAACAGCCTCAACAGCGAGTAATGTCAGTCCCGTCCACATGGTTCTTCTCTAGATTCAAAATTTAGAAAGCGCGGGGCAAAGCATTGCGCTGAATACCCCGCTTTCGATGCCCCATAGGGAGACGATTTATACGAAGGGGTTAGCAAATAAGAGAACGAGTGCAACCACCAGACCGTAGATAGTTAGTGCTTCCATAAATGCCAAGCTCAGCAGCAGGGTGCCGCGAATTTTGCCTTCAGCTTCGGGCTGACGAGCGATACCTTCTACAGCTTGACCTGCCGCGTTACCCTGACCGATACCAGGGCCGATAGCAGCGAGGCCAACAGCCAAAGCCGCTGCGATGACAGATGCACTAGCAATAGTAGGATTCATGATGTTTTTCCTTGTGGTGTTTAGGTGTAATGCTGACTCCCCGGCTGACCTGTCCTAGAACTAGGCAGGGCGGTGAGTCAGTAAAGAGTGAGATTAATGAGAGTCTCTATCTCTCAAGGAACGGCGATCGCTCCCAAAATCTAGCCTGAAATCAAACCTGAAGCTCAAGCGTGTTCTTCACCGTGCCCTTCAATGGCTTCACCAATGTAAGCAGCCGCCAGCGTTGCAAAGATCAGCGCCTGAATTGCACTGGTAAATAGCCCCAGCACCATTACTGGCAATGGCACAAATAAAGGCACCAGCAGCACCAGTACCGCAACCACCAGCTCATCTGCCAGGATATTGCCAAACAGCCTGAAGCTCAAAGAGAGGGGCTTGGTGAAGTCTTCTAAGATGTTAATCGGCAGCAAGATTGGGGTGGGCTCAATGTACTTGGCAAAATAGCCCAGCCCACGCTTGCGAAAGCCAGCATAGAAGTAAGCCAGAGAGGTCAGCAGCGCCAGCGCCACGGTTGTATTGATGTCGTTGGTTGGCGCAGCCAGCTCACCGCCCGGAATGCGAATTAGCTTCCAGGGAATCAGCGCGCCCGACCAGTTAGAGACGAAAATAAACAAAAATAGCGTACCGACAAAAGGCACCCAGGGGCGATATTCCTTTTCACCGATTTGATCCTTGGCCAGGTCGCGAATAAAATCCAGCGCATACTCCATAAAATTTTGCAGCCCAGATGGAATACGCTCCACCTTTCGGGTAGCTAAAAAGGCCACGCCGATCAGCAGCGCCGATACGAACCAAGAAACCAGAAATACCTGACCGTGCAGCTTTAAGCCGCCAATATGCCAGTAATAGTGCTGACCGACTTCTAGCTTGGCTAAAAGTGCAGGGTCAAAAAAGTGCAGGGTGCTTAGCATCGCCGTTTAGTTCTCTTCGTTTACTTCTCTTCGTCTCTTTCGAGTTTGCGCTGATACTGGCTTACATCGCCTTTTTCTGAGGCAAGACAGCCGTCCACAGTACGAATGTAATCAGCGCGGCTTTGTAGGTCAAAAATCCCAAAAAGACGGGCAGCACCGATAGCTGCTGCCACTGCGTTGACACCACCAGCACGCCGATTAAGACGGCTAGCCGTCCGCTACTCGACTTGGGGGCCTCTCGACCGATCTTGCCGACGCTTCTGGCCAGCATTCTCAGATAAACCACGCCCGTGCAGGCACCGATCACATAGTTGAGCGCTGTGTTCAGCGAGTAAAAGCCCCAAACAAAGAGGAAAATTACCGCACTGAAGGCAACCGTCAGCCTGAGCAGGGTTTGCTGCAGCTGATAGTAATCTTGCATGGCCGTTCCAGTCGGGGGCGGCAGTTGTACCGCAGCCGGCTCCTGTTCAGCCTGGTCTGATTCCTCAGTTGCTAAGGATTCATCTGGCGTTTTAGTTGTTTTTTCGGCAAAAGTCACAGCGGCAAAATGCGGAAAAAGTTCGTCAAACCAGTCAATTTAAGACAGGGTTAACCTGTGCCAAACCAAGGCTGATCATATCATGGCAACAATACTTAGCAAAAAAGTTTTGACCAGAGAACGGGCATCAGTTTTGTGGTAGCGCTAACATAATTAGCTGTCGGGTCTGTAGCGATCGCACCCCGTCTATCGACAAACCGCTCTGTGGCAGGATATCAGCGACTGGCCGGCCCTGTTCAGGCGCGCACTTTTCTAAAAAGGCAAATTCTGCCTCTGTAATCGAGACAACTTGATAGTCGTAGTTAAAAAAGCTGCGGCTAGGCCAGCCTTCCATGCAGGGATGGCGCTCGGGAATGGCCGTTAGCAGCAGTTCATCATCAGTCCAGTTGGTTTTTTCGAGCGGCGGTCGGCTGAGGAAAAATTCAAAATGAGTTACCTCCGGGTCGAGCAGCTCAGTTAGTCGGTAGCGATCGCGCTCCGAAAGCTTCTCGGCTCTAGCTACCAGATCAGGCGCGGTGCCAATCAGCCGGGACAGATCCCAATAGGGCGGGTTAGAAAAGCCGACAAAGTCGAGGCCAGAAGCATCAACGAGATCAAACAGCGTCTCGACGTTGTAATCAATCTCTTGAGGATGCACGTACATATCGGCAAAGCATTCGTCTCGCTGATTTTCGAGTGCCCAGCGGGTCTCCTCTCGTTTTCGCAGCCGGTTTTGCTCAGGCAGGGATGAAAACAGCGTGCGGCCTACCTGGACGCCGTCTTTGTAGTCGCCCCGGCGATCGCCTTGCAGTAGCGCGATCGCCTGCTGGGTCAGCTGAATTTCCCAACGCCCGAGTTCCGCATAGACAAAAATATGGAAAATGCCGCCGGGAGCTAGTTTTTTAGCCAGTGCCTGAATGCCTCTGACCGGGTCAGGCAGATGGTGCAGCACGCCCACACAGTTAATCAGGTCAAATTCACCCGGAATCTGATCGACATCATAAATACTGAGATTGTGAAACGCGACTCGATCTGCGCCAGATCGCTGACAGCGCTCAGTAGCCACGGCGATCGCGCCTGCACTCAGGTCAATCCCCACCACTTCAGCCGCCGGGTTGAGATGAACCAAATATTCGGTGCCGACCCCCGTACCGCAGCCCGCATCTAAAATTCGCACCTGGTCGCGCGACGGCTTGCGGCCCGTACAAAAGCTATAGGCAGAGGGCCAGTGCCAGCGCCAGTTGTAGCCAGGAGGAGCCTCATCTAGCAGCGGCTCAGGCGGAAAGGGATAGGTATCATAAAGCTGGGCAACAGCCGAACTGACTGCCGAATCTGAACGCGCTGCCGAAGAAGACTCTGCCATAGTCACTGTTCACTGAGTAGATATTCAAAGATCACCTTCATAGCATCACCTGGTACGCCCAGTGATGCAAAACCGAAGGAAAACAAAAGCTACAAAACTTAACTCTACTCTCAGAGAGTTCAAACGATCTCGTATGATCGTCGGGGGAAAGGTTTGCGCAGTTTTGGATAGGTTCTGGCAAGCCCTCACGCAGTAACGGTATCCGATTAAACAATACGGTTCTTAACAATACCGCAGTCGCCTTTCCAAATCGTTTTACTCTGAGAACACGAAACCCAACCAACTGCTTTTAACGAGTCCTCATTCTTATATAGGGAGTCTTTGAGAACCCATGACAGTGACAGCCAGTGGCGGCAGCTCTGTAGCACGGCCCCAACTTTACCAGACCCTGCCCGCTTCCACGATTGCTCAGGCGGAGCAAAAAGACCGCTATATGGAGCGCACCGAACTCGGTGAACTCAAGACTTTTTTTAGTTCGGGTATGAAGCGATTAGCGATCGCCCAGACCGTGACTCGCTACTCCGAGCTGATCATTTCCCAGGCGGCTAACCGTATCTTCACTGGCGGCTCTGCCCTGTCATACCTGGAGAAGCCAGGTGACGCGCCGATGGAAATGAGCCGAGGCGGCGTGGCGCTAGACGAAAAAGAATCGACCAAGCTAGGCACTTCTACCTTTGTCGATACCAAGAATAGCAGCGGCGGCATTTTAGACAGCGTCCGCAACCTACTGGTTAACAATCCCGAAGTCGGGCCTACCCCCCCTGGCTTCAGACCGATTAACGTAGCTCGCTATGGCCCCAGTAACATGCAAAAGTCCCTGCGGGACATGAGCTGGTTTCTGCGCTACCTCACCTACGCGATCGTCGCAGGCGATCCCAACATTATTAAGGTGAACGTGCGCGGCCTCCGCGAAATCATCGAAAACGCCTGCTCTACGCCAGCTACTCTGGTGGCGCTGCAAACTATGCGGGGCGCTTCAGTCGGCTATTTCAAAGACGACCCAGAAGCTCAAGACATCCTGCGTCAGTACTTCGATGTCATGCTCACTGAGTTTCGGGGGCCGACGCCTTCTGTTAAACTGCGCCAGCGCCAGTCTAATGATTTGCAAGGGCTACAGCTACCCCAAATCTACTACAACGCCTCAGAGCGTCGGCCTATCTACGCCATGAAGACGGGCCTGTCTTCGATTGAGAAAATCGATATTATCAAGGCGGCCTATCGTCAGGTGTTTGAGCGCGATATCACCCGCGCTTACTCGCAGTCGATTTCCGACCTGGAGTCGAAGGTGAAAAATGGCGAGATTTCTATGAAGGAATTCATTCGCCGCTTAGCCAAGTCACCGCTCTATCGCAAGCAATTTTACGAGCCCTTTATCAACAGCCGGGCGCTAGAACTGGCTTTCCGTCATATTCTCGGTCGCGGCCCTAGCTCCAGAGAAGAAGTGCAAAAGTACTTCTCTATTGTTTCTGAAGGCGGCCTGCCGAAGTTAATCGACGCCCTGGTCGATTCTAAGGAATATGCCGACTACTTCGGCGAAGAAACCGTTCCCTATATTCGCGGCTTGGGTCAAGAAGCTCAAGAGTGTCGTAACTGGGGAGCGCAACAAGATCTGTTTAACTACAGTGCGCCTTTCCGTAAGGTGCCTCAGTTCGTCACGCTGTTTGCTTCGTATGAGCAGCCCTTGCCCGACCAGCATGTCTATGGCGCAGGTAACGATCCGCTAGAGATTCAGTTTGGCGCAATCTTCCCGAAAGAGACGCGCAATCCTAGCAGCAGCCCAGCTCCCTTTAATAAAGACACCCGGCGCATCCTGATCCATCGGGGCGCAGGTATCAATAACCAGGTCAGCAATCCAGCGGCGCGGCCCGAAGCGCCTGGCTCTCTGGGGTCAAAGGTCTTCAAGTTGCAGCAGAATGCCTACACAGGCGACAATTCAGCCAGCGTCAAGTTCACCGAAAAGTCCACAAGGACAATTATCGACGCCATCTACCGTCAGGTGTTTGGCTACGATGTATTTGCTGGACAGCGCCTCAAAGTCGCTGAAAATCGTCTGGAGACAGGCGAAATCAACGTTCGCGACTTCGTCAGAGCCATTGCCAAGTCAGAGACTTTTCGTAAGCGCTATTGGACTTCGCTGTACGTGATGAAGGCTGTGGAGTTCATTCACCGCCGACTGCTGGGGCGTCCGACCTACGGCAGACAAGAGACCAATAAGTACTTCGATATCTGTGCGAAAAAAGGTTTCTACGCGCTGGTTGACGCGATTGTAGATTCTCAGGAGTATACCGAGTGCTTCGGCGAAGATACGGTGCCTTACGAGCGCTACCTGACGCCAGCAGGGCAGGCAATGCGATCGCTCAGAGTCGGCTCCATCCAAGACACCGGCGCTCGGGTAGAAAAGGCTAGCACACCTCGCTTCATTGAGCTAGGCGCTGTGTCTACAGAGCGGCCTACGCCTGAAGTGAAGCAGCGCATCCGCCAGGGTGTGAGCGTACAGCGCGAGCAGAAGAAGATCTTCAAACTCACTAACACTGCCGATAAGAAAGCTGTCAAAACGGTGGCACAAGCGGCCTACCGGCAGATCTTCGAACGCGACATTGCCCCTTATGTTGTTAAGGCCAGCGAGTTCTCTGAGCTTGAGAGCAAGCTGAGCAATAGTGAGATCAACCTCAAAGAATTCATTGAGGGACTGGGTTGCTCTAGACTCTATATCAAAGAGTTCTACGCCCCCTACCCCAACACCAAGGTGATTGAGCTGGGAACCAAACACTTCCTGGGCAGAGCGCCTCAAGACCAAGGAGAGATTCGCAAATACAACAAAATATTGGCGGCTGAAGGTATCCGTGGCTTTATCCGAGCCTTAGTAGATACCCCAGAGTATGCTCAGTATTTTGGTGAGGATACCGTGCCCTACCGGCGCTTCCCCACGCTGCCAGCGGCTAATTTCCCTAACACTGAGATTCTCTACAACCGTCTAACCAAACAAAGCGCCGAAGTTGTCGTTCCTAGCTTTGAGCCGACAGATTCAACTATGCCCGTCGAACAATTGCCGTTAATGGCAAGCGCTACGGGAGAATAGGCACGGAGCCACGAGCAAGCAACTCAATCGTTCAATGCTCTGTGAAGGGCGCAACATTTTGCGCCCCTTATCCGCACGGTACAGACTACTGGGCTGAACTTGCCTTGCTCATCAATTTCTGAGGATCTTTATTACGAAATATTTCCAAACCTCTAAGAAGGTCAGCGGAATGCCGGAAAATGTTTACGGAAGGTAGCTGAGCCGAACAAGATGAGCTTACTCAAAGCGTAGATCTGATGAACTGATATCTTGTTTGCTTGCAAGCGGAAAAGTTTGATTCTCTACGGTAGGCCCTTCGTCACTTCTCCTCTCGTTCTTGCCGGTTAATGCTCTTAAAGCTGCACAGCAGTTCGCAGGGCATTGGCATGTAGGGTTAGAGATTGAGATAGCTGACTAAAGCTTAGCTGTTTGTTTTTTGAAAGCCAGTTGCACTCATCTGGTTTATTCTTTCGGAGGAATCCATTAATGAGTATAGTCACGAAGTCAATCGTGAATGCCGACGCTGAGGCCCGCTACCTCAGCCCCGGCGAATTAGATCGCATCAAGGGTTTTGTTACCTCTGGTGAGCGTCGTGTGCGCATCGCCCAGGTCTTGACTGAGTCCCGTGAGCGCATCGTTAAGCAAGCTGGTGACCAGCTATTCCAAAAGCGCCCTGATGTGGTCTCCCCTGGTGGCAACGCCTACGGCGAAGAGATGACCGCAACTTGCCTGCGCGATATGGACTACTATCTGCGTCTGATCACCTACGGTGTAGTCGCAGGTGACGTTACCCCAATCGAAGAGATTGGCCTGGTCGGCGCTCGTGAAATGTACAACTCCCTTGGCACCTCCATCCCTGCGATGGCTGAGTCAATCCGTTGCATGAAGAACGTTGCTGGCTCCATGATGTCTGGAGAAGATGCGACCGAAGCTGCCTCTTACTTCGACTACGTGGTTGGCGGTCTGCAGTAGGCCTCGGCTGCCCTCGTTTTTTCATCATTCAAAGTCAACTTTAAGGAAGCGCACCTATGCAAGACGCAATTACTGCTGTTATTAATGCTTCAGACGTTCAAGGTAAGTACCTCGATCAGTCTTCAATGGATAAGCTCAAAGCTTATTTCCAAACTGGTGAGCTGCGCGTTCGTGCGGCTACTTCCATCAGTGCTAATGCGGCTGAAATCGTGAAGGAAGCAGTGGCTAAGTCCCTGCTGTATTCCGATATCACTCGCCCCGGCGGCAACATGTACACGACCCGTCGCTATGCTGCCTGCATCCGCGATCTCGACTACTACCTCCGCTACTCCACCTATGCAATGCTTGCAGGTGATCCCTCCATTCTCGATGAGCGCGTGCTCAACGGTTTGAAAGAGACCTACAACTCGCTAGGCGTTCCGGTTGGTGCAACTGTTCAGGCCATTCAGGCTATGAAAGAAGTCACTGCTAGCTTGGTCGGCGCTGATGCTGGCAAAGAAATGGGCGTTTACTTCGACTATATCTGCTCTGGCTTAAGCTAGCAGGCAGGTAGTCTACCTCGATGACGGTTGGCTCTACGCGAGCTGATCCGCTTCCATCAAAATAGGATTCATTGATTTTTGATGATCCTAACTTTCTCTGTCTAGAAGTCTGGGGTGAGTGTTAGAAAATTAAAGGCTTAGCAGAAGGAGGCGTTGAACCCTTCTTATTACCTGAGAGGCTTTGATTGGTTAGCATTGACTTATCAGACTTCTAGATAGCGTTT
This sequence comes from Leptolyngbya sp. BC1307, assembly GCF_002286735.1. GTDB lineage: Bacteria > Cyanobacteriota > Cyanobacteriia > Phormidesmidales > Phormidesmidaceae > Phormidesmis. Next base: position 13,242 of record NZ_NRTA01000007.1, read on the forward strand.
GAATTCAAAAAGTTCAGGTTTCAGATACCAGAGAGGCCCCTTGTTATGCGAATGTTTAAAGTGACTGCCTGCGTTCCGAGCCAAACCAGGATTCGCACTCAGCGCGAGCTACAGAACACCTACTTTACAAAGCTAGTTCCTTACGACAATTGGTTTAAAGAGCAGCAGCGCATCCAAAAGATGGGCGGTACGATTGTCAAAGTAGAACTGGCTACTGGTCGTCAGGGCGCGAACACAGGTCTAGCGTAGATCTATTCTTAAGATTTTCACAGGTCTAGCTGTGCATAGCGTAGCAGCGTTGCTAGGAGTGGGTCGCTAGCGAATAGGCTATCTCACTTCACCAGATATTATTATTTTTGACGGGGCTCATCTGACAAGCCTTTGCTGGTTAAGGAGTAAGGTGTATTGCACACTCTGCTCCTTTTTTAGTGGCCGCCGTCAGGGCAACGCCCAAGGCTAACCTGACGCTTAGCGGAGCCCAATCCACGTAAAGAAGTCTTGGCGGGTCAGAAACTCCGTTACCAGCAAAGCAGCAAACCCGATCATGGCAAACCGCCCGTTAATTTGCTCAGCGTACCGGGTCCATCCAAAGCTAGGCGGTGCGTCATTTGGCGAGGTTGGCTGAGTAGGCTGGTCTTTTGGCGGTGATGTAGTCATAAAATAGCTAGATAGGATTGCATCTGTATTGATATCTTATTACACGCTAGATCAACCCTGGACAAAGCTCGATTCGTCAGATTACATTCATTAAGCTGAAAGCATCCTATAAGAATTGTTAGAAAAATAATGCTGTTAGGGTCTAACTTGCTTCGTATAGATAAAACCTTCTACAAGAGATAGGCAAATTAATAGGTTGCTCGCTAGCATCTAAAGATATAACCTAAGGCAATTAGAATGACAGCAAAAAAATAGAATAGAAAATTAGAATATTTGCTTTATAACAATTTAAGTATGGCCTAAGAAGGATCCAAAGTGCACTAGAGGTGACGAGCAGCTGATCCGACAGCCGCTCTGGGCTAAATCTCTGTCGCTGGGGGTTGAAATATATATTGATGCCGATATATGTTTCTATCTGCCGCACTGCAATTTCACTACAGTTTCTATTGACTGTTGCGGTTATATAATATTTTTTCGTGCGCTCGCATGAATCACTACAGGCGAGCGGTATCCCCACAGAGCTTTTTGTAAACTTTCAAGCGTTAACGTTCAAAGATCATGGCTGAAAAAAATGTGCCGCTAAAGGGGAAAGCACTACTTCAAAAGTTTGACGAGCTAGCTCATCTGTCTAAGAGAGAAAGGGCGCAGGGGTGTGGCTACTACACGCTGACCAAAGATAATCAAGTTCGGGCTAACTTAGCTGATTTTTACAATGCTCTCCTAGAAGCGAAAGGCATTTCCCTGAATCCTGAAGGCTCAAAAGACGGTAGGGGACGCGAACCAACTTATCGGGTGAGTGTTCATAAAAACGGCCAAATTGTGATCGGTTCTACCTACACTCAAGAGATGGGGCTCAAGCCTGGAGACGAGTTTCAAATCAAGCTGGGCTACAAGCATATCAAGCTCGAACAGCTCGGCCACACCAAAGATGATGATGTTGATGAGGCGGCTGAGTAACGTCATTGAGCTGGCTGGGTAAGGTGTGGGTATAGCGTCACTAACGTCACTGGATTTAGCGGCGAAAACCGAGTTAGCGGCCCAATAGGCAACGAACGCGAAATGTTGATTTGAGTGAGCTGATATTGCCAGGTGTTTTCAGGTGTTGACTTCACCCAGCTAATGACCTGATTGAGGTGTTCTACGGTTGCTAGGGCGAGCACGATACGAGCGTCTGCTGGGGCGTTAGAATCAGCTGAATTTGTTAGCATTCGGTGATTCAGCAGGTTGAGAATGGCTGCGAGCTGGCCGCTACTGCCACCGATAAAGACTCGTGCTGGCTGCGGTAGGCAATCTAATGCTGTAGGAGCCTGCGCGTGAACGACGTTGATAGGGGCGATCGCCAGTCGCTGAGCATTGTGCTCAATCAGCGCCGCTCCCATGGCGGTTTTTTCAATGGCGTAAAGACGGGCGTTGGGGCACAGCCGACTGAGCTCTATACTGACTGACCCGGTACCTGCGCCGATATCCCAAATCGTCTGTCCGTCTAGGGGGGCTAGAGCTCCTAAAATCAGCAGCCGAATTTCCCGCTTAGTCATCAGCGTTGGGCGATCAGGAAACCCTTTGAAAGCGGCGTCTGGTAGGCCAATTAGCGGCAGGCGTTTTTGAGAAGTCGGGCTATCTGTCTCATCTGGCTGACGTAGCAGCACAACGACATTCAGAGGGGCAAAGGTCTGCTGCTGGAGCTGCTCAAATTGGTCGGGCGAGTATACGCTGAGCCGCTCACGCGCATCGTCACCTAAATTTTCACAGACCCACAGGCCATAGCGCACTGGCAAATCGAGCGCGGTGATCAGGGCAGCGATCGCCCCAGGCGTTAAAACGCTATCGGTCAGCACAGCAATTTTGGCATCGCCTCTTTTTAGCGGCTGCATCAGCGGCTGCTCGCTCCGTCCGTGCACGCTGACCAGCGTGGCATCTTGCCAGGGCAGCTTCAGCCGGCTAAATGCTAATTGCATCGCGCTGACCTGCGGATGAAAGACCAGCTGCTCAGCCGGAAATAGCGTCAATAGCAGCCGCCCAATGCCAAAAAATAGCGGATCGCCCGACGCTAATACGACTACGCGGGTCTTGGGATGGGCTTGGAGGCGCGATCGCAAGTCAGCAAACACCTGAGTAAAATTGCCGAGCGGCCAAGATTCTATAGCCGTATCACTCCGCTCAAAGGCATTGAGATGACGTTGAGCGCCCACTAAAAGAGTGGCTGACTCTACCAGACTCAGAACACCGGTCGATAGGCTCTTAGCGCCGGAAAGCCCTACGCCAACTACCTGAATAACCGGTAACGCTTGATCGAACTCAGATTGATCCGGCATCAGTGGCACTTAGTAATATTCACAGTGACTGTTCCCAGGCCCAAATCATCAGCGCGTTTAAGATAGCTGCCGCGACTGCGGAGCCGCCCTTACGTCCGGTCACCAATATATGAGGCACCGCTAGCTCGGCCAGCGCTTGCTTAGATTCCACCACGTTGACAAAACCAACGGGTGCCCCAATCACTAACGCAGGCCGCCAGTCACTATTCGCGATTCCTTCGCAGAGCGCCAGCAGCGCTGTGGGCGCATTGCCCACAGCAAAAATGGCTTCCGGATAGGCGCGAGCGCAAACTCGCATACCGTCAGCACTGCGAGTCTTTACGGGCAGCGTTGAGACAGATGGCGTTTGGGTAGGTGAGGAACCCTCGGACTGCTGTACTGCCACCATTACTGGAGACTGCCAGGTTTTAGCGGCCACCGTGCCAATTCCCGCTGCCACCATAGACACATCGGTGATAATCGGCTGAGCTTTTTGAAAAGCCCTCATAGCCGCGCTGAAGGGTTGACCGCTAAAACGCATTAGCTGCATGAAGTCAAAATCAGCCGTCGTATGAACCACCCTCCGTACCACCGCGTACTCAGCTGCAGTAAAGTGATGGGAGCCTACTTCCTGGTCAATTAGACCAAAGCTCGTGCGAGTAATGGGATGCTCTGAGTAGATAGTCATCCCGGCTAGCTGTCTATCTGGCGATAGGACTGCTCTTCTAAGTAAACTTCACTGGCGTCAATCGCTTCGACCGCAATGGTTTCGTAGCGTACTAGCCCTTCTACAGTCGCCTGATCACCCACTTCAGGCGCTGCGGGGCGCTGAGTCATCACCCAAAGGCTACCCGTCTCATCCTGCAGCAGATAAAGCCAGCCTGCTAAAAGGGGAACTCGCCGGGCTACGGTTCCCGTAACGACGACGGTTTCATCTTGTTTGTCAGCCGCTAGCGAGTCGATGGCGATCGCCGATTGACCCGGAAGAACAGCGGGCAGCGGAATGGGCGTATTGAGTGGCGCTTCCAGCTGCATTTCAGTTGTGGTACAGCCGCTGAGTATCAAACCGCAAAGCATCAAAACTGATTGATGCTGAACTGAGCGCAGCGTGATCCTGCTGACGATGTTAGACAGCTCAAAACGAGGCTTCATATGAATGCTCCCACGACTGGTATCGGTCAATAGATTCTACGATTCCAGAAGAAATACATCAGAGGAAATACATCGGGGAAAGGCCCAACCAAATCAGATTTTTTCTACAGCGCTTTGGTAATCTGGTTTCAGTACTCTCATGCAAATGCCCTGGTCATGCTGATCCTCTGACTAGCTGCCCTAGCTGCTTGCTCGGCCTCCTCGATATGAGGTCTGCTGATTCTAACATTATGGCTCAACTCCTCGACGGGAAAGCTCTCGCGAAACAGATTCAAACCGACCGTTTGGCCAGTATCCAGACGTGGCAGGCCAACCATGGCAGACCGCCCGGCCTGGCTGTGCTGATGGTGGGGGATCACCCTGCGAGCATGGCCTATGTCCGCAATAAAGAAAAAGCTTGTGAACGCATGGGTATCGCTTCGCTCGGAAAGCACTTGCCGGCGGACAGTTCGCAGCAGGCGATCGCCGATGAAATCTTGGCGCTCAATCAAAACCCACAGGTAGACGGTATTTTGGTACAGCTACCGCTGCCAGACCACTTAGACGCGACCGCCCTGCTCAACCTGATTGATCCTGAGAAAGATGCCGATGGTCTGCATCCGATCAATCTGGGTCGGCTAGTCAGAGGCGAGCCCGGTCTGCGCAGTTGCACACCTGCTGGCATCATGCGACTGCTCGATGCCTATCACATTCCCCTGGCGGGCAAACGGGCAGTGGTGCTAGGGCGCAGCATTTTAGTGGGCAAACCCATGGCGCTGCTGCTGTTAGCGGCAAACGCTACCCCCACTCTAGCCCATTCAAAAACCCAGAATTTAGCTGAAGTCACGCGCTCAGCCGATATTCTAGTAGCAGCTGTTGGCATTCCTAACTTTGTTAGCCAAGCCATGGTTAAGCCAGGTGCGACTGTCATTGATGTGGGGATCAACCGGGTGCCCGACCTGGTAAATGATCCTAGCGGCGGCAAACCTAGCAGCGGCAAACCTAGCGGCGGCAAAACCAGGCTCGTTGGCGATGTCGATTTTGCCGCAGTCGAACCGATTGCGGCTGCGATTACCCCGGTACCCGGCGGGATTGGCCCGATGACGGTGACCATGCTGCTAGAAAATACGATCGCCAGCTATTGCGATCGCCTGCAAATCAAATCTATCGCTTAAAATCCAACCTCTCTACTAGCCTCCCATGGTGACTACAAATCTTGATAGCCCTAGCACCTTTGACCTCAAAAGCTATTTAGCTGACCGGCGATCGCAGGTCGAAGCCGCGATAGATCGCATCTTGCCCGTGGTTTACCCTGAAACCATCTACGAGTCGATGCGCTATTCGCTGATGGCAGGCGGTAAGCGACTCAGACCCATTCTATGTCTGGCTACCTGTGAGCTACTCGGCGCTGACCCGGCGATCGCGATGCCTACCGCCTGCGCCCTAGAGATGGTGCATACGATGTCGCTCATCCACGACGACCTGCCAGCGATGGACAATGACGACTATCGCCGGGGCCAGCTGACCAACCACAAAGTGTACGGTGAGGATGTCGCCGTCTTAGCAGGCGATGCGCTGCTAGCCTATGCCTTTGAACTCATCGCTACCCAAACCCCTCAAGGTCAGGGTGGCGCTCAGCCTCAACAGATCTTAAAGGTGGTTGCCCAGCTGGGAAGAGCCGTCGGCGCAGACGGGCTGGTAGGCGGCCAGATTGTCGATCTTGCCTCTGAAGGTACCGCCGTCGATGAACAGACCCTCACCTATATCCACATGCATAAAACAGCGGCGCTGCTAGAGGTCTCAGTGACCGCTGGGGCGATTTTAGCTGGGGCTGACTCGTTCGTCGTAGAGCGTCTTAGCCGCTATGCCCAGCGGATCGGGCTGGCTTTTCAGATCGTCGATGACGTGCTTGATATCACCTCCACCGCAGAGACACTGGGTAAAACAGTGGGTAAAGATGTCGCCGCGCAAAAGGCTACCTACCCCAGCCTGTGGGGGTTAGAAGCTTCGCAGCGCAAGGCTCAGCAGCTCGTGAGCGAGGCCAACGCCGAACTCGCTGGTTTTGATCATAGGGCGCTGCCGCTGATGGCGATCGCCCGCTACATCACCGCTCGCACCCATTGATACCCACGCCTACTGAGCCTGTTTTTCACAAATTGTCCGCTTACCGGCCCGTATTACTGACTCATGCAGGACTTCAATCAAATCTTTCAAAATCACGTACTGTGGGTAGCCCTTGTTGCCTGTATCACCGCTCAAGCCCTGAAGCTGATTGTTGAATTTGCTCAGCACCGCTCTATTAACCCCCGAGTGCTGGTTGAAACCGGCGGTATGCCCAGCGCTCACTCCGCCCTGGTTACCGCTTTAGCCTGCGGAGTCGGGCAAACCATCGGCTGGAACACGCCCGCTTTTGCTGTCACCTCTGTATTTGCGGTGATTGTCATGTACGACGCAGCGGGCGTTCGGCAGGCGGCAGGCAAGCAAGCGAAAGTCCTCAACCAAATTTTGGATGAGCTATTTCAAGAGCATGCCGAATTCAACCAGGATCGGCTCAAGGAGTTGCTGGGCCATACCCCTGTTCAAGTCATTGTCGGCTCAGCGCTGGGTGTCGTCATTGCCTGGTTAGCCGCGCCCGCTGCTTAGGCAGGGTGATCATCAGGAGAATCGCACAGCCAGCCCCAAACTCAAACTTAGCGAGCCACCTCAGCAGATAGCCGCACTACCTGTTGAGCATCCACCAAAATAGCTGCTAGCTGAGCATCGCTCAACCGCTGCAAAGTAATCGCTGCGCTATCAGCATCGCCTGTGTAGTCAGCCAGCAAATAGGAACGCTGCTGATAGACGGCTAAACCGACCGGTCTGACCACCTGGCCTACCGTCGTCGCCACCTCCGGGCGATCGCCGTACTCTACAAGCACCGCATAGCCAGCCCCTAGTCGTTGAGGCTGGTAGGTAGCCTCATTGGCCCCATCACCATTGCTAGCGCCTCCGACTTCAGTGGTGGTGCTAGCTGCTGCTACCTGCTCTGCTGCTGCTGGTCTTGAGACGAAGCTCTCAAAGCCCGCCACCGTGGTCATATAGGTGGCCCAAGCATTGGCCGTCTCCAGACTGGTAAATCCGCCTGCCCGCACCACTACCTCATCTAAGTATTGACAGACCAACACCGTATTGTCAGAGGGTAAGACCGAGGCGATCTGAGCTCGCTCTGCTTCCGTCTTGCCCCTAACCAGCAGCAGATATTCCTGACTAGCCGGCGGCGGACAAGCTGGCAGCGCCGACTGTGCTATGGCGTGCAGCGGCTGCAGCAGCGGATAGCTAAGTGCCGCACCGAGCAAGCAGGTAAACCAGAACGGACGATAAAATGGCATGGCTAATGGGTAGAGGTTGAGAGGGGCTGAGCAAGCTGCCTTACGCCGCTGCTTCCAGAGAGGCGAGCGCCTCTGGAATAGCAGCCGAGGGCGCTTCAAATTCACCCATTGCCACATACTCTAAGCGCAGCTTTAACCAGGTTATAAACGTTTGATTGGTAGAGACTACAGCTACCGACGGCTGGGGGCAACTAGCCTTGACTTTGGCCAGTTCGGGCGCTTCTAAGAAGGCAGGTTGCTTAATCACCCAAAAGTCAATCTCTCTTTCCTGCGATTGGTAATGGCGATAGCGCTCCTTTATAACCTCATCAAAGGGTTCTTCCTCTAGCAAAAAGCGCTGGCTAGCCACTACGTAGTAGTAAGTTGTCATCTCTTCAAATTAAGGATTTGGTTACACACAAAACCGCGTCAGTCTGACTGTCATCAATCAGGACAGCGCTGCCTGCCACAGCTTATCCTACGACGATGTAACCGCCTAAGATCATCTTGCCCAAACTTAGCTGTAGCGAAGTTCGATCAGGCTCTGCTGAACATAGTTCCTGACTATTATCTACTAAAAACTAACCGCTAGAAGTCAATCCGTCCAGACGGCGCACCGCTAAATTCTGGCTCACGAGATAGCGTAGCCGGGTCGTCTACCGTCCTATCGCCTAAGTCTGCGGCTTGCGCAGTACTCATACTTACCGCATTGATAACAGCGCCTAGCAGTCGTACCTCGTCGCTCAGCTCTAACTCTTCAAGAGCCGTCGCAAGAACGGCTTTTTCGGTAATTCCTGGCCGAGTAACCAGCACAATCCCATCGGTCTGCTCTTCTAGCAATAGGGCATCGTCGCAGCGGGTGAGGGACGGAGTATCTAAAACTACCATATCAAAGCGGGAGCGAGCATCTTTTAAGAAGCGCTGCATCTCACTAGATTCAAGGATGCCAGCGGGCTGACTCTGTGGACCCGGTGACGGACAGACGTACAGGTTCTCAACTTGAGATATCATCTGAGCATTGTTGCCGACCTGTCCGCTGTAGTAGCGCAGTGGCTCTAAGATGGTCTGCGGGTCGATGCCCAGTCCTAGTATTTCGGCTTTAGACCCCGATCTCAAATCGGCTTCCACTAGCAGGGTACGCCTGCCGGCTCGGGCAGAGGCGATCGCCAAATTATACGCACTCACACTCTTCCCTTCCTGGGAGCGAGTGCTGGTCAGGACAATCATCCGAGGCCCAATCGAGCTCTCCTCATTACCCACTAAGCGCAGCCGACTCAGAAGCCGCTCATAGCTGTTGTGATAGATCGAATCAGGCTGCACCAGTATCGGCACCGCCCGGGCAGAGCGCGTCTTCATCGCCGGAATAATACCCAGCATAGGCACTTCTTGGTCTTGCAACATCTCCTCTAGCTCTTCAGCAGTGCGTACCGTGCCATCAAGCATATCGAGTAGATAGACCACACCACCGCCCGCAATCAGGCCGGTCAGTGCTCCTGCTAGCAAGATGACTATCGGTGCAGGCCGATCTTGTTCATTGGGCACGGTAAATGGCGGGTTCGATACCGTCAAGCTGCTCACCGTCTCAGCGGCGGCAGCTTCCGCATCGACCCGGCTAGCCTGCAGTCGGTCATACAGCGCCCGTCGTAGCGCTACCTGCTGCTCTAGACGATTGCGCTCTAACTGCTTATTTGGCAAGTCAGCATACTGCTGCCGCAGGGCCTGAGCTGACTGGCCCAGCACCTGCTGCTGACTGAGTAAGGCATCTCGCTGAGTGTCAAGCGCTACTAGCTGATTTGCCAGCGCGGCCCGCGCCGGATCCAGATTAGTCTGGGTGCCGCTCGGTATCGGCGCTACATTGCCATCGCCTCTGAGCACTTCTGAGGCTCGCTGCTGTAAAAGCTGCTGATAGGTCGCCAGGTTGTTGTTAAGCTCTTCTACAGCCGGAAAGCTATCTCTGCGTCCCTGACTTCTCAACAGCGCCCGCTGAGTTTCTGCTTCAGAGATCTGGGCTCGTAGCTGAGCAACCAATGGATCGGCGCTCAGCGCTGATGATGCGTAAGCCTGGTCGGGCGTCATCCCTAGCTGCGACTGGATGCTGCGCATCTGCGCGTCAATCCCTGCCAGCGTAATCAGGTTGTTGCGCTGCTCCTGCTGGCTACCTGTAATACCGCTGAGCAGACTGCCATCAATAGAAGCTTGAATGGCCGGTCCTTCGATCCGGTCATAGGCTTCTAAGTCCTGTTCAGTCTCGCGCAGGTCAGCCTCAATGGCTGGTAAACGCTTATCAAGCTCCGTCGTGATCGCCCCTAGTCTGGCTCGGTTGGTGGCCTGACTTAGCTCCACCATCGCCTGAAACATCACATTCAGTACAGTCTCAGTGACTTCAGGGTTTTGGCCCACAAAGCGCACCGTCACTCTTTGGCGGAGGCCGGGACTTGTTTCTTCCTCATCAGGCGAGACCACTGCAATTCGCGTGCTTTCTACCAGTTCTGCGGGGGTAAGGTCAATGCCCAGCGATCGCAGTTCAGCAGATACCTCATTGAGCAAAACATCGGAGAGCAGCAAATCCTCATTGATGATGCCAAGCCCCTGATCTTGAACCTGCGCGCTGGTATCTGAAAAAGCAACCAGCGGTGAATTGTTGACCAGCACGCCCTCTGAGTAATACTCTTGCGGCGGCTCTGGCTGAAAAGCCACCACGCTAGAAGCCCCTAAAATAGATAAGAAAGTGAACAAACCTGGCCACTTATAGCGGTTTAGCGCGAGCAGATAGCGTTTGATAAAAGGGGATGCCATGGTACTACTTCAAAGAGATCAGTGAGCGAGAGGTCAGAGGCATAAAGTCGACTGCAAACTAAAGGTAAGAGAGGTAATGTCAAAGCCAGAATGCTTACAAGCAGCTTTGACTAGCGGAAAAAGTTGCTGTTGTTATTGTTATTGTCGTTGAAGATGTTTTCAAAGAAATTGGTGAAGCCAAAGACATCGCGGAACGGCTGAGAAATGGTTCGCAGTGCAAACGATACCCGGCCAATGAGGTTGCGACCGACCACAACGATGTCACTGTCTTCTAAAGGCGGATTTTGGGTGATATCGCCCTGAATGGCGGATTTTGCATCCAGACTGACAGTGACTGCTCGGCCTGTTTCTGGGTCGTAGCGAATCAGCGCTACATCACCCAGGTTGGCCGTATCTGGGTTGACCCCCAACAGCGAAACTGCATCTATAAATGTACTGCCATTATTAAGATTGAGCGTGCCAATCCCAGATCGGCCGCTCGCATAGTTGAGGAAGCGCACATTGATAATCGGCTGAGCTAAGGTAGAGCGGGCGACCAAATAGCGATCATATTCATCTAGCTGACTAGGATCTAGCTCAGGAATGACGACAACATCGCCATTTTCCAAGCGGACATTCGGTAGCGGACTGCCCTCTTTTAGGGGGGTAAACAGATCGACACTGACCGTTTCTTCAGTAATACCACCGCCCCGTCGCAATTGCCTTTGAACCTGAATAGCTCGTAGGTCAGACGTGCGGGTCGCGCCACCAGCAGTCAGCAGCGCTGTCGCGACACTCGGATCGGCGAGCGGATAAAAGCCGGGCCGCTGCACAGCGCCTACAATAGTCACTTCCACCCCGCGCTGTGCCACCAGAGTGATGGAAACGTCGCGCGGATCGCGAATAACTACATACTGGTTATAAATCCCCCGCAGCCGGTCTTCGGCTTCGGCTAGGGTCAGCCCCTCAAACGGCACGGCGCCTTGAATAGGCACAATGATTCTACCCTGTAAATCAAGGGTAGCCTCAAAGGTGAGATCGGGATAGCGCTGTACGCTTACAAAAATCGAATCTCCCGGTCCGAGGTGATAGCCATCAAAAGTTGACTCTAGATTAGCGGGCCTGACGACGGTATTAGGTTCTATCAGCGGTCGTTCAAACCGGGGGCCATTCTGGGGTGGCAAGCTAGGCACCTGCTCTACCGAACCCTCTCGCCGAGGCGATCGCTCAGCAGAGCCAGCCCCATTCTGAACAGGGGTAGCGCCGGGTGCAGCGGGCTCTGCCGGGGGCAACGTCGGCAAATCAACCTGCGCCTGCGCCGGTATAGCACTGCCGATGAGGCTGGTAATACATAGCGTACCTGCTAGACAGCGGGCCGAGAAGGTGATTAGTTTGGCTGTCCGGGTCACGATAGACCGGGACGCGATAGTGCTATTGGAACCTGATAGACCGTTATTCATAACTGCTTAGTAATGACTGACAGGGGGCTTGCGACCAAGTGATTTGTCACCTGTTTGATCGAATTTATGTGGGCTATGAGCGCGACTCGCGGCGGTCAATACATCTTACGAACCCACGTAAAATATAGTGTTAAAAAACGCACATCTCTAAGACTTTTCTCACTTTATTATCAAATCAACACAAGCCAGGACGATAGCGTTATATGGGCAAAATAAACAGTCGGCTTGGGTTCAAGACTTGAGTTGAGCCCTGTGCCCATAGCGGCTCAAGCCGCCCCCAGGCATCTGTGCAGATGCCGAGGTAAAAACGCTCTGTAGCAGCGTCTTTTGTAAAGTTTTACCAAGAGATTCTAGAGTCTCCTGATGCGGCGCAATATCGCTCAGTGGGGCAATTGGCAGCCAGACGCTGACAGCTACCCAGGGCATTCTCTCGTAGCGACTCCACTGCGCCTTTTGATCGGCCCAGAACCATCGCGCTGGGGAAGCGCTGCCGCCAGTAGGCCAGGCGTACCACTGTAAAACTGCGTAGGTTTGTCCCTGACCCCATGCACGGAAGAAATCACCGCTAATCCGGACAGTTTTAGAATTTTCTGAGTGATTAGTCGGTACGCCAAAGGACAATTTTTGATGAGAATCTGTAGTCCAGTGCTGAGAGCCTTTGATATCTAGCCATTCAACTTCTGGCTGATCTGCTTCCCATATCTGCGGACGCAACAGCAGAAAAACGGGCGATGTGACACCTGCATCACTCTTCTCAGGAGCAGCCGTACTGTCTCCATCAGTAGCAATGGGTAATAGTTTTTGAATGGACCAGGTCTTGCCACCGAGCTTATTTTTGACCTGCTCATCGGTTACCCAGCCAGGCAGTGGGACGCCCTGGTCGCGAATAGCTTGCAGGGCGCTCTGGTGAGGTAGCTGAGGCGGCGTCGCCCAAGGCCAGCTAGAGAAATATCGCGGTAGGGCGCTCACGGCTATAAATAGCGCCAGGGCAGCCACGACAATCCGCATGACGACGGAATTTTTGGTAGGGCGCTGATCGGGGAGTGTAGAAGACACAGGGCTAATCTGCTTTGCGCAGGCGGCTACAGGTGAGAGCGGGCAGTACTAGACGTTAGAAGTAGTCGGGTCGAGGCGGATGAGGCCGGGTATTGATAGGGTTGCCAGCGGTTTTACCTGGTTCAGCCGATGACTTTCTTAGGGGGGAGACCTGGGAGCGGGCATCGGGTACAGTAGCGCTGACTCTGAGGCTAGCGGGTGCGTACTGCTCCAACAGTCGAATTAAGACAATTAGCATTCCTAGCGTAGCCGCTGAGTAAAGGTCGCCGCCCCAGCTTTCGTGCAGCCAGTCGAAGGCCCTGGTCATTTGAGCGCCGTGGAAAAATGCTAGGACAGTATTGCGAACGATGTTGCCCGCTACGCTAATGGCAACAATGCCAGTGAAGAATAGGCCAGTTCTCAGCCGGGAGCGATTGAGACCTGTCCAGTAAACCAGTATCAGACCCATATAAAGGCTGGTGAATAGCATTTTTAGACCCGCACAGTGGGGGGCCACTTCAACCAGCTGATTGCTTACGGATAGATAGATCCCATCGACTTGGACATCGACGCCGAACTGCTGCAGGATAAAACCGGCGACGGATGCGATGAAACCTTGCAAGGGAAGAACGTAGGGCTCAATCAGGTAGGGTAGCTGAGTGGGCGTAGCCAGCAGCAGCAGCAGCCAGGGAAATGACTGCAGCCTGAACCCTGGTTTGCCTTTCAGCACTAAGAGCAAACCCGCTAGCAGCAGCGGCAATGACAGATTCATCAGATCGACCAGACCACTGCTGTAAAACGGCACTGCTACTAGCAGTAAGGGAAAGGCCAGCCAGTGCATCTGAGGCGGCAGCTTGTGCCATGCGGCTCGCCGCTCCCAAACCAGGTAGGCCGCAAACGGAATTCCTAGCAGCCCGTGACTGAAATATTCGTGCTGAATGCTGATGGATTTATTCAGCCAGCCGTCTACCCAGTGCCACAGCAGAGGACCGTAGAGAATGCCAATCAGGCCGAGCATGATTCCTTCAAGCGATAGCGATGGTCTGGTTTTAGAAGCTAGCATGGGAAATTAGCCGGAATAAAGGGGCGCAGATGAGCGGGCGCTGTTGAGTAAATTAAGGTGTCAGACGGTCAGATTCGTAGCAGTTGCAGGCGTAGCGGCGATCGCTGACTTAATAACACTGACTACTCGGCCAAGCTGGTCTGTGGTCAGGCCGGGATACATGGGTAATGACAAAATCTCCTGGCTGAGTGTCTCAGCGTGGGGAAAATCACCTGGCCCATGGCCTAAAGACTGAAAAGCAGGCTGCAGGTGGCAGGGCGTAGGGTAATGGATGCCAGTCTGAATCTCTTGACTGTTGAGCTCTAGCTGTAAAACGGTGCGGTCTATGGGGCAATCGGTGGTGACTCGTAATACATAGAGGTGGTAGACATGGCCCGAACCGCTGCTGTTTTTTATCGGTCTGATGCCGTAGTCAGCGAGCGGTGTGATCGCCTGGTCGTAATAAGCAGCGAGTCGGTTGCGATCGCGGTTCCAGCCTTCTAGATAGGGCAACTTGAGCTGCAATACGCCTGCCTGTATAGTATCCAATCGGCTGTTGACGCCGCCCGGATCGGTGTGAAAATACTTGCGAGTGGCCCCGTAATTACGCAGCGATCGCACCGTTTGCGCGATCAGCGCCTGGTGGGTCACCAACATGCCGCCATCGCCCAGAGCGCCCAGGTTTTTACTGGGGTAAAAGCTAAAGGCTGCTGCCAGCCCAACAGAGCCAGCCCGATAGCCTTCGCGCTCAGCCAGATGAGCCTGGGCCGCATCTTCAAAAACGACTAGATTGTAGCGTTTAGCCAGGTCGAGCAGAGCGGTTGGTGAGACCATCTGTCCGTAGAGGTGAACAGGCACAATGGCCCGAGTTTTAGGCGTAATCGCTCGCTCTGCTGCCGCTAAATCGATCAGCGCTGTCTGCGGATCGCAATCGACAAAGACTGGGATCGCCCCTGTGCGCACAATCCCAATCAGCGTTGCCACAAAAGTATTGGCCGGTAGGATGACTTCGTCCCCGGCGCAGATGCCGCAGGCCCGCAGTCCGAGCGCGATCGCATCAGTTCCGCAGCCGACGCCAACGCCATGAGCGCTCTGGCAAGCACTGGCAAAGGCCGCTTCAAACTCGGCAACCGGCTGGCCGAGGACGTAGTTATCTTCATCTAAAGCCGCTTCTACGATGGCCAAAATTTCTGATCGGAGCGGTTGATGCTGCCAGGCAAGATCGACGAATGGAACGGGGATGGGCGAACGAGCGTAGGCCATAGAGAAAATCAGGAGAGCACACCAGTATGCGCAACGCCAGTATGCAGTGCCAGCGTCAGGTTATATCAGTCTGACTCGATTCTTAAGCAGTTTACCGACTGAAGGATGAATTCTCTGTAAAGCTTGCCTAAATGACTTCAACAGGTTTTGATTAGATAGCCACAGGGTAGGTTTTGATTAGATAGCCACAGGGTGCCCCGTTTGCCCTGCATTGCTATAATTTTATGTTGAGATTTTTCAGGCGTTTGGATCGATGGACTTTGAAACGGCTCGTCAGGTGCTCGCCAGCCAGACCCTCCCCCAGTATGAAACTGACGACACTTTTTTAGGCAGGCTGCGTCAGGGAAAGCCGCCAGTGCCTGGGCAAGTGACCACGCTACTGCTGGCTCTTAAAGTCATTCAAGATAGCTTAAAAGGAGGCTCTACACTGAACCGGGAGCTGGCCCACGCTCTCTTTTTAGTCGCGTACGAGAGCCGTAACCTATTTGAAGTTAGCCGCACCAGCCGGGTAGAGTGGCCGCCGCTACTGGACGAAGATCTAGAAAGAATTGCGATCGCTGCTTACAAAATATTTGCGGACGCTGCTGATCAAGCGAGCAGTTAGCCGAATTAGCCCTTTAAGATTATTAGGTAGCCAATATTCACCCTTGCGACTAGAGTACAGGGGCAGCTTTTTGAAACCTTTAATCGATATAGATTCAATGCCATCTCATTCTGACCTTGAGATCAAATCTCGCTTAGCGCTAGGGTTAGGTCTGCTCAGCCTGGTTGTGATTTTGCTATTGCGACTGCTGCTACCTGTACTAGCAATCTCTGGACTGGGGGCAGCGAGCTACTGGCTATGGCGACAGCAGCAAAGGCGACACCGACAGCGGCAGCGCCACCAGGCCCGGCTAAATACTAAGTTTTATCAGCTATTGCAACGGCAGCAAGGCCGCATCAGCGTGCTTGACTTTGCGATGCACAGTCGGCTTGACGGCGCATCCGCTCAAGCCTACCTCAATGCCCAGGCTCAGGCTTTTTCGGCCTACTTTGAAACGACGCTGCGTGGTGACATTATCTATGTTTTCAATGTCGCGACGGTACCGGGCGAGATTCCGCATCACGCCACTGCTCAAGCAGAAGCTGCTTGGGCCCATGCTGAGAGCGCCCACATGCAGCGCACCCGCGAAGAGAAGGCTCAGGCTGCTTGGGCCAACGCCAAGCAAATTCGAACGCTGCGCCAGCTTTCACGGCGCGATTGCGGTCAGCGCTCCGATGCGCCGACCGCGCTGCCAGCTACAGATACCTCAGGTAGCGATACGGCGCAGTTGCCGGTTGTCAGAAGTCGGGGCGATCGCGACCTTGACTCGGTAATCACTATAGAAGTGCCAGCAGTGCGAGGGTAGTCAAGCGCATTCGACCTCTTTTTAGATAGCGACTTTACCGACTCTTTGCCGAGCAGGGCTTTACAAAGCGACCTCAGTTGCTGAGCATAGGAAAGGTTTACTCGCAGACGCAAGTTTTAGGAGCGCTTAGCAGTGGAAAGAAGTTTTATCATGATCAAGCCCGACGGGGTACAGCGGGGATTGGTCGGCGATATTATCAGCCGGTTTGAGACCAAAGGGTTTACGCTGGTGGGCCTCAAGCAGATGTCGGTTTCGCGGGATCTGGCCGAAGCCCACTACGCCGTCCATAAAGAGCGTCCTTTCTTTAAGGGTTTGGTAGATTACATTATCTCTGCTCCGGTAGTGTCCATGGTTTGGGAAGGCGATGGCGTGATTGCATCGGCGCGGAAGCTGATTGGGGCGACTAACCCTGTAGAAGCAGAGCCGGGTACGATTCGTGGTGACTACGGCATTACGATTGGCCGCAACCTGATTCACGGTTCTGACGCGCCGGAAACGGCTAAGAGCGAAATCGAGCTGTGGTTTGACGAGGGCAGCCTATGCAGTTGGGAGCCGACGATGAAGCCCTGGCTGTATGAATAAGCTCATGCTTTGACTGCTCACGGTCAGTAGTTTTTAGCAGTCCTTAAAAAGCCCCGGTCCAGACAATTGGACCGGGGCTTTTTGCTATATCTCGCAGCGAACTGCCGCTACATATTGGCGCGGGCATCTTTGACAGCGGCTCTGAAAGCCAGAATGCCAGCAGGGATGCTGAGGGCCAGAATCACAGCCGTAGGCGCGGTGCCCCAGTCCGGGTCGCCAGATGAGAGTTCGAACATAGAGCCGACTGCTGCGATCGCCGTCAGGCAAGCTATTCCTAGAAATGCACCGCTTTTTGGGGTCACAGAATTTTCTCCAAGCTGTATGTTATTAGCGAAAGTTTGGGATTATTTAGCTTTTTTTACGTCTCTAGCAGAAAAACCGTGTTTCTGAAGCTCTTGATTGAGCGCGATCGCATTCTCCACCCGGTCTACAAACATGATGCCAGTGAGGTGATCCATTTCATGCTGAATGACGCGGGCCACCAAATCATCAACTTTGAGCTTGCCGGGCCGACCGGCTTCGTCTTTAAAGCTGACTTCAATGGCCGTTGGCCGCACCACGTCTAGATAGACGCCGGGAATGCTCAGACAGCCTTCTTGCCCGGTCGCCAGCTCCT
Organism: Leptolyngbya sp. BC1307; assembly: GCF_002286735.1. Classification (GTDB taxonomy): domain Bacteria; phylum Cyanobacteriota; class Cyanobacteriia; order Phormidesmidales; family Phormidesmidaceae; genus Phormidesmis. The sequence goes on from NZ_NRTA01000007.1 coordinate 30,829, forward strand.
TGCTGTAGCGAGTGATCTTAGGATTGATCAGCACGAGCGGCGGCGCAGCGGCATTTTCAGGGTCAGCGTCAACGACGAGCAATTGCTTATTGACGGCTACTTGAGGCGCTGCCAGACCGATACCGTCTTCGCTGTACATGGTTTGCAGCATTTTACGCACTAGGTCACGCAGGTCGCCATCTATTTTGGCCACCCGTTTTGCGGGCTGACGCAAGCCGCGATCGCCCAGGTAAGAAATGGTCAGGGGCGGCTTCTTGAGCTTTTTCTTTTCGACTTCGATGACTGCGGCCATGGTGCTGTAAAGAGTGTTTAAATATCGGGTTATTCAGTCTATTGTAACAACTCGCACTGACTTCGAGATGAGCGAACCCGAAATAATCTGCCTCAGCAGCTTCAGCAGCGGCAAAAAAATCTGATTTACCGCTAGCTGGTATCAAGCACCTTTGATAAGGGCAAACTGAAGCCTAGAAAAGCCCGGCTGTGGAGCTACTAATCATCGTGCTGAAATCGCTAACCAAGACCGATTATTTACTGCATGAGACGCTGCGAGGATTGCAGCGGGGCGGCTGGATGAACTGGGCGGCTATCAGTACGATGACGGTGCTGCTGTTTTTATTTGGGGTGAGCCTGCAGGCGAGCTGGCAGATAGAGGGGCTGCTCAACCAGTTTGGCTCACAGCTGGTGATCTCCACCTACTTAGAGAGCGGTGTCGATGCTAGCAGTCTGCTGGGGCAGATAGAGAAACTGCCCGGTGTGGTCACGGTTGAAGCGGTCAGCAAAGAGCAGGCTTGGGCTCAGCTCACCGAGGATCTGGGTCTGTCGGATGTTTCTAATGCCTCTTCTCAGCTGAATGGTAACCCGCTGGTTGATGAAATCAAGGTCAAGGCACGGGCGGCGGAGCAGGTGCCTCAGCTCGCTAGAACGCTGAAAAGCATGGGCGGTGTTAGCGATGTGCTCTACGTCAGTGAGGTGGTGCAGCAGCTACGTGACCTCAATCAGGGGTTGCGCTGGGTGAGTTTGTCGGTGGTGAGTCTGCTGAGCCTGACGGCGATCGCTGTGGTCACCACCACTATTCGGCTGATTGCGATCGCCCGTCGTCAAGAAATCGAAGTCATGCAGCTCGTGGGCGCTACCCGCAGCTGGATCTATCTGCCCTTTTTACTACAGGGATCTGTCTTTGGGATTGTAGGCGCTGGTGGATCGTGGGGACTGCTGCTGACCATTCAGACTGGGCTCAGTTCTCTCTCAGCTAGCCAGCAGCCCGCCTTCATTGCGTTTTTGATCAAAGGGCTTCAGCTCACGCCTCAACAGTGGATTTTGCTACCGATGGCGCTCGCTTTCTTAGGCATCGGGATTGGTTTGCTTGGCAGCGTTTTGGCCGTCAAAAAAGTAGCCGCCGCCAGGTAGATTTGAGACAGCTCTCATAAACCACTGGCAAACTAACACTGGCAAACTAATAATCAAAATCCCCCGTTAGCCTGTGCAACTACACAGCTCAGCGGGGGATTTTGATGAGTACTGATTCCTCGCAGGGTCTGCTTCAAGGGCCATGCTTCAGAAAGCCAGACGCCTTAGTCCAGATCTAGCTAGACAGCTTAGTAACTAGATAGCTTAGTAACTAGATAGCTTAGTAAGCCAGACCCATACTGCGAGTCGTTTCAGCGCCCAGGTAAACGCGAATGCTGAGGAAGTCAGTCGGGCAGGCCGTTTCACAACGCTTACAGCCAACGCAGTCTTCAGTCCGAGGGGAGGATGCGATCTGACCGGCACGGCAGCCATCCCAGGGCACCATCTCTAAGACATCGGTGGGGCAAGCGCGGACGCACTGGGTGCAGCCAATACAGTTATCGTAAATCTTTACTGAATGAGACATGCAGTATAAACTCCAAAATTATGATTGCAGGGTTGCCAATCGTCAGCGACCGGCTCAAAAGCTGCCCTAGCTGTCAACCGCGAGCAAGGGTTCTCTAACCCAACAGCAGTTTATCCTGAGGAGATGAGAGATTCGACAGTTAGGGGGGCAAAAATTTATGGAATGTAATATTTTCTAGGGTTTTACCCGAATGGTCAGCTCAAAATGACCTGTTGAGAGGGCGCAGGGGGGTCACGCTTTCCTATAAGATGGTGAAACCTAAATTTTAGAGGCTACTGAAGCACAGTCGCGACGCAGTAGTATCTATTTAGGTGATTTTTTTGGGCTTTTGCCGCTGTTTGAAGGTAACTACAGTAATGAGTGACGACATTTTAGGAAAGGTTCAGAAGATTGTTTCTGAGCAGTTAGGGGTAGACGAAGCCGAGGTCAAGCCAGAGGCTAACTTCGCCAATGATTTGGGCGCTGATTCGCTCGACACCGTTGAATTGGTCATGGCGCTAGAAGAAGAATTTGACATTGAAATCCCTGACGAAGCGGCTGAAAGCATCAGCACTGTGCAGTCAGCTGTTGACTTTATTAAGTCGAAAGCGGCTTAGATCTGGGTCGCTTGCTAGGATCATGGCTACCGGGCCGTAGCTATCAAAAACCTAGCTATCAAAAACCTGGCTATCAAAAACCTGGCTATCAGAAAATCAGCCACACTTTATTAGCTTCCCGACGTTTGAGTTGATCGAGTTAGGCTCTCTGGCCTTTTGGTTTTGTCCCTATGACCTGACAAGCCGCCGCCCCTCGTTGCCTTTAAAACTATGGCTAATTTAGAAAAAAAGCGTGTTGTTATCACCGGTATGGGCGCGATAACGCCCATTGGTAATACCCTGGAGGACTACTGGCAGGGGTTGATTAGCGGCCGGAATGGCATTGATACGATTACAGCATTTGATCCGTCGCAGCACGGTAGCCAAATTGCTGGCGAAGTTAAGGGATTTGACCCCTTGGACTATATGGATCGTAAAGATGCGAAGCGAGCGGCGCGGTTTGCTCACTTTGCGATCGCTGCTAGCAAGCAGGCATTAGCCGATGCCAAGCTAGCCATTACCGACCTCAACGCCGAGCAAATTGGCGTCATGATTGGCACGGGCGTCGGCGGCATTCAGGTGATGGAAGATCAGCAGGAGATCTATCTCAATCGGGGGGCGAGCCGCTGTAGCCCGTTCATGGTGCCGATGATGATCGCCAATATGGCCGCTGGGCTAACGGCTATTCAAACCGGTGCCAAGGGGCCGAATTCCTGCCCAGTGACGGCTTGCGCAGCCGGGTCTAACGCTATTGGTGATGCCTTTCGCCTGGTGCAAAATGGCTACGCTCAGGCGATGATTAGTGGCGGCACCGAGTCGGCAGTCACGCCGCTGACGTTTGCGGGCTTTTCGTCGGCACGGGCGATGTCTACGCGCAATGACGATCCGACCCATGCGAGTCGCCCGTTTGATCGCGATCGCGACGGTTTCGTTCTCGGTGAAGGCTGCGGCATTTTAATCTTGGAAGATCTCGACCACGCTCTGAGTCGGGGCGCTCGCATTTACGCTGAAATGGTGGGCTACGGCATGAGCTGCGATGCCTACCATATGACTAGTCTGGCTCCCGGCGGTGAAGGGGCCACCCGCTCAATTCGCCTGGCTTTGAAAGACGGTGATCTGTCGCCAACAGACATTAGCTACATCAACGCCCACGGCACCAGCACACCCGTCAACGATCCCAATGAAACTGCTGCCATTAAGACCGTACTGGGCGACCATGCTTACAAAATTACCGTCAGTTCGACCAAGAGCATGACCGGTCATTTGCTCGGTGGCTCTGGCGGCATTGAGGGCGTTGCGGCCGTTATGGCTGTTGCCAACGATAAAGTGCCCCCCACTATTAATTTGGTCAATCCTGACCCCGCTTGCGATTTGGACTATGTCGCTGACAGAAGTCGCGATCAAACGGTAGATGTCGCCCTGTCAAACTCGTTTGGATTTGGGGGGCATAACGTCACGCTAGCCTTTAAAAAGTACGCTGAAAACTGAGTCATTAGGCCAATCAGTGGCCTCTAAGAGAGGGCTGATTCGTCAGTATAATGGCCTCACTTCCTGAGAGTTTTACCAACCGCTCCACTACCCCGTCGTTCACCTAAAAGAAACCACTATGGCTGTCGCAACTCAATCGCTTGAAACGCTGTGTATCAATTCCATTAGATTTTTGGCCATTGACGCCGTAAACACCGCACAGTCTGGGCATCCTGGCCTGCCGATGGGCGCAGCGCCGATGTCTTTTGTGCTGTGGGATAAGTTTATTCGCCACAACCCGAAGAATCCGAAGTGGTTTAACCGCGATCGCTTTGTCCTCTCAGCGGGCCACGGCTGCATGTTGCAGTACGCCATGCTGTATCTCACGGGCTACGACAGCGTCAGCATTGACGATATTAAGCAGTTCCGGCAATGGGGCTCCACTACGCCCGGTCACCCTGAGAACTTTGAGACTGCCGGTATTGAAGTGACGACTGGCCCCCTGGGGCAGGGCGTTTGTAACGCGGTTGGTTTGGCAATGGCCGAAGCGCACCTGGCAGCTAAATTTAATAAGCCTGACTGCACGGTGGTCGATCACTACACCTACACCATCATGGGCGACGGCTGTAATATGGAGGGCATTTCGAGTGAAGCTTGCTCTTTGGCTGGTCACTTGGGCCTGGGTAAGCTGATTGCCCTATACGACGACAACCATATTTCGATTGATGGTTCCACAGATATTGCCTTTACAGAAGATGTGAGCAAGCGCTTCGAGGCGTATGGCTGGCATGTGCTGCATGTAGAAGATGGCAATAGTGACTTGGCGGGGATTGAGAAGGCGATCGCTGAAGCCAAAAAGGTCACCGACAAGCCCAGCATGATCAAGATTACGACCACCATCGGCTATGGCTCCCCCAACCGGGCGGGCACTGGCGGCATCCACGGGGCCATGCTCGGCGACGATGAGACCATTGCCACTCGCGAAAACCTGGACTGGAAGTACGACTTCTTTGAGATTCCTGAAGATGCGCTTAGCCGCTACCGTCAGGCGATTGATCAAGGCGCTGAGGCTGAAGCCGATTGGGAGAAGACGCTATCGACCTACCGCAGCAAGTATGCAGAGGAAGCCGCTGAGTTTGAGCGGATGATCTCCGGTAAACTGCCCGACGGTTGGGAAGATGCGCTGCCGACCTACACACCCGAAGACAAGGCACTAGCCACTCGGAAGAATTCGGAAGCGACGCTGAACGCTTTGGCTCCTGCCCTGCCTGAACTGATCGGCGGTTCTGCTGACCTGACTCACTCCAACCTGACCGAGCTAAAAATTTCCGGCGACTATCAAAAAGGCGCTTACGAAAATCGCAACATTCACTTTGGTGTGCGCGAGCACGGCATGGGCGCAATCTGCAACGGCATCGCCCTGCACGGCGGCGGTCTGATTCCTTACTGCGCAACCTTCCTCGTCTTCACCGACTACATGCGCGGGGCAATTCGCCTCTCGGCCCTGTCTGAGGCAGGCGTGGTCTACGTCATGACTCACGACTCGATTGGCCTGGGTGAAGACGGCCCGACTCACCAGCCGGTAGAAACGGTCGCTTCCTTACGCGCCATTCCCAACCTGTACGTGATTCGCCCTGCCGACGGCAACGAGACCTCCGGCGCGTACAAAATCGCCATCCAAAAGCGCAACGCCCCGACGCTAATGTGCTTCTCCCGACAGGGTTTGCGCAACCTGCCCGGTTCTTCTATCGACGCGGTTGCCAAGGGTGCCTACATCATGTCCGACTCAGATGGTACGCCTGACCTGATCATGATTGCGACCGGTAGTGAAGTGCAGCTCTGCGAAGATGCGGCTGAAAAGCTGCGCGGCGATGGCAAAAAAGTGCGCGTGGTTTCGATGCCATGCTGGAAGCTCTACGAAGAGCAAGACGCAGCCTACAAAGAGTCTGTACTGCCTAAAGCAGTGAAAAAGCGCTTGGTGGTGGAAGCCATGAGCAGCTTTGGCTGGGCTAAGTACTACGGCGACGAAGGCGATATGATTAGCGTCGATACCTTTGGCGCGTCGGCTCCGGGCGGCGTGGTCATGGAGAAGTTTGGCTACACCATTGATAATGTAGTATCTCGGGCGAATGCGCTGCTCAGCTAGTCTGTTAGCTTGCTTCAATAGCTAAATTTAACGTTTGCAGAGGGGAGGGCACGATGTGTTCTCCCCTTTTTGTGTTGGAGCCTCCGTCCGTTTCAGATTCAGTAACTGAGGCAATCCAAGTTGAGAGGGGAGATAGCCTATGGATAACTATTGAGAACACTGCCTAATAAAGGTTTGACCAATCCTCCGCGCTCAAAGACGCTCTTCAATAGACCTCTTGCATAATAGATTTAATGGTATTATTAAAGGTTTTGCCGAATTCCTTTAATATCTGCCCTTTAACTAGGGCCATCCAAACAGTGCAGGCAAAGGCCCTTTTATTTAAAACCCGTTAGCATATCACAAAAGTAATTATGCAAGAGGTCTAATCAATGAAAAAGAAACGTTTCATCTGTCTGGTAATCGGTATAGTTTCAGTCGTAGGTGTGAGCTGTGGGCGTGCAGAGCGGCCTGTCCAAGAAGCGGCTGTCCGTGAGGTAGCGGCTAAATCGCAGGACGAAGAAACTCGCTATTTTGAGGAAGACCTTTACCTCACCAGTTCAGGAGAAAAACTGCCTATCAATGCCATTCGAGCAGAGCTGCTGTGTCCCATCTTCCCTCAGAACTTTCGACAGGTTGCTGAAAGGGCAGATGCGATCGCCATTGGCAAACCTCTAGAATCTCTAGAAGAGAGCGAGATCAAGGTACACGACGATATCACGAGATACGAATTTTCTGTCTCTGATTTTGCGGTAGAGACGGTACTAAAAGGCAGCTTTCAAGACGGCGATATCATTAGCTTGGGTCAAGATGTGGCTATTCTCGACGACGAGATTTACCGGTTGCCGGTTGGTCATGAAGATTGGAATGAGCGATCGCTGGTGCTCAGCACACCCAACAATTACCGCCCAGTCAAAAAAGGATCAAAGTACATTCTGTTTCTGTACAAAAGGACAGACGCTAACATTTACTTCCCGATTTACTACGCTCTTGGCCGGTTTAACGTTGATGGGACAGACGAACTCAACTATGAGCCTTACCCTGAGGTGTCCACGCATCTGAAGATTCGAGACTATGCGATCGCGCTATACCGTGCAGCAGCCCAAACCCCAGGTCAAAATCTGCTGTCTCAAATCGTTGAACAATCTGACACTGCCTTCTGAAGATTGTCCTCTCACTAAGAAGCGTCATCCTTCATAGGCCCAGCGTCTTCTTTTATCGCCCAAAACTGCTGAAACCAGGTGAGTAGCATAGCGATCGCCACTAGCCCGCCTAGCACCCAAGCTACCGTCCGAAAATTGGTCGCCACTAGCAGCAAAAAGTAGCCCAGGCCAACGCTGCCTAATAAAACAATTGTTTGCCAGCGGCGCAGGGCCTGAGTCCACAGCAATTGCCTTTGTTTCACCGTTTCTCCCTCAGATGTAGGTCATTTAACGAGGCCATTCAAAGGATAGACTTGTAGCTAGCTTTTGTGACCTCAATGCCAGGGATTGTTCAAATATGTCATCATACGACTGCATTATTGTCGGCGCGGGACCAGCAGGGGCAAGTGCGGCCTACCATTTGAGCAAAAACGGTCATCAAGTGCTGCTGCTAGAGAAGGCTTCGCTGCCTCGCTATAAGCCCTGCGGTGGCGGCGTTTCTCCGCAGATTGCAGACTGGTTTGACTTTGACTTTGAGCCAGTGATTTCGCAAAAGGTGACTCGCGCCCGGTATACCTGGAAGCTGGGAGACGTGGTAGAAACTGACCTGAGTCTGCCAATTTGGATGGTGCGTCGCAATGAGTTTGATCACTACATTGTCCAGCAGGCACAGCGCAAAGGAGCGGTATTGCAAGATGACACCAAGGCGACGGGAATCGCTTTTGAAGAGAATTGCTGGAAAGTGACAACCAGCCGTAACGAGACGCTAACTGGCAAGTATTTAATCGCTGCCGATGGCGCGCGCGGTCCGATGGCTAAGTGGCTCGGTTTCAACAAGCGCAAGACGAGCGTGGCGGGTGCGATTGAAATCGAACCGAAGGTGGCGGTAGAAAATAGCCACGTGGTGCATTTTGAATTTGGTCTGCTGAAGAATGGCTACGTGTGGAATTTTCCTAAAGCGGACGGCTATTCGATTGGCAGCGGCGCTTTTTGTACGAACCAGCGCAAAGGTGGCGATCTGGTGCAGCCGATGGTGGACTATGCGGCTTCGTTTGGGGTGGATGGCGATCGCACCCAAAAACACGGCCACCCGGTCTGCCTGTGGGACGGCGACCAAACCCTGCACACCCAAAATGCCCTGCTCGCAGGAGAAGCCGCCTGCGTTGTCGATCCCTTCACTGCCGAAGGCATTCGTCCTTCTATTTTTACCGGCATCAAAGCGGCTGAGGCTGTTGACCTAGCGCTAGCAGGCGACTCAGATGCCCTGGCAAACTATAGCCGCATCATTGCCGACGAGTTAGGCAGTGAAATGCGCTTGGCATCGCGATTAGCTAAGGCGTTTTACACCGCCCCTAAGCTGGGCTATCGCACCATTATCAAGCAGCCATCGGCAACAAGGGCGATGGTGAAAATATTCACGGGCGAGCTGAAGTATGCCGATATGGTGCAGAAGGCGTTGCGGCGGCTGAGTGGGGGGCTCTTGGCACGATAGTTGCCTCTGAGAGTCACGCAGACTTAGGCCGCTAGCGTTAACGATTCCATCCAAGCAGGACTGCCATAGATACCGGCTAACGGCTCGTCAATCTCGAATAAAAGCAAAACACTGTCATGTTTCATCGAGCAGTCTTTCCTCTATCTTCTTGAGTGAGACGCCTTCCTCAGTAAGCCAACTCGTAGGCCCCGACTTGCTGTTCCCGGAGATAAGCGCTGCCGCATATGATGAAGAGCTAGGCGCTATATCTTTGGTGAGCTTGTAATTTTCGCCATCGGATTTCACTGTTCCGTCGTCGATCCATTTTTCACGCATCGCTACAGCTTTCTTGGGCATGCTCGGATTGTTTTTTCCGGAAATGTCCGAACCTTCAAACAGCACGAAGCCGTCGTCGGACTGTTGTCCCGTTGCCTTCACAGTAGAAGAGGAGAATGAGAATGTAAAGTTAGCTAGCTTTCGAGCTTCTGACTCAGGCCTTTTAGGAGAGGCCACTACCTTAACCGGCTCCAAAACTCTGTGACCCAGAGTTCCCATCACAATTCGGAGATTATGTATGTACTCTTCCATAACGTCTCTATCAGCTCTCGGAAGAACGGATTCGGTAGGCGTATTGCCGCTCTCAATTCGATAGCGGTCAGCAGCTCTGCTGATGGCGGTGAGACGTGACTCTAGATATTTAACGTGTGCTCTAGTAAGATTTTCGCCTTTGCTAGTGAAGATAATTACTTCATTCCAGAAATCTTGATCCCTTTCTTGTTGGCTGAGCCGCTTCACCACGTTTTCAGATTCGCCAATATAAGCGCGATCACCTGTTTTCGCAGTCTGTTTCTCTAGAAGAAAATAGACTCCAGGACGCTCGGTCTCTGACCACTCTTTAAGTTCATTTAGCCTGCTTCTAGGGCACGCAATTGCTTGACCTGACCAATTAGCAATTTCGACATGCCTAATACCGGATGGAACTCCATCGGCAAGATACACAGTAACCTTACGACCAAAATTCATCTAAAAATTGCCTTATCTCCATAAATTTCTCCTCATGCTCAGATACTATATTTATCGACCTTAGTAGCTTTATCGTCTTTTATACATTGCCATTGTTTAATCGCTGATACCGTCGAGCCCACCATAGGTCACATTGCTGCTGTAAGCTCAGCCCAATTTCTGGAGTAGCGCTGAGCGGTGCTCCCAATTATGGGGCGAGGCCAACAGGCAGGTTCTGTGACTTGAGATCTAAGATGTATAAAGCCTCTAGATACCCCTCAGATAAGGTCCCACCGGGCTCAGGCGGGTATACAGATGAAGGCAAGTTCGCTTGATGTCAGGAATCAACTGCTATGCAGATTGTGATTGAAATACCCGATGCGATCGCCCGACGGCTCCAGACCGACTGAAGTAATCTGACTCGACGTGATACTTAATACGCTACGCTAGCAGAGTAATCTCTGGTCTTGGTCAGTTTGTCAACTGCGCGGCGCAATTTATCAACCTCCGTCAGGACGACGCCACCCGCCACCGCCCCGATGTGGTTTACCGACCACATGCTTTTCCACTACCAGCGCTGTCGTCGCCGTGTCTATCTCGACAGCTACGGGGATACAACGCTTAAAGATCCGCCCAGCGACTATTTTGTAAAGCTGCGCGAAGACAGCGCTGAGCACAGAACTGCCATGCTTGCCCAGTTCAAGCCTTTGCAGCGGCCTGTCTTTGAGCGGAATAATTGGGAAGCCGGAGCCAACGCTACTTACCAAATGATGGCCGATGGCGTTGAGACTATCTACCGGGGCGTGCTGACGGCCCAAGGCCCTGGCGATGTGCGGTATCGCAGCGAGCCAGATGTGCTAGTGAAACGTGCTGGCGAGTCCTGGCTGGGCGATTGGTACTATGTGCCGTACAACGTCAAACTGGGCAAAAAGCCCAAACCCGAATATCAGCTAGTGGCAGCTTTCGCAGCTTATGTGCTCGCCGAAGTGCAGGGCGTGTGGCCCGAGACCGCCTGGCTCTTGCTCAAAGAAAAGCAGTACGCTGTGACTCTGGGTCGCTACGTTCCTAAGCTGCAAGACGCCTTAGACGATTGCTTAGAGGCTCAGTCCGGCGTGCTTACGGCGGCGAATCCACCAGAAGTCTTTATCTCCCGTAGCCGCTGCGATATGTGCCCGTGGTTGGGGCACTGCTACCAGGAAGCAAAAGCACAAAATCACCTCTCACTGCTGCCGGGCGTCACCAAAAAACGCTATCCCACGCTCGTAGAGATGGGCATTACGACGGTTGAAGCCTTGGCCAGCGCGCAGCCATCTCACCTGGCCTATTCGCTAGACGTAGAGCAGATGGTGACTGAGAAAATGATCTTTCAAGCGCAGGCGAACTGGACAGAGAAGGCGATCGCCCGCCTCCATAAAAGCCGCTTCCCACTGACGCCCAGTGACGTTCCCACCACCGATATCGAACTCTATTTCGACATAGAAGCTGCTCCAGATAAAGACCTGATTTATCTGCACGGCGTTTTAGTCGTCAATAACCGCACCCAGGAAGAAACCTTCCACGCCCTCGTCGCCGAAGCCCCCGAGCACGAAGAAACTGCCTGGTTTGAGTTTTTGGCCCTGGTCGATAGCTATCCCAACGCGCCGATCTATCACTTTTGCCCCTACGAAGCGCAAACGGTGAGTAGACTCAGCGAGCTGTACGGTGATGGCGGCGTCAATATAGACCATTTGCTCAACCGCTTCGTCGATATTCACAAGCGCGTTGTCGAGGCGGTGGCGCTGCCGGTAGAAAGCTACGCGCTGAAGCATCTGGCTCGCTGGATGGGGTTTGAGTGGCGAGATGAAGATGCCAATGGGGCACAGTCGATTTGCTGGTACGACGACTGGCTGACGACAGGCGATCGCACCTACCTCGACACCATCCTCCGCTACAACGAAGACGACTGCCAGGCCACTTACCGCGTCAAAGACTGGCTGGTAAAGTTTGCCCAACCGTTCTGGCAGTAAAGGTCTGGCAGTAAAGCTTTCTACAGCGAATTCAAAAACTTCAGCATCGCTGCGCGTCCCTCTTTGCTCAGCGCCATAAATGCCTGCTTCGCATTCTCAGCCTCGCCCCCATGCCACAGAATTGCCTCTTCAACCGTGCGCGCTCTGCCATCGTGCAAGTAGCCCGAATAAGGCAGCACCGTCTGGGTGAGTCCCAAGCCCCATAGCGGTGCCGTCCGCCATTCTTGACCGGTGGCCTCAAAGTCGGGTCGATTATCGGCTAAGGCTTCGCCCATATCGTGAAGTAACAAATCGGTATAAGGCTGAATCGTCTGGTGCGCCAACGCCTTCACAGTCGCTGAACCTGTCTGAATCGAAGTGAGATGGCAGGCTGCGCAGTTGGCATCGGCAAAGAGTTTTTCGCCTCTTTGCACTATCGGATTATCTACCTGAGTACGCGCAGGAACGGCTAGGGTTTGCGTGTAGAAAGCAGAGGCTTCTAACGTATCGGCGTCAATCTCTGTCGTGCCGTCGTCGTTGGGTAGGAGCGGATTGGCAATGCCCATATCGTGCGCGTAAGCGGTTGCCGTTTGGGAGAGCAGATTGGCCGAGTTTGCCTTCAGGCCAAAGCGCCCTACATCCATTCGCTGCTGCTCAAAGTTCCACACGTGGTTGGTTCGCCCTGAGATGCCGTCATTGTTTTTGTCTTCCGGGTCGGAGAGCTTTTTCAGCGTTCTTTCGGGAATAGCTTCGAGCAACCCAACGCCAAAAATCGGTGGGGGAATTCTCAGGGAAGTCAACAGATCTTCGCTAATAGGACTGTTGTTATCAATAGCAGAAAGGGTGATTTGGGGCGATCGCAACTCATACCCCTCACCATCTGGATACTGACCGCTCATCTCTTGCCATTCCAAAGTCACGCTCGCCTCTGGCTGTACGCCATACACGCCGCTATCTTGCAGCTGTGTTCCAATCACCGGATCGGGCACGACGCCTTCAGTTTTGACAATTGGGCGATCGCTCGAAGCCGGTAAACTCGTTCGCACCAGCGCCTGGCCGAGCTGCGGCATGCCCCGGCCATTTTTGATATGACAGCCCGCGCAGGAGTTGTTATTAAAGGTCGGGCCGAGCCCCGGATGGATGGGCGCAGGCGCAGTTACAAATACCGCGTCGAAGGCGACATCGCCTTCAGCGTGTAAGTCCATCTCTTGGGCATTTAGGCCCGGAGCGGGCTGGCCGAAGGCGTGCGAAGACCGGTTGTAGAAGGTGGTTTCGCCGCCAGCTTGATAGTTGGGCGTGGGGGTAGTGCCCTGCTTAAGGCTAATAGAAAGGAGAGCGGCAACGGCGATCGCTGCCGCAAACAACAGCAGATAGCCCAGCAGCCGCGAAGGGCGAGAAGAGGAAGAAGCCATGGACGCTCAGCAAGAAGTGGGTGTCAGTAAACGAATGCTTAAATCAGAGGAACCACTTCGGTTTCGAGGGTGCTTTTGACTTCGAGAATGGCGGCGATCGCCTGCTCAATCTCATCGGCTGCCGCCTCATCGGTCAGAGACTTTTCCAATGGTGTGGGCACCGCATTTAACGCGCTGTTGGCAGCAGCGAACTGATCGGTCACTTTTTTATCTAGCGCGGGGTCACGCGCTGCGACATAGGTACTGATACTGGCGTCAGTTTTTGTGCCCGCTTCAGGAAACTGACCGAAATAACCATTTTCAGCACTCTGTAAGTTGCTCTTCAGATCGTTGATAGTCTGGGCGCTAAAGCGGCTCTCTAACCCTTCGGTATCCTGCGCTGTAAAGGGCGCAGCCAGCTTTTCTTCACCCACTTCAGTCAGGCTGTCAATGATGCCTGAGACCAGCTCCTGACCGGCAGCAGCAATGGTTGGGTAGACCGCATTATCGGCGCTGCCCGCACTGGCAAAAACCGTTTCGTAAGCAGGCTGACCTTCGATGCCTGCTGTCCAGCTCGCGAGCAGAGCATCAGCCGAGGTATTGAGGTCTTCGCCAAGGGCCGAGAGGTAGGCTTGTTCGCGATCGCTAAAGTCACTCACGGCTTTACTCGCATCTGTCCCAAACAAGATGTACTCAATTGAGTGCATACCACGCTCAGTGTCTTGCAGCTGGGCCACACTCTCTGCCGTAATCGGCTCAGAACCTGCCAAAACTTGCTCAATATCCGTCTGATTGACCGGCCAAGAATCCATCGCTCCGTCAAACCCGAGCGACCCGGCAGGGCCAAAGGCAAAGGTCTCTGTCTGTTCCCAAGAAATTCGAGTTGCCGTCCATGCCTGGCGTGCAGCAGCCAGACTCGCTTCGGTTGGGCTGGCGACAAAAGCCTCAATCGCCTGATTAAGGGCTGCTGTACGCAAGGCAAACTGCTCGTATTGGGGAATGACCACCTTGCTAGTAAATTCTGAAATGACAGCGTCGTCATCAAACGTGTTAGCCCACTGCAAACTTTCGTTAGCGGCTGCGCCTGGGCCACCTTCCCCGCCTTCTCCGCCCTCAACTTCTGTCATCGGCGCATCACCCCCTGCCGCTTCGCCGCTGCCCTCAGGCGTCGTCGTGCAGGCAGTCAACATAGATGCCGCCAAACCTAGAGATAGGAATAATTCTGCTGCTTTTAAATTTCTAGACATGTCTCTTAAGAGGAATGATTGTAAAAACAATTCTATAGGTAATGACACTCGCTATCAATAGATAAAACAAAGAGCTTGAAAACAGTTCCCAATATCACTTGGCAAAGCCTAAGCTCCACGCTGACAGCAGCGCGTAGGATACTTTGATAGATAGGGCTTCAGGTGGCCGGGTTCCTTGGAACCGATCTTTCACAGAAACAGCCCAAGCCTTTAATGGGATTCACTAAGGAATAGATTCGGGTAAATAGACGATAAGATTTCTAGCTAGTGGGCGATCGCTCCAAATAAGCAGTCACCCGTTTCAGCCGCTGATCGTCAGTCGGGCACTACCAGACCGAAAATATAGCAAAGTGTGGATGCATTCGCGCTTTGCGGAGAACTGTACCTGTTGCTATATAAGGCTTGCAGCCAGCGATGCTGCATGAGGCAAAGCGCCGAAAGCTATATTCTTCAAAAAAAGGTTTGACAAAGCGCCACCAGATCCGCACAATAGAGATCGCCTTGTTGAGAGAGCTTCACCGCTCTCGATAATAGGGGCCCGTAGTTCAATTGGTTAGAGCACCGCCCTGTCACGGCGGAAGTTGCGAGTTCGAATCTCGTCGGGCCCGTTCTCCATTTTCTTAAATCTCGACCGTGCCGCCGTACTTTACCGGTATCTGGTCATCTGCTGGCAGGCCCATCACCTCGCTGTACAGCTTGATGTATTCCACTGCCGACTGCTCCCAGCTAAAGCTGGTATTCATTGCCCGCCTTTGCAGCGCTTCCCACTGCGGCTTAAAGCGGTAGGCTTCTGAAGCTCGCACCATTGAGGTAAACAGGTCTAGCGGCTCGTAGCGGTCAAAGCAGTAACCCGTACCTGCCTCGTTGATTGGGTCGTTGTGAGTAACGGTGTCTACTAGGCCCCCCGTGCGCCGTACAATCGGGACACAGCCGTAGCGCATGGCGATCATCTGGCTAATGCCGCAGGGCTCAAACCGGGAAGGCATCAAAAAGGCGTCACAACCTGCATAGATTTTGTGGGCTAAGCCATCGCTATACATGATGTAGGCAGCGGCGCGGCCTGGGTAGCGAGCGGTCAGTTCCCAGAGCTGGTTTTCGTAGTAGCGATCGCCCGATCCTAAAACGACAAACTGCGCGTCCGAATAGGCCAAATAGCGATCCATCGTCTGCAAAATCAGCTCAATGCCTTTTTGCTCCACCAAGCGCCCCACTAAGCCAATCAAAAAGCCCTCCGGGTTTTGATCAAGCCCCATTTCTTTTTGAATAACTGCTTTGTTTTTAGCCCGCTTGTCCAGCGTTTCAGCCGTATAGCTGTGCTCAATTTTGGGATCAGTCGCCGGATTAAACGACTCTAGATCAATGCCATTGACAATGCCGCTGAGCTTGCCACTAATAAAAGACAGCAATCCCTCTAGGCTTTCCCCATACTCCGGCGTTCTGATCTGCTCGGCATAGGTTGGCGATACCGTATTCACCCGGTCGGCATACTGCACCGCCGCCGCCATCGTGTTGTGCCCTTGCATAAACCAGGGGCACCAAGTAATCCGCTCTAGTTTCGAGCGCCACGGCCCCTGATAGGCCAAATTATGAATGGTAAATACTGTGCCGATATCAGATGTTTCATGCATCCATACCGGAATCATCCCTGTATGCCAGTCATGACAGTGAATAATGTTCGGCTTCCAGTGATTCCAGGCGAATTCAGCCGCGCCATTGGCAAAGAAGGTAAAGCGCCACTCTTCGTCGTCGCTGCCATAGACCTGCTCAGGATCAAAACAGGGGTGCCCAAACAGATATAAAGGCACATCAGTTTTGGGCAGCTTGGTTTCGTAGACCGCAAAGTCATTAAACATCGCCCGGCCCCGCCAGACTGGCTCAAGCGGAATCTCTACCTTGCCAGCCAGCGAGCCATAATAGGGCATAAATACGCGCACATCGTGGCCCATCTGCCTCAAGATCTTGGGTAGGGTTCCAACCACATCACCCATACCGCCAACTTTAGCCAGCGGCGCAGCTTCAGCAGCCACAAATAGAATTCGCATATTACGACCTGAGTGAACATCCCAACCTTATTAGATTCAAGTCTATAGCGATTTGGGATCACGTTGGCTGAGAGCGACATTAACCAGCAGTCGTATCGGCAGGAGGCGCTGGGACTTCTCCGGCTGGCAAATCATCTAGGACGATCTCGCGATTGCCAGGAATGTGCGTTGTCATGTGGTTGTGCTGCTGGTCGCTCAGCTCTCGGAGCTGTCTAAAAGCGAGATCGAAAACGTCTCGGATGACGGCTTCTAACGGTGGATACTGCTTGCCCTGCTCTGGATGTTTGTCCACAACAACCTCGCGGTTCTCAGGCACCGTAATGTCTATACGAACCCGGTAGAAAGAGCCGCTACCGGGACGAGCGTTCACCTTTTCTATGGCGATTCGGCAGCTACTAATTTGATCGTAGGCAAGTTCTAGCTTTTCTATTTTTTCGGCGATCAGGCTCTCTAGAGCATCCGTTTTATTGACGCCTCGGTAGGTGACGATAGGAGAAATTCTCATAAGCGTGGTGAGTCATCTTTAAGTTGATATCCCTTTATCTTTAGCAAGCGATCGCCCCAAAAACATCTAGCCTAAGACCCCTAAACGCCCTACGCTCGATTCTCAGCATTAATCACATCCAAAATTTCCTGAGCCCCCTGGTCGCGCAAACGATTCGCCAGCTTACTCCCCATGCTCTCAGCATCAGTCGGCGAACCCGTCACCGTATCTTTAATGAGCTGCTGACCATCTAAGCTCGCCACAATGCCCGTCAGCGTCAGCGTATCGTTCTCAATCGTAGTGTTTACGCCAATCGGCACTTGACAGCCGCCTTCTAGCCCACGTAAAAAGGCTCTTTCGGCATAGCAGCGTTGAGCGGTAGGCTCGTGCTCTAGTACTTTGAGCAAGGAAAGAATATCATCGTCGCCAGATCGACACTCTATGCCTAGTGCGCCTTGGCCTACGGCGTGTAAGGAGATGCTGGGAGGGAGGATTTGGTGAATGCGATCGCTCATCCCCAGCCGATTCAAGCCCGCCGCCGCCAAAATAATTGCATCGTACTCACCCTCATCTAACTTACGCAGGCGAGTATTCACATTGCCCCGAATATCCTTGAACTTAAAGTGCGGGAAATGATGGCGTAACTGAGCCAAACGCCGTAGAGAAGACGTCCCAATCACTGCGCCTTCAGGCAATGTATCGATCTGCTTATCCTTGTGCTTTTCATGCACTACCATCGCATCAGCCGGATCTTCTCGCTGGGTCACGCAGCCCAAACGCAAGCCTTCGGGCAGGTTCGTCGGCAAGTCCTTGAGCGAATGCACGGCAAAGTCAATGTCGCCGCTGAGCATATCGTCTTCTAGCTCTTGGGTAAAAAGGCCCTTATCCCCAATTTTAGAAAGGGCCACGTCGAGGATTTTGTCGCCCTGAGTTTCCATCGTGGAAACTTCGAAATTAATATCAGGGAAATGGCGACTCAACTCCGCCTGCACCCAGTGAGTTTGCACTAGGGCTAGCTGACTTTTGCGAGAACCAATCCGGATAGTACGAGTGGCAACGTTAGAAGACATACGAGGGCGGGCATTTGCTATGGTGGTCTGGCTGAAAACGGGCGATCAAAACAGCGCAAGATCACAAGCGTACCGCAATTAGAGCAGGCTTTGAAGCCGCTGAACCCTGGCCCTGTTCCCATACGCCCTGCCTCGCTTGCGCTGACCCCCTACCAGTCAATCAACAGCCCGCGCTGTCGCCCTTCTTTTGCTGCCCGCCGCGCACTCTATAAATCATAAAGTTCTGCAAACAACTGTGTACTTCCCTTTATATAAAGCCTGTAAAGCATTTGTCTTGAGCGCGCTGTCGAGTATGGCGTTTACGTTGGTGCTGGTAGGAGATCTTTCGGGCGATTCTCAGGCGATCGCTCAGCAAGTCAGCCCCCAGCTCCGGCAAAATTTCCTCTCCGACCCGCTCACTACCAAACCACGCGACCCGCTGCTGCCGATGATTTCGGTGGAAAGGCCGCTGAGCCCGCTAGAGCTAAGCGCCCTCTCAGCAAGTCTGGATCAGCTGAATCAAACAGCGCAAGAACAGCTAGCGGCTGGGCAAACCGACGCTGCTTTTGAACTTTTACTGAGAGAGCTGCGCCTGCGCCGGATCTTTGGACCCGTTGCCGAGTTCAACGCGCTGAGCCAGACCGCCGCCCTCGCGTGGAATCAGCAGCGCCCGGTAGAAGTGCAGCTGCTGACGCTGCGTACTCGGGAAATCTGGGAGACTGTCCAGGCGGCACTGGGCCAGATAGAGATGCCTCGCTCACTCGGAGAAGAATCGCCTGAGGCGCTGGCCGATAATCCTGAGCGCGTTTTGGTGAGTGGAGACGCTAGCTCAGATCGGGCGGTACTGACGGCGATCACCCAAACCTTTACTACCCTGCGAGACATTGACTCTGCGGTTAGCGTCTATGAGACACTCATTGAGCTAACCGTGGCTCAAGGCGAAGACCCAACGGTTCAGCAACAGGCGTTAGCCGAGCTGCATTTAGCGTGGTTTCAATTCGCCGAGGCTGCCGATGTCTATCTAGCGTTGCTGAATCAGGCCAGGGCTGACGGCAATCAGACTGAAGAAGTTGCCTATTTAGAGCGGCTGGCCTATAGCTATCAGCAGGCCGACTCGCTGGCCTATGCGGTTCGGGCACAGACTGATTTGCTGGCTCTTTACCAGACTCAAGGCGAATTGGAAAAATTGCCGAGGTTGCTAGTTGCGATCGCCCAAAACTACCGCGCCCTGAACCTGCCCGATACCGCCATCGAATACTACCGGTCGGCCTACAGTGCCGCTCAGCGGTTTGAGCAGTTCAGCTTTTCTGCCCGCGTCCTGCAAGACTTGGGCGCGCTTTACGAGACGGTTGCGCTCTATGACGAAGCCCTTGGCGCATACAATCTGCTGATTCCGGTAGAGCAGCAGGCTTATAACGATTATGGGGTGATGAATGCCTATGACAAAATTGGCCAGCTTCAGCGTCGCCGGGGTAATCCGTTTGAGGCTCTAAAAGCATTTGAGCAGGGGCTGGCGATCGCCAATCGGCTCGATTTGCGCCAGACTTATTTTGTCGAACAGATTGAGTCTGTCACGCCGTCGCTTTAGTCTAGTCGCTTTAGCCTAGTCGCTTTAGCCTAGTTGCTTTCGTCTATCTGAGAAATTGCATAGCGGGCCGCAGCCAAGCTCAGGCGGGCTTGCTCTAGCGGTGAGAGGGCATCCCAGTCGGCTGAGCGGACTGAGCGGATCGTCGCCTCGACAAATTCTTCATCGCTGCTGCCGCGCATTGCCAGGGCCATTGGCCGGGCCATTACCTGCAGGTCTGATTCGGCGACTTGGGTGAGGCGATCGCGCACACAGGCGAGCATCTGTGCCATCATCGGTTGACCGCTGCAGGCGACCTGCTGTGCGCGATCGCTAATGTGGGCAATCATCGTGGGCGACAGGCGGCTAGCAAACTTCTGCTGTAGCTGCAAAATCAAGCTGTCATCCCATAGCTCATGCAGCTGCTGAGAAAGCCCCTGCCAGCCCTGAGCAGCCTCCGCATCAGAAATCTCTAGCACCTGACCGGCTGCCTCAGCGCGGGCTGCATACTCTGCCGACATCTCTGCCGATAGCCACAGATAGCCGTCTGTCTCTAGCACAGCTTGCAGCAGCTCAGCTTGATCAGCCGACATCTGTGCCGGCCTAGCGCTGTTCGAATCGCCAGAAGATGAGGATTGATTAACCATAGGGGGCTTGCCTGATTTAGCAAAATTGTAAAATCTGACTTGAGAAAACGTGTCAAAGAACGTGACAAAAAGGAGATACAGCCTCAGCGCCAGTCGTTCCGCATCGCTGACAAAATCTCTGCGATCATTCTGATCATTCCACCACCACAAACTCTAGTAGCCGCCCATCTGACTGACTGCCAAACCGAATCTGAGTCCCTGAAGACAGGGTGATTTCTTGGCGGTGTACCTCTCGCCAGCTGCCATCTTTGCAGTAGAAAGTGCCATAGCGAGAATTATCTCGCAGAAAATAGGCGGTCGCTCTGCCGTCGCCAGTCTGCTGCGCGGCTACCCGCCGATGAAAGATTTCAGCGTGACTGCTAGAGACCCAGGGTTCAGAAATTACCAGGTCATTAGCCTCGGGCCGGCGACCGATGCGCATCACGTCGCTATAGATCGGCCAGACATGCTCAGGATGGTCGGAGTCGCGGAGCATGGCCTGCTGACGGCTCGGCAAGAAATTAGTGTGCGCGTTGATTTGCGTAGTCTTATCAGAGAGCAGGAGCGCCCCGTCAAAATCAGGGTGCATGTAGAGGACGGGCAACGTCCAGGCGGGCTGGTTGAAGTGATAGAGGGTGAGCAGGTGCTGCCGGGCGATCGCTACTGCTTCATCTACCGGTTTGCGCTCTGCCAAAGCCTGAGCAAAGACCTGAATAAAGCTAATCGCCTCCTCATCGGCAATCGAGTCGCGCATGGCCACTACGGCAGGCAATCCGTGGTGCAGCAGCACTTCTGCCAGGCTACTGCGAGGGAGCGCTATCTGCTGGCTTTCTTCTGGCTGCGCCCCCCAGCAGGTATTAAACACCGCTAGCTTTACCCGCGTGCGAATTAACACCTGAGACAGCTCAGTCCCACTCAGGCTCGCAGCCGATAAAAACAGCACCCCTCCATCTGGCCCCGGCACCCCATGACCCGAATAAAAAAACACGTTATACCCACCGCTCTCCAGCGCCTGAATTAGCTCTGCGGCACTGGGCTGCAGCAGCATATCTACTTGCCTTTTAGCGGTAGGGCGCAGGTTCAAGTCGCTGCTCTGCTCTAAAATCTGTTTCAGCAGCGTCGCCTCTTGCTCCAGCTGGAGGCGGGCTGTGGTTGGCGCTTGATCTTCGCCAGGGCTATCTTGACCCAATACCAGTAAAATCTTGAGCGATTTATCTAGAGGTGCCGGATCTAGCCGCTCGACGTTGCTGCTGGTCCGGCTGAACAAAATTTTTCGATTCAGCGACAGCGCCCGGCTGCCCGACTGGGGCTGCATAATTTCCCAGGGCAGGGCAATCAGCGCCGGATCGCGAATTTCTAGCCGCAGCCGCAGCGGTAGCTCCTGACCCATCGCAATGCCCTGAGATTGATCTAAAGATCGCTTGACCGGCCCATTAAACAGCCACTGCCAGAGGTTGACGCCCAGGTGCTGCATGTAGCGGCTACTGTAGCTAGTGGGCTGACCACCGGGGTCTAAGTTCCCTGCTATATCGTCAACCTCTTCGAGGACAAACTGAGGAATATAAGCTGAGGGAATATGCGGCACCTGAGGCAGACCCCGCAGCGAAAAAAATGATTGCCAGTTCTGCCATGCCTGAGCTAGCTGGGGACTCCACGGGCAGTCGTAATGGACATGCCCCGCCGGATAAGGCGCTCTGAGTACCCAAATCGCAAAGCGATCGCGCTCCGCTAGCAGACTATCTACCGCCACCCACAGGCACAGAGAATCTCGCTCAGACATCAGCCACCACAACTTCCCTTTTGGGTAGGCTGCAAGTCTTGAATAGTCTCTGAAACCAGCGCCACCTGAGACGCCACTACCCAGCCTTCACTACCCGGCGACAGCACCAGTGGCCGGTCAGTTTGAATCGACTCGGGCGGGTTGAGGGTCGTGCTCCCGCTAGCTGCTGGATTGGGGGTATCGGTCTCAGCGGGCACCTCTGCTAGCGTCTCGCCTGACGGAATGGAACACAGCTTGAGCTGTACCCACTGAGACTGATCATCGGCAGTTTGCCGACCGATCACCCGAACAATTCCACCTGTCGGAATGGTACCTGGGATCACATTGACTGCCGCGCCACCTGCCGCGACGGGGCTGGGATAGAGGGTCAGCGGTGAGAAGCCACCGGACGATAGGCCATTATTGCCACCGTTTGAGCTGGTGATGCCTGGCACATCTGACTGACGAATGCGCGCGTAGGAACCCACCTGGAGGTTAGCCGCTGGCGGCTGAGTCGCTGGGGCTGGGCTAGGCGCTGGGCGCACCTCGCTAGAATTGTCTCCGTCTGGGAGATCAGCCACCGATGGCTGCAGCCGCCAGCTCAGGCCCGGCAAAAGCCAGTAGAGAACACCGCCAACCGCCGCGAGCAGTAAGATGGCCAGGCTAGCAACCTTCCAGCCCGATTGGGCAGCGGTTTTGACTCCGCCTGTTTTGACTCCACCTGTTCTGACAAAGGAGGGTTTGGCTGCTGCCGATTTTTCTGATTTAGCAGTAGCTGCCGTCATTAAGGGGGTTGACGGTGCCGCCTGGCTGGTGGCACCCGGATTAGCTGCGAGCAGACCCGTGTGCCGACGAGTGGTTTGAGCGGTGGGTCTAGCGTCTGCCGCAACGGGACTGGCCAGTTCTCTGGGCACAATTTGATCGGAGTCGCGGGTGACTCGGGCTGTCAGTAAGCCTACGGTGACGTTGTCATGGCCGTTGTATTTGTTAGCCAGGTCAACTAAGTGTTGACCCGCTTCAGCGGTAGGGCTACCGTCCGTGATCAGTGGCAGAATGGCGGACTGCCAGAACTGCTCGACGCGATCGCCATCACTCAACCCATCCGAGCACAGCAAAAACACACAGGTCTGATCGAGCACAAAGCGCTGCACCGTGGGCCGCAATACCTGCGATGAGCCCATTCCTAATGCCTGAATCAGTGAGCCTGAGCCCGGCTGTAGAAGCACTTCACGATAGAGACTGCCGCCTAGCCGTACCTGCCGTGAGGCAACGTCATCGTCGAGCGTTACCTGCTGGCAATTTTGCTGGCTGATGCGGTAGGCCCGGCTGTCGCCCACGTGGGCAATGTACACCTCTGTGCCTCTGACGAGTGCCAGTACCAGGGTGGTGCCCATGCGATCGCGGGCCTGTCGCTGAGCTTGGTCGTTTTGCGCAGAAATTTCGTCATTGGCAGCGCAAATGGCCTCCTCTATTGCCAGCAATAGCTCAGTAGCGCTCATATCGTCTGGCGAGGCCGTTAAGATCGGCTGAAGCTGTGCCTCAATTGTGGCGATCGCCAGCTTAGAAGCCACATCTCCGCCCTGATGACCGCCAATACCATCGCAGACAATCAGCAGCTGCGGCGTTATCCGGGTTTGCTCGCTGGTCAGCGACTGGGTCGAGCCACTTGCCGGATAGCAGGCATCTTCATTGCGTTTGCGCGTCGGCCCCTGATCGGTGTAGACAGCCAGGTCGTAGCTGACCGCCTGATTTTGGCCGCAGAGGGCGATCGCCTGACTTAGCTGGTCAGCTAGCTGCTCGGCGGTGAATAGCTGGCGCTCTAAGCCTTCACACAGCCGCTGCAGAAATGCTCTAATGGCCGGACTAGCAGTCTGGACTAAAGGAAGCCAGCTGTGGCCTAAATTCATCAGCGTCGGTTCGACCGCTGCGCCGCCCGAGGCAGTCGGCGGGGCTAGCTCTAGCAGCCGCAAGACTGAGCCATCTACCCGCAGTAACGATTCATCCAGCAGGGTCGGTGCAACCTGCTCTGCCTGCATAGCATCCCACAGCTGAGCCACCTGCCAGAGCCAGCTCAGCTGCCTCAAAGGGGGCGCTTCAGGCCACTGGGTGACCAGCTTGGGCAGCAGTTCAGGGACGCTAGCGATTTGTCCATCGGTTCTGAAGGGGGTTGCTAGCGCCGCAGATTCCAGCATCAGAACGTCATCGTCATCGGGCGATCGCAGTACCGCATAGGGGCGAGGCACATGCAGCGGATAAGCCGACAGATGCAAATAGGGCAGCAAAAAATCAGGCAGTTCTGGCAGAGATTCCGGGATCAGACCAGGCTGGGTATCTAAAAAAGTGCGATCTTGCTTGAGCAAGTAGCGCTGATTGATCATCGCACCGGGCCTGAGCGTACTTACTAGTTCACCCACGCCCCACAAATAGTGATAGGGCAGCACCGACCGACAACCCTGACAGACATGAGCCCCCTCAGGGTTGGCGGTTTTGCAGCTAGGATTAGGGCAGTTAATCACTGAACTTAATCACTGAACTTAATCATTGAACTTAATCATTGAACTTAACCACTGAACTTAACCACTGAACAACGGGCATCAAAGTCGACAAAACCCAAGGGCTATGACGCAGCGGACGCACTAGCGGCGTCGCCACTCCCTTCGACGACACGAGGCAAGCCCATACTGTAGTTCAGCACGCGGCTTTCCAGGTTGTAGCTAATATCTCCCGACTGTAACAGGGCGCGGACAAAATGCTCTAAATCTGAGCCAATTCGCCGCAAATTATAGTCTGTCAGCGCTTCTGAAGCGTATTCTTCCACTAACTGGTCGAATTCGCGGTTGACCTTCTCAATGGCCTCATCATTCCAAATAAATTCGTTTTCTGGGTCAATGTCCAGCGTCAGTTCGTTTTCGCTGGGCACTAGCTCATTGTTTTCGACAGTTGCCGCATAGATTTGAATATGACGGGTCGTAGACTTTAGCAGCATAGATAATGACTCACAAACAATGCTTCAAAAAAACGCAATCAGAAGCTAGAGAATAGTCTCATTTGGCGATTCATCCAAGTTATTCATTCGAGCGATTTGCTAGCTAGCTAAATAATTTTCTGCTATTCAGCCTGGGCTGGTCGGTCAGTCAAGCTGTGCAAAATATTTAGCTAGCTGTTTCTCGGTACTCAGAGGCGTTTTAAAGCCGTTTGAGTCGTTCGCCCTAACCGCGACTTGATTCACCACACATTGTAAACGGTTAGCCTGTGACTCGGCTGCTAATCTGATGACACTTTATTTGCCCGTAATTGCCGATTTTTCCCATTGACCTATCTAAAACTTTTGCTGGTACGTCACGCCCAATCATTGGGTAATTGCCAGGGGCAACTGGAGGGGCAGTCCTCTACCGCGCTCTCTGCTGAGGGCCACCGGCAGGCCCAGTGCCTCACTCAGGCGCTAATGACCGCTAGTCGCCCGACTTATCTCTATAGCAGCCCGCTATTGCGCGCCATGCAGACGGCTCACTATCTGACTGAGGCTCTGCAGCCGCAAGACGATTTCTTTAAGCTTCAGCCAGATGCCGATTTGCAGGAAATGCACCAGGGCATTTTTCAAGGCCTAACCTGGACAGAGGCTGAGGCTCACTATCCTGGCGTATGCGCTCAGCTTATGGCTACTTTAGCCTGGCAGCCGGTTCCCCAGGCAGAGTCAATAACGGCAGCTCGGTCTAGATCACAGCGGTGGCTTGACCGGGTGCTCAGCAATCACCAGCCGGGCGATGTGATCTGGACCGTTTCTCATGAAGGGCTGATGCAGCAGCTAATCTCGGTGGTGATGGGTTGCGATCGCACCTGGAAGATACCGATTGCTCACACTGCTATCTTCGAATTCTGGCTGGCTGACACCCAATGGCAAAGGCTAACCCACGACCGCTATAACCCAGAGTATTGGCGGCTTCATCGCTTTAACGACTGTACGCACCTGAGCGATCGCTAGCCCCTAGTCACTAGCCACTAGGAGGTCGGCTCCTTTCGCATTACTCGCATTACTTAAGGGCACAGTTCTGCGCCGTCCCACTTTTGCTACACTGCTAAATGGTCTGCCCCAATTGCAGGTATCCTCTATATGCTTAGGTCTATCGGGGCTTAGGTCTATCGGGCATTTGCTGGGCATTCATAAAATAGAGCAAACAGCATCTATAGAGCCAAGTACAGAGACAAGTACCGAATCTGTCTCAATTGATCCCCCGATTGCTGCCGTAGGCCAAACGTGAGGAGCCGCTAACATGACCCAGCCAGCCAGAGATACCTTTGGTCAAGCCCGCCAGGGCAGTGTGGCCGCCATCATTCACATCTTAAATGACCGGCTGATCAGCACAGGCATTCGCACTCGGGCGGTGGTCTCAGATGGCATGCTGCAAATTCTCTGTGAAGCGGCAACCGTTGAGCAGCTAGAGAAGGACCCCTTGATTGAGCAGGTGCGCCATACGCTAGAGACGATTAGCCCGCAGCGGATAAAGAAGGTCAAAATTAACAGTCGCATCGTCAAAGAAGATCAGCTGCTGTGGATTGAAGAAATCAATCGCGACCCGGCTAAGGCGCTGCTGTGGTCTGAGGTGATTGTGCTCAAACGACCGTTTTTTATTGAGCGCTGGATTCGCGATCGCAATCTCAAACCCGCTGGCCCTGTCTTCAAAGACATCCGTGAACCTGAGCCAAGTAAGTTTGCTCTGCCGCTCCGCATTTTCGGAGGGATAGGACTGTTGCTGCTGTTGCTAGCCGCTGGTTGGTTTTTGCACAGGGATCTAGGCGGCGCGAATGCCGACCCTGTTGTCGTCGTACCTGCTAGCCCTGAGAGCAGGGTTGAACCGGCGGGTGCTGATGATTTAGATGACGCCGCTGCCGATACCGTCAGTCAGGCGTCAGATGAGGATGCCTTTAATAATGCTGACCCCTCAGACGCTGACCTCTCAGACGCTGACTCCTCAGATTCAGAGGTCGTTGCTGAGGAGGCTGATAGCCCCGCTCCCGACGCCTTTGCCGAAGCCGTCCGCATCGCTGAGCAGGCTGCTATCGAAGGTCAGCGAGCGACCACTGCTAACGACTGGCTAGATCTGGCTGCTCGCTGGCAACAAGCCTCCGACCTGATGAGCGAGATTCCAGAAAGCAGCGCAGAATACGATATTGCTCAAGACCGCATTCAGACCTACCAAACCAACAGCCAGGCGGCGCTGCGGCAAGCGACCGCTGCCCAAGAACGATAGGTTTACCTCAAGTGGCCATCACTCAATGCTGACACCGCGAAAGGTTTTGGCCTTGACTTTGGCAGCGACTGGAGAGCGATCAATCGTCTGCGATCGCACCCGGTGAGTTTGAAAGTACTTTTGCCATTCAGTCGGCGCGTTGAGCGTCTCGCCGCCATGCTGAGTCAGCCTTTTGCGCACCTGGCACAAAACGGGCGTGTTCACGCAGGCCCCTGAGATAATCACCTGTCCCTTAGTCAGAGCGGGCAGCTCCTTCAGCAAATCCCGCCCCGCTGCCTCTACCCCATACTTCAGGCTTTCCTGATCGACCGGATTGACAATCCGCATCAAAAATTGACTCATGCACTGAGAGAGCACATCTGAGTCAAGCTTGCCGGGTCGCTGCGTGATCAAACCGACCCCAAGCCCAAACTTGCGGCCCTCACTGAGAATAGTGCGCAAAACGGCTTTGCACCGCGAGGGCTCTTTAGCTGGGGCAAAACGATGGGCTTCTTCAATCAGAGTAAAAACCGGATAAGGCAGGTAATTTTCGTCCTCCTCACCGATTTTGTCCTTTTCGGTGTTGATCCGGGCTAGATAGCTCTGTCTCAGTACCGCTGCGCAGATTACCTGCTGCTCATCCTGGCTAATCTCGTTCATTTGCAGCACGGTCACCTGCCCCGGCTCAAATAAATCTTTAGGAGCTAGGTGATGAGTCTGATGGAAATATTGAGAATTAGCTAAGCGCTCCAGTTTCCACTCAATCGCTGGGGCAGAAGACCCTATTTTAGGAGCGCCTTCTTCGTCTTCCGAGGTGTCTGACTCGTAGACTGATGCGATTAAATCATCCATATTCCAGCGATATTCTCCTCCTCGGTTATGTTTTTTAAGCTTTCTAAAAGCTTTGCTGAGGATAGACTGCTGGCGATCACTCATCTCTGGGAGTAGCGTCAGTATATCGTGATAATCTAGCGACGAAATCCGAATGGTGATATCGTCTGGCGTCAAGATTTTCACTACGGGCGCGTAGCCATCGTCACCCCGAAAGTCTGGGTGTCCGCGCAGCTCTGCCAGGGTGCCATACTCCCCATGCGGGTCAAAAATCAGCACCGCCGCCCGGTTGTAAGGCTGCAAAAATTCTTCAATCAGCACCCCGGCGGTATAGCTTTTACCCGACCCGGTGCCCGCCAAAATCGCCATATGCGTACTGACCAGCTCCTTTACATCTAGCGCCACTGGCACCGCGCCGTCTGGCCGCAGCAACAGTGAGCCTACTTGAGCTGATCCCACTTCACCTGGCTGCTTCTTATTCACCACTTGCAGCAGGGTCTGATCGTCGGTGATGCAGACCTTTGCGCCTGGGTCTGGCGTCAGGCGAGGGTTGATAAAGCCTAGCGCTGGGTGAAAATACCCAATCACATCTACCGTTACCTCATAAATTTCTGGGTTGGGGTGAGAAAACCCGATCAGGGCGGCAATCGTCTCGGGGCTGATTTCGGTATCGGCAAAAATGCGGTCGGGCAGATGGTCACTCAGGCGACGGTCAGAGATTTTGCCCAAAATTTGCAGCGCCTTCTCTCCGCCCGGCTCAGCCACCTGATAGTAAACAAATTCGCCAATCTTGACCTGGCGGTTGTTCGCAGTGATAAATACGTACTGATTGCCGTTCTCCCCTGGCCCTTTGACCGTGCCAATGACGCAGGGCTGAGCATTTGCTGAGGCTTTAACCACTTTGACCGTTACCGTTGAGCTACACACATCTCACTGACGTTTATAGCAGTTCCTGCCCGGCTTCGCTTGGCTCACCCATACAAATTTACTATTCGGTCTTTATCCAGTCTCAATCCGATTGGCGCAATTGCTCTGGTGCAGGAGGCTGCTGGTAGTCCTGATCCGGTGCGATCGCGGATGGAAAACAGCTATAGCCCGCCGTTAAAATAAACAGACGAACAAACCTGCTGCTCAAACTTGTAAAAACTGTCTATAGCTATTCGCTTTGATAAGAAAGCTTGCTATTCTAAGCTAAGGTCCTTTTCGCCTCGTACCGCAGACTTTTTGAGATTTTGGACATACCTGTGTACAACTCGCTATCTCCCTACCAAGAGCCCGTTGATCCAGACGCTCAGTTAGCAGCTGAGCTCAAAGAAGCTGCCCGCGTCAATGGCCTTGCTTCCGACGGCAAGGAGATGGATGCGGCCCATATCGAAGTCTCTACCGAGAAGCGTTCGGCTAGAGAGCGGCGCATTTTAGCATCGGTCATCATTCCTCAGCCCGTTGAACAGGTGTGGCAGGTAATTACTGACTATGAGCACCTAGCTGACTTTGTGCCCAATCTAACCGCTAGCAGGCTGCTGCCCAACACAGAGGGGCGCATTCGTCTAGAGCAGATTGGCGCTCAGTGCTTTCTCAAGGTCAAGTTCTGCGCCCGGGTCGTGCTAGAGATGACCGAAAACTTTCCTCACGAGCTGGGCTTCGCCATGAAAGAGGGCGACTTTCAGCACTTTGATGGGGTTTGGCAACTGCGACCGACTGCCGACTCACAGGGCACTCATCTGTCTTACGATTTGTTAGTGAAGCCGCCTCGGGCAATGCCAGTCGCCATTATCGAGCGTCACATTCGCCACAACATCACTGCCAACCTGCTAGCAATTCGGCAGCGCACGTTAGAACTTGCAATCTGACAGGTCTCATTTAAGGTAGGCCGTTCAGGTCGATAAACCGCTTCTAGGCGATCGCCCAGGAGCGGTTTTAGCTGTGCGGTTTTTTAGCTTTAATCAAGCCAGAACCAAAAAAAGTTCCAAGCATCAAAAGACGCTGTGGAACCTTTTACTTGGAGCTTTTTTACTGAAGCTTTTTTACATACCCCCAGGGGAATTCGAATCCCCGTCGCCTCCGTGAAAGGGAGGTGTCCTAGGCCTCTAGACGATGGGGGCGTATGTTTCAGACCTTTATTAAGATACCTGCTATTTGCACATTGTGTCAAACCCGAAATATCGCTTTCGAGCTAGCGCTACCCTGAGGCAACCCAGGGTAGCGAGCAGCCTACCTAAGCCAGACGATGGGAGTTGCGTAGGCGAATGAGCTGACGCCGCATCGCCGGAGAAGCCTGGCCAACATCATGCAGCTGCTGAATGGCGACCTGACTATCCAACGTTTCTAGATATTCATCGCTGCCGTAGGCAAAGGCATCTACAAGGGTCTCTACCAGCTCTTCGCGATTTGCCATGGTTAACTGCTCTTCGATGATACGAAACTTGAGACGCACCTCGCATTCGTAGATGCCAATATCACTATCAGGTAGAATTTGATTCGTTGAACTTTCCATGTCTTAAAGTTGAGTTCCGCAGACTATATGATTCGAAGAATTCGGCAGACTGTAATTCAGCTGTCTGAATGCTTGATTGGCAATATAAAGCTTTCCAAGATCAGACTGTCTGAGTAACTATTGAATTCCCTTGATCTCCGCCGAGATAACACCTTGAGAAGTTGATATGATAGGCTTTCTCATCTCTTCATAGAATCAATACTGCTCGATAGATGGAGAAAAAGGGAGCGTATCAAAATCCGTTTTGCCAACGTTTTTATACTGACTATTTTTAGAGATGTACGGATAGGTTTTCAGCGATCTGGGTTGACTCTAGATAGTAATTTGAAGTCAATAAAAAGGTTGTCTTTCTTTCTCGGTGATTAGCGCAATGTAACGTTTAAGCCAATGATTGTACAGATATTCTCTGATTTATCGGTGGGATTGAATACAGCCTGAATAATCCGGACGCAGACATAGGCAGTAAATTTACTTTCAATCGGGCAATAATACCTGCACCTTGGGGATTGCTTCGTTCAAAGTATTAAGTTGAACCTATGAACACTGTTTGTGAATACGTACATGGAACAGCTTTTTGTGTGAAGCCAAGCTGCAATCTTTCCGAAAATCCACTCAAGCGCTTTTTCTGGCTGACTTCTCTACTTTTCTACTTTAAAATTCTTATGCAGATAGCCAGCCGATGACTGAGGCAGCCTGTACTTTTTCAAAGGCCCCAGGCACGATTTTTGCTGTTCTATGTGGCCTCCAGATAGGTAAGAGCCCCTATCTCAAATATTGGCAACTGACCGCTTTTATAGGTAAATTGATGGTCGCACTGATTGTTTTGCTGTCGTTATCAGCTAGTCGTGGCGTCATCTGATGGCTGGTTTTTCGAATAGAATGATGAGCGTTAGCAGAAATTGCAGAGCGGATGGGGTAATTCTTGCCAAAATATTCTCCTGAGCGGCCACAGATAGAGCCCTTGAGCAGACCTCAACTGCTAGCTGCAATGGCAGCAACCGCGCTGATCTTGCTGCTAATTGCGCGCGTGTGGCTATTTTTTGAGCCGTTCCTTTTCCCGATCGCGCTGAATTGGCAGGATGCGAGCATTGGGGTTGGGTTGGGCTTAGGTATCTCGGCGGTCAGTATGCTGGTTTATCGGCTGTGGCCTGCCTACCGTCAGAGCGCTGATTTCTATCTGTCGTTTGTCTTAGCGCCGCTATTGCCCACCGACTCTATCTGGGTAGGGCTCTTGCCGGGAATGAGTGAAGAGCTTTTGTTTCGCGGCGTTATGCTGCCTGCAATCGGACTAAATGCGACGGGGCTGGTGGTCTCTAGTCTGTGTTTTGGCGTGCTGCATATGTCTAACCGGCAGCAATGGTCATATGCTATCTGGGCAACCCTGGTCGGTTTGATGTTGGGCGGCAGTGCGCTGGTGACGGGTAATCTGCTGGTGCCCATGGTGGCGCATATCGTGACTAATTTTATCTCTAGTTTTTTGTGGCAGATGTATCGGCGGCGGTCGATTTAGTCAGTCGATTTAGCCAGTCGATTTAGCCAGTCGATTTAATCGGCAGCACCACTTTGCTTACAGCGCTACCGGACTAGCGTGATGATCAGCTGTTTGCTGACGTTGCAAAACAACGGCGGCAGCTTCGGTCACTTGGTCGAGCGCTGCAGCAACGACCTCGGCCCCTGCTCCTGTCTGAGAGGCCCGCTCAGTAATGTAGCGCTTCCAGATGCGGCTGCCGGGCCGACCGTGAAAGAGGTGCATCATATGGCGAGTGATGCTGTTGAGCTTGAGCCCCCGGCTGGTCCAGTGGTCGATGTAGGGCAGCATGGCCTGCACAATCTGGTGGCGGGTCGGGGGTACGGTATCGTCGCCAAAAAATTCTCGGTCAGCATGAGCAAATAAGTAGGGATTGTCATAGGCGGCGCGACCCACCATCACAGCGTCTACGGAAGATAGCTGCGTTTTGACCTGCTCAAGGGTTTTAAAGCCACCATTGATTTCGATCTGTAGATGGGGAAAATCTTGCTTGAGGCGGTGAACATCGCTGTAGCGCAGTGGCGGTACGGTGCGGTTGTCTTTGGGGCTGAGCCCTTGCAGCCAGGCTTTGCGCGCGTGAACGCTAAAGCGCTGACACCCAGTTGCCGAGACCACGCTGACAAAATGGGCCATGTCTTCGTAGCGGTCAAGGTCGTCAATGCCGATGCGGTGCTTGACGCTGACGGGCAGTGGCGTAGCGGCCCTCATGGCGGCGATGCAGTCGGCGACGCGCTCGGGTTGGGCCATCAGGCAAGCGCCAAAGTTGCCGGTCTGGACGCGATCGCTTGGACAGCCCACATTTAAGTTAATCTCGCTGTAGCCAAACTCTGAGGCGACCCGGGCGCAGTGAGCTAGCATCTGTGGGTCGTCACCACCGACCTGGAGCACCAGCGGGTTTTCATCAGCGGTGAAGCCCAACAGTTTCTCTGGGTCGCCGTGGCGGATGGCCATGCTGGTGACCATTTCTGTATAGAGCAGCGTGCGCCGCGTGATCTGCCGCATGAAATAGCGATAGTGGCGGTCGGTGCGATCCATCATGGGCGCGATACTCAGCGGCAGCATCGTTGTTTTCTCCTGCTAAAGGCGGTCGGACGAACTATTAGTTGAGCTATCTACAGCGTCTATGAAAGCGAGTGCCCGCTGCGGCTGGCCCCATAGCACTCGCTCATGCTTGTAAATCACCATACCGGGCAGGGCTCCTTTGGGCTTATATACATTTTTGGGCTCGGTGTAGACAACGGGTACTTGATCAGACTGCCGCGCCCGGCTGTAATAGGCTGCCAGACTAGCGGCCAACTGCAAGGTCTCGTCGCCTGGCACGGTGCCCGCATCGAGCCGCAGGAGTACATGGCTACCTGGAATCTCTTGGGCATGCAGCCAAAGGTCATAATCGCTGGCCTGCTTAAAGGTGAGCTGTTCGTTTTGATGGTTGTTACGGCCAATCAGCAGCTCGAAGCCTTGGGGCGTGGTGTAGCGGCGAAATCCGGATAGGTCTTGCTCCTGGCTACGGCCAGATTTGCCAGCGCGGTTGCCTGACTGATAGCCGGTGGCGTCTCGCAGGTAGGTCTGGGCGATCAGCTCGGTGCGAACTTCTTCGAGCGATCGCAAATCAGCCTCCGTCCTATAGGCGGGCACCTGCAGTAGACTATCTTCGACCTGTTCTAGATAGTGAATTTCGGCTTTGACCGCTGTCAGTAGGGGCATAACGGCGGCGCGCGATCGCTTCAGCTTTTGGTGCCGCTTGTAGAGTCCCTGCGCATTCTGTACGGCGTTTTTTTCAGGATTGAGCGTGAGTTTTACCGGTTCACCGGTTTCAAAGTCTGCCAGCTCAATTTGCGTCATACCTGGCTGCCACTGATGCAGATGGGCCATGAGTAAGTCAGCCTGTTGGCGGTACTGCTCAGCTTGGTCAGACTGCTGCAAGCGCTGGGCGAAGGTATCGGCCTTACGACGCAGCTTAGCTAGCAGCGTTTTGAGCCGCTGACTGAGCTGGTGATGGAGGCGGCGAAACTCCTCCTGGTTAAACTGATGCTGGTAATACTCATCCAGCAGAGTTTGCACGCTAGCGGCTGGTTTCGCGATGCCAATACCCAGAACGGTATAGCCTCCCGCCGTTTGATCTAGCCAACCTGGGGTGAAGCTTTCTGTTGCCAAGCAGTGCAGCCAACTGCGCCAGCTTTCAAACAGCCTGTGCCAGTCGGCATCGGTCAAATCGCTAGTGGTCACGTCAGCCGGTAGCTCGGCAGCTAGTATGAGCTGACTGGCCACGGATGAACTCACGCCGCTGTAGGCTTTGACCACCATTTTTTTCAGCTTGCCAGGAATCAACGCGATGCGATCGCGCCAATCTGCAATCCCTTCATCCAGTGCTGGCAGCTTTCCTCGAATAGCGGGCGGCGGCGCGTAAGGCTGTCCCGTTTGGATCGGGCGCACGCTTGACTGCTGCTCGCTTACCTGATGAGCCGCAGTGACAATTTGGCCAGCTGCGGTCGTCAAAATCACATTGCTGTATTTGCCCATGACTTCTACATAGAGATGCCAGAGTGCCGGTTCATCGGGGCGGCGGGCAAACTGTAAGTCAAGCACTCTCTCCCAGGGCGATAGGGGAACTATGCCGGTCAGGGCCAGGCCGCCGAGCTGATGCTTAAGCTGCTGGGAAAAGGTAAACGTGTCGGGTTGCTTGGGCGGGGGCGCAGCCATATGCATCCGCGCTGCCTGCGGGTGCCAGGAAACCGCTAGCCAGCCCCGCTCTTCAAGCGTGCGCAGGGCAATAAATAGGGTGTAGCGATCGCGCTGGTAGACCTGTTCACAGCGGGCCGGTAGCCAGTGCGATCGCAAATCGGCACTCACTGCCATCAAAGTCGTAAAATCGACCGGTTGCACAGAAAACCTCTCGAAGCAAAACTATTTGGAACTCAAGCTAAAACAAGAAAAGTTAGGTTAGAGTAACTAACGGATAAAAATTAGAAATTCCTGCAGGAAATTATCTAGCTCAGGGTATGAATTATCACTTCTTTAGACTGAAAATGACATCTGTTTAAAACATCACACAACTGTTCTTTTTTCGCTAACATTAGAAAGCCTAACCATTGACTTAGTTTGGTACGTTATATTCCTACCGCTAGTCAATTTTTAAAGGGCCAATTTGAATCACTCTGCTTTTGATTTGCTGTACTCGAAGCGTGCAAGTTTAAAAGATAGGGCTCAAAGAACACTGACAGATCTTTCCTTGCCAGTTTTTCCTTGAGAGAGACTGTTAAACAAGTCCTCTTAGACTTACCTTACTTTAACTGTAGTTCAATAGACATGAAGCTTATTAATATCGGATTTGGAAACATCGTTTCTGCAAACCGAGTCGTTGCCATTGTGAGTCCTGAGTCTGCCCCGATCAAGCGCATCATTTCGGAAGCGCGCGATCGCGGCCAGCTAGTTGATGCCACCTATGGTCGGCGGACTCGGGCCGTGATGATTACCGACTCAGGACATGTCGTGCTCTCGGCCATTCAGCCAGAAACGGTTGCCCATCGCTTTGTCGTTCAAAAAGATGGCGCAAGCAAAGACGTTGCCGTCAAAGATCCTATCAACGGCCATTAAACGACGATTAGAGATATCAGGCAAAAGCCCAGCTAAAGTACTCGTCAAAAGATTTGATAGCCCGTTATGGAGATAGTCCATGACGGGCTCTTAACGCTATGGTGAAAGCAGACGCGCCGTATGGCTCAGCCCCATCTAACCCAATCTCTGCATGACAGCCTCCTCTCGCCCCGCTCAGCTCGACAAACTCGTCAAAAGATTTGCCCGCATCAGCGAGCCCAAGCGTCGCTACGAGCAGCTGCTGTGGTACGCCAAACGGCTCGATGCCTTTCCGGATGAAGATAAAACAGCTGAAAATAAAGTGCCGGGCTGCGTCTCTCAGGTTTACATCACCGCTAGCCTAGATGACGGCAAAGTCGCCTATAAGGGCGATTCTGATGCCCAAATTACCAAAGGTTTGCTGGCAATGCTGATCGAAGCTCTCAGCGGGCTCTCACCCGCAGAGATTCTTCAGCTTACGCCTGACTTTATCAAAGAGACTCAGCTAGACGTAAGCTTGACGCCGTCGCGGGCCAACGGATTTTACAACATCTTCAAAACGATGCAGAAGAAGGTGCTGCTGCTAGCCGGTGAGATGACCTAAGGAAGTAGCTCAGACCTCATTCAGCCGGTATTGTCAGCAATGAACCGGTCAATCTTGGCAAACAGCTGCTCAATCGTCTCGCAACAGGTGTAAGGATTTAACAATACGGCTTTGAGCCAGCGCTGGCGGCGGTAAGTGGGCAGTGAGAGAAACACCGCAGTGCGGTCTGGAGGTGATAACAGGTAACGCTGTAGCTGGGCGTTAAGCGCATCCCAGTGGCTAGGGTCAATCTGGTCGGGGGCGAGCCGAAAGCACACAAGATTCATCTCTGGCTGGCTCGCGAGCTGAAGCTCAGGCCGCGCCTGCACAGCACGGCCGAACTGCTCCGTCAGCTGATAGCTATGGCGAATAATATCAGCGTAGCCAGCAGCGCCCAAATGCTGAAGAGACAGCCACAGCTTCAAAATATCTGGGTGGCGGGTGCCTTGGATGGTGAGTTCGCCCAGATTAGGCCACTGGCTGTCGTCGCTCATGTAGGGAGCCGGAATGCGAAAAGAGCGCTTGAGTACCCCAAAGTCTTTGAACAGCAGCGTGGCACAGGTTTTGGTGATGTAGAGCCATTTTTGCGGGTTGAAGGTGACCGAATCGGCCTGGTCAATGCCAGTTAGCTGCGATCGCTGCTCGGGCGAAAAGATCACCGCGCCGCCATAGGCCGCATCGACATGAAACCAGAGGCGGTGGGCTTGGGCCAAGCGGGCCATGTCTTCAATCGGGTCGATATTACCTGTGACGGTTGTACCGGCGGTTGCTACTAGGGCAAAGGGCTGCTGCCCGGACTGCTGTGCCTGGGAAATTTTGTCTGACAGATCTTGCAAATCAATTTGAGAATTGGCGTTGGTGCGAACGGCGATCGCAGCCTCTGCCCCTAATCCCATTACCATTGCCGCCTTTTGCAAGGACGTATGAGCGGCCTCTGAGACAAAAAAGACCGGCTGTCGCTCGATGCCAACCACCCCGGTTTTGACCGCGTCAAACGCCAGATTGCGAGCTACCGTCAGCGCCTGCAAATTGGCCAGGCTGCCACCGCTGACCATCACCCCACCTGCTGCTGGGCCCAGGCCAAACCGGGCCGCGATTTGCTGCAGCACTAATACTTCTAGCCGCGAGAAGACAGGCGACATCTCCACGCTGAGCATGTTGTTATTTAAGGCGGCAGCTAGCAGATCGCCAATCACCGACATCGTCGTCGGGATTGAGTCCATATGGCCGATATAGCCAGGATGGGCCGCGTTCATTGCCTGGTGCAGATGCGATCGCATTTGCCCTAGCAGCACCTCTATCTCAACGGGCTGCTGCGGAATTTGCGCCCACTGCGCTAGCTGGTCTGTGGCGATCGGGTCGGGTAGGGGCGATCGCGCGATCGCCCCGGTCATTTCATCGACTAAGAGCGTCACCACCTGATGCAGCAGTGCCTCAACCTCAGCGCGATTGCCGCCAGTCGGATCGATAAAAGCGGTGTCCGGCAGGATACTCACAGGCATGCCACGACTGGGAAGGCAGCTAAATTGCTAGCGATCATTTTCTTCACGGAGCGGCGCTACCAATGAATTCCACATTCGGTTTTTTCGGTGCCCCGCCAGCGGCCTGCCCGCTCTTCTTCTCCGGCGGCAGTGGGCGTCGTCAGAGGCTGATCGCCAATGCTGGTATAGCCCTGGTCGTAAAGCGGGTTGTAGAGCACGTCATGCTCAAAGGTATAGTCCCAAATTTGCTGATTGCTCCAGTGTGCTAGCGGATTGATCTTTAGCCGCCCGGCGGCGTCCCATTCAAAAACAGGCAGATTCTGGCGGGTGTCAGACTGGTCGCGACGACGGCCCGTGATCCAGGCTTTGATCTGGAGTTCGTCTAGCGATCGCTGCAAAGGCTCTACCTTCGTAATGTCATAAAAACTATCAACATCGCGCTCCCAGAGCCGGTCACCATAGCGCCTGGCAAAGGCTTCACGACTGCTGATGCCCAGTGCCCGGTAGGTATGCAGATCTAAGTTGTAAATGGCTTGGGCCTGACGAGCGGTTTCTAACGTTTCGGGGAACAGGTGAAACGTATCTAGAAAAATTACCGGCACCGGCTGGGCCAACTCTTTGTAGAGCATGTGAGTGACGGCCAGCATACTAAACGAGGTGGTCTGCGCTAATCCTTGAGGAATGTGGTGAACGCACCAGGCTAAAATTTCTTGAGGCGTGGCCTGCTCAAACTGCTGATTAAGCGCGTCTAGATCGAACTGTGCCATCAGCGGGTCGCTGGAGCCATTGGTTTGTTTGCCCTCAACCTGTTTGGTCAAAGCCGTGACTGTTGGGGCTTCCATGCACTGGACCATAGTAGTTGCCGGATAATAGGCCGGAGATACTGACTGAGAAGGGGTACGGGAAAGCGTTTGTGTCGGTGACGGATGGCTTGAAAAGACCATCGCTCTCAAGTACATTGACAATCCTACTCCATAAAGACCCCTATTCCGACCGGGATACCGGCCATTAAAAAGTCCAGGCAACCGAACTTTTTGATGAAAGCGTCATGACGAGCTGATTTGCCGGGTCTTTTCGCCAAAATTCAGTTAACTATATATCTACCTAGAGCCACATATCTGATGAAAACGCTCATTTTATACAGCAAGCCCGGTTGTCATTTGTGTGAAGGCTTGCAGGAGAAGCTGGAGACGCTGCCTATTCAGCTGGAAGTGCGCGATATCACTCAAAACCAACAGTGGTTCCAGAAGTATCAGTACGAAGTACCGGTGCTCACTCAGCTAGTCGATGTGGCAGAACAGCCCCTACCGCGCCCATCGCCTCGCGCCTCTGCTGAGCAGGTGGCACGAATGATACAGACACATATAGGCCCCTTTGAGGCATAATCTCAGCCAGCGCTGACGACAGTCGTCTGCGCGGATCTGTAGGCGTGTCTAAACTTGGCTGTCTGTGAGATATCTAACTCTGGGCTATCTAACTCTGGGCTATCTAACTCTGGGCTATCTAACTCTGGGCTATCTAACTCTGGGCTATCTAACTTAACTTAAGCTGTCTAACTTATCAGCGAAGGGGAGAACCATGCTGCTAAAAGAACTGTTTGCTCAATTAACGCAGGCGATAACGGTGCCTGAGACGCGGGTCAATCATCCTCACTGGACTCAGGAAGTCACTGGTCTCTGCGCCAATTCTCAGGCGATCGCCCCAGGCAATCTTTTTATCGGCATGCCCGGTACGCGGGTAGATGGCGGTCAGTTTTGGCAGGGGGCTCTAGAGAAAGGGGCGATCGCGGCACTGATCACGCCCGAGGCGCTCCAAGCCAAACCCGAGACCAAGAGCGGCGACCTAGTCTTGACTGCCACCCCCATTCCTCAAATCTGCGCTGAGCTAGCTGCAATCTTCTACGGTCAGCCAGCTCAGGCAATGACCATGGTCGGTGTGACTGGCACCAATGGAAAAACCACGACTACCCATTTGATTGAATATTTCCTCAACCAGGCTCAGCAGAAAACCGCTATTTTAGGTACGCTCTACACCCGCTGGCCCGGCTACGAAAAGACCGCCGTTCACACCACCCCTTTCCCTATCGATCTGCAAAGCGAGCTGGCTAGTGCCCATCAGGCCAACTGTCAAAACGCCGTGATGGAAATTAGCTCTCACGCGCTAGCTCAGCATCGGCCTTGGGGCATTCCGTTTGAAGTCAGTGTCTTTACCAACCTCACACAAGACCATCTGGACTATCACAAAGATCTCGAAGACTATTTCGCGGCTAAAGCGCTGCTGTTTAGCCCTGATTATCTGAAAGGGCGGGCGATTATTAATCAAACCGATCCCTACGGTCAAAAGCTGATTGGCCAATTAGACCGCGCTCAGGTATGGACCTACAGCACTACTGATTCGAGCGCGGATTTATATACAGAAGACCTTGCCTACGGGCCGACAGGTGTCAGCGGTACGCTCTGTACGCCTGCCGGTAAGCAAGCCTTTGCCTCGCCATTGGTCGGTCAGTTTAACCTAGAAAACCTGCTGGCAGCTACTGGGTCAGCTTTGCACTTGGGCGTTTCTCTGGCACAAATTGTTGCCGCCCTCCCGCAGTTTACGGGTGTACCGGGCCGGATGGAGCGCGTTCAGGTAGAGGGCGCGCAGGATATCAGTGTGATTGTAGACTACGCCCACACACCAGACAGCCTGGAGAATGCGCTGAAGGCGGCGCGGCCTTTTATCACTGGGCGACTGATTTGTGTCTTTGGCTGTGGCGGCGATCGCGATCGCACCAAACGCCCGCAGATGGGTCGAATCGCCTATGCCCAATCCGACCGGGCCATTGTTACCTCCGACAACCCTCGCACTGAAGACCCTGAGCGTATTTTAGAAGACGTGGTCGCCGGTATTGACGAACCGCTCGATGCGGACCAGGTGATCTGCGATCGCGCCGAGGCTATTCGCAGGGCTATTCTTCAGGCCCAGCCCGGCGATGGTATTGTGATTGCGGGCAAAGGCCACGAAGACTATCAGATCTTAGGCACCGAGAAGATTCATTTTGATGATCGTGAGCAGTCTAGAGCAGCGCTTAGCGAGCGGTTAGCCGCTGTGTAATGTCGCGCAATACCAGAAACTTGCTTACGATAAGGGAGAAAACGCCGAACTAATGATATATTTCAGCTAACTTCAGGGCACCCTGTAGGCATATTTAAGTAGATTAGCTCACCGACTTTCCAAAACTGGGAGGGCGGTAGCTCTCAATAATGTCTGAGCCACCTGCTACCGCTTTGCTGCTGGCTGGGCGTGCTGGTCTAGTCGGTTATTTAGTAAGTCGTACGCTATGTCGTCTCTATCTCTACAGACTCATTGGGCCAGTTCTCAGCCTCAGCTGTCTGCTGTCTTGTGTGATCCGCGCGGGTTTAAAGCGGCCCTGCAGTCGCTAATCCAGTTTTTGATAGCCCATCAAATCCAGGCGACTCTGTGGCTCAAGCTGCCTAAAGAAGAGGCTTGGTGGACAGATGTCTGGCAGTACGGACAAAAGAGCGCGGGCTGTACTCTCTATACCCTGGGTGAGCAAATCGGTCGCCCGCCTGATGACCTAGCCGCCAACCTCTGCCCAATCCCAATCGAGCAAGATGCCGACCTCAAACGAGAATATCTGTGCCTGGCTGTTGCTGATAATTTTGTCGGGGCTCTCCTAGCCGCTCGAATCGTACCCAGATCCCCAGTGCCCGATAAGCGATCGCTCAAACTCTACTGCTCTACGTCTGGGCATACCGTGGCAGCGCTTTCAACGGGGATTAAAGCCATTATTGAGCAGAGCCTGCCGACCTTTCGAGCTGTCGATAGCCCGTTGGACAGTGTGCCCGGTGCCCTACCGGTTAGCGGGATAGACAGACTAGAGCAGCCATTAGACCTAGCCTCCCCCTCGAACGCCGGGGAGCAGATGGCCGCTAGTCCAAACCATCAGCGCGCGATCGCTGGTCAAGCCGTTCTCAGTCAGTGGGATCGCTGTTTTCCGGCGGATCTTCTGAATCAGAGGGCGCTGCCGCTAACGGATGCTTTTTTAACCTGGCAGCTACAGTTTCAAGAAGAGATGCGATCGCAGCTAGTCGCCTATCGTCATTCAGCCAAGGCCGATCTCAATAGCGCCTCGCAGATGATGACTCCCGACTTTCTCAGTCAGGCCAGCCAAGAACTGCAGTCGCCCCTGACCACTATCAAAACGGCGCTAACTCTGTTGGGATCACCAGCTTTGAAATCTGCTCAGCGGCAGCGCTACCTGGAGATGATTGCGGCTCAGTGCGATCGCCAAAAATCTCTGATTACTAGCGTTATCGGTTTGCTACAGATACAAGCGACCGCGACTTTGCCGCCCCAAACGCTGCAGCTGGCAACTATAATTCCTGGCATTGTCAGTACCTATCAGCCGATTGCCGAAGAACGGGGGATTGGGCTGGCTTGCACTGTGCCGTCTGATCTTACAAAGATATTAGCCGTCGAATCAGAACTCAAACAGGTCGTCATTCATCTGGTTAGAAACGGCATTCAAATGACCCCCCCAGGCGGCCATGTTTGGGTGGCTGCCTCGCCTCATGACAGCAGTTTTGTCGCCCTGACGGTGCAAGATTCCGGGGCGGGCATTGCTAAAGCTGAAGCTGTCAGACTATTTGACGCATTTTATAGGGGGCCTACCTACGGCGATAGCAGTCTTGGAGCCGGTCTCGGCCTGACGCTGGTGCAGCAGTTGGTCAGACGCATGGGCGGCAGTATTGCGGTCGAAAGCACTCCGGACCGGGGCACGACGTTTAGAGTTTTGCTACCGGTTCTTCAGGCTACTGCTGCCAGTTGCGTCAACAGCAAGACCGAAGCCCAATCGCCGGCACTTAGCGCTGACCACCGCTCCGCTGCGCTCACCGGTGTCGAAACGCGACATCAATAGCAACTTTTTAGTCCGCTTCTTCGCTGACTAGGGTCTCTACGAGCAGTGAAGCCTGCTGCTGCTTTTGCTGTAGAAACTGATCGCACTGCTGCAGCGCGCCCACTGCTTCTGAAAATTGCTCAAATACTTCCGCTAGGGGCAGTTCGCCGGTCTCTATCTGAGTGGTGAGGGTTTCGATACGATGGAGCGTTGCTTCGTAGCTCCAGTCGTCAGGAAGGGCAGGTGTCTTTTTTGGGCGAGCCATGATTGGGTTGAGGAGTTAGGAAGTAGGAGAGTTGTCTGTGACAGTTGCTTTTACCGTGCCCTGGCTAAGCTGAATCTCTAGAGATGTACCGGGCGGTAGCTGATCGGCGTGGGTGACGATTTGTTCTTCTGCTTTGACCAGCGCGTAGCCTCGTTTGAGTACGGCGGCTGGATCGAGGGCGGCTAATTTTTCTTGCAGCAGCTGATGTTGATATTGAGCTTGCTGTAGCCGCTGGGTAAGCAGGGTAGTCAGTTGTTGCCGCTGCCAGCCGAGGTCACGCTGTCGCTGGACAACCTGACGATCTAGCTGGAGACGCTGTAACCGCGACTGTAGCGATCGCACCTGCTGCTGAGCTGTTTGCAGACGACTAGACAATAGTTGCCCCAGTCGCTGTAAATACTGCACCTGCTCACTATAGAGATCATCCAGGCTCGGGATCACTTGCTCGGCGGCAGCGGTGGGCGTATGAGCACAAACGTCGGCGACCAGGTCGGCAAGGGACTGGTCGCGCTCGTGACCAATCCCGGTGATTACTGGGATCGGTGATTGGGCGATCGCTAGCACCACCCGCTCATCGTCAAAACAGGCCAGATCTTCACTAGCCCCGCCCCCCCTCGCCAATAGCAGCACGTCGGCTCGGCCATCTTGGGCAACGCGGGCGATCGCCGCTGCAACGGAAGCGGGTGCCTGTAGCCCCTGTACGGTGGCCGGAGACAGTAAAATGCGCACGCCGGGGCTGCGCTGACTGAGCGTACGCTGAATATCTCCCCAAGCAGCCGCTTCGACGGAGGTGACGACCGCCAGCGTCTGCGGATAAGCCGGTAGCGGACGCTTGCGAGCGGCATCAAAAAGACCTTCGGCAGCCAGGCGCGATCGCAGCTGCCGGTAGCGCAATGCTTGCAGCCCTTCGCCTGCGGGTAACACCTGCCATACCGTGAGCTGATAA
The DNA here is from genome assembly GCF_002286735.1 of Leptolyngbya sp. BC1307. Lineage (GTDB taxonomy): Bacteria > Cyanobacteriota > Cyanobacteriia > Phormidesmidales > Phormidesmidaceae > Phormidesmis. Next base: position 74,460 of record NZ_NRTA01000007.1, read on the forward strand.
GATCCGCGCTTAGGATACAGCCGAATTTGCCCGAGCACAGTTACCTGCTCGCCTGCTGCCGGTAGCGTGGTTAGGCGGGGAAGCTGCGATCGCCACACCACGCAGTTCACCGCCGCAGAGCCATCGGGTTCTTGTAGGGTAAAAAAGCAGCCCTGGCGATGATTGTGGGTGCTAGACACCTCTCCAACCACCCAAATTTTTCGCAGCTGCGGATTCTCCTCTAACAGCAGCTTTAGGTAGTCTGTCAGCCCCGCTACGCCGACTGCCAGTTCGGCAGTTTGCTCAGACGCAATATTTATCATCAAAAAATACTTATCTGCCTTTCTAGTTTGAGCCATCTGCGGCGCAATGATGGCGGCATTCTCAAATATTTTTGTGAGTTAAAACTTCTGTGAGTTATCTGTGGGTTAAAAGGGTAGCTACCGCTAGCTCGTCGGCGCTCTCTTAGCGAGAGCAGCGCTGCTCACCCGAATTTTCTAGACCGGTTCTCTGCGCCATTCTTCATTGAAGGGGGGAAGGGACGGTCGGCCAAAAGCTTATATTTTGAGGGGTTCGGATAGTCAAATAATCGAAAACTATCCGAGCCCTCATGGCATCCGCCGGACGGATGACTGATCCTTCGTGATTCTGTATGGCGAATCAGCAGCAAACCTTAACCGCCAGAGTAAGCCGCTACTTCCTGCTCAGCCGGACTCACCTGATACTTGATCAAGTTGGCCAATTCCTGAAGCTGATTGATCGCTTCAGCTCCCTCTAACTTCATGAGCTCACGGTCATCGCGCATCTCTGTCCAGGTGATCCCATAGTCGGAGACCAGAAACCGAATCAAATGGTCTCCGCCCAAGCTCACCATAAAGGAAGCGCTATTAAGCTCCTCCCCGCAGGTATAGCAAGAGGCCAAATATCCTCTTTTCTCTAATACAACCGCCAGCGCTTTCAGGTTCAGAACGAGATCTTGAACAAACTGACGGTGCTGATCGGCAAGTCTGACAAACATTGTCTTTTCCTCTACACCATTTATTGGCTCTATGTAATTTACTTAATTCTTTTTTAATAACCTTCGTACAAAAATACCCCAGACTCCATAACACTGTCCAGGTGTGTCATGTTTTCGTACCCACTACAGTACCCACATATTGTAACTTTTTGCAACAATTTTGTTGTGCTAGGTGACGTAAAGATATCCAGAATTTTTAAAAAAATCAAATTCAAAGCTACCAATCCGCTCAAGATGAAACTGTAGCGAATTTATCTAGCTTGGTCAGTGCCTGAGATCCACAGTGATATGGAGTAAAAGCTCGGCACCTGTGTATATATCAATCCCACCATTCCCCTTGTTCTAGCGCAACCGAAAGAAAAATGACGGGGTCTTACCTCTCAGGAAAATAAATATGACAAAAGTTGACATAACTACTTAGATAAGTATGCCTAGAGAAATACATTGTTAGGAATAGGGCAGTTCTGTAAGACACTACCGGTAGCGACAGCGGTTCAGTGAAAAGGCTAGAAGTTAATAGTCGCAGTTAGTCAAAGCCCAGTGTCCAGGCAAAGCCCAGTGTCCAGGCAAAGCCCAGTGTCCAGGCAAAGCCCAGTGTCCAGGCAAAGCCCACTAATTAGTCAGCGTCCACCAGCCAAACCCAGGACCGATAAAACGAATAGTGAGCCACGCAGCAATCATCAAAATAATGCCAGCCCAAGCACCCTTAGTTGACCAGGAAACAAACTTAGTAGCGGTCTCTTTACTGATGGGTACGCCTGGAATGACTGGCTTAGGTTTGCCGTAGTTTTCACCCAATGCCTCTTGCCGACGTTTAGATTCTCCCATGGGCGCTACCAAGCTAGTGATTTCTGATGACGAAAGCGTCAAGATTAAATGTGTGCTGGCGGCTAGTTTTCTCACTGAGCCCGCATCCTAATCCATCATAGCGAGCGATTGAGCATAGCGAGCGATTGAGCATGAGAAAACTCTGGCAGTGCCCCGGCTAAATTAGCATTTGTTTAGAGAATATCTGTACAGGGAGATAGCGAGCATTTGTGCTGGCCGGTCGGGCTAGTCAGCTATTGACTCAGGCGAAGTGCTTTCAGCGATGAACCAAGTGAGATCGAGATAGCTACTGCGGGCTGCGGGGCTTAGGGCCGACATAATCTGAGCGCCATAGCTGCGATAGTTGACTCGGTTATCTAGCAGTGCGACTACCCCTTGGCGCGATCGCACAGGGGCCACGGCATGCTGTAGCTCATTCAAAGCAGTAGGCAGCAAATACGCTTTGAACCAGTCCTGGCGGCGACGCTTGTAGGCGGCTACTCGGCCTGCCACTAGCGGATCTTCGAGTGATGGGATGGGCAAAGTCGTGATAATCAGCAGATCTGGAATGACTGACTCTGCCTGGTGAGTCCGCCAATACTCCCAACCGGTGATCAAAATGCCCTGACTGTCTATCGGTACTTCTACCCGTACCCGTGAGCCATATTCAGCAGCCAAGATAGTAGCTAACTGCGCTTTGAGCGGCATATCTCCGACAATGATGACGGTCGGGCCAGCACCCAACCTGCTATCTGCTGTCTGAACGCTGCTGCCGCCGAGACTTTTAGCGCCAATCAGTGAGCAGATTTCTTGCCGTACGGCTCCCTGATAGTGGCTGGTATTAGGCATAGGTAGGCGATCTGGCAGATAAAGCTGTATCAAATCGCTGTGTCGGTCGGGGCCGAAGCGCAGACAGGTCATTTCGCCGAGGCCGAGGCGATCGCGATACCGCTCTGCTTTGGAGTCCGTATCTAAGGCTGCGCCAATCAACACGACTGGCTGCTGCGCCCAGACTGGCGCTAGGCTTTCTTGGAGATCAATCGGGCCACAGTGCAGCGCTACACTGCCCAATTTACGGTTAACGCTACTCCAGGCTAACCGCTCCATCTGCGAAAACCGCTGCCAAAACTGCTGCCACACAGGCGGCAGTCTACCGCGATCGCCGTATGCTTGAAGCAGCTCGTATAGCTCGTACAGCAGGGTCTTTTCCGGTTCTTCTATGAGATGACAGCCGTAGGGATTGGCCGGATGCTGAAAAATGGCATGGGTGATGCGGACGCGCATGTCTCGAATGAAGGTGCGCTGACTAGGATAGGCCAGCATTAGCCCTTCCCAGTGCTGCGGCAATAAGACGACGCTCAGCTGCTGGCGGGCCCACCGTTCTAAGTCGCTAGCCCCGTCTATGAGCGTGAAAACTCCAGCGGGAAACCGGCTGAGCGGGCCAGCTGAGTGGCTATCAGTAGAGGGGGAAGGGGTTAGCGAGGTCGTCAGGCGATCGCGCAGCCAGCCCTGAGCAGAGGTCACTAGCAGCCCCCGAAAATCTTCACCGGGCCAGCGATCGCCGGTCTGTACGGGCTTGACCACAGGTAGCCCTTGCTGCAAATTTGGAATATCTTGCTGAAGCACGCTCTTGAGTATGTCTTCTGGCAAGGCGAGCACAGCGGGCTCTGGCCACAGCAGCGCCGGAATCAAATAGCTCAGTCGGTAGCTGCCCTGGTAAGCGGCCAGACTATCTGGCTGCATCAGCGCACTACGGCCTATTCGCATGGCTCTTGCGACCAGCCTGGCCATCGTCAGATGGTGAGGCCACTGGGTATGCCCTTGTTCTCTAAGATAAGCCCGAAGGCGCTGATGAACTTCTGCTTCGATCACTGGCGTAGGCGTAGGTTGGTCTGGGTGAAGTGTCCTTAATGATGGCTTTCATTGTGACACATCCATCTCGCTGCTCCCGTAGGAAAGATCAGGGCCAATGTCAGGAATCAAACAAGAATAGCGGATAGTGAGAGACGGTTGATGGATATTGGGATTGTTGGATTAGGGCTGATTGGCGGCTGCTTGGGGCTAGACTTTAAAGCGCTCGGGCACCGCGTCTATGGGGTTGCTCGTCGGTCAGAAACCTGCACTCAGGCACTCAGCCGTCAGATGGTAGATACGGCCAGCTCAGACTTTGCCGCGCTCAGACCCTGCGAGGTGGTATTTATCTGCACGCCGATCGCCACGCTGGTGCCGGTGGTGGCTGATCTAGCTCAGGTGCTTGCGCCGGGAACCATCGTCACCGATGTGGGCTCAGTCAAGGCCGCCGTCGTTGACAAGGCGACACGACACTGGCCTCAATTTGTCGGCGGCCATCCGATGAGTGGTAAAAGCGAAGCGGGTCTGGAGGCAGCCGAACCCGGTATTTTTCGCGATCGCCCCTATGTGATTACTCCGCTTCCCCAAACTGACCCCACCGCAATCAAAACAGTAGAGCAGCTAGCTCAGCAGCTGGGTTCCCAGCTTTACCGTTGTTCTCCAGCAGCCCACGATCGGGCGGTGGCCTGGATTTCTCACCTACCGGTCATGGTCAGCGCCAGCTTGATCAGCGCTGCTCTGCAAGAACCGGACCCAGCGGTGCTGACATTAGCACAGCAGCTCGCTAGCTCTGGGTTTCGAGATACCAGTCGAGTTGGCGGCGGCAATCCGGAGCTAGGGCTGATGATGGCGCAGTACAACCGGGATGCGGTGCTGCGATCGCTCAGACAATATCAGCAGGCGATCGCCACTACCCTTACCCAAATCGAAGCCCAAGACTGGCCCGCCCTATCTCAGCAGCTCCAGGCCGCTCACCAAGCCCGACCTCACTTCGTCCCCGACTGACACAAGCGCTGACACCCAGATGGACAGGCAGGTAAATGGACTAGCCTGTCCCCAGTTCCATCACCGGCTCCTGGTACAGAATCGCCGTAAACGTCACGGTCGAACCCAAGCCCTCGCCCATACTGATAAACTGCACCTTGCCGCCCATTGCCTCTACCAGCCGCTGTGAGATTGCCAGCCCTAACCCGGTTCCTTCATATTGGCGGGTGCGGGCACTGTCCACCTGGCTAAAGGTTTGAAACAGCCGGTCTTGCTTTTCTAAAGACACGCCAATCCCCGTATCAGCCACGCTAAATTTCACCAGGCCAGGCCAGGCTTGGTGGTCAAATTCAACCAGCTTAGGCTTAATCTCAGCGCTGATGGTAATGCCGCCCTCATGCGTGAACTTATTGGCATTGCCGACCAAGTTCAGCAAAACTTGCTTGAGGCGCTGATAGTTGCCATAGAGCTTGACCTCATCCAGGGTCGCTGGCATCACCACGGTAAATTCAAGACCGCTTCGCTCGATCAGAGGCCGCAAAGAATTTTCAACTTCAAAGAGCAGCTCCCTCAGGCTGATGGCGCTCATGGGCAAATCCATCTTGCCCGCTTCAATTTTGGCAATATCAAGAACGTCATTGATTAGGTTCAGCAGATGAATGGCTGAGTTGTGAGATTCTTGAATAAATTCAATTTTCTCCTCATCGCTATCAGCCATATCGTCGAGCACCAGCCGCAAAAAGCCGATCATGCCGTTCAGCGGCGTTCTCAGTTCGTGAGAGGTGTTGGCCAAAAAGGCGCTCTTCAGCCGCGAAGCCTCTTCTGCCTGGCGTCTGGCTTCTTCTAGCTCGTCGTGCTTGCGGATGAGCTGGTCGTTAGTCTGGTGCAGAGCCTGAGACTTTTTGCGCAGCTCCTGGGTGATGTTCTGACTTTCACTGAAGAGTTTGGCATGGGCGATCGCCGTCCCCACCTGGTCGGTCAGCTCCTGGATAAGCTCAATCTCAAACGGCTGCCAGGGCCGGTAGGGCGGCTGCTGCAGCACTAAAATGCTGTTAGGCCGATGCCGGTAGCAAGTCGCAACGGTGAGCACCGTATAGGGCCGGTCGTCTTCGCCGCGCTCAAAATCGGAGATCACCGGCTCCAAGCTTTGCAGCGTGTTGGAAAAGTCGGTTTTGAGCGCCAGATCAAACGTCTTCCCCAGGCAGGGATGAACATCTGCATGGTGATGCTCAGCCACCACGGTGACCGTCTGCATAGCCTCAGAGTAGTCGCAGACCAGACAGCGATCTAAGCTCAGCATATTGCCCAACCCGCTCACCGTTTGCTGCCAGATCGTATTGAGATCGAGAGTCTTTCGAATATTAGAGGCTACGCCAGAGAGCAGCGCATAGTAGTAGCTATTGCCACTCGATCCGTTGCCATTTGACAGCCGCACTTCCGAGAGCTGTGCAATCTCCGGGACGATCCGGCGGCCTACCCCCACGACCGACTCCGTCGGCTCCTCGCTCTGAGCTAAAGCAGCTTCTGCTGAATTGGCAGGCAGCGGACTGAGCACAAACTCGAAGCTCACCGGCCGGTGACCGCAGCGCACTACACATTGAAAGGCTTCAGGCTTTTGATTTTCTAGCACCCGCTGCACTCGCTGCAGATAAGGGCCCACCGCGACCGGGCCAAACAGCGCCACCACTGGCTGACCGACGAGGTCTTCACAGCCTTTACAGTCGTCGGTCTGAGGCCAGTGCAACGACAAAATTTCGCCCTGAGCAGTATGGGCGACTACAAGCACGTCAGCAGGCTCAGGAGCCATCAATAGCGCACCTGGGTCAGTGCCTTCATGGGACACTGACGTCGGTTCGCTGGAGGAAAAAGGATGGGCAGAACGAGACATCGCTCTAAAATTAACGGCTTATACGCATAGCCAGGGCAGGCATCAGGCGGCAGCAGATGGGGAGCAGCGCAAGCTCTCAGACCAGAGTATGCTTCAGAGCTGCTAACCCTGAAAACCTGAGCGAATGCTTAAAGGCTAGCCACATTTAAGCATTTTAAGTAGATGACTGGGTCAAAGCGCGATCTGCCATCCGCCTGACGGATGGCCCTACAGCACTCGCATTAATCAGCTATGAGGCCGAGGAGCCGGGCTCTGGAAGGACATTTGCAGAAAAAGCAGTTACCTTCATATCTGAACGCTTTTCTAGCATCCTTTCATCAAGACTATCGCTTATTGGCTAAGATCGCGGGAAATAGGTAGTCCCTTTCCAGCGCTAATGGCCTGCTGTTCTTTTCTCCTCTCTTTTTACAGAACCCACTTGCGCACTCAGATCCTCACCCTAGGATTTAGTATTAAGCTTAGGTTCTGCATTTCTTGTAGTCCATTGTTTCAGCGGCCTCTTCATGACCGATGTACCCGTTTCGCGCCTGCGTAATTTCTCTATCATTGCCCATATTGATCACGGTAAGTCAACGCTGGCTGACCGGCTTTTGCAGACGACGGGTACGGTGAGTGATCGCGACATGAAAGCCCAGTTCCTCGACTCTATGGATATTGAGCGGGAGCGCGGCATCACCATCAAGCTTCAGGCTGCTCGGATGAATTACACCGCTAAAGACGGCGAAGTGTATGTGCTGAATCTGATCGACACACCCGGCCATGTGGACTTCACTTACGAAGTATCCCGGTCGCTAGCGGCTTGCGAAGGGGCGCTACTGGTAGTCGATGCCTCTCAGGGCGTCGAAGCCCAAACCCTGGCTAATGTCTACCTGGCCATCGACAATGACTTAGAAATCATTCCGGTACTGAACAAAGTAGACCTGCCGGGGGCTGAGCCCGAACGGGTCCGGCAGGAAATCGAAGAAGTCGTTGGTCTTGACTGCAGCGGTGCCATCTTAGCGTCAGCCAAAGAAGGTATCGGCATTAACGAGATTTTAGAGTCGATTGTCTACCTAGTGCCGCCCCCAGCTGATACGACCGCCAACCCGATGCGGGCGCTGATTTTCGATAGCTATTACGACAGCTATCGAGGCGTAATTATCTATTTTCGGGTGACCGATGGGGTGGTTAATAAGCGCGATCGCATTCGCCTGATGGCCTCCGGCAAAGAGTACGACATCGACGAACTTGGTGTACTCTCGCCCAATCAGGTACAGGTTGATGAACTGCACGCTGGCGAAGTCGGCTATATTGCCGCCTCGATCAAATCGGTCGAAGATGCCAGGGTCGGCGATACAATCACGCTGGTGAAAGCACCCGCCGTCGAACCGCTTGCAGGCTATGTCAAAGCCAAGCCGATGGTCTTTTGCGGCCTGTTCCCTACCGACTCCGACCAGTACGAAGACCTGCGCGAAGCCCTGGATAAACTCCGCCTCAACGATGCCGCTTTGCAGTATGAACCTGAGACTTCTAGTGCCATGGGCTTTGGCTTTCGCTGTGGCTTTCTGGGACTGCTCCATATGGAAATCGTGCAAGAGCGTCTAGAGCGAGAGTACGACTTGGACCTGATTACGACTGCGCCCTCAGTGATCTACCGGGTGACCGATATCAAGGGTGACGTGATCGAAATCGATAACCCAAGCCTGCTACCAGACCCGCAGTACCGCGAAAAAATTGAAGAGCCCTACGTCAAAGTTGACATCATTACCCCAGAAGAATTTGTTGGCACCCTGATGGAGCTGTGCCAGAGCCGCCGGGGCGATTTTCAAAATATGAAATATCTGACGCCGGGGCGCACCACGCTGATGTACGAAATTCCTTTGGCAGAAGTCGTCACCGACTTTTTTGACCAGATGAAGTCGCGCAGCCGGGGCTATGCCAGCATGGAATATCAGCTTATGGGCTACCGGGCCAATCCCTTAGTCAAGCTCGATGTGATGATCAATGGGGATAAAGTTGACCCGCTAGCGGCGATTGTCCACAGAGATAAAGCCTATTACGTGGGCCGCGCCCTCACCGAAAAACTCAAAGAGCTGATTCCCCGGCACCAGTTCAAAATTCCCGTTCAGGCTTCCATTGGCAGCCGGATTATTGCTAGTGAAAGCATTCCGGCTCTGCGTAAGGACGTGCTAGCCAAGTGCTACGGCGGCGATATCTCCCGTAAGAAAAAGCTGCTCAAGAAGCAGGCAAAAGGCAAAAAGCGACTGAAGTCGATTGGCACAGTAGATGTGCCTCAAGAAGCTTTTATGGCTGTACTCAAGCTAACGCCTAGCAGTTAAGTCAATAAGAAGTTAAGTCAATAGAACCCCTTCAGGCAGTTCATATGAGCTGCCTCTCTAGGCCGCAAATCAGGTGAGCTGACCCTTCTACTACATAGAAGCACGGAGAAAGTCAGTGAATTCTTGATAAAGAATCGAACATTTTGGGTATTGATAAAAACGGTTGAAGTTTTGGTGAAACCGAGCGACTGGGTTATTCGAATTAGAAAAACTTTGCTACATTTTTAGACAGTTTCGGGCGGTCGTGAGTGCTCGCTAGGGTTTGCCGCAGTCACTTTTTGGGCCATTTTTCCTCGATGTACGTCTAACTTCTAGGTAAATTGCTCCAGGGTCGCTAGGTGCCCCACTAACGGATCATTCTGACGGGCGAAAGACGGCCTGCCGCAAAACTTAGGTGGAGTATTGCCAGCCGGAGCATTTATACCAGCTAAGGCAGCATCGGGCACAGGGTTGCCGATTGAGTTAAGGCGCTCGCTGAGGCTTTGGCCCCTGCTGCAAGTCCACTGTTAAATGTCCTATCAGACAATTCTCTATGAAAATTTTAGTCACCGGGGGCGCTGGTTTTATCGGCTCCCATCTGATTGATCGGCTAATGGAAGCTAACCACGAGGTTATCTGTTTAGATAATTTTTATACCGGGCACAAGCGCAATATTTTGCGCTGGATGGATCACCCTTATTTCGAACTGATTCGTCACGATATCACTGAGCCGATTCGCCTGGAGGTCGATCAGATTTATCATTTGGCCTGTCCTGCTTCGCCAGTGCACTATCAGTACAACCCGGTGAAAACAGTTAAGACCAACGTCCTGGGTACGCTGAATATGCTGGGTCTAGCCAAGCGGGTGAAAGCTCGGTTTTTCCTGGCGTCTACCTCAGAGGTTTACGGCGATCCAGAAGTTCATCCTCAGCCAGAAGAATATCGCGGCAGCGTTAACCCTATTGGCATTCGCAGTTGCTACGACGAAGGAAAGCGGATGGCTGAAACACTGGCCTTTGACTATCATCGGCAAAACGATGTAGACATTCGGGTAGTGCGAATTTTTAATACCTACGGCCCGCGCATGTTAGAAAACGATGGTCGGGTCGTCAGCAATTTTATCGTTCAGGCCCTCAGTGGTCAGCCCTTGACTGTCTATGGTGATGGCTCTCAGACCCGCAGCTTTTGCTATGTCTCAGATTTAGTGGAGGGGTTCATCCGCCTGATGAACAGCAACCAGACAGGGCCGATCAATATCGGCAACCCTGGGGAATACACCATTTTGCAGCTGGCTCAAACCATTCAGCAGATGGTTAATCCCAACGTAGAGGTGCAGTATCGGCCTTTGCCTCAGGACGATCCTCGCCGCCGCCAGCCGGATATTACGAAAGCGGCGCAGCTCTTGGGCTGGCAGCCAACGGTGGAGCTGCGCCCTGGGCTCGAAAGAACGATTGCTGACTTTCGCGATCGCATGACAGCTAACGGTACCGTGAGCCAAGACTTGAGCGGGACGACGGTAACCGCGTCTTAGCGACTGGCATCTGAGAGATACTTTGATTCGCTATTGAATTGTTCATCATTTAGAGAGCTTTACCATCATGCGTGTTTGTGTCATTGGAACTGGTTACGTTGGCCTAGTAACTGGAGTGTGTCTATCTCATATTGGTCACCACGTTATCTGTGTTGACAACAACGAAGAAAAAGTGCAGCTGATGAAATCGGGCCAGTCTCCGATTTATGAGCCGGGTTTGTCTGATTTGATGAAGTCTTCTATGGCTTCTGGCAATCTGGAATTTACGGCTGATCTGGGCGCAGGTGTCAGTCACGGCGATATTCTGTTTATTGCCGTAGGGACACCGGCGCTGCCGACTGGCGAAAGCGATACTCGCTATGTTGAGGCGGTAGCTCGCGGTATTGGTGAGCACCTGAACGGTGGCTATAAGGTGATTGTCAACAAGTCTACGGTGCCCATTGGCTCGGGCGACTGGGTGCGCATGATTGTTTTAGACGGCATTGCTGAGCGGCAAAAAGTGCCAGTAGCTGCAGGCGTCGGTGGGGGCAGCAAGCCAGAGGCAGCAGCGGCCTTTGATGTGGTCAGCAACCCTGAATTTTTGCGCGAAGGTTCGGCTGTACACGACACCTTTAACCCCGACCGGATCGTGCTGGGCAGCGGCAGCGAGCAGGCGATCGCCATGATGAAAGAACTCTACACCCCTATCGTAGAGCGCAAGTTTGCTGAAGACGCTAGCCTACCGAATGTCCCGGTAGTCGTCACCGACCTCAGCTCAGCAGAGATGGTGAAGTATGCCTCTAACGCTTTTCTGGCAACCAAGATCAGCTTTATTAATGAGGTGGCGAATATTTGCGATCGCGTCGGCGCAGACGTGACCCAAGTCGCTCAGGGCATCGGTTTAGACTCTCGTATTGGCAGTAAGTTTTTGCAGGCGGGCATCGGCTGGGGCGGATCTTGCTTTCCTAAAGACGTTTCGGCACTGGTACACACTGCTGATGACTACGGCTACGAAGCAGAGCTGCTAAAGTCTACGATTCGAGTAAATGATCGTCAGCGACTGCTCACCGTCGAAAAACTGCAGCAGGTGCTGAAAATTTTGAAGGGCAAGACCGTGGGCCTGCTGGGTCTGACCTTTAAGCCAGATACCGACGATATGCGCGATGCCCCTTCGCTAATCATGATCGAGAGCCTCAACCGGCTGGGCGCAAAGGTCAAAGCCTACGACCCGATTGTCTCTCAGAGCGGCATCCGCAATGGGCTCTCTGGCGTCATTGTAGAAACCGATCCTGAGCGGTTAGCCGATGGTTGCGACGCGTTAGTACTGGTCACCGACTGGGCTAACTTTAGAGAGCTTGACTACGTCAAAATGGCCAGCTTGATGAACGCCCCGGTGATGATTGACGGTCGCAACTTCCTCGATCAGGCCAAGCTAGAAAAAGCAGGCTTCCGCTACCTCGGCATTGGCCGCTAAGCATCGGTTAGCCTAACTCGGCTCAATGACCTGCCTAATGGAAAGCCCCCAGCTTCTCTGTAATCTGAAGAGCTGGGGGCTTCGTCTATATCTTTTGAGATGAGTCTCTATAAAATCAGTTTTTATAAGACGAAACCTACGATGACCAGCGCTCCAGCGCCCTCTGTCCGCCCCAGCGGGCGACGATTTCGTCATCATAGTCATCGGCGATGCGAATGACGGTCGCGACCGAATGACTCAGCTCAATCTGGTCACAGGTAGATCCGACCAGGCTGTGTTCAAAGACGATGTCGTTTTCGCCATCCAGGGCAAAGCGGCCAAAGTGTATGCCGTTATTGGCACGCAGCAGATAGTAGCTCAGCTCCGGGGTGACGTTAATATCGGTCACGACAAAAGAGCGAGTGGTGATCAGGGCGTCATTATCGCCCCAGGGCACTACCCGCGTAGAAGCAACGGCAGAACCAATCGTAACGATAAACAGCGGCTCGTCTTCAAATACCACCGTCGCTTCGCCGAAGAGATCTTTAATCCAGGGCACAATTCTTTGGTAGCAGGCCCGCTGCGCGTTACTTTCAAATTCCATCAGCACCGAAAAATTATAATGAACCACTTTTATTCTCTCACTAATTAATGGTATCCCCTGGCTGTCGCTGCCACTATGCTTGAAGGATTAGCGCGAACTTGAAACATACCTTTAAAGATTTATCACGGTCTAGCAGCGTTTTTCTGCGTAGCTTTTGCAAAAGCTTTGGTTTTGTTTGGCTTGAGCGCGGCTAAAGATTAGGCCCGGCGCGGTTTTTTCACTATCGCCACCCAATCCGCGGGTGGATGACTATGCTTGTATGGGTGAGATCTTTTGCTCAGTCGTTGGGCTGATCAAACAGCCGCATTTTTTCTCAATTCTTATGGGCGATCTATCTTCGCAGCCGTCAAATACTGAAACGAGTTCACAGCGCTCTCAAGGGCTGGAAGAATTTGGCCAGATTACCAGTGACTTGCATTATCAGCAGGCGATCGCCGCCGTCACTACGCTAATCAACAAGCTAGATCTCTCCCCCCGCGAGCAGGCTAGTTTGGAAACTGAAATCCACCATCTCCACAGCGTGCTCCACAAGCTGGAAAATCAGGTGGTTCACATTGCCGTATTTGGCATGGTGGGCCGGGGCAAATCGTCTTTGCTTAATGCGCTGGTCGGTCAGCCTATTTTCCAGACGGGGCCGCTTCATGGCGTGACTCAGCAGGCCGAAAGTGTGGCCTGGGCGGCTGAGGCAGATGATCTGGCGTCTGATGTGTATCGGGCGGTGCTCTCTAGCCAGCAGGCTTCACGAGTGGAGCTGATCGATACGCCGGGCATTGATGAAGTCGATGGGGAGGCGCGACAGGCGATCGCTCAAAAAATCGCTCATCAAGCCGACCTCATCCTCTTTGTGATTGCAGGCGATCTCACTCAGCTTGAATATACGGCGCTCAGCGAACTGCGACGAGCCGGGAAGCCGATTCTGCTGGTTTTGAATAAGGTCGATCAGTATCCTGCCTTTGACCGCGAGCAAATTTTGACGACGTTGCGGCAAGACCGCTTAGCCGACCTGCTGCCGTCTGGCAATCTGGTGGCTGCTGCTGCCGCCCCCCTGATCACGCAAGCTGCCCGCGCTGCCGACGGCACCCTCACCACGCAAACCGAGCGCGGTACGCCCGATGTCAGCGCCCTGAAGCTAAAGATATTAGAGATCTTGCAGCGCGAGGGAAAAGCGTTGGTCGCGTTGAACACTCTGCTGTATGCCGATGAGATTAACCAGCAGGTAGTGGCTGAAAAGTTGGCGGTGCGCGATCGCGCTGCCGATGACACGATTTGGAAAACGGTGATTACCAAATCCATTGCCGTTGCGCTCAATCCGATCACCGTGATCGATCTGCTCAGCGGCGCGGCGATTGACATTGCCTTGATTATGGCGCTGGCCCGGCTCTATGGCCTCCAGATGACCCAGCAGGGCGCGGCTCAGCTTTTGCAGAAAATTGCCCTGGCGATGGGTGGGCTGACCGCTAGCGAACTGGTGATTAGCTTTGGGCTGAGCGGGCTAAAGAGCGTTTTGGCAGCGGCGGCTCTACCGACTGGCGGGCTGACGGCGACGCCCTATGTTTCGGTGGCACTGACCCAAGCGGCGGTTTCGGGGGTGTCTACCTATGCGATCGCCCAGGTCACCAAAACTTACCTGGCTAACGGCGCGACCTGGGGAACGGGCAGCCCTAAAGCCGTCGTCGCCGATATTCTCAGCGACTTGGACGAAGACTCGATCATGAGCCAAATTCGCAGCGAACTCACCGCCCGGCTCGACCTTAAAGCCCACTGGCAGCGGTAGATTGAACAAACTGATCGACGCGCTGCAACACCTGTTCTTTTAAGGCGGGGCCATCAGCAGCAAACCACTCAATGCGCGGATCTTTGCGAAACCAGGTGCGCTGACGTTTGGCAAATTGGCAGGTGTGCTGCACTATCTGCTCAATGGCCGCATCCAGTGAGATATCGCCGGCTAGATGCTGCTGCAACTCTGCGTAGCCCAAGGTTTTTAGTAGGGGCAATGCCGATCCGTATTTTTCAATCAGCCAGGCAACTTCATCGACTAGCCCTGCTGCCACCATCTGGCGAGTGCGGGTGACGATACGCGATCGCAATACATCCGGCTCGCAGCTCAGTCCGATGTATAAGACCGGATAGCTCGGTGGGTCTTCCCCCTGCTGGCTAGAGATCGTTTGCCCGGTGACGTAGTAAACTTCCAGCGCTCTCAGCGTTCGCACCGAGTCGTTTGGGTGAATGCGATCGCTCGCAACCGGATCTACCTGATGTAAAAGGGCATGACAGTGGGACTGGCCGAGGTTGGTCAGCTGCGATCTCAGACCCAAATCAGGCGGTACTCGGGGTATTTTTAGTCCTTTGGCGATCGCGTCTACATACAGCCCTGTACCGCCGACTAAGAGGGGGAGGCGATCGCCCCGCTGATGCATTTGTGCTATTACCCCTTGAGCCTGCTGCTGATAGCCAGCGACCGTCAGCGTCTCCGTCGGGTCACAGACATCGACAAAATAGTGAGGCACCTGCTGGCGATCCTGCAGTGATGGCTTAGCTGTGCCAATGTCAAACTCCCGGTAAACCTGCCGGGAATCGGCGCTGAGAATAGCGGCGGGCCACTGATGTGCAAGGGCCATAGCCAGCCCAGACTTACCCACAGCCGTCGGCCCGACGACTATAATTAAAGATGGTACAAAGGAACTATTTAGCAAGCGGTCACAGCAATAATTCACCTAATATATAAGAGAAGGTAGCCGAGGGTGGAGACGGGGGTGATTGCTACGGAGTCAAAAAGGCGACTATGAACCCATTTTAGGAAGCTCGCTGAAACCGCTCTAAAATCGCTTTCAACGCCTTTATGCTAGAATCCGTAGGCAAGATATCATTTAGTCGGCTCAGAACGGCCTTGTAGAGCTTTTCTCAATCAGCCCAAAAGCGACCCGAGCAGCAGGCTCAAAAAGTAAACCTCAGCCAGACGACAGGCTAAAGAAGAGCGGTCACCACTGACCTCAGGAGAAGATTGTATGGCAAATAGCTACGGCGCTCAGCAGATTCAGGTTTTAGAAGGGCTCGAACCTGTTCGCAAGCGGCCAGGAATGTACATCGGCAGCACAGGGCCTAGAGGGCTGCATCATCTGGTGTACGAAGTTGTTGACAATGCCGTCGATGAAGCCTTGGCGGGCCACTGTAAGCACATCACCGCCTCGCTGAACGCAGACGGTTCGGTCACTGTCATTGATGACGGGCGCGGCATTCCCACCGATATTCACCCGTCTACCGGCAAGTCAGCGTTAGAAACGGTACTGACGGTGCTGCACGCAGGCGGTAAGTTTGGCGGCGATAGCGGCTACAAGGTGTCGGGCGGCCTGCACGGTGTCGGCGTCTCGGTAGTCAATGCCCTCTCTGAGTGGGTAGAGGTCACCGTCTGGCGCGAGGGCAATATCCATACGCAGCGGTTTGAACAAGGCAACCCCATTGGCAGCCTCAAGACCGAGAAGGGCAACAGCCGCACGGGTACCCAAGTCGTCTTCAAACCCGACGCTACCATTTTTACTCACACCGTCGAGTTTGATTACGATACGCTCGCTAGCCGCCTGCGGGAGCTAGCCTACCTGAATGCGGGCGTAGATATCACTTTTACTGATTTCCGCCTGGAGCTGATCAAGGCCAAGCAGCCCCGAGTCTCTAGCTACTGCTACGAAGGTGGCATTAAAGAATACGTTGAATACATCAACAGTGGCAAAGAGCCGCTGCACCCCGACGTTATCTACGTTAATTCTGATAAAAACGGCGTGCAGGTTGAGGCGGCTTTGCAGTGGTGTAGCGATGCCTTTTCCGATAATCTCCTGGGCTTTGCCAACAATATTCGCACGGTTGATGGTGGCACTCACTTAGAAGGGCTTAAGGCCGTGCTCACCCGCACGCTGAACGTATTTGCCCGCAAGCGTAAGAAGCGTAAAGACACCGAGTCAAATATGGCCGGGGAGAATATTCGCGAGGGCCTGACGGCAGTGGTGTCGGTGAAGGTGCCCGACCCAGAATTTGAGGGCCAGACCAAGACCAAACTGGGCAATACCGAAGTGCGGGGTATCGTTGACTCTCTAGTCGGCGAAGCGCTCTCTGAGTATTTGGACTTTAACCCCAGCGTAGCCGATGCCATTTTAGAAAAGGCCATTCAGGCGTTTAATGCGGCAGAAGCGGCAAAGAAAGCGCGTGATCTGGTGCGCCGTAAGTCGGTATTAGAGTCTTCTACTCTGCCGGGCAAGCTAGCTGACTGCAGCTCGCGCGATCCGAGTGAATCGGAGATCTTCATCGTTGAGGGCGACTCTGCTGGCGGTAGTGCGAAGCAGGGGCGCGATCGCCGCTTTCAAGCCATCTTGCCGCTGCGAGGCAAAATTCTCAACATTGAGAAAACCGACGACTCCAAAATCTACAAAAACAACGAAGTGCAGTCGCTGATCACGGCGCTGGGCCTCGGCATCAAGGGCGAAGAGTTTGACCCGGCCAATCTGCGCTATCACCGCATTTGTCTAATGACCGATGCCGATGTAGATGGCTCGCACATCCGTACGCTGCTGCTGACCTTTTTCTATCGCTATCAGCGCGATCTCGTTGACCAGGGCTATATCTACATCGCCTGCCCACCGCTGTACAAGCTAGAGCGAGGCCGTAACCACACCTACTGCTACAGCGAGCGCGAGCTGCAAGACGGGATTGCGGCCATGCCTGCCAACGCCAAGTACAACATACAGCGCTTTAAGGGCTTAGGCGAGATGATGCCGCAGCAGCTGTGGGATACGACGATGAACCCGGATTCGCGCACGCTGAAGCGGATAGAGATTGAAGATGCGGCAGAAGCTGATCGGATCTTTACGGTGCTGATGGGCGATCGCGTTGCCCCCCGTCGTGAATTCATCGAAACCTACGGCCCCCGGCTCAATATGGCCGATCTGGACATCTAAGCAGCCTTTCTCAGCCATCGGCGCTCTCAGATATCCAAATTTCACCGACTCCTCTTACTGACTCAGCCTTTTACTGACTCAGTGAGAGGAGTTTTGCTGTCATCAGTGCTAGCCCAACATAAAAAAATGTTGCGACATCTTTCTCTCGGTAGAGCTAGCCCTCTAAGCTTTAAATCAGACGACATCACTCGGCGCTTGCTCTCCAGCTCTGTGCCCATACTGTAGGCCCGCTGTAGCAGCGTTTTGAGAGAGAGAGGCCACTTGAGCAGTGGACAAATTCTAGTTTTTCCTAAGTTAGAGATATTTTAAGAACATGAGCAATAATTTAGCGACCCAGCTCCGTGAGGGCACTAAAAAAGCCCACACTATGGCCGAAAACGTCGGATTTGTTCGATGCTTTTTGCGTGGTGTGGTCGAGAAGAAGTCCTACCGCAAGCTAGTGGGTAACTTTTACTTTATCTACTGTGCTATGGAAGAGGAGCTAGAGAAGCACAAGAACCATCCCATCGTCAGCAAGGTGTACTTTCCTGAGCTGAACCGCAAAGCTAGTCTAGAAGAGGATCTGGGCTTTTACTACGGCAGCGGCTGGCGCGAACAGATCGCCTTGTCAAAGGGCGGACGCAAGTATGTAGACCGCATCCGCGAAATTTCAGCGACTCAGCCAGAGCTGCTAGTGGGGCACTCCTACACTCGCTATCTGGGCGATCTCTCCGGTGGCCAAATTCTTAAGACGATTTCTCAAAGAGCGATGAACCTATCGGGTAGCGATGGCGTTGCCTTTTATGAGTTTCCGACCATCGAAGATGAGAAAGCCTTTAAAGATCAGTACCGGGCTTCTCTCAGCGAGGCCCCTGTGGACGATGCTACCGCAGACGCTATTGTCGAAGAGGCTAACGACGCCTTCGGTCTGAATATGGAGCTGTTCCAGGAGCTAGAAGGCAATCTGGTGAAGGCAATCGGCGTCATGCTGTTTAATAGCCTCACGGGCGGTCGTCGTCGGGGTAGCACTGAGCTGGCTACCGAGGGCTAGTCTCTGCCCTGCACAATTATCTATTCCTGAGTGTCTCCGATTATCTATGTATTGAGGTTGCCTATAGTGGGTGACCTCTTTTTTTATCAGCCTGTAGAACCAGTCTCTTAAGACGGGTCTATCGACTGATTGAAAGCCTAGTGCGACAGGCCCTAAGATGACGACTGCACTAAAACGTAAGGTGAAAGCATGGTGAAGATTGTAGGCATTGGCGGTAGCCTGAGAACGGACTCCTACAGCATGCAGGCGCTGCATATTGCCGCTGAGCGGGCAAAAGATTTGGGAGCAGCGGTTGAAGTTTTAGACTTGAAGGAAATGAACCTGCCTTTTTGCGATGGCGGCAGTGACTACCCGGACTATCCGGATGTAGAAGTCTTACAAACGGCAGTCAAAGCAGCGGACGCGCTGCTTTTATCGACTCCTGAGTACCACGGCAGCGTTAGCGGCGTGATTAAAAATGCGCTGGATCTGATGAGCTTTGAGCAGCTCAGCGGTAAAGTCACTGGCTTTATCAGCGTGCTCGGGGGGCAGCCTAACAGCAATGCGCTCAACGATATGAGAGTGATTATGCGGTGGGTTCACGCCTGGTCGATTCCTGAGCAGATCGCCATTGGCCAAGCCTGGAATGCTTTTGATAGTGAAGGGCAGCTAAAAGACGAAAAGCTCTCGCAGCGGTTCGACGAGTTTGCTAAAAGCCTGGTAGAGAATACAAAGAAGCTAAAGGATCTGTAGCGTCATTGGGCTAGGCGGCTGTCTGACACGTTAGCCGGTGAGCAGGTCTTCTTCTGGATAGTGAATGGCGCTGGGGCTGGGGTCACCTAAAATGGCGGCCATCAGCAGCAGAATGCCCACCCGGCCAATGTACATCGTGACGATGAGAAATAGCTGACCGAGCGTAGACAAGTCGGCGGTAATACCCGTTGAAAGGCCGACTGTCGCAAAGGCTGACACTGACTCAAACAGAAGGTTGATGAAAGATACGGTGGGATCGGTAACGGAGATACAGGTCGTAATGATCACAACGCTCATGACCGAAGCCACGACAACCGACAGCGCTTTTAGAACTCGCAGCATCGGGATCTGACGCTGATAGCAGTTGACTTCTTCCTTGCCTCTGAGAGCCGTGCGGGTGCAGACGAGCAGAATGCGTAAGGTGGTGGTTTTGATGCCGCCGCCAGTACTGCCCGGGCTGGCCCCGACGAACATTAGAGCGATCGCCATAAATAAAGAACTCGCTTCCATCTTGCCAATATCAATCGAATTAAACCCGGCGGTGCGGGTAATCACCGACTGAAAACCCGCTAGCAGAATCTGAGTCCCAAAGCTTTCGCCTGCTAGCGTATCGGGATTGTCAAACTCGATGAGTAAAAAGGCGACCGTGCCCAGCAGCAGCAAGAATAGCGTCGTACTGGTGACAATTTTGAAATGCAGCGAAAAGACAGTGCGATCTTGACGCAGACGCAGGCGATCGCGTACCCACATAAACGCCTCCATAATCACCTGGTAGCCAATCCCCCCGACAATCACCAGCACCGAAATCACCGCTATTGGCCAGGCATCTTCGGCATACTGCACCAGACTGTCAGAAAATAGGCTAAATCCAGCATTGTTGAAAGCGCTAACGCTGTGAAAAATAGCGAGCCACAGCGCTTGCCCGAAGCTAAACTGCTTAGTAAAAGTCAGCAGCAGACAAAATGCCCCTGTCAGCTCAAAAATCAGCGTCATCGAAATAATAGAAATCAAAAGGACTTTTACATTCGATAGCTCAGAGGTTTCCATCGCCTGCTGAATTGCCAGCCGATCTTTAAGTCCCAACCGGCGACCGATCAGCAGCAGCAGCAATGTGGTCGCTGTCATATAGCCCAATCCCCCGAGCTGAATCAGCAGCAGCACAATACCCTGACCAAACGGCGAAAAATAGGTGCCCGTATCCACCACAATCAGCCCGGTCACACAGACTGCTGAAGTCGCCGTAAATAGAGCAACTAGCGGCTGATTCCATTCACCGGTGGCAGTCGCTAGTGGCAGCATCAACAGCAGCGTACCAATCACAATTAAAGTCAAAAAGCCAATGCAAATTGTTCTAGGAACCGTCATGATGAGTAGCTGTAGAGGCGATCAGTAACGAAAGGACTGCATCAGGCTCGGAAGATGATGCCGAAGACGACAGAGGATATGCCGACGTGGGTCTGCATGTTCCATCATGACGGGTAATGCCGCATACTCTACCCTAATTAAGCAACCTACTCCATAGCGCCAAACGCAGGGCAGATAAAGGCACCATGACGATACCGCTAACCCAGAGAATTCAGAAATTTTACGACACCTCTTCGCCACTGTGGGAGCGCACCTGGGGTGAGCATATGCACCACGGCTACTACGGCGCTAACGGTCAGCATAAAAAAGACCGCCGTCAGGCCCAGATTGATCTAATCGAAGAACTGCTGAAGTGGGCTAACGTCCAGTCGGCACAAACCATTCTCGATGTCGGCTGCGGCATTGGTGGCAGCACGCTCTATTTAGCCCAAAAGTTTACCGCTCAAGCTATAGGGATCACCTTGAGCCCGGTACAGGCCCAGCGAGCCAGCCAACGAGCCCCCGAACAGGGGATGGCGCTACAGCCTTGGGAACATCTCAACGAAGCAGCGGCTCCAGCCGTGAGTTTTCAGGTGGCCGATGCACTGGCGACGCCTTTCCCGGACAGCGCCTTCGACTTTATCTGGTCGATGGAGAGCGGTGAGCATATGCCAGACAAGCAAGCCTTTTTGCAAGAGTGCTACCGGCAGCTCAAGCCAGGCGGCACGTTCTTGATGGCGACCTGGTGCCACCGGCCTACCCATACGCTAGCGGGCGCACTTACCCGCAGCGAGCAGCAGCACCTTGACTGGCTTTACAGCCTCTATCATTTGCCCTATGTAATTTCGCTGCCGACCTATGGCGAATTAGCCACAGACATTGGGTTTACAGACCTGAAGATGGCAGACTGGTCGCCGCAGGTAGAATTTTTCTGGCAAGATGTGGTGCGCTCGGCGCTTAGCCCCAAGGTGCTGGCAGGTATTTTACAAGCCGGTTCAGAAACCATTCGGGGGACGGCGGCGATCGCCCTGATGACCACCGGATTCAGCCGAGGACTCATCCGCTACGGGCTGCTATGCGGCACTAAATGAGAGCGATCGCAATCTCTGAACGCAATTCTCTGAACGCAACATCCGACCAAACTACAAAAAGCTCCCGACTGAGCACAGGCCAGCCGAGAGCTTTGTTGCAAGAGGATTTATTGAACTTTTAGATTGAACTTTTAGTCCGGGAACATCAGCTATCCTGGCTGATCTACCGGTCAGCCGTTTGGGAGCAGTCGAGCAGACGTACCATTGCTGCTGCCGCGTAGTTACGCTGAGCCGAGGTATTAGGCGCAAAGCTGCTGCCGGTCTCATTCAGCGGTGTGGATACACCACAGTAGCTAGACATACTAGAGATAACCGACTGTGCCCAGTGGCCCTGAATATCGCTGAAAGTGCGCCCAGGTTGGTTCGCAGTTAGCTGGGTGCCGCCGCTCTTATACTCAGCCGCTCGGCGCATGACCGCCAATAGCTCAGCTCTAGTGACCGGCTGGGTAGGGCGGAAGGTGCCATTCTGGTAGCCGCTAATCAACCCTAAGGTTTTAGCCTGCTGAATTTTAGCTGCGCTCCAGCGATTGGCAGGCACATCAGGATAAGGATTGGCAGAGACTGCGGTTTGAGCCGGAACGTCTAGCCCTTCAACGACGATAGAAACTAGCTGTTCACGAGTGAGAGAAGCTCTCGGGCGGAAGGTATTATCTTCAGGAAAACCGGAGATGAAGCCTAGCTGCACTGCCCGGTTAATGGCCTCCGCGTAGATATCGCCCCGGACATCAGAAAAGCTGACTGACGGTGCCGGTGACCCTCCGCCGGGAGGCGTCGGATTGGGGTTGGGGTTGGCAGGCGGTGTGACTACGGCACCGCCAGACTCTACTACGAGCTGAGCGAGCGTCTTGTCATTAGCCAGATAGGTGCGCCCGGTAACGCTGTTGTTAAAGGTTTGTCGGGCTAGCCGCCAGCCGGGTCTCAAAAAGATCTTCGTAAACCCGTTGGCCGCAATCCCATCGGTTTGACCGATGATAATCGGCTGCGCGTTTTGACCAGCGGAGCGACGGGGCTTGCCGTAGAGCACCAGAACGCCGTTCTCTACTTCGACGACCGGGTCGTAGGCGATGTCTGCACCGGCTGTCCGAACGATGTAGCCGTTGGTGTCGGTCGCTTTGCCACAAATACCGGTGAAATCAAAGTTGAGCAGCAGCACATTCACCTGAGTCGGGTTTGTGCCAGTTGTGCTGTAGCAAAGCGGATCGGGGCGCTTTTGCTCGATGATCATCAGACCGTAGCGCTGTGTGCCGCCGAGCCGACTGGTTGGCTGAGCCACCAGAATAAAGGGTGTCTGGTCGGTTTCTTGCATGCCAAACTGAGCAGTCTGGTCGGCCTGAACTTCTATGGGCGTTCCCCCTGCGGGAGTCTGTGCGAATGCGGTGGGTAGGTTGCTAGCGGTGATGGCGATCGCCGCTGTCGCCAGCGCCGCAATCGTTAAACGGAGTGATTTCATCTTCTGAATGTCCTTATAAGTAGATTTCGCGGTGATTTGCGTCAGCGTGGGCATGTACCTGATGCAGAGAAAATTTTTCAAGTTGATAGCGTGTAGATTTTGCCAGCAGTGTGAACTTTCCTTCTCTGACTAACTCACAGAATACCTGTGAAACAGGTTGAATTAGCCTAAAACTAAGCGTTTGTTACGTCCGTAAAACGTCTGTGTGAGCAGCGTTTCAGAAGACTTAATAGTTTCTCCATAAAGAATGGGAAAACTAAGTAGTTTGTCAGTAGTTTTCTTGAGCCTCTTGCCACTCTCCTCAGGTGTCTGACACCATAGGAGAAAGTCTTGGAGCTCGCCCCACGTCATGTATACAGAGATAGTTGATTTAATTCGTAAGTGCGGTCACAAAAGGGTCGCTTTCGCAGTCGGCACACTTCTCTGTGGGCCCGTGGCTATTAGCCCTGCCATGACTCAGAGCGCTCTAGCTGCCGAGGAAGCAGCTATTCTAAGACTGATCGAAACCAACGAGTGTGCGGGCTGTGACCTGCACGAAGCTGACCTGCGGCGACTCGATCTCTCCGGGGCCGACCTGACCGGCGCTGACCTGGAAGGAGCCAACTTTTACTATGCCAATCTGGATGGTGCCCAGCTCACCGATGCCAATCTGATTGATGTTAATTTGGGCTATGCCAGCGCTCGGGGCACGCTGTTTAATGGCTCTGACTTGCGCTATGCCATCTTCCACCGCACCGACCTCACGGGCGCGGTGCTGATCGACACTGACCTGCGTGAATCTTACATAGACAAGGCTAATTTTACGGGCGCACTTTTAAACGGCGCTGATATGAGCGACACGCTGTTTTTAAATGCTGATTTTTCTCGGGCTAGCCTGTGTGGGGCGCTAACCTGGGCCGGGACTGAATATCGCCGGGGTTGTGATGTCGCGGTTCCCGAAGACATTGACGACAAATATTAGGAATAGCAGGTAGTAGGAATAACAGGGCGATCGCTATTTGGTATGCCACCAGCGCTGTTTTTCAGCTGACAGCTTGACCGTGTAAAGCGTCATCACTATCGGCGTGCTGCGATAGCTCTGACCGACTATTTCAACGCAGTACGAAGGATGTGTGCGGGTAGCCAAATCGGCGATTAGCCTACGACCGATCCGCCGCCAGCTAGGTTCTTTGCTGCGCCATTGCAAACGGCAGCAGGGCCAGGGCAGCTGCTCCCGGTCGTATAGACGGCAGCAGGGGCCCACGACACGATAAGTCAGGTGTGCGCCAGGGCTTTCAAAAATATGGTCGGTCGGCCAGGGATGGCTCAAATAGCGGGCTAAGGTAGGAGAACCGGCGTTCATGGATGACTTAATTATCTATGATGTGAAAAGCCAAGGGTGGCTGCTGGAATTGTAGTGTTAAAGGGGAGCTATGTCAGAAGGGAAGTCGGAGCAGATTACCAGTCAGGTGAGTGATCGCATCTGCAAACACATGAACAAAGACCACGCCGAGGCCGTACTCACCTACGCTCAGCGCTATGGCCATCAACCATCGGCTACAACGGCCACCCTCACTGCTATAGATAATCAGGGTATGGATCTCAAAGCAGGCGTTAACGGCGAATCGCTCCCTCTGCGCATTGCTTTTGACCATGAGCTAACGGACGCTGCCGACGCTCACCATACGCTGGTGGCCATGCTCAGAGCGCTGCCCGCCCCAGCCGATGCGAACGCCTAACGCCCCGCATCGCTACAAACATCGCTACAAATTGTGTAGAAGACTGTGTAAATGGTGACTGTAAAAATTCGTTTTTTGCCGGACGATGTCACTACGACAGCCACGGTTGGGGAACCCTTGTTAGCAGTTGCCGCCCGCGCTGGGGTATACATCTCTACAGGCTGTCTGATGGGGTCGTGCCATGCTTGCGAAGTCAGCATGACCGGCGAAGAGGAGCCTGTTTTGGCCTGTTTGAAGGCAATCCCTCCCGACTTAGACGCTATAAAGGTTGAGCTGCTAGATGACCCCACTTGGTAGCATCCAGGTGGACTCTACCACTGACTTTTCTAGCTCTTTCTACCGTGCAGCGCTGACAGGCTGGTTCGGTTGTCATTCGGTTTCAACCCATAGGCGAACATAAACCGAATTGTTACATTACTAATAAGCAAACCAAGAGCGTAGCTAAAGAATCGCGTTCTACCCGTTCAAAGAAGGTATCTCGCATGGATGATGTAACCGGAAGAATTCCAGAATTTGCAGAGTCTAAATCTGCTAAAGAAAATGCTTTACTTCGGTATGTAAAGACGATGGAGCCGGAGACTATCACTCAGCTGTCGCGCCCGGCCTCTTCTGAGGTGATGCAGGTGATGGAGCACAACGTAATTGGCCTTTTAGGTGGCCTGCCCTCTCAGCATTTTGACGTAACGGTCACGACCAACCGCGAAAACTTAGGAAGACTGTTAGCCTCAGCCATGATGAGCGGCTACTTTTTGCGTGGCGCTGAGCAGCGACTGGCATTTGAAGAGCAGTTTAGTACCTCCTTAGAGGATGGGGCTCAGTCGTAGATCGCTTATGGTGCGATCGCAACCCTTCTCTTCACAGCTAGACGCCTCACCACAGTTGGGTAAGTCACTGGCTTCAAGCTCGGCAGGCACCCGTCTGTCGAGCTTTGTGCTATCTGAACAGGTCGTCTGTGAGCTGAGGCGATCGCTGCTCTCCTGGTACGCGAGCCAGGGCCGAGACCTGCCCTGGCGACAGATCCGCGATCCGTATGCCATCTGGATTTCGGAAGTGATGCTGCAGCAGACTCAGGTGAAGACGGTGATTCCTTACTACGAGCGCTGGCTAGCTAGATTTCCTACCGTAAAGGAGTTGGCGGCGGCGGATCAGCAAACGGTGCTGAAGCTTTGGGAGGGGCTGGGCTACTATGCTAGGGCCAGAAATTTGCACCAGGCAGCTCAGCAAGTCGTAGCGGCTCATGGGGGAAATTTCCCTCGGGATTTGGCAGGAGCGATCGCGCTTAAGGGCATCGGTCGCACCACCGCAGGCGGCATCCTCAGCGCTGCCTTTAACCAGCCTGTAGCGATTCTAGATGGCAACGTCAAACGAGTTTTGGCCCGGCTGACGGCCTTACCTGCCCCGCCCAATAAAGCTTTAAACCACCTTTGGGCAGTTTCAGAACAAGTTTTAGATCTGCAGCAGCCTAGAGACTTCAACCAGGCCATCATGGATCTGGGCGCGACGCTCTGTACTCGCCATAACCCAGCCTGCCTGCTGTGCCCCTGGCAACCTCACTGCGCAGCGTACAATCAAAATGCCGTGTCGGACTTTCCTATGACTGAATCTCGCCCCCCTGTCCCTCACAAGCGGATTGGCGTCGCCGTCATCACTGATAATCAGGGCAATATCTTAATTGACCGACGCAAGCAAGAGGGTCTGTTGGGCGGACTGTGGGAATTTCCGGGCGGCAAAATTGAACCTGACGAAACGGTAGAAGAGTGCGTCAAGCGAGAGATCAAAGAGGAGCTAGATATTGAAATTGAGGTGGGCGATCGCCTGGTCACCATTGAGCACGCCTACACCCACTTCAAGGTGACGCTCAATGTATTTAACTGTAAGCACCTCAGCGGCGACCCCCAACCCCTCGAAAGCGACGAAGTAAAATGGGTCACCCTTGAAGAAATTGACCAGTACCCATTTCCCAAGGCCAACAGTCAAATTATTGAAGCGATAAAAGAACAGGCCAAAAAGCTGAAGTAACGCAACGCTATAGGGACGAACTTACCCTTTCAGGCAACGCACCGCTTCTAACATGCCTTTAGCTTTGTTGAGCGTTTCTTGATACTCACTTTCCGGTACGGAATCTGCGACTAAGCCAGCACCCGCCTGCACGCTGATGGTTTGATTACCATTCTCAGCAGATTGCACCACCATTGTGCGAATGGTGATGGCGCTATTGAGCTGTCCTTCAAAGTCGTAGTAGCCGTAGACGCCGGAGTAAGGGCCACGGCGATCGCGCTCCAGCTCATTAATAATTTGCATCGCACGAATTTTGGGCGCGCCGCTAACGGTACCCGCTGGAAAGCTGGCTTTCAGCAAATCCCAGGCGGTTTTGTCGGGTGCCAGATCGCCCACGACGTTGCTGACAATGTGCATCACGTGCGAGTAATTTTCAATCACCATCAGCTCATTGACGACCACACTACCGTTGACGCAGACGCGGCCTAAGTCGTTGCGACCTAAGTCCACTAGCATGACGTGCTCCGCAACTTCTTTGGGGTCAGCTAGCAGGTCGGCGGCATACTGAGCGTCTTCGGTGGAGTTTTTGCCCCGGGGGCGGGTGCCCGCGATGGGCCGCAGCGTTGCTTCCATGGGCGTATCTGGCCCAGTTTGGGTGGCTTTGACCATCACTTCGGGGCTAGAGCCGATGAGCTGCCAGCCATTGAAGTTGAAGTAGCACATATAGGGCGAGGGATTGACCAGACGCAGAGAACGATAGAGATCGAACGGTGCGCCGCTGTAGCTCGCCTGCAACCGCTGGGAGGCGACTACCTGAAAAATGTCGCCCGCTCGAATGTATGCTTTGGCTTTCTCTACGCATTCGCAAAATTCTTCGCGGGTGCGGTTGCTGGCATAGGATAGCGGCGGCGCGGTGCTGGCTTCAGGGGAGCTCCAGGGCAGCAGCGTGTCGGTGGAGAGCGGAAGGCGCAGTTTGTGAACTAAGTTGGTGACGCGATCGCACGCCGCATCATAAGCTGCTCGCAGGTCTATTGCTGGGTCACGCAGGTCAGCGTAGGCGATCGCCCAGACCTTCCGCTTCACCTGATCGAAGATCAGCAGATTGTCCATCTGCATCCATAATCCATCAGGCAAATCATCTGGACGGCGCTCATAGGTGGTTACCGTCGGCTCGATCCAGTTGATCAGCTCATAGCCCCAAAAGCCAAACAGGCCGCCAATTCCAGGCGGTAGCTGTGGCAGTCGAACCGGCTTTAAAGGAGCCAAACAATCTTGCAGAATATCGAACGGATTACCCGTTAGCACCTGCTGGGTGGCATCGCGAAAAGTTTGCGTGGTGCTTGCTCCTTTAGACTCCAGCACCCACAGCGGATCGCATCCTAAAAAGCTGTAGCGCCCTAGCGTTTCGCCACTCTCCACTGACTCCAACAAAAAGCTGTAGGGCTGTCCGGCACAGACTTTATACCAGGCCGATACCGGAGTATCCAGGTCAGCGACCCACTCCTGGTACACCGGCACAAAGTTTCCCTGCTTGGCAAGATCGCAAAAGGTTTTAAAGTCCGGAAAAATCATATCTGCTGGCGAGCACGCAAGGGGTGTGATATCAAGACAAATGCAAAAGGGCAGCCACTAGAGCTACCCTTTCGCTGTCGAATTTAACCGTCGAATTTAACCGTCGGGGGCTAGTTAGCCCAGAGGGTAGGTGTCAACATCGGCCTTTTTCTTGTCTGTACCAAAGGTAGTTTCGCCGCTGAATTTGATAGCCGCTGGGTTGGGGTTCTCGCCGATGCGACGCTCTTTTTTACCGCTATAACCCCGGCCTTCGTTGACCTTCTCAGGGAAGACGCCGTCTGCAGGATGCAGATAGATAGTCTCACCGCTGGGTAGGACACGATAGATTTTATAGTCGGTAATCTTAGGCTTGAACTTGCTTCTCAGCTGAGCCCCCAGGGCCAGGCACTGCTCTTTACGAGACAAGTACAGTAGGTTCTCGCCTTCATTCATGATGGCAGCCCCACCTGTCGGCATTTCAAAGACCTGCTCTTTAGGAGCTGTCCAAGTAATTGCATATTTTTCTTCAACTTCAGCCTTGGTTAGGAGACCGCCGGTGCTGCCTCCGAATTTGGGCATTGAACCAGTCAAACTTTCTGCCATGAATGAATCTCTCTCAAGCTTAGCTGTTTGGAATCGTATCATCGCTAAGCGGACACTTTAACAATTTTGAGAGGAAGCGTAATAGTTCTTTATCCTGGTTGCGGATTGATCGTCACTTTAACGAGTGCGATGTCTAGCCTTTTTCGCTGAAAGCCGGTCGGCAGCCGTTTCGGGTGTAACAGCCTGGGCAGTCTTTTTGCTGGCTGATTGGCCTCGATTAAGGTGCTGCCCTTTTTCCGGACGAATGGGTTCCCCGACTGCTGGCAGGGTGAAATGGATTTGAGTGCCCTGGTCTTTACCCGCAGAGGTCGCCCAAATTTTGCCGCCTAGCCCCTCAACAACTTGTTGGCAGATAGCCAGCCCCAGCCCAGTCCCCCCAACCGACCGACGCAGAGCACCTTCTTCTTGATAGAATCGCTCGAATACGGTCTTCAGGCGGTCGGCCTCAATCCCGCGTCCGGTGTCGGTGACGGTGACCTCGACAGCGGGGCCCGCGACTTGAGCGCTGATGGTAATTTGGCCGTTGGCTTCGGTAAATTTGCAGGCGTTGTCGAGCAGCTTAGAGAGCACTTCTACAATCCATTCTCCATCGGCTCGCACGAAGGGCAGTGCCTCTGGCAGGTCAGTCTCAATGCGCACAGACGGAGCTGACATAGATGAATTTTGCCAGCGTAGGCTGCTGAGCGCTAAATCGACGCATTCTTGAAGGGAGAGCGATTCCAGGTTCCATTCCACCCGGCGACTCTCTAGCCGGGAGAGGGTAAGAAAGTCCTGTACGAGCTTGCGCATGCGCTCGGCGTCCGTGAGGGCGGTATCTAGCATGATCTGCCGCATGTCGGGCGACATGTCGGGTTCGGTCAGCAGGCTCTCTAAACACACTCGAATGGTGGAGAGCGGCGTACGCAGCTCGTGTCCGGTAATCGCAATTAGATTGCTGCGGGTGCGCTCTAAATCGGCGAGCTGCTGGTTGAGATCTTCCAGGTTGGCGTAGGCTTCGGCTTGAATGAGGGCAACGCTGAGCTGGTTGGCGATCGCCTCGGTCAGCATAATTTCGTCGTCGTCCCAGTGGTGACAACTGCTGCTGTCGAGGTGCAGCTCGACCATCCCTAGCAGACGATTTTTATGGACTAGCGGCACCAGCAGACAGCCTTGCACCTGCCAACGCTGCAGCCGGGGGAGGGCGGCGCTCAGATCAATACCTTCAGCAATTTCTCCTGAAATGTCGTCAATGGCCAGCGTGCTGTGATGTGCTTTGACCCACTGATAGAGCGGATTGTTCTTGAGCGGCCAGGTCGCGCCCGCTAGCGAATTTAGATGGGTCTGACGATACTCGTGTTGAATAGTGGCATCTAGATCATCTGGGGCGCAGCGATAGATAATACAGCGACCGACAGCGAGCACACTGCCCAATTCGTTGGCTGCGATCATAAAGATCTCTGAGGGATTGAGCGATCGCCGGATGGCAGCTGTAATCGAATTGATCAGGCGGGCTCTTTTCTCTTGCAGGGCGATCGCTCGGTAAGCTTTTAGCTGCTTGTACTGACCGGCCTGCAGATAAGTAATTAGCCGCTGCGCAAACGGATCGGCACCGACTTCTAATGCATCGCCTAGCACTTTAGGAATAAAGCGTGTCCGGGCCCGCTTAATTTTTTTTTTCAAATCTGGCCGGTACTTTTGAATGCGGTCCAGCAACAGACTTGCCGCTCGCAAACTAACCTGCCGGTCTAGTGTCCAGATGCCCTCAAACCGCCGGGTTTGATCTAAGTGAGGCTCGGGCCCACCGACCGTTCGCGTGGGTTTAGATACCACTGGCTGATGCTCACGGCAGATCAAAGCAGCACTGTAAGAGTCCCCAACCACCACCAGATGCCATTCTTCCGTCAGGGCATCGGCTTCGTCAAAATCTATTTTTTCGTAGTCGTCAACCGCATCGCAAAACTGAGTCTCTACCGCTGAGAGCACGTACACCTGGTCGCTCAGCTTGCCGATGCGAGCATAGCGATGCGCCTCTTGCCGGTAAAACCTTTCTTGCTGGAAGCTAGCAATGATCAAAGGCTGCCGCTCTGACCCAGCCAATACCTGATCTTCCATGGCATGGGAGAGCGCTGTCAGCGATGTTTTGAAATACATTTGAGACCGCAGGGTTGGCAGCGCCTCAAACATTTCTTCCACAATGGAAGCCGGATTACCCATGCGAAGTTTGCTGTCCTGGTTCTGGGCGGACTTGTCAGAAAAGTCGATCTCTCGCTGTGACCAGCCAGCTTTCTATAGTGTCTTAATTAAGTACCGTTAGAATAGCAGGCGATTTAGGCAGGAATGCGGAGAAGTTAATTAAAAGCAATGAGTTAAAAGCAGTGAGCCTAATCAAAATCAGCTGCTCAGCGGCCAGCAGCAAAAAAGCGGTATCGGAGCTAGCAAGAGCTTCCGGTACCGCTTTTATTTAATCAGGTCTTTTATCTTCTAAAGCAAGTCTCCATCGTAAGCCGCTTAGATAATGCCGCCCATGTCGCTGGTGTCCTTAAGGAACCCGCTGTAGGCTTCCATGCCGTGCTCGCCGATGTCCAAGCCCTTGAGCTCTTCTTCGGAGGAAACCCGCAGGCTGATTAGAGACTTGATGACCACCCACAGCACAGAGGTCAAAATCACGGTAAACAGACCAATGGCCACAATGCCGATGATCTGAGCGATCAGCTGAGTGATGCCGCCGCCGTAAAACAGACCGGCTGTCTGGTCAAACAGACCAACCGCTAGGGTGCCCCAGATGCCGCATACCAGGTGAACCGAGGTGGCACCGACCGGGTCGTCAATCTTGATGCTGTCGAAGAAGCCGACTGAGAATACGACGATGACGCCAGCGATCGCGCCGACAATAATCGCGCCCCAGTAGCCAATACTGCCACATCCAGCCGTGATGCCAACCAAACCAGCCAGGATGCCGTTGATTATCATCGATAGGTCAGGCTTACCGCTTAGACCCCAGGCTGTGAAAGTTGCGGCAATGCCGCCAGCCGCCGCCGCCAGGTTAGTCACCAAAGCAATTTGAGGAACGTTCAAACTAGCTGCTAGCTCAGAACCAGGATTAAATCCAAACCAGCCAATCCACAAGATCAAGCAACCTAGCGTTGCAATACTCATGTTGTGACCCGGAATGGCATTGATGCCGCCGTTCTGGTACTTGCCAATCCGAGGGCCGAGGAAAATAGCACCCATCAGGGCTGCCCAGCCGCCAACAGAGTGAACCACAGTTGAACCGGCAAAGTCGCTGAAGGCAACACCCTCGCCCAAAAAGCTCATGTCAGACAGCCAGCCGCCACCCCAAACCCAGTGAGCCGTGATCGGGTAGGAAATAGCCGTCAGCAGTACGCTAAAGACGATAAAACTAGTGAACTTAACTCGCTCAGCAACCGCACCAGATACGATCGTTGCAGCAGTTCCTGCAAACGCTGCCTGGAATAGGAAGAATACCGGCGTCGTCAGCGTGCCATAGACCGGTTCAGCAGGATCCGTACCTGCCAGGAAGAAGCCTGAGAGGCCAAAAAACGGGGTACCTTCACCAAAGGCCAAAGCAAACCCGAGCGCCCAGAAGGAGACGGTTGCCAGAGCGAATACAATCAGGTTTTTCGCCAGAATGTTGACGGCATTTTTTTGACGGCAGAAGCCCGTCTCCAACATGCCAAAGCCAGCATTCATGAAAATTACCAGGATTGCGGCAATCACAATCCAGATGTTGTCCAAAATGATCTGAACGTCGCTAGCGACGACTTCATCTTGGGCGTGGGCGGCAAATCCCCAGGTGGCTACGATCACGAAGGCCAGGGGAATGCACGCGAGCCAGCCCCAGGCGTATGAACGACCAAACGCACGGCTAAGGGTGCGCTGGGCCATTTCTGTAAAGGGGGGAACATTAGCAGACCAAGGCGATGAGCCGTGCCTGGCCTGCGCTCTCTTTCTCAACATAAAATTAGACATTTTGATCGGGCGTTCCTAACGCGATTTAGACAGTAATCCATGGCCTTATGGAGTCGCCTCTTGATAGATCAGCCACTAGGGAGATGGATAAAAGCGACAGAAGATAGAAGCTTAAAACTTCAAGGCTTTGAGATATGGCCAGTTAAGAAAAGCAAAAGAAATAAGTCTCTAGCCTTGCTCCTTCGAGTGCTTTACCGCTGGTGCTCAAATTAATTGCCATTTAGGAAATGGATTTCTTGGCACCGTTTTAGATCCCTGTGAGCAGTCAAAGATTGGCGCTCACCCGTCATTCACCTGTCAAACTGATGGACTTCATTCCATCAATTCTGAGCAAGTCGTTCTGTATTCTTTGATACTTTTCGAGTAGGAGTGGGTACACTTGACGTTCTTTTTCAAGCCAGTTATCGAAAAAGTATGCAATTGTCTCTGTTTTGTCCGGTTGCAGTCGGCTTCGTATCGTGGCTGCAACATTGAGTTTTCTTAATTTGAGCCGGTTTTTATGTCATCTGAATAATAGGAATAAAGTTCGCTATTATCGTTGGCCGCTATGATTGTTCGCGGCAGGTTTTGCTGCCGTTGTCTCCATCCGTGTAGCTACAAACGTCTAGCTATAAACGTGTAGCTACAAAGAGGCAGTAGAGACCAGCTCAGGTATTGATCATGTGCTTGAGATATTGGCGGGCTCCGAGAGCGGTGAGCTGGCTTTGCTTATCGCTAACCAGGGTTTTGAGCTGCTGGCGATAGGTGAGCACTTTATCTAAGAGGTCGCTATCGTAGGCGGCCAGCATTTGCACGGCTAGCAGTCCCGCGTTTTTAGCATTGCCGATGGCGACGGTGGCAACTGGAATGCCGCTGGGCATTTGTACAATAGAGTAAAGCGAATCTACGCCAGAGAGGGTGCTGGTTTTAACAGGGACACCAATCACTGGCAGGGGGGTAATGGCTGCGACCATGCCGGGCAAGTGAGCGGCCCCCCCAGCACCTGCAATAATGACTTTAAGTCCGCGAGTGTGAGCCGTTTCGGCGTAGGTGACCATCCGCTGTGGCGTGCGGTGGGCCGAGACAATAGCGACTTCATGGGGAATGCCAAATTCTTCGCAGATGGCGATCGCCCCCATCATCGTCGGCAGGTCTGAGTCGCTACCCATAATGATCCCAACCTCAACCGCTGTGTCTGCCTGTGGAGTTGCCATAACCTCAGTTCACTTTTAAGAATTCATGTCTGATAGTACTGTCATTCTCAACGCTCGCCTGCCCCAACAGCCGGGTCTGTATCAGATTGTGATGGTCGGCAACTTAGTGCAGTCGATTCAGCCGATGGCAGCGGCTCAGCATAGGACGGCTCAGACACTGGATGTAGCGGGCGACTGGATTTCTCCAGGCGTGGTAGATCTGCAAATTAACGGGGCGCTAGGGCTGGCTTTCCCCGATATGAGAGCGGCGCACTACGAAAAGCTGCAGTCTATTTGCAAATTGCTCTGGCAGCAGGGTGTGGATGGGTTTTGCCCGACTTTGGTGACCACTTCTCTAGAGAATTTTCACGGTAGTTTGGCGGCGATCGCTCGATTCAAACAGCAATCGTCAGATTCAGGCAGCGCCAAGATTCTGGGCGTTCATTTAGAAGGCCCGTTTCTCAACCCGGCCAAGCGAGGGGCTCACCCTATAGAATATTTGCAGCCGCCCTCATTAGAGGCGGTCAAGGCGCTGATCGGCGAGTTTGCAGAGAGCGTCAAGATAATCACGCTTGCCCCTGAGCTAGCGGCAGATGAGGGTGTGGTTGAGTGGCTGGGCGATCACCAGATCACCGTCAGCCTGGGACATTCTCGCGCGACTGCCGAGCAAGCCAACCGCGCTTTTGCTCAGGGCGCGACAATGGTCACCCATGCTTTTAACGCAATGCCGGGCCTACATCACCGAGAACCGGGTTTACTAGGGGCAGCCCTTACCGATCCTCGGGTATTTTGTGGCTTCATTGCCGATGGTGAGCATATCTGCCCGACTATGCTTGACTGGCTGGTGCGCTCAGGCCGGGGCAGCTTGGATGCGCCGATGGGCGGTCTGTTTTTAGTCAGCGATGCGCTCTCTCCTCTGGGTCTGCCCGATGGCACTTATTCCTGGGACACTCGCCAGATTGCGGTGGTTAGCGGCACGGCGCGTTTGGCCGATGGCACACTAGCCGGGACGACGCTGCCGCTGATAGAGGGGGCTAAGAACTTAGTGAAGTGGGGGATTTGTAGTGTGGATGAGGCGATCGCGCTAGTCGCCCAAGTCCCTCGCCAAGCCCTCAGGATGCCCGCTCTTTCCCCTGGAAGTCCAGCCCAACTATTGCGCTGGCATCACGATCAGACAACCCAGCAGCTTATCTGGCAGCGGCTGAATTTGGCCTGAAGAAAACTAAGATGGCATTATCTTATGACCCGGCAAAGCAATTGTGAAAAAGTCATCCCTGTATGAAACTGATTTCTACGCTTGGACTCAAGAACAGGCTGAGCTAATTGCTTTAGGACGGTGGAGTAACAGCTGGCGCGGCACTATTCGCGAGCAGCGAAAGCAAATCAACCTTTTGCTCAAAGACAGCCCTAGTCTTAAGCCCTATTTGCAGGAAGCTTTGCCAGACGCCTATGAGTTAGGCACGGCTCTCGCCATGAAAGAAACGCAGCTAGCAGAAGAGACCTTCTCAGAAAACTGTCCCTATTTACTAGCAGACATCTTAGAAACGAACTTTTTCCCGACTGCTAGACCTGAGTAGTCGTTAATATGCTTCATAGCCTGCGCCGAAACGTACTAGAATCTTTACCACATGGGCTTTCACACCAGTATCTATAGATTTCTCGGCTATGACCAACTCGACCCTCGACGACAAGACGATAGTTCGTGACTATTTCAACGCGACGGGGTTTGATCGTTGGCAGCGCATCTACGGTGATGGTGAAGTCAACAAGGTGCAGGCCAACATTCGCACGGGCCACCAAAAGACGATTGATAATGTGCTGGAATGGTTTGCTGAAGAGGGCGACCTCTCTGCCATGACCGTCTGTGACGCAGGCTGCGGCGTCGGCAGTTTGAGCATTCCCCTGGCGAAGATGGGGGCGCAGGTCTTTGCCAGCGACATCTCAGAAAAAATGGTTGATGAGGCCAAAAGGCGAGCTGGGGACGAATTAGGGGATCTGAGCACAGAAAAAATGCCTCAGTTTCAGGCGCTAGATCTAGAGAAAATTGAGGGCAGCTATCATACGGTCGTCTGCTTGGATGTGCTGATTCACTACCCGCAGGACAAAGCGGATGACATGATTAAGCATCTCAGTTCGCTGGCGACTGACCGAGTGATTTTGAGCTTTGCGCCAAAGACCTGCTTTTATGCCACGCTCAAGAAGGTGGGTGACTTTTTCCCTGGCCCTAGCAAAGCGACCCGCGCCTATTTACATAGAGAGTCGGATGTTGTGAAGGCGTTAGAAGCAAATGGCTGGACGATTGAGCGGCGATCGCTGAACAAAGCTCCCTTTTACTTTTCTCGCCTGTTAGAAGCTACTCGTACTCAGGGTTAACCCGCCAAGCACATGATGACTGCTGCAAAATATACGGCTGGCGTTGGGCTCTCTACCTTTGGTCTGTTGCTAGGTTTCCTTTGCGTGGGGAGAGCGGTAGAGACCGCTTTGGCCCCAGATGCCACTCGTCTCAACAAGCGAGAAACGATGACAGTGGGGTTATCGGTGGGCATTCCGGTTACCTTAGGGGCGCTGTGGCTGTTTATAGATTTAGAGCGGGGATCGCAGGAGCGGCTCCGTCAGCGCCAGCTAGCCCATTCTCAGCGGCTACAGTCGCTTTTTTACAAGGTGCTCAAAGCCAACAGCGGCAGAATTAACCCGATTCAGTTCGCTATGCTCGGTGAAATTTCTCTGATTGAAGCTCAGATCTGTCTAGACGCCTGGGCTGGCCCGCTAAATGCCACTTCTCAAGTCGATGAGACGGGTGTGGTGATGTACTGCTTCGATCTCTCGGAAACTTAGCCTGGTGACTTATGGCTCGCTTGTTTTTTGCTGTTGCTGCGTTTTTGGGAGCCCTCTCGGTGGCAGGCGGCGCTTTTGGAGCCCACGCACTAAAAGGTCAGCTCACAGAAAATGCCCTAAACAGCTTTGAAACCGGCATTCGCTATCAGATGTATCATGCGCTGGCGCTGCTGGTGGTCGCGCTACTGCTCAAACAAAATCCTGAGGTGACTGTGCTGGTGATCGCAGGCGGGTGCTTCATTGCCGGCATCGTCCTCTTCTCAGGCAGTCTGTACGGCTTGAGCCTGGCGGGAATCAAAGCCTTTGGCCCAGTCACGCCATTAGGCGGCGTCGCTTTTATTGCCGGTTGGGTTTGCCTGATGCTAGCGAGCGCCAAAGCTTTCTAAGTAAGCTTTCTAAGTATGGACCTCACACGTTATTCGCTGCGTAGGGCAAAATAAGAAGGCTTTTGCTCCTGAAAAACTATGTGTCGAATTTTGGGCTACTTAGGCGCGAGAATCTCGCTCGACCAGCTCATCTTTAAGCCAGATCACTCCATGCTCGTTCAGAGCTATCAGCCGCGCGAGCTGAAATCTGCCATTCTCAACGGTGATGGCTTTGGCCTGGGCTGGTATGGCGACGACCCAGCTACAATGCCGCCATTTCTCTATCGCAATACGCTGCCGCTGTGGAACGATCAAAACTTGCCTGACCTGTGCCGCTACGCGCAAACAAGCAGCCTGGTTGTCAATTTGCGCAGCGCTAGCGCCAGGATGCCTGTCGATATGAGCAACTGTCAGCCGTTCTCTCACCGGCAGATTTTGTTTTCTCATAACGGTTTAATCGAAAACTTTCGGCAGACGCTTTATCGCCCCATTCGTGAAATGCTGTGTGATGTGGCATACAACAGCATCTATGGCTTGACCGATTCAGAACATATTTTTGCTTTGCTAGTTCACTACCTGGAGACGCAGCCTGGCATCGACTTAGCGGAGGCACTTTTGCAAACTATTCAGCAAATCGCGCAGATGGCTAACATAGCCGGTGTACATGTCTCTGCCAATATTGTTTTAAGTACAGGGCGGCGGCTGGTGGCGCTACGTTTTGACAACCAGCAAAAAGCGCCCTCTTTTTATCTACTCAAAGATTCGCTGCGCTTCCCCAATTCTGTCATTCTTGCCTCCGAACCGCTGTTTGAAGACGATTGGCAGCCGTATCCTCAGTCTGCACTCATGAGTATCGGAGCAAATTTGGATATTCAAACCTACGCGACCGTCGCGTGAAGTCGCTTTTAACGCTTTCATAATGTCTCTTCAATGTACTGGCTCTCGATCTTCACCGGCAGTCTCTCTTCGCGCTTATTTTCAACAGGCCCTAGCTGATTGTCGTCAGTTGACCCTGAACTTGGTTGCTGACGTTCAGCCTGAACTTCTCAAGCGACAGGCCCATGCGGACTTCAGCCCGGTTAGTTGGCATCTGGGACATATTGCCTATACCGAATCGCTCTGGACGGCGGAGCATTTGGCAGATCGCGCTGGTCATGCGAACTATCTACGGCTGTTTGCGGCGGATGGATTGCCGAAAGCGGAGCGGGAGAACCTACCGGATTTGTTGGAGATTTTGGCTTATTTGGGGGAAGTGCGATCGCAAACTCTCAAAGCTCTATCTACCACCGATCTGCTAGCCTACGCCTCGCTCTGGCACTGGCTGCTCCAGCACGAGAGCCAGCATGCCGAGACCATGGCCATGGTGCTGGCGCTACATCGACTTGAAGAAGCGAGTATTCTTGGGCGATCGCCTCAGTCGCCACCTCCGGACAGCGATATGGTCTACGTCAGCGGTGGTGAGTCAGTTCAGGGCAGCAATCTACCAGCGGCAATTGATAACGAACGCCCGGCTCACTCAGTATCGCTAGCTGGGTACTGGATTGATCGCACCCCTGTGACTTGCGAACAATACCGCCAGTTTATTGAAGCAGGTGGCTATCAGCAGGCTCAATGGTGGACGCCTGAAGGCTGGCAGTGGCAGCAGGCCGCCCAGGTTAAAGCGCCGCTCTATTGGACAAATGCCAGTACTTTTGACCAGCATCCAGTCTGTGGTGTGAGCTGGTACGAGGCCGAGGCCTATGCTCGATTTGTCGGTAAACGGCTGCCCACCGAAGCAGAGTGGGCTAAAGCTGCTGGGTGGGATGCGCTCATTGGCCAGTCTCGCCTCTACCCTTGGGGCGATTCGCTCCGGGACGAATGTAATTATGGTCAGCAAACCGGCGCGACCACCCAGGTTGGTCAGTTTGTTCACACCAGTCCCTATGGCTGCAAAGACATGCTAGGCAACGTTTGGGAATGGACCGACACCTGGTTTGCTGGCTACCCCGGTTTCAGACCGTTTCCCTATGCGGGCTATTCTCAGGTGTATTTTGATCAGGCGCATCGGGTGCTGCGCGGCGGCAGTTGGGCGACCCCGCGTTGGGCTTTGCGCAACAGCTTTCGCAACTGGTATCATCCGCATCGGCGAGAAGCGTTTGCGGGCTTTCGCTGTGCGGCCAAAGAACGATAGTGCTAAAAGTTAGGAGAACGTTTTGACAGGTATTCTCAAGGTCGATAGTCAGCGGCTTACAGTTCACGATTTAAGCGATATTGAGAATAGATCGGATGCTGTAGACGGGCAGGACGTGATTGAGGGGCTCTCGTCTCAGCCTAAGTTTCTGCCACCCAAGTACTTTTACGACCAGCGGGGGTCGCAGCTATTCGACCAGATCTGCGAATTGCCAGAGTATTACCCAACGCGGACCGAGACGGCAATTTTGAAAGAATTTGGGGGAGCGATCGCCCAAACCACCGGCCCCTGTGAAATCGTCGAACTCGGCAGCGGTAGCGCCACCAAAACCCGATTTTTACTTAATGCCTATCAGTCGGCAGGCCATCCGCTACGCTATCTACCGATTGACGTGAGCGAGACAGCATTGGTTGAGAGTTCCAAGCAGCTGCTTCTAGAGTATTCAGCTCTGACCATACACGGCCTGATCAGCACTTATGAACCCGCCCTGGCAAAGCTGCCCGCTGCGCAGCTACCTGCCCGGATGATCTGCTTCATCGGCAGCACTATCGGCAATCTTCAGCCGCATGAATACAGTGCATTTCTTGATCGGATGGCGCGATCGCTCAGGCCCAAAGACTATTTTCTACTGGGAATAGACCTGCAAAAAGAAGTCTCTGTTTTAGAAGCTGCCTACAACGACAGTCGGGGCATCACCGCCGCCTTTAATCTCAACATGCTGCGTCATCTCAACTATCGTTTTGACGGTGATTTTGACGTTGACTGCTTTGCCCATGTCGCCTGCTACAACCAGGAGAGCCATCAGATAGAGATGCACCTGGAGAGCCTGAAAGCGCAGACCGTCCAGCTAAAAGCGTTGGGACTCACCGTCCGTTTTGCCTCGGGTGAGCGGCTGCTCAGCGAAATCTCCCGAAAGTTTGACTTGGAGAAAACAGCGCAGACATTAGCAGCCCGTCATCTACCGGTGGTCACAACCTTTACTGATCAAAACCGCTGGTTCGGGCTTTTGCTCTGTCAGCGATCGCCTGACCGTTGCTAGAAATAATCGGGCAATCCCACAAATGGCAGTCTGCTAATGTTGGGCTGTGTATTTTCTCTGATGAGATTTTATAAGGAAGGCAAGCATCAGCGATATCATGAGCAAGTCAGAAATAGGTTAGTTCAAGAGGGCCTAATGGCAGTTAAGAAGGCGCTAGAGGATATTACCGATCCCCTATGAGTAGAAGTGCTGGACTATCTTCGCTATCCGAAGTTTAGACAAGCAGAGAACGCTGCCGAAGGACGAAAAGGGATGGTGACGCAGGAAACGAAGACAGGATTTCATCAATGCAAGACGGCGATCGCCCTACCTGAAGCTGCGATTATTGAATTTTGCGAGCGCTGGAAAATCAAAGAATTCTACCTATTCGGCTCAGTGCTGCGGGACGATTTTCACGCTAGTAGCGATGTCGATATCATGGTGCAGTTTGCTCCCGATACTCGTTGGGGATTTGAAATTGTGGACATGAAAGAGGCCTTAGAGACAATATTCGAGCGCAAAGTAGATTTTTTGACGAAAGCCTCCATAGAAGAAAGCCGCAACTGGATTCGGCGAAAAGAAATTTTAGGGACAGCAAAACTGATCTATGCTGCGGGATGATGCTTCACTATTAGACGTTCAAATAGCGGGGGAAAAGGTTTTGTCTTTTGCAGACGGACTTGACCTAAAGGAACTAGAAGCAGATGAAATGAGAATGTCTGCAATTATTTACCAAATTATTATCATTGGCGAAGCCACAAGCCGGCTCTCAGATGAGATTAAAGATGAGCATCCAGAAGTCCCTTGGCTCAAAATGCTGGGCATGCGCAATATCTTGGCCCATCAGTACGACCGGGTAAACTTTAAGACCCTTTGGAATGTCATCCATCAAAGCATTCCTGAAATGCTAGAAAAGATTGAGCCGCTATTGCCTCAAAAGGAGTCGGGATGACCAGATTGGCGTCTTCGATTGACGTTACTGAATCTGGGTTGGTCCATGTAGCATTGGTTACTTTGCTGAGGTCCATCACACCGGCTGAAAGCCTTATGTTACAACGGACAAAGTGAATAGCGGTTTCCGAATGTACCCGAGAACCGCTATAAACAGCCTTACAGTAGCCGCCGGATGAGGCCCATACGGAGCTAAAGTCAGAAAGCTTTTACTCCGGCACCAGCTCAGTATTGACTTCATTAAACGAACGGCGGCGCAGCGCTACCGATTCTTCCCGAGGCAGCAGGTCAAACAGCACTCGCAGCTGGTCATCAATCGCTTCGTAAGCGACCTGCCCGACTTCATTGAGCACTACCTCCCCTTCAGCATCGAATATAACTGTCTGGGGCACTGCCCCTTTAAAGTAGTAACCCGCCTCGTTCTTGGCATAGCTATCTTTCACCGGAATTGAGTCTGCTGCTACCGGCACAAAAACAGCCGCCCGACCATAGGGCGCTTGTAGCTGAGACACCACAGAAGCAAACCGCTTGCTATCGCGGCTGTCATCCACGTAGAAAAATAACAATGTCGGCTTGTCTTGCTTAAGCGACTGAGCCAAATTAAACCGGGGCGGCACAATCGAGCCGTTGCCCGCATACAGCGCAAAAATATTGCCATCGTAATTGTCATCGTCTAGCCCTGCCCAAGCAGGCGGGGCCCACAGCCCTACAGCCGTCAACAATACTGCCAGCATCAGAGCTAGCCTACGAAAAAGTTGAACCCGCATGAACTTTCACTTCCTTAATTTGACTACGATTCCGTTTTGCGAAAGCTCAGAGCGATCGCCTTGAGCGTTTCTTCATTTTCCTCGTAGCCGTTTTCTGTCGTCCAGCCTACGACTTGATAATAATTATCGGCCCCTTTGATGGTGGTATGTAAATACACAACCGGCACGCCACCTACCCGGCCTCGAATCTCATACTGAACAGCTGGCATCCCATCAATAGATGAGGTTCCCAGTCGGTTTTCTCCCTCGTAGTCGTCTAGCTCTGAGCGAATTAGCCGTCGATACTGAGTCGCATTATCTTCCAAATCAAACTGACTTAGCACCGCTGCGCGCTCAGAGAGGACACTCGCATATAAATCTCTCGAAGGGTAGACTGCGTAAATGTCGGCGGTTTTGCGCAGCCCCTCTCTGGCAACTCTCCAGCCGTCGGGCACGGTGATCTGAGCGCCCGTTGCAGTGTTCTCTAAATCTGTCGGGCCGGTGGCAATTTGCTCCTCGCTGGGCGTCTCTTGGGCGTCTCTGCCTCCAAAAAACATGCAACCGCTGAGCCCGGTCGCTAGCAGCAAAAAGAGCATCAGACCTTTGGTGAGGTTACTGGCAAGTCGATTTGGGCGCATCGTTTTGACGAGTACCTGACAAATTTAGCCAAAGTGTAGCAGGTGATGGGGTAGGGAAATATTCCCTATTCCCTTTATGCTGGGTGAAGTAATAGAAACCAGGCTGATTTTACTCCTATGCTCAGAGCCGGAATTGTGGGGCTGCCCAACGTTGGAAAATCTACGTTATTTAATGCAGTCGTGGCCAATGCGAAGGCTCAGGCTGCAAATTTTCCCTTTTGCACCATTGAGCCGAATGTTGGCATAGTGGCGGTGCCAGATGCTCGGCTTCAGGCGTTAGCGACCATTTCTAGCTCTAAAGAGATCCTGCCAGCACGGGTGGAGTTTGTCGATATTGCTGGGCTGGTGCAAGGGGCTAGTCAGGGCGAGGGGCTGGGCAATCAGTTTTTGGCTAATATTC
The DNA here is from genome assembly GCF_002286735.1 of Leptolyngbya sp. BC1307. Classification (GTDB taxonomy): domain Bacteria; phylum Cyanobacteriota; class Cyanobacteriia; order Phormidesmidales; family Phormidesmidaceae; genus Phormidesmis. Next base: position 117,575 of record NZ_NRTA01000007.1, read on the forward strand.
GCGAAGTCGATGCGATTATTCACGTTGTGCGCTGTTTTGAAAACGATGACATCATCCACGTTTCGGGCTCTATTGGGCCGCTGCGCGATATCGAAGTCATCAATCTAGAGCTAGCGCTCTCCGACCTGTCTCAACTCGATAAGCGCATAGAGCGGATCCGTAAACAGGCGCGTAACAGTAAAGAGGCCCAGGCCGAATTAGAAGTGCTAGAAAAGCTGCAGCCTGTGCTAGATGAAGGCAGAGCTGCCCGCCAGGTGACTTTAGAAGAAGACGAAGAGCTGCTGATTAAGCCGCTAGGTCTGCTCACTCGCAAGCCGGTGATTTACGCAGCTAACGTCTCAGAAGATGACTTGGCTGATGGTAACCATTGGGTAGACGCAGTCCGCACTCATGCCGAAGGTGAAGCTGCTCAGGTCGTAGTAGTGTCCGCGCAGGTAGAGGCAGAGCTATTGGAGATTCCAGCAGCGGAGCGGGCCGACTTTTTAGAGGCGCTGGGCGTCAGTGAGGGAGGATTACAGTCTCTCATTCGCGCTACTTATGATCTTTTGGGGCTGCGGACTTACTTTACGACTGGCCCTGAAGAGACCCGTGCTTGGACGATTAAATCGGGCATGCTCGCGCCTCAGGCAGCTGGCGTTATTCATACCGATTTTGAGCGGGGCTTTATCCGCGCTGAGACGGTCGGCTACGAAGACCTGGTGACGTCGGGTTCGATGGCGGCAGCGAAGGAAAAAGGTCTGGTACGCAGCGAAGGTAAGGAATATACCGTTAAAGAAGGCGATGTGATGCTTTTCCGGTTTAACGTATAGCGGCTGCGAAGGGTATTCTACGCTGCTGTGCTGCTGCGTATTCGTACGGAACCTTGAGTTATGGACTAGGCAGGAAGAGCAGATCCGATTAAAATCTGTCCAGTCAGCACTGCCGTCTCTTATTTCTGAGTTCTCCTGTGGTTAAGTGGTTTATCAAAATTCCCAGCTGGGCGGCTCTTTCCCTCATGATGAATGGGCTGTTGTTTGGCAGTTTGCTATCGGTTTGGCAGGAGCAAACGGCTCCCGCTGAGCGGTTGGTAAGTGAGCCACTGGTCAATGCTTCGGTGACGGATGCGGCTATTACCGACATGGTGATGGAGTTGCCTCGTCCTGCTGGCGGGCGCAAGCTCAGCTATCAGCAGTGGATAGATGTCTTAGCGCAAGAAGCTCGGTCTATGGTCGCTAAGCGTCCTGAGCATCTAACGGTGTTGCTGGGTGATTCTTTAAGCCTGTGGTTTCCCGGTGAGCTAATGCCGGGCCGTCGGGTCTGGATCAACCAGAGCATTTCGGGCGAAAAAACTCAGGGAGTGCTAGACCGTCTGGATTTGCTAAAAGACAATGATGTCGAAGCCATTTTCGTCATGATCGGTATTAACGATCTGATCTGGGGCAAGACGGATGAGGAGATTGTGGCGAACTATCAGAAGATCGTGCTGCGGCTGAAAGAAGATCACCCTAAAGCGCAAATTGTGGTGCAGTCAATTTTGCCGCACGGCGGTGAAAATTCTACTTGGGAAAGTCGAGATAAGCTGCTGGCGCTGCAGGGCGATCGCATTGTCGCTCTCAACGACACGCTGAAGACAATCGCGGCTGAAAACAACGCCTACTATCTGGATCTCTACCCAATTTTTGTCACGGGCGACGGCAATCTCAGAGACGATCTCACGACCGATGGCCTGCACCTTAATCGTCAGGGCTACCTGGTCTGGCGTAGTGCGATCGCACTCTATGCTCAGCTAGAACTCCAGTAACCGCCCCCACTGACCGCCGACCATCTAAAACCGCCGACCATCTAAAGTAGACTAGCTATGTAGTAATTGTCATCGCTAGCTCTATGGATACCAAAGCCTTCAAGCGCGCCCTCAATCACTCGGAAAACTATTATCGCAATCAGGGCTTTGGCCAAAAAGAAGACGTGGCCGGGGAGATGCGATCGCAGTACGAAAGCAGCCTCATCCAAACCCTTAGAGCCAGCCACAATCAGATGGTACAGGGCGATGTCACCATTCACCTGGCCGAATCCTTTGGCTTTTGCTGGGGCGTAGAGCGAGCAGTCGCAATGGCTTACGAGGCGAGGCAGCACTTTCCCAACCAGCGCATCTGGATCACCAACGAAATTATTCACAACCCGGAAGTTAACCAGCAGCTCAAAGCCATGTCGGTGCAATTTATTGAACTGACTGACGGTGTTAAAGACTTTTCTGGCGTAGCGTCAGGCGACGTGGTGATTTTGCCTGCCTTTGGCGCTAGCGTGCAAGAAATGAAGTATCTTCACGATCTTGGCTGCACCATTGTGGACACGACCTGCCCGTGGGTATCCAAAGTATGGAACACCGTAGAAAAGCACAAGAAAAAAGAATTCACCTCAATTATCCACGGCAAATACAAGCATGAAGAAACCGTTGCGACCAGCTCTTTTGCCGGGACGTACCTGGTCGTGCTTAGCCTGGCAGAAGCTGAGTATGTCAGTGACTACATCCTGAACGGGGGCAGCCGCGATGAATTCCTCGCCAAATTTGCCAACGCCCACTCCGCCGGGTTTGACCCTGACACCGACCTGGATGCGATCGGCATCGCTAACCAAACCACCATGCTCAAAGGCGAGACCGAGCAAATCGGCAAACTCTTTGAGCGCACCATGCTGAAAAAGTACGGCCCGCTCGAACTCAACGACCACTTTCACAGCTTCAACACCATCTGCGATGCCACCCAGGAGCGACAAGACGCCATGTTCAGCTTGGTCGATGCTGATATTGATCTGATGGTCGTGATTGGTGGCTTCAACTCATCCAATACCACTCACCTCCAGGAAATTGCCGTAGAGCGCGATATCCCTTCATTCCACGTCGACAGCGCTGTTCGTATCGGGCCGGGCAACCGCATTGAGCACATGCCGCTTAACAGCGATGAACTCACGGTGGATACAGACTGGCTGCCCGCTGGCAAAATCTCAGTCGGTATTACTTCAGGAGCCTCTACACCAGACAAAGCCGTCCAAGAGGTGATCGAAAGAATCTTTGCGATTAAAGCTGCCGTGCCAGCAGCAGTCAGCTAAGCAGTTTTGGGCTGGGCTGATAGCGATCAGTAAGGGCTCACTGGGGCTGCAAACAGCAAAACCCAACAGCAGGCCAGCCCTAGCGCTATTCCTACCGACATCAGACTCATCATCTTTACAGCTTCTCTAGATTTATTGAGGGCTGTCATCGGGCAACTGCTCCCGGTCGGGGTCTGTTTGCATCAGCCAATCTTCCCCCACGCGAATGGTAATGTCAGAATCGAGATCGCCGGTAGAGTCAGAGACAACCTGTCCTACATCAAGCGTACTCTGAATAGCCCGGGCACTGCCAAGGTCACCTCGCTGAGCAACGATCGCCGTTTGACGATCTACATCCGACCAGTCACGCATGACATACACATTATAAAAGCCCTGGTCTCGCAGGTATTCAGCCATTGAGTAGCTGGCCTGCTGGTCATCGGTGGCGTTTTGTACCGCGATGCGGAGTCCGCTCAGGTCTCTATCTGAGGGGGATTCGTAGTAGTTGATGCCGCTGCTGCTGGCATCGGCAACCAGTTCGGATGGCTGCGTGTCAAAGTAAGTGCGCATCAGACCGCTGCTGGCCGTCTGGTCAGCTATCCAGTAGCTAGCCGTATACTCCTCTGGAGAACTAAACCGCCCGGGCAGCATCACCATGTGTAGATTTTGACTATCCAAGTCGAGGCTAAATCCAGCGAGAGCCAGCATTTCTTCTGGCGATAGGTTCGTGTCAATATGACGCTGAAGCATGCGAACGATCTGCGGTAGCTTAGTAATCACGGTGGGATTGGTCAGCCGCTGGCGCAAAGCCTTGATCAAGATCTGCTGTCGCTGCACCCGGCCAATATCACCGTAGGAATCCTGACGAAAGCGGGCAAACTGCTCTGCTTCGGCGCCATTGAGCGTTTGCTGGCCCTGCTCAAGATCGATCAGCAGCCCCTGGGTTTTGTCCTCGTAGTACATCGGTTGGGGCACCAGCACTTCAACGCCGCCCACCAAATCGACAATTTCTCTGAAAGCGCCCGTACTAACTCGCACGTAGCGGTCAATTTTGACATCTTCAAAATTGTGCATAACGGTCTGTGCCGCTAGCTCAGCGCCCCCTTCAAAGTTGGCCTGGTTGATTTTCTCAGTGCCGTAGCCAGGAATTTCTACGCGGGTATCGCGGGGAATCGACAGCACGTTGACCGTTTTTTTCTCAGGATTGACGCGAACTAATAGCATCGTATCGGTGCGACCTACCAGGTCGTCAGGTTTAGCGCCGTCGACATCGTGGGCTTCATCGAGCCCCATGACCAGAATATTGACCGGACGAGAGACCTGATAGCGAAAGCCCGAGCGCCACAGATCGGCTAAGGGCGGTGTAACTGTTTCGCCTCTGACCTGGCGCGGCAGCGGAAAGGTAAGGACAGCGATCGCTCCTAATCCAGCTGCGGCCAGCGCCGTAGAGCCAAACACTGCCGCCCAAAGTGCGCCCTGTAAAATCTTACGCAAATGAAATCGCCGTGCGGCGGGCTTACTACCTTGGACACTGGCTTGGAGAACACTGGGGGCAACGGGCGGCGGGGCAGTAGCAGGGTCTAGATCCGGTTTGAGATCTTGATTAGCTAAGTCAGCATCTGTTGAAAGGGCCGATGGTGCTTCAGCGGGAGGAGTGGCCTCTTGATCGTGGGGCTGAATAGTCATGCGGGGCCACAGGCCGGGTAAAGGTTGACAATCTTGGGTGTGGCTGCTTCGGGCTGGGAGCTTAGCACTAACACCATCTCAAGTTATGAACTTAGCAAAGGTTGACTGCCCAATTGGCTATCTATAAGACAGATGTGCGCTTAAATTTGCCTATTCTCGATAAATAATCTTTATCAAAGGCGGTGAGTTTTGCAACTTTTGGTGAACGCTCTAATCCGGAAAAGTATGGGCCCGGCTAAATTCGGATAATCGAGTACTCAACTCAACCTTCACAACTCAACCTGCTGGCCGCTGGGAAACTAACCCCCTCAGCTCGACTAAGCGATCATGATTGAGCGATCATGGGCCCGATTCACCTCACTTGCAGGAATCTATCTCTCAAACAACAGCAAAACAATAAATCCGGAAAACTAAAAAAAGTTTGCAAGATTCATAAAGGTGTATTTTGTTAATCAATTGTTAAGGCATTATAGCTTGTGACCTACGCCTCAGCGGGTAGGATAAACCGGAATCTTTGATAGGGCAGTGTACGGTATGCCGCGTTTTATCCCGATAATTTTGGCTGGTGGTAAAGGTGAGCGCTTTTGGCCAGTGAGCCGGCTGCAGCGCCCTAAGCAGTTTCTGTGCTTGGATGGGGGCGATCGCTCTCTCCTACAGGCCACAGCTGACCGACTGCTGCCCCTAGCCGACTGGGATTCGCTGTTTGTGATTACGGCGGCGCATTTAGCGGAGGGCGTTCGTCAGCAGCTGCCAGATATTCCTGATGCCAATATTCTGGTCGAACCGCAGGGGCGAGATACGGCTCCGGCAGTGGCCTGGGCAACGCTAGAAATTGCCAAGCGCTACGGCGATGAGGCGATCTGTGGCTTTTTCCCAGCCGACCACTACATCACTGACCAAGCCCGCTACTGCGATACGCTGCGAGCGGCGGCGGATTTGGCGGTGAGTCAGGGGGCGATCGCCACGCTTGGCATCAACCCCACGTTCCCGTCTACCGGCTATGGCTACATTGAGCAAGGCCCAACTGCTGGCAGCTTTAGCGCAGGCTGCGTTACCGACCTGAGCGCTTATAAAGTCAGCCGCTTTACCGAAAAGCCTGACAAAGCCACCGCTGAAGACTTTCTGCGCAGCGGCAACTATAGCTGGAATAGCGGCATCTTTATCTTTCCTGCCGCCGTCATGATCGGTGAGCTAAAAGACCATGCGCCCGCCATGACCAGCGCTTTGATGGAAAAAGGCGCAGACGCCTACGCGACGTTAGAAAAGCTCAGCATTGACTACGCCGTGATGGAAAAAACCGACCGTGCCTACGTCATGCCCGCTGACTTCGGCTGGGACGACTTAGGCGATTGGAACGCGATCGAGCGACTGATGAAAGGCGATGCTGACAACGTGGAGCTGTGTCAGCACATGGGCATAGAAACTACAGGCAGTATTCTCTACAGCGCTGATCCGGACGAGGTGATTGTCACTATCGGCCTAGAAGATGTCGTGGTCGTGCGCGATGGCAATGCTACCTTGATTGTCAAAAAAGACCGTACTCAAGAAATCAAGCAGGCTGTAAAGTCGCTAGGGGCAGAAGAAAAGTTCAAGCATTTGCTGTAGATCATCGTCAATGCTGGTTGCTACGCAGTTATCTGGGCGAAAACGTTACGCTAATAGAAGCACTTCTGCTTTATATCAGGCTTCTTTTTAGCATTTGGTTACCTCTAGACTGACGGGCCTTGTCCAAAAGGCTACCCGCTCCCTGGCGATTTTCAAAAATATGCCCCGGTTAATTCGACTGGTGTGGTCGGTCACGCCGGGGGCGCTGCTGCTCAGTATTGGGCTGACGCTGACCAGTTCGCTGATACCGGCGACGCAGATCTATATCAGTAAGCTGATTGTAGATCGGGTGGTGGAATTGGTGAACGAGGGGGCGGCGATCGCCCTTATGATCCAATCTCTGCTGCCCTTAGTGGCCGCTGGCTTTGGCTTTTTGCTCTTGCAGGCGATTTTGCAGCAGCTCGATGGCTATATCACGCAGGTGATGAGCGATCGCTTTTTGCTCTTTGCCAATACTCAGCTTTTACAGCAGGCCACCCGTTTAGACCTGGCCCACTACGAATCACCCGAGTTCCACGACATTCTAGAGCGTGCTCAGCAGAGCGGCAGTAACTACCCAATGCGGGTGCTGCGGCTACTGCTCAATTTGCTGGGTCAGGTCACCCGTCTGGCAGGTCTATTGGCGCTGCTGCTACGGTTTAATCCACTGGTGTTTGTTTTGCTGCTGCTGAGCGCCCTGCCGACCTTTTGGGTGGGCGTGCGGTTTTCTTCGCGGCGCTTTTGGATGACCCGCCGCCAGACGCCTAGCCGCAGATTAGCTGATTACTTCGGCAAAATCTTGACCGAGCCTGCCTACGTCAAAGAAGTTCGCCTATTTAACCTGGGCGGCTACTTAGTTGGCCAATACCACACCATTCGCGCTGAGTTTAATCAGGAATCGCAAGTGTTAGCCAGGCGGCAAGGGCTCGCGCAAGTCACGTTAGAAATCATCTCAGCGGTCGGCTTCTATGGTGCTTACGCGCTGGTGCTGTGGGAAACTATTCGCGGCCTGGTCACCATTGGTGATTTGACGCTATACGCAGGTACTTTCCAGCAGGCGCAGACGGCGACCGCAGGTATCTTGACGACCATCGCCACGCTCTATGAGTTCAATCTATACGTTTCTCAATATTTTGAATTTTTAGACCTTTCCCCTCAGGTCATCAGTCCTCGCCGATCCAAACCTTTCCCCGTTCCTATTCGTCAGGGATTAGTCTTGCAAGACGTTTACTTCACCTATCCGGGCAGCGACACACCGACGCTAAAAAATATCAACCTAACCGTTGGCCCGCAAGAGTGCATTGCCTTAGTTGGGCTGAATGGCTCTGGTAAAACCACGCTGCTCAAGTTGCTCACTCGCCTGTACGACATCGACCGGGGGCTGATTGCGATTGATGATGTGTCGCTGAGCGCGTTTGAGCTAGGGGATCTGCGGCGTAACATCGGCGTGCTCTTTCAAGATTTTGCCCGCTACGCGCTCACGGCTAAAGACAATATTGGCTTCGGTAATTTGCCCAGCCGCGCGGATGACGCCCAGGTTGAGCAGGCGGCGATCGCTGCTGGGGCTACTGATGTCATCACCGGACTAGTCGGCGGCTACGATACCGTGTTGGGCAAAATGTTCACGGGCGGCGTCGATCTCTCCGGCGGGCAGTGGCAAAAGATTGGCCTGGCCCGGGCCTTTATGTCGGCAGCGCAGGTGCTGATTTTAGATGAGCCGACGGCGGCAGTAGATGCGATCGCTGAGCATGACCTGTTTGAGCGCTTCCGGCAGCTCACTCAGGGCAAAATGACCTTCCTCGTCAGCCATCGCTTTTCGACCGTGCGCATGGCTGACCGCATCGTCGTGTTAGAAAATGGCGAAATCGTCGAAACCGGCACCCACGAGCAGCTAATGGCCCACCCAGGCCGCTACGAAGAGATGTTTCGCCTGCAGGCTGAAAGCTATACGACCGCCTGAGCCATAGCCGGTCTCAAAACCTAGCCGTGACTCTGAAAAGTCTATACCTGCCGGTCAATTTGACACTTTTATTGTGCCTAAGTGGGGCGGTTTATAGCTAGGATTGGAAAGGCAACTTTATTACTGTACATTGACGATGGATATCCGGTTTAAGCTTTGGCTCGGCGTTTTTGGCTCTCTGCTGCTGCTGTGGGTAGGGGTCAATTTTTTGGTGTGACGCACCTGCGATTGATCAGATTGATCAGCGTTTAGGCCGTCGCAAAGAGTGCTGGCCAGTCAATTTCAGCAGGGCGATCGCCTTTATTAACAATCTCAAACGCCTTGTTTTTAGCGGCTGCACTCTCCAAACAGGCAACGCAGGCGGCGGCCACATCAATCCGACTGGTCTGGCCGTTGAGCGTATCGCCCGTAGCGACCTTTACGTCCAGCTTACCCTCAGTACTGGCCTGCACCAGCGTATTAAAATCTCGTGAAGTATAAGGCCCATCGGTGAGCTGGCCCGGGCGAATGATGGTGTAGGGTAGCCCTGACCGTAGAATGGCCGTTTCACCCTTCAGCTTGGCATCTAAAACGCCAAAAGCATTGAGCAGCGTATAAGGAAACTGATCGCGCCGGGCAACCCCGCAAGACGAGACAAATACAAACCGCTGCAAGTCAGCAGGCGCAGCCTGTACCAAGTTGCTCACACCAATAGCGTCTACGGCTTCTGGCGAATTGCGAGCGTGGGTATTGCGAAACTCTGCATCCACGTAAATTTTGGCCCAGTTAGCCGCCTGCTCTAGCGGATTGATCCCCATGTCCACCTGAAAGTCCCATCGGTTAGAGGGCAGCGCCGTCGTCCCGGTCGCGCAAATCAGATGGGTAATGCCTGCGGTCGCGGCGCTCAAGGTTTCGGGCTGACGAATGTCTCCAACGGCAATTTCTACCCGACCGGCAAACATCGCTTGGGCTTTGTCTTCGCTGCGAGTCAGTACCCGCACTGGGTAACCTGCTGTCAGCAGTTGGGCCACCGCTAGCTGGCCGACGCCGCCCGTTGCTCCCGCTACAAGCACCCGAGCGTTTTTTTGGTCTGAGGGGGTATCCTGCGAGGCAGTCATTCTATTATCCGTACATCATCTGAGGGTGGCCTTCGTTAATTTAACGCTAATAGCGCTTAAGATCTCCCAAGAACAGGTAGCACCCTAGCTCATTCGTAACTGTCAGGATTTTGTTTAAAGCTCGTTGAAAGAATGGCTAATGCAGATACGCGCACGGCCTTTAGCTCGTTAGAATCGGTTTAGCTTGATTTGTGGACTTCAGCCGATCAGGTAGCCGCTCTCTGCCCCTATCAGCCTCGCTCTATCCGGCAAAAATCTACCGCCCTCGCTAACTTATGCTCAAGCAGCCCCTCCTCAAGTGGACCTTTAACAAGAAGTTTAGTCAGCATCTAAAATCGTGGATTGCGACTATACCGACGAACAAAGTAGCTGCTGTCTTAGGCATCGCAGCCGCCGGTACAGGAATTGGCCTCACCCAAATAGCGCCGTCATCGCTACAGGCGGCCTTGCTGCCCAAAGGGGCGATCGCCAACCGACCTCTCAGCTACCCGAACGACCCAGCCGCCGAAACTTTCCTTAATACCCGGGACCTGTTTTTAACCAACCAAATCTTTTATCGCAAAGCAGAAGCTCTCGCTCAGGTGCCGCTTGCGGCTGCTAGTTTGTCTCCGACAGCGGAGCAGGCTGATGCAAAAGCTGATCAGGCCAGCAGTGACGCTGCTAAGGCGGCGAGTCAGGCAGAACAGGTGACAGCCGCAGCGCCGCCTGCCCCGAAAGTGGCACCTGCGCCGTTTACGGGGGCGACGGTTGACAGCGTATTAGAGATGCGAGTAGCGGTTGCTAAAGATGTAGAGGCGATCGCCTTTGCGACTTCAGATAGCGGCGTGGTCACTGATCTCGATGGCAACGTGCTCAAGTCGCTCACTGCGGGGTCTGCCTCCTTAGCAGAGATTGGCAATGGCATTGTGGTCGATGGCGCGGCGATGCCCACGGCCTTTTGGGTTTACCCCGAAAATGGCGGCTATGTGGCGATTGGCGATAGCTGGTATCGGGGGCGGGTGCTGGTGGCTTTGCGCGATCGCGGTCTGATTGCTGTCAACTATGTGCTCTTAGGCGACTATCTCTACAGCGTCGTCGGCAGCGAAATGTCTGCTAGCTGGTCACTCGAAGCGCTCAAAGCTCAAGCAATAGCCGCCCGCTCCTACGCCCTCACGCACAACATTCGCCCGGCCAGCGAAGCCTATTTTGATTTAGACAACACGCCGCGCTTTCAGGCTTACACCGGCATTGCTCGCGAAGCTAACACCACTCAGGCAGCTGTGCAGGCAACCGCTGGCGAATTCATCAGTCATCAGGGCGGCATTGTCGAATCGCTGTATGCGGCTTCTCAGGCGATCGTTGACGACGCTCACAGCGGTAGCGGCATGAGCCAGCTTGGGGCCCGAGACATGGCCGACCAGGGCTACAGCTATATGGAAATTTTGGGCCACTACTATCCGGGGACGGCTCTTGGTCGGTTAGAGACGGACGGGGAATAGGCTGCGGGGCGATCGCATCTGTCAGATATTCCAATAATTTACGAACGCAGATAAATTGCGTGGAGGTGGCAACCAGCGCAAAAGCTATCTGGTGGTCGTATGTTGCTGTAACCAGCCTACAAACGCATCACGGTTCATCTCACCCGAGGCCGTTGCCAACACTGCACGTTCTTGCTCGTCTACAGAGGCATTGATTTCCGTCCCATTCAACATGAGAAAAACTTCTACCGCAGCGTGACTGGTGCGTTTGTTCCCGTCTACGAATGGATGATTCATGATCAGGGAAAAGCCTAAGGCTGCTGATTTTTCAATTAGGGTTAAGTAAAGGTCTTCTCCTCCAAAAGCCATTCGCGGTTGAGCGATCGCCGACTCTAACATTCCAAAATCTCGGATGCCCATTGCTCCACCAGACTGCGCAATGATTCTACGATGCAGTTCCAATACTTCGATTAGCGTCAGATAACGCATTATGCCAACCGTCGATAGAGCTCAGCATTTTTTGCCAGTACATAATCAGCAGCATCAATAAAATCCATTTTCTGAGAACTTAGCCAGTCTTCTAGGCTAGCCCGCAAAAGAACGTCAAGCGTAGTTCCATGTACGCTTGCTAAATTCTGCAATGCTTGAAGCTGGTCATCTGAGAGATCAATAGTGACAGAAGCCATAGCTATTGCCTTTCCGGGATCTTTCAAGAAAGTCTAACACCTGCTCAACTACTAACCTGCGATGCGTCTGCCGCTTGATCAAAGATCTTTCTCGCCGTCTTGCCGCAGCCATTCACGAACAGACCATCAAAAGTGCCTCCAACAACACCGCCTACTAAAGGCACCATCTTCATAAGGTTGACTACGCCTTTCTCACCAGCCTTTGTGACTAATCGAAAACCAATCTTTTTGTTGATCTCAATTAAAGCCTTACCGGGTATCTGCTTAATCACGTTTTGACATAGCTTGGTACTAACCGTGATACCTGCGGTCTTCAGCATCTCTTCTCCTGCTTCACCGATTAGGCATAAGAGAATCATTGTTCTTGCCTGCTCGGAATGAATATCGTATCCACGAAGGTAAGCGATTGCAGCAGCAGCATTAGCTCCAAGCGCATAGGATGCGGCTAAACCGGCAGGAATAGTGATGGGCATCACTGCGATACCACCTAACCCAGTAATGAATCCTGTGCCAGCAGCATATTTAGTTCTATCAGCAATGAGTGAATCAATAGCATTTTCAACACTAGCTGCTTTACTGCGATAGTCTTCTGCGACTTTCTCAGGACGGGGTAGAATCCCAAACCCATTGATTCCGACATCGACTATCCATTCGAGAGCTGACTGTATAAAATTGTCATCATCGCCTACGCTAGCTGAAACCATAGAATTTTGACTTTTAGAGATTGCCTCATCTTTTCTATCTCTAACTTCTGGAATACTGCTACCGTAATCCTTCTACGAAATCTGTTTTGTCTCTTCTCAAGAGGCTAGAGGGGTTCTATACAGGGCTAGAAAAATGCCATCAGGAAAACCGGGGATCTATGGCAAAGACGATCATGTGGTGTTGAAGAGTATTGGGATGATGGTTCTTGTCGAAGAACTACAGCTAGGCGTCGGTCTTAGCCGTAGTTCATATTCTGTCTAAGGCTTGACCACATCTTTAAGTGCTTCTACGCCTTGCTCCATACCAGCGACGCCAAAGTGGATCAGCCAGTAGAGAATGGTGCCGCTCAAGGCTGCGCCCATGACGCAAATGGTCAGTCCGGCCAGGCTGATTGCGCCGTCGTCATCTAATAGGCCAAAGCCGGTGACGAAAATGCCGATGGCGGGCAGCGTGTTGGTCAGCGGGATTGGGATCATCATGGAGATGGACATGAGGGCGATCGCACAACCAATCACCATCCGACCGACCCGGCTAGTACAGACCGGCGTCAACCTGGGCCTCGCTACCGTTTCAATGCGCTTTAGCCAGGGCATTCCCTTGCGCAAAAAGCCCTGAACCGTTGACCGCTCAAAGCCCTTTTTACGAAATTTCTCGGGTAGCCAGGGCTGCTCTGATCCGGCGATTAGCTGCAAGGCCAACAGCAGCATGACGATGCCAAATGGAACCGAATACCCCGGTGCCGGTATCGGTAGTGCCGACGGCAGAGACAGCAGCACAAACAAAAAGCCAAAGGTACGCTCCCCGGCAATCTCTAAAATTTCGTTGAGGGTGACCTGACGTGTATCAGCTGGGTTTCTAATAGGTTGTGAGCTTTGGCCGGGCGGCATGGGAGTAGCTGCGATCGCACCCCCTTCCGAGGGAATCGCCATCATGTCCCTATCGTTAGACAAAAAGTACCGCTGTAGCTCTACTGAGAGTCTGGCCATGAGAAACCGCTACTGAAACAAGGTCTATAGAAATATACAGCAAGCACTTTGCTCTATTCGGATAGTTGCGTGGGTTCTTTGCTAGATCTTAATGAGTGGATGTAGTCTCGAAATTTTTCAGCCTAATGGCTCAAGCAAAACGCTGAGGAAGTTTGATCGCTCCCTCAGCGCTCCAGGTTTTGTTTCAGTGCGGTCTTAGTACTTGTAGCTATCGGTCTTGAAGGGGCCTTCTACCGGCACATGAATATAGTCGGCCTGCTTCTGGCTGAGCTGAGTAATGACACCGCCAAAGCCCTGCACCATATAGCGAGCGACTTCTTCATCTAGCTTCTTAGGCAGCACTTCTACGGTCAAAGCCTCAGCTTGCTTGTCTGCGGAGAGAGCCGCAAATTTGCGCTCATATAGCAGCATCTGTGCCAGCACCTGGTTTGCAAAAGAGCCGTCCATAATCCGAGAAGGGTGGCCAGTAGCGTTGCCCAAGTTCACCAAGCGACCTTCAGACAGCAAGATCAAAAAGTCTTGCGGATCGTCACTGCGATAGACCTGGTGCACTTGAGGCTTGACCTCTGCCCAACGCCATTCTTTGCGCATGAAGGCGGTGTCAATTTCGTTGTCGAAGTGACCAATATTGCAGACGACTGCGCCGCGCTTGAGATTGGCCAAAATGTTGGCGTCACAGACGTTGTAGTTGCCGGTAGCGGTCACCACCAGATCTAGATTGCCCAGCAGCGCCTGGTTCAAACTGTTGGCGGTGCCGTCATTCTTCCCGTCAATATACGGAGAAACCAGCTCAAAGCCGTCCATACAGGCTTGCATGGCGCAAATCGGATCGACTTCAGCCACTTTAACGATCATGCCTTCCTGACGCAGTGAGGCGACAGAGCCTTTACCCACATCGCCATAGCCAATGACCAGCGCCTTTTTACCGGCAAGCAAATGGTCAGTGCCGCGCTTGATCGCATCGTTTAAGCTGTGGCGGCAACCGTATTTGTTGTCGTTTTTAGTTTTGGTAACGGCGTCGTTAACGTTGATAGCGGGCACTTTCAGAGTGCCTTTTTCGAGCATTTCGTACAGACGATGCACGCCCGTAGTCGTCTCTTCAGTGACGCCGTGAATGCCTTTGAGCATCTGCGGGTAGGTCTCATGGATGTAGCCCGTGAGGTCGCCGCCATCATCTAAAATCATGTTGGCATCCCACAGGTTGCCATCGGGGGTGCGGCAGGTTTGCTCAAGGCACCACATGTATTCTTCTTCGGTCTCGCCTTTCCAGGCAAAGACGGGGACGCCAGAAGCGGCGATCGCGGCTGCCGCATGATCTTGAGTCGAGAAAATATTGCAAGAAGACCAGCGCACTTGCGCCCCTAGCTCACACAGGGTTTCAATCAAAACCGCTGTCTGAATGGTCATGTGAATGCAGCCAATGATCTTGGCATCGGCCAGCGGCTTGCTGTCACGATACTTGGCGCGAATGGTCATTAGCGCGGGCATTTCGCCTTCAGCAATGGCAATTTCTTTGCGGCCCCAATCGGCCAGGGTGATATCGGCAACTTTATAGTCGTCCTTAGATGCGGCTGGCGCTTTATCAGGGACTCGGGTGCTGGTGGCAATCATAGGTTCTGAGGGTCGGTTGGTCAGGTCTGGAATTTGTAGAAGGTGTCGTTAAGGGCACAGTTCTCGACCGGCCCTACTGTGCCTAGCTTACCTGCAAAAATCTATGGCGGTTAGTCTAATCCCCCTCTGGGCGATGCATACCGCTGATGTATATGTATTGATGCTTTCGATTTGTAGCTAGCAGACGAATCCAGCCGACGCCAGCTAGCTATTTGGCTTTGTAAAAACAATGGTTTTACCTATGGGGACTGCCCGAACTGATGTGAACGCACATCTTCGCAAAATTGCTTAGCTGCCTCAATGCCCTGCGATCGCAAGTTGACATAGGGCGTGGCAAACGGTGGCTGCCATTCGGACAGTCCCAGTAAATCTGAAGTGATAAAGACCTGGCCATCGCAGTGCGGGCCTGCGCCAATACCAATGGTGGGAACGGTCAGCGCCCGGCTGATTTTTTGGGCGAGGTCGCTGGGAATATGCTCCAGGACAATGGCGAATACGCCTGCTTTTTCGAGGGCGATCGCCTCGTTCAAAATCCGCTCTCCGGCCTCAGCCGATTTACCCTGCTTACGAAAATTACCCACCTGATACACCGACTGAGGCGTCAGCCCAACGTGGCCCATCACCGGCACACCCGCCTGCACCACGGCGGCAATCGTTTCGGCCATGGCCGGGTAGCCACCTTCCATCTTTACAGCCTGAGCGCCTGTTTCTCTGAGCACGCGGCCCGCCGCTAGCATCGCCGCTGCTCGGCTCACCTGGTAGGTCAAAAAAGGCAGATCGACAATCACCAGCGTGTTTTTAATGCCCCGGCGCACCATCTTCGCGTGGTAGATAATTTCGTCCAGCGTGAGGGGCAGCGTGGTCTCATGTCCCATCACCGTCATCGCCATTGAATCGCCGACCAGCACCATATCGACCCCGGCAGCGTCTACCATTTGCGCGGAGATATAGTCCCAGGCGGTGAGCATGGCAATCGCTTGCCCTTCCTGCTTCCACCGCGCAAACTTATGCACATTGACGATCATGACTGGCTCCTGGTTACATCCGCTACACTACCGGACTACTCTAGCGAGAAGCCGCCCATCAAAACCAGATGTCTAAAAACCAGCCGGTGCTCTTTAAGTCGTGATTACTGCGCTCCAACGGCGCTGACAATTGAGCCATGCGGGGTGCCGCGTCCGGTCGTAGTACTGATCCAGGCCAGCCCTTCAGTGGTGCCTACCCAAATTTTATTGCCGGTATCGGGTGAAATAGATAGGATATGCTCCGAAGGTAGGTTAGGCACGCGGCTTACCACTGCGCCATTGTAGGGATTGAGCTTGAGCAGGCCATTGCGGGTGCCCACCCAGAGATTGCGGTTGGCATCAAAGGCGATCGCACCCACATCTCTCCCCCGTAGCGACGTTACCGAGCGCAGTAGCTGCCCCGTCCGGCTATCTACTACCAACAGGCCAGTCGGTGTCCCCACCCAGAGATTGCCATGCGGGTCAACGGCCATCGTCTGAACCGATCGCCCTGGTAAATCTGTCACTTGATTCATCAGATAAGCTGAGGCCGTATTCACGCGAACCAAGCCCTCTAACGTCCCGACCCAAAGATTGCCATCAGGCGCTAGCGTCAGGGCATTGGCACTCACCCCCGGCAGCGCTTGCAGGGTCGTCATTAGCAGCCCTTCGTCTGGACTGATCATGGCTAGCCCTCGGTCGGTCCCCACCCACAAAAAACCGCGTCCATCCACCAGCGTAGACAACACTCGATTAGAAGGTAGCCGAAAGTTTTGCGCGGTGATTTCATTAATTCGAGGTTCTACGCGCACCAGTCCTTCGGGCGTGCCCAGCCAGATGCGGCCCACGTTGTCTTGAGCCATGGCGTCAATGAATCGGTTAGGCACAGCTACTTGAGCCTGGATTCGACCGGTCTCAGGGTTGATTCGGGCTAGCCCTTGATGGGAGCCCACCCATAGGCTACCGGTATAGTCGGCCTGCAGTGCGCCCACGCGATAATCTGGGGCGATTGGGTTAGCGCGTCGCTCTACTGACAGCGGGCGAGGAGATTCATTGACTACCGGCGCTGGTTCAGTCTCTGACATTTGGGCGCTAGCGGCGATCGCTACCCCGCTCCACAGAAAAGCAGCGGCGGCGATTTGACTCACTTTTCTAGCAATGCTCACAAAAATACCTGGGGGTAAGACCTTAGCTGATGGGATAGCTTGCCCAAAAGTACCCGTGAATCTTCGCTGGTTAACTTGCTGGTCAACTTTGAGTGTGGCTGCGATCGCCCCGCGTCTTCCTTTACGAAATGTTACAAGTGATGCCGCTGGTTTATACTGCCGAAATCTTCTGAAATCCTTCTACATCAATATTCATAATATTTAGTTATGAGACTATACAGAACTTCTAAAAGGAAACTTATTGAACGGCTGATAGTATTCTGTAGAGCATAGGTTTATCTGGCAGGTTTATCTGAAAGCACCCAAACCTTTATCGGCGCGGTCATTTCACAGTTTCTCGGGCAGTTTCCTCAGAGGATCCTTTGAGCTGGGGCAGAGACTGTTTGATAACGCTTCGAACTTCCAAAAGCAGAGATCGTCTGAGCCGTTCGCTAATGCCTAACCGGGCTGGCGGCGGGTTTCTTGGGCGTTGGGTGTCGGTCTCTTTTCAATGAGACACATGGAGTTCAGTCAATATCTAGTTCGCCTTACAAGAATAATAGACAGGAAAATAGGGAAATATGTCCTACTCACAGACTCAGTCAAAGTCTGGCGCTGGTTATAGCGCTGGTGTACAGGATTACCGGCTGACTTACTACGCGCCGGACTACACGCCCAGAGATACAGATATTTTGGCTGCGTTCCGGATGACGCCTCAGCCTGGCGTTCCTCCCGAAGAGTGCGCAGCTGCAGTAGCAGCAGAGTCTTCTACCGGTACCTGGACGACCGTGTGGACCGACCTGCTGACCGATATGGATCGCTACAGAGGCCGCTGCTACGACATTGAGCCCGTCCCTGGCGAAGACAATCAGTACATCGCTTATGTGGCCTATCCGCTCGACTTGTTTGAGGAAGGCTCGGTCACTAACCTGCTCACCTCTATTGTGGGTAACGTTTTTGGCTTTAAAGCCCTACGCGCCCTGCGCTTAGAAGACCTGCGGATTCCGGTGGCCTATCTGAAGACGTTCCAAGGACCGCCTCACGGTATTCAAGTTGAGCGCGATCGCATCAACAAGTACGGTCGTCCGCTGCTGGGCTGCACCATCAAGCCTAAGCTGGGCCTATCTGCTAAGAACTATGGCCGGGCAGTCTATGAGTGTCTGCGCGGCGGTCTTGACTTCACTAAAGACGACGAGAACATCAACTCTCAGCCCTTCCAGCGCTGGCGCGATCGCTTCTTGTTTGTCGCTGACGCCATTGGCAAATCACAGGCCGAAACCGGTGAGATTAAAGGTCACTACCTCAACGTCACCGCTTCCACCTGCGAAGAGATGATCAAGCGGGCCGAGTACGCCAAAGAACTCGACATGCCCATCATCATGCACGACTTCTTAACGGCCGGCTTTACGGCTAACACCACCCTGTCTCACTGGTGCCGCGACAACGGCGTGCTCTTGCACATTCACCGCGCTATGCACGCTGTGATTGACCGTCAGAAGAACCACGGTATGCACTTCCGCGTGCTGGCTAAGTGTCTGCGGATGTCCGGCGGTGACCACATTCACACCGGTACGGTTGTGGGTAAATTGGAAGGCGATCGCGGCGCTACTTTAGGCTTTGTTGACCTGCTGCGCGAAAACTACATCGAGCAAGACAAGTCTCGCGGTATCTACTTCACCCAAGACTGGGCTTCGATGCCTGGTGTGATGGCCGTTGCCTCCGGTGGTATCCACGTATGGCATATGCCTGCACTGGTAGAAATCTTTGGTGATGACTCCGTGCTGCAGTTCGGCGGCGGCACCCTGGGTCACCCTTGGGGTAACGCACCGGGCGCAACCGCTAACCGGGTGGCTCTCGAAGCCTGCGTGCAAGCTCGCAACGAAGGCCGTAACCTGGCCCGCGAAGGTGGCGACATCATTCGCGAAGCCTGCAAGTGGTCTCCTGAACTGGCTGCTGCCTGTGAACTCTGGAAAGAGATCAAGTTTGAGTTCGACACCGTCGATACTATCTAAGCTGCCGCTAACGCATCAGCGTCTGGCAGGTCTACATCTGGCAGAGCGGTATCAGGTAGAGCGGTTTCTTAAGCACCCAGATGAGACAATAGTCAGCACAAGATTTATCGGCGCTCTCTAGAGTGCCTCCAGTATGAATCTCAAGCGAATCGCAAAAGATACGGCTCAGGTACTCACCAGCTACCTCACCTATCAAGCCGTTCGCACCGTGCTAAACCAGCTCAGAGAAACCAATCTACCCCGGTTCTATTGGCTCAATGAGTTTTCTAGTCGTGAAAAGCTCCAAGACGGCGAAGCTTACATCGCCAGTCTGCTGCAAGTGCAGCCCGATTTGGCCCTGCGGATTATGACCGTCAGGCAACATATTGCCGAAGAGATTGCCGAATTTCTCCCTGAAATGGTGACGAGCAATATCCAGCAGGCCAACATCGGGCATCGCAAAAAGCAGCTAGAGCGCATGACTCAGATGACCTCAGAAGAGTTAACAGCCAGTGTCGATAGGGTAAAAAGCGAGTCAGAATCTGAGTCGCTCCCGCCCGAATCCGACCTTTCTGGGTCTGATGCGACCGATGCCGAACCACCGGATGCAGCCGCCTGATAGCAAGCTTCTTCAGCCTGCGATTCCAGTTCATTGAAAATATTTCAGCTATCAACTTTCCCTTTCGACTAAAAGAAACTCATGAAAACTCTGCCAAAAGAGCGCCGGTATGAAACTCTTTCGTACCTGCCCCCCCTGACCGACAGCCAAATTGAAAAGCAGCTCAACTACTGTCTGCAAATGGGCTACATTCCCGCCGTCGAATTTAACGAAGATTCGAACCCTGAGACTTACTACTGGACGATGTGGAAGCTGCCTTTGTTTGGCGCAACCAGCACTCGCGCGGTGCTCGACGAAATCCAAGCCTGCCGCTCTGAGTACGGCAACTGCTTCATCCGCGTCGTTGGCTTTGACAATGTCAAGCAGTGCCAAGCAGTGAGCTTTATCGTTCACAAGCCCGGCAGCAACAACAATAGTGGCAGCGGCTACCGCTACTAGAATTTAGTTATTGAACTAAATCTGATTGGGGAGGCACTCTGTCTCCCCTTTTTCGTGAATTTTGCCTTTCGTGAGGAATCAGTATGTCTCAGACAGGGCGCTTGGTGATGCTGGCTGAAGATCAGCTGACTGAGTACAGTACCGACGCGCGAAAGATTGAGAAGCTGCGGCAAAAGATTTCGCTGTCGGTGTCGCCTGCTCAGCAAAAGCAGGTAAAGCAAGAGTTAGACGCCGATTTGCCTCGGAATTTCTTTGACAATATTTTGCTGGAGCAGCGGCAGGCAGTGTCTCTGCCCTTTTGGGGAATTGCCGGGCTAGGGCTACTGTTCGGCATTTCGTTTACGCAGCCGGTAGACTTTGTGGCGACCGGGCTAGGTGGGGCGGCGGCCATTATTATCCAAAGACGCGGCTGGAAGCTACAGGCAAAAAATCTGGTGATGCAGGCGCTGACGGAGATTGAAGAACGCACTCAGTCCGTGAGAACCGCTAGCAAGTAGCGCCTCCACCTTCATCATGACAGACACTCGTATATGCTTTTTTGGTGACTCTTTTGTGAATGGGACAGGCGACCCGGCCTATTTGGGTTGGAGTGGTAGAGTCTGTGCGGCGATCGCTCACCCTAATCTGACTTATTACAATCTGGGCATTCGAGGCAATACTAGCGAACAAATAGAAGCGCGCTGGCAAGCTGAAGCTGCCCTACGGTTCTGTCCGAACTGCGCCCCTCGTTTGGTCTTCTCGTTTGGTGTCAATGACAACTGTATTGAAGACGGTCGCTTGCGGGTAGATGCAAAGCGGTCAATTGATTGCGCTCGCCGGATTTTGACCCAGGCTAAAGCGCTGTACCCGACGCTCTTGATTGGCCCGCCGCCCATTGCAGATGAAACTATTAATGACCGTACAGTAGTCACTTCGATGGCTTATGCTGCGCTCTGCGATCATCTGGCGATTCCCTATTTAGAAACTTACCGACCGCTCAGACAAAATCAGGTTTGGATGAACGAAGTGGCTTCGGGAGACGGGTCTCATCCTGCGGCGGCTGGCTATGAAGCGATCGCTCAACTGGTACTAGATTGGCCTGCCTGGCAGGATTGGTTTGCGTAGAGCCCTTTTGCCTGAGACAGACCAGCGAAACCATCTGTTTTACTGATGCGTCGGTCTATACTTTTTGATGAAAAACGGTATTCTTTGATACCAAACTAAATTTAAGATAGGGAAAGCCATTTATACAGTGTTAGCAGTCTGCATATGACCTATTACATTGCGCCGCTTTTTTTGAATAAGCTGGCTGTCCACATCACCAAAAATTACCTGGATCTGCCTCGGGTTAAGATTCCGCTGATTTTAGGAATACATGGGCGCAAGGGGGAAGGCAAGACCTTTCAGTGCGAGCTGGTGTTTCAGCAAATGGGGGTCGAAGTGGTGCATATTTCTGGGGGCGAACTCGAAAGCCCAGATGCAGGCGACCCGGCCAGGCTGGTTCGGCTGCGCTATCGGGAGGCGGCTGAATTGGTGCGGGTGCGCGGCTGTATGGCGGTGCTGATGATCAATGACCTGGATGCGGGTGCAGGCCGTTTTGATCGGATGACGCAGTACACCGTGAATACTCAGCTGGTGAACAACACGCTGATGAATATTGCGGACAACCCGACTGATGTGCAGTTGCCGGGCAGCTATGACGAAAAAGAGCTGCCGCGCATTCCAATTATTGCTACTGGTAATGACTTTGCCACGCTCTATGCGCCGCTGATTCGCGATGGGCGAATGCAGAAGTTTTATTGGGAGCCGAGCCATGAAGATCGCCTGGGCATTGTCGGCGGCATGTTTGCTGAAGACGGCCTGCCTGCCAGCGATGTAGAAAAGCTGGTGAATCACTTTAAGGATCAGGCGATTGATTTTTTCGGGGCGGTGCGATCGCAAATCTACGACGAACAAATCACCCAGTTTATCCAGTCAGTCGGCATCGAAAATATTGCTCGCAGCGTCGTCAATACGCTAAAAGTTCCCTCCTTTGCCAAACCTAACTTTCAGCTTGAGCACCTGATAGCGGTAGGTAAAACGCTCGTCCAAGAACAAGAGTATGTTCGGACCATGGGATTAGTCAGCGAATACAATCAGGCACTAACGCCTGGCCGCCCTAGTCAAGCCCGCCGCTACGGAGAGTCAGCGCTGCTCACACCGCCCGAAAACAACCCGCTACAACCGTACAGCTTAAGTCCCAGAGCCGCTGAAAAAAATGTTAAGCCCTCGCCCTCAACCCCGCCCCTTAAATCACCTGCTCAGGCGCAGTCTAACGGTGCTGCTGATGATCCGCTTCCCCCAGACATTCAGCGGCAGCTTAGCGCTATTTTGGCCCAAGGCCATCGCTTAGGAATAGAACATGTTGATAAACGACGTTTCCGAGTGAACTCATGGCGATCGCACGACACCTTTGACAGCTCAGACGAAGCAGCGGCAGCTAATAGCCTAAAAGACTGCCTCAGACAGTTTCCAGACCACTACGTCCGGCTGATCAGCATCGACCGCCAGACCAAGCGGCGCGTCACTGAGACCATTATTCACAGACCGCAGTGAGAAGTGGGCATAAGCCTTTATGACTGTTGCAAATACTGTTTGAGCCGGAGTAAGCTGAGCGTCTGCCCCAAATTGAGCGGGAGCAAAGAGATTCCTTCTAAGCGAGACTGCACCCAGCCGTCTCCCCACTGCCATTCGTGAAAGCCATCAATGCTGCCACTCAGCAAAAAGCGCACGCCATAAGGCGAAATCTGTTCTACCCGGTGCCCGATTTTTGCTAAACCCAGCGCACTCTCAAACTCTTGGCCAACTGACAGCTTACCTACCGAAGTGCTGCTAGCAGACCAGTTGTTAACTTCACCATTCCCACTAGAAAATTTGACCTGCTGGGGCCACAGCCACTGTTTGAGTCTTTCGGGCTCTGTGAGACTTTCACTGATTTTGTCGGCGCTAGCTTCTATCTCTATCCTGAGGTCGCTGTGCTGATAGGTGCCAAACATCTGAACTACTCAAACCTGCGCTACATCTGAAAGTACTCTAACGCAGCTGACAGCCATAAAAGACAGCTTGAAAGCGCATCAGCTAGCCAATTCAGAGCGGAGGTCAGTTGCGCTCGGTAGCTCCAGACAGTAGCCTGCGCCGTAGACTGTCTTAATATACCGTGGGTGCCTGGGATCGGGCTCTAGCTTAGTGCGCAGATGCCGGATATGAACTCGAATAGTTTCGATGTCATCGTTAGGGTCGTAGCCCCAGACTTCTTTGAGAATTTCGCTGGGTGAGACTGTTTGGCCATGGCGCTGTAGCAGGCAGTGCAACAGTTCAAACTCTAGATGAGTGAGCTTGACGGTTTTGTCTAGCCAGATGGCTTCAAATCTTTCGGGTACCAGCGTCAGCGAGCCGTAGCTTAAGATCTCGCTGTGCTTAGCCGCCTGAGGAATGCGGTCAGTGCGGCGCAGGAGAGCCCGCACCCGAGCCAGCATTTCTTCTAGCTCAAAGGGCTTAGTTAGATAGTCATCTGCGCCAGCATTAAAGCCGTCAACTTTGTTTTGGAGTTCGCCCAGGGCCGTCAGCATGAGCACTGGAATATCTGCTGTCCGGTCATCACGGCGGAGTCGCTGACAGACCGTAAACCCGTCTACCTTCGGCAGCATCAGATCCAGCATGATCAAATCGGGCACAATCTGCACGGCTAGGGCCTGACCTCTAATCCCGTCACCTGCCTGGTTAATGTCGTAGCCCGCCATCTCAAGGTTAATTGAAATCAGTTCGACGATAGCTGGATCATCATCAATGACGAGTATACGAGGCATGTTAAAAAAGGTATTGCTATAGAATTAAGACTACCACCTCTATCAGAAGTAACAAGTACACATGCTTGCCACTTCCATAGGGCGTATCTGACAAATACATGCGCCTGCATTTATCTGTGTGGGCGCATGACCCCTTGTAAGCGCAGGAGAATCACGGGTGACAATTGCGATCTTAACATTGCGTTACAAAGATTAAGCAGCGTCATGAAGATCAAGCAAGCAAGCAAGCACAATCTCAGCGACTCGATGCCTGAAGGCTGCAGCAGTGCGGCTAAATACTTGAATTAAACTCCCCAGGTAGGATTCGAACCTACGACCAATCGATTAACAGTCGACCGCTCTACCACTGAGCTACTGAGGAATGCGTATTTCATAGTACATAAAGCAGTGTTAATTTGGCAAGGCAATTTTCATATCTGGCATGGGTCACTTGGCACTTTGCGACAGGCGATCGCTCCCCTCCCGTAAAACCTGGCAAAAACCCCTAGTCCATCAGGCCCATTCTCATTCTTGCGAGCCGCGCCTGCACAGCTGGGTCCAGATTGGTCAATAATCCGCGCGATCGCCGTTTGTTGGTCTGCTGTCGCCGCCTGACCCGCTGACCGGTCTGAGTGACTTCATATTCGAGCTGCTGCGCTGAAATACCTTCAGCCCCATAGCCGATGGCGGTTTGCCGATGAACGCTGTCAGAGGTCGCCACAATTAGCCGCTGGGTAAATTTGCGGGCGTCGTTGCGAAACTTAGCGCAGGCTCTCTCGATATAGCTGTCGGCAGTCTGGCCGTAGCCGGTGTAGTGTACCGACAGATAAGGCGTAATCGCTTCTTGGGAGGCGGGCGATCGCTGTCCGTAGGCATCGAACACAGCCCAGGTTTCATAGCCTTCGTAGGTGCTGTAGTTGGCCAGCGCTGCAATCAGCGAGTCACGGGCAGCCTCGAAGCCCTTTGTCTGCTTGAGAGCCGCTAAATCCGCCCATGCGCCTATGATGTTGTAGCCATCGACCAGTAAGATTGCCTGAGGAGTGCCTGCCATGATTAGGCCAAGTATGAATTTTTCTGAAATTTCCTCAATGGTAAGCGATTTTTCTCCGGGCGTCTGATTTTTCCAATCCAGAGGCCCAACTGGCTGTTACTCCTGGCTGTTACTCACACTGTTACTCACAGAGGGTACGACTGGGTTGGCATCAACTATTTTGCAGCTTGTGCTTAAGGCGCTGCGGGTCGCCCTGGTCGCTGACGTTGCCATTTTCTAGCAGGAAAGCGCGATCACAATAGTCCAATTCAGCTAAGCGATGCGTCACCCATAGGGCCGTTAATCCTCGGCTTTTGACCAGCGCCTGCACTTGTTTAACCAGGTCAATTTGACTGTCCGGATCGAGCAGGGCAGTCGGTTCATCTAAGAGCAAAATTTGGCAGTGTTGGGCAATGGCTCCGGCGATCGCTACCCTCTGCTTCTGCCCCCCACTGAGCGCGTAAATCGGCCTTCGCTGCAAGTGCAGTAGATTAACAGCCGATAGCGCCTCCTCTACCCGCTGCCGAATTTGAGGCAGGGCCAGCCGTTCTTTAACCAGGCCAAAGGCAACGTCTGCGCCAACGGTGGGCATCACTAGCTGATGATCGGGGTTTTGAAACACAAATCCAACCGGGCCGTAGGTAGCCATCGTCCCGGTTTGGCGAGCCAGCAGACCGGCTAACAGCCGCAGCAGCGTAGATTTACCGCTGCCGTTATTGCCCAGCAGCATACAAAACTCGCCTTGCCCCACCGTTAGCGAGCAGTTGCGCAGGACCGCCGCCCCCGACGGCCAGTGAAAGCTGACGTTTCGGATGGCGATCGCCCTTTCTGCAGACGACTCAGGAAAATGGCCATCTAACTGGCTATCTAATGGGCCATCTATATTATCGGCAGCGCCTGACGGATCTTTTGGCAAAAGCCTTACTCACCTGCTAACGCAAAGAAGCCGGGCTGGCGACCAGCAGACGCGCCTTTGCCCGATTTGTCGTACATCTGAACGGCAGCTAGCTCACTGACGGCGATCGCCACCTTTTTATCAGCCACCTCGTCACAAGTGATTTCTAACGTGACCGGATTACCTGATGCGATCGCGTCTAAAGCCTGCTTGTAAGTCGCTTCTGCGGCTTCTTTCCCCTTTTTTTGCACGGTCAACGGCAGGGGCGTGTGCTTCAGCGCAAATTCTACAATATACATAGGTGTCAATTAGCTAAGACCAGCGTTGCTAAGTCAAGTTCGCCCTCTAGTATCGCAAACATTTTAAGAATAAGGGCCGCTAATCTTAAGCTCTAGCGCTTTACAATTGGTAACAATCGGCTGTTAAATCAGTGACAAATATGAGAAAGGCGCGTTCAGCTCAGGTTCGTTTATCTCAACTAGAGTAGCCAGAATCCTCTGAGAGAATGGTTTCCCCCCTTCGAGGGATCATTCTTATCCGCTAGCGGGAAGATTTTTCTGAGAAAATGCCTCTATAATAATGAGAAGTGGAGTAAAGATTGGTAAATACTTGTATTAATATTAACGAGTCAGTGTTAACCGCTGATAAGTGAGCCAATTTCTACCCCGTCCTATATAGATAATCCAATTTGGAGACTACTTAATGACTATAGCAATGGGACAAGCGCCCGCCGGGCGGGGACGGTTTGACGTTCTCGACGACTGGCTAAAGCGCGACCGATTTGTCTTTATCGGCTGG
>NZ_NRTA01000008.1 GCF_002286735.1 Leptolyngbya sp. BC1307
CTGCCGGTAACTCCGTCAGCTGGTTGTAACTGAGGTCGAGCGTTTGCAGGCTGCTCAACTGCCCGATGTCTGCCGGTAACTCCGTCAGCTGGTTGTAACTGAGGTCGAGCGTTTGCAGGCTGCTCAACTGCCCGATGTCTGCCGGTAACTCCGTCAGCTGGTTGTAACTGAGGTCGAGCGTTTGCAGGCTGCTCAACTTCGCGACAATTTCTGGCAGCTCTGTAAACTGATTGCCATAGAGAAAGAGCGATCGCAACTCTGTCAACAGCCCAATCTCATCCGGTAGCGCACTCAAATTATTGCTGCGAGATTCTTCCTTTTTCTTATCCCAACGTCCCAAAACCAGCGTCTTCAAATTCGTCAGCTTGCCAATCTCCGGCGGCAGCTCGCTCAGGTTCTCTCCCGATAAATCCAAAGTCGGGCGACCATCCGCCGCCGCTTCATCAATCAGCCTGAGCAATTCTTCCTGAGTCACCGTTTTTCGCCATGCTTGCTGCGGCTAGCATATCGCATAGGCTTTCTAATTCATGCGGCGCTACACCGTTTCTTTATCGGCGGGCTGAGGCATTGCAGCAATCAAGGCTCTCAGTACTTTATTAACCGACTCCGGTGTTGTAAATACTTGAGCGACATCCTCATCTAGCACCACAACTCTCTTTGCCGATGCCCCTTCCTGGCTCGCAAAACGATTAGGCTTTGCCTGCGCGTAGTCAAATCTATATTCCGGTAAAAGTTCGTCGTTCAGATTTTCCATGTTTTCAGAAGACGTTTTGCTCATCATAAACGTCTGAAACTAGGTAAACTAAGGCAAACGACGACATACCTGTAGTCAACGATGTCTGATCAACTACCAAGCAGCGTTCAATTCGTAAAACCTGTGCAGACAGTAAAGACAAAAGCTCAAGTTCTATCGTCGCTGTATGAGCATCGTCAAAAGCTGCAAGACTTTGGAGTCGAGCGCTACGGGGTTTTTGGCTCCTTTGGACGCGATCGCAATATTCACCCCCTCAGCGACGTAGATATCCTGGTTTCTTTTACGCCAGAGAAAAAGACTTTTGACAACTTCATGCACCTCGGGTTTTTCTTAGAAGATCTGCTTGGCAGAACCGTCGACCTGGTAACCACTGAGTCATTAAGCCCACATATTGGCCCACATATTCTAAGCGAGGTAGAATATGTCTCTACAGGTTCGTGAGTTTTTACAGCATATTCTTGACGAAACTCACTACATCATGACTAGCTCAGAGGGTGTGACCAAGGCTGATTTCTTAGAGAACGAAACGCTTAAAAGAGCTTACGTCAAAGAGCTTACGTCAGAAGTATCGAGGTCATCGGAGAAGCCGTTAAGCAGTTGCCAGAAGCGCTACGCCAAAAGTATGAAAAAACGGAATGGCGTAGTCTAGCGAGGATGCGCGATCGCCTCATTCATCATTATTTCGGCATTGACTACGATATCGTTTGGGATGTAGTCAGCACTAAAATCCCGACGTTAAATTCTGAAATACAGCACATCTTAAGCCAAGAATATTCGCAGGACAGCTAATCAGAGCGTAAGAAAGCAGCACTCCCCGCTGAAAATTTCTCAGCAAAAATAGTTGACGCCTACAAAATAAGACTGTACGCTATTCGTCATAGTTGTTGCCGCGTGGAACCGTCGCAATTGCTCAACCGCTCGAAAATTTAGTCGCTGCCGCTGATTGCTTGGAACCAATCAACGACAGCTAGCCCACTGAACTGACAACAGCAGTCCAGGTGACTACGGCCATGATGCCATAGCCGCCCTGACTTTTAGTAAGTTTGGGCGGCTAAATTTTCGTGCTTTTTTCAACCCCGCACTGAAAAAATCATGAAAACCATTGCCTATCTCGCCAGCGATCTGCCCAAACTCAGTCAGCGCAACGAACAGAGCCGTCTCTATCAGACCGATGCCGATCAGAGCAACGAGCCCGCACCGTTGACGCTACCGACACCGCTCCGCCCTACCCCAGCCGAAAGCCGTCCTCCCCGAGAAGAACTGCGCCACATTTTGCTAGGCAGTCCTGACGCCATTGAGCAGACCATTCACCTGCTCTATCGGCTGAACTACACAGAGCCAGGGCTATGGAGCCCCATTACCGCAGTAGGCGATCAGCTCATCATCACCGCCGCGCAAGCAGAAGCGATTAGTCTGCTCAGGCGTGCGATGTAGGCTTGAGCGCAAGCTGCTACGCGAGAAGTGTGAGCTACTCAACGAAAAGCGCAAGCTGCTACGCGAGAAGTGCGAGCTGCTCAACGAAGAGCGCAAGCTGCTACGCGAGAAGTGTGAGCTGCTCGGGGAAAAGTGTAAGCTGCTGCGCGAGAAGTGCGAGCTGCTCGGGGAAAAGTGTAAGTTAGTGTTGCAGAAGGGCGAGTGGCTCTGTGAGAAGCGATCGCCCTTTGCACTCAATTTGTTTTAAGTCACGCTACCTGAGTAAATGTCCATACCCACCGCTCACACGAGGGCCACCGCATGTCACTTCTAGGCGCGATCGAAGCAGGCGGCACCAAATTTATCTGCGCCATCGGCACCGGCCCAAACGACCTGCGAGCAGTCACCCGCATCCCCACCACCACCCCCGCCGAAACCCTCCCTCAAGTCATTCGCTTTTTTCGTCAGCAAATAAAACAACAAGGAACACTAGCAGCGATCGGCATTGGCGCTTTTGGCCCCGTAGATGTCCGCCCCGACTCTCCCAAATTTGGCTGGTTCTTAAACACACCAAAACCCGGCTGGCAACAGATTGACTTTGCAGGCATGATTCAGCGCGAGCTAAATATTCCCATCGGCTTCGATACAGATGTCAATGCAGCCGCCTTGGGCGAGCATCAATGGGGCCATGCGCAAGGCTTAGAGACCTTCATCTATCTGACCGTGGGCACCGGCATTGGCGGCGGCGGCATGGTCAGCGGCCAGCCAATTCACGGACTGCTGCACCCCGAGATGGGCCATATTCTCATTCCTCACGATCTATCTGCCGATCCGTTTCCGGGGGTTTGTCCCTTTCACCAAGACTGCTTAGAAGGCTTAGCCTCCGGCTCTGCCATCGAAAAAAGATGGCACCAAAAAGCCGCCTCCCTCCCCGCCGACCATCCCGCCTGGGCCTTAGAAGCCAACTACTTAGCCATTGGCCTGGTCAACTACACCCTGATGCTTTCACCAGAGCGGATCATTCTCGGCGGTGGCGTCATGGAACAATCACAGCTCTTTCCGCTAATTCGCTCACAGGTTCGCCAAAAGCTAAACGCCTACCTGGACATACCCAAAATCACAGACGACATCGAAGCGTATATCCTACCGCCGCAGCTAGGCGCTCAGGCGGGCATCATGGGCGCATTCGCACTGGCACAGAGAGCCACCCAGAGCAAATAGCCGCGAGCCCCAGTCTAAACCACAGCTTAAGAGGATGTTTTAAAAGTGCTAATAGTTACTGCGTGGCCCCCCGAGCCCCAATCCTGGGGGCTCTGAGTTCGCGGGCTAAACGTCTCAGTTTCAGATAGCTTAGCTGCGCTCTAGCTTCCCCCAGGATTGGGGGACTGAGGGGGCCAATGCAGTAAGTTTGATACTTTTCATACAGCCTCTAAAACGATCAAAACTGTTCTTGAGAAAAGCAGCCCTAAACAACACCGCTCCTATCGAATAATCAGCTCCAGCAGACTATCAATCATCACCTCCTGCTTCATCGGCAAAATCTCTTGCCCGTGGAGCAGCTTTTGCGTGAGCACATAGCTCATCAGCGTACCCATAAATATGCGAGCAGTGGCCTCAGGGTTAGTATGGTTTAGCTCAGGGTGGGCCTCAAAATATTCCTCTAGCAAGCGCCAAACCCGCTGCGGCAGCGCTCGAAAAAATAGCTGAGCCAACGCCGGAAACCGCCCCGATTCGGACAGCAGGGCAGCCTGAAGAAGAAACTGCGGCGGCCGATTCCGCTGGGGCTGCTGATTGTCGCCGCCGGGTTTGGCATTCGCTACTGGCTGACCCGGCCTGACGACAGCGCCATTGAGCTGAGCGGACGACTCGAAAGCTACGAAAGCGATTTGGGCGCTAAAGTCGGCGGCAAAGTGAAGTCTGTGGCCGTGCGGGAAGGCGACAGGGTGAAACAGGGCCAGGTGGTTGCCCAGCTTGACGATCAAGAACTCAGGGCACAGCTAGAGGCCGCTAAAGCCAAGGTGAATGCGGCGCAGCAACAGGTGACGCAGGCCGGGCTACAGATAGAGGTGGTAGAAAGCCAGGTGCAGGAAGCGCAGCTAACCTTAGAGCAGTCTCAGGGAGACACTACTGGCCGGGTCAGTCAGGCTGAGGCGACGGTAGCCACGGGGCAGGCGCAGCTTTCATCGGCCCAAGCCCAGGCACAGCAAGCCCAATCAGCCTTAGCGCTGGCACGAACAGACCGTGATCGCTTCTCTACTTTAGTCTCCCAAGGCGCAGTCTCCCAGCAACAGTTCGACCAGGCCCAAACCCAGTTTGAAACGGCTCAAGACACGCTAACCGCGCAGCAAGCCGCCGTCGCCGCCGCCCGTCAGCAGGTCGCCGCCAACCAGGGAGCCCTCACCCAGACTCAAACCAGCCAGCTCAACCCAGACATTCGCGCTGCTCAGGTCACCCGCACGCAAAAGCAGCAGGCCCAGGCCCAGGCTCAGCTAGCCGCCGCCCAAGCAGAACTGGCACAGGCAAAAGCAGCTCAAGCTGAAATCGAATCGCGGCTCAGCGCCCTAGCAATCACCAGCCCCATTAATGGCGTTGTGCTCACCCGCACAGTAGAACCTGGCGAAGTAATCTCGCCGGGAACGACTGTTCTCACGGTGGTCAATCTAGAAGAGGTTTATCTACGCGGCTATATTCCTGAAGGAGAAGTTGGCGAAGTGCGGGTTGGTCAAGCCGCACAGGTGTTTTTAGATTCTGCGCCGGAGCAGCCGCTAGCGGCAACAGTGACGGCCATTGATACTGAAGCCTCTTTTACGCCTGAGAATATCTACTTTGAAGAGGATCGGGTAACGCAGGTGTTTGGGCTAAAGCTAGAGATTGACAACCCGAGCGGCTTTGCCAAACCCGGCATGCCCGCTGACGGCAAGATTTTGCTAGAAGCCGCAGAGGCAAGTGAATGACAGTAGCGCCTCTCAAAACAACGGCTGAAATGGAAACGGCAGATAGCGCGATCTCCGTCCACAGTCTGCGCAAATGCTACGGCTCGACCGAAGCGCTCAAAGGCATTGATTTTACAGTAAAGCGCGGCGAGATCTTTGGCCTGATCATTCCGCCCGACTTTGCCCCAAAGCTCGCAGCGGGTAAATCTGTGGATGTGCAAGTGCTGATTGACGGCGTTGATGCTAATACTGCCGGTATCGCCAACGGCTACACCAATCAGCTAGTCAATCGCTACGGTCAAACCCTGGGCCAAACTCTGGGCCAACCTGAGAGAGTGCCGCCGGTTCAGACAGCGGTGATTTTTCTCTACAATCCCGGTTTGCTCAGCAGTTGGTTTTTCGTGCCGGGTGTGATTGGCGTAGTCCTAACGCTGACCGGCTCATTAGTCTCGTCATCGACGGTCATTCGTGAAAAAGACGTTGGCACGCTGGAGCAGCTTTTGATGACGCCCGCCGCCGGTTGGGAGATTTTGACGGCTAAGATTGCGCCGCTGTTTGTATTGTCAATGGGCGATGTACTGCTGGCTTCGGCGATTGGCCGCGTGGTGTTTGGATTGCCGTTTCGCGGTAATTATTTTCTGTTTCTGGCGCTGTCGGGCATTTACGTGTTTGTCTGCATTGGCATCGGTATTTTGTTGGCGACGGTCTCTCGCAATCAGCAGCAGGTGATTTTGACTTCGTTTTTCTTTAACGTGCCGCTGATTCAGCTTTCAGGGGCGATCGTCCCCATCGAAAGCATGCCAAAATTCTTCCGTATTCTCTCCTTCTTCGACCCCTTACGGCACTACGTCACCATCGCCCGCAGCCTCATCCTCAAAGGCGTTGGCGTCGGCGTCCTGCTCCCCGAAATCGTCGCCCTCACCGTCTTCGCAGTACTGCTATTAGGCGTCAGCATCAGCCGATTTCGCGCTCAGCTCAACTGATACTTTCAGGCAGTTTCTACTCGCGAGTTTAGCCAGCGCTGAAAAGATTTTTGACTCTCTCCAGAAGGCTGTCCAAGCAGCAGGTTCTTCAGACTAATGTCTTCGTCAAGCTCATGCCAATGAATGCCGCTGCCGTTACCGACGAATCGATAGTCACTGCGCTCTTTTGGATATCCAGAGCTGACAGATTCTTCTTTGGGGCAGCCCAAATGCGGCCACCGTGACTTTTGAGCAGCGACTCACCTCACAGTTTCCTCACAAGTTCTCTGTAAGCTGAAATCATAATTGTTTAAGAGAAATCTGCAATGAGTACGAATCCTGACGAAGCCGTTTTTGTGTCGGATACAGTCGCTACCGACACCCCACCGGAAACAGGCGCTGAGGAAAAAGTAACGGTAGAGGAATTTAAGATTTCAGGAGATGCGCTGGTTACCCGTATCAAAGCGCTAATTCAGCGAGGCAATATTCGCCGCATCATTATCAAAAATGAAGAGGGCCATACGCTGATCGAGATTCCGCTGACGGTCGGGGTGATTGGCGGCACGATTGGTGCAGCTTTGTTTCCGGTGGTCGCTGCGGTTGGGGTGATTGGCGCAATGGTGGCCCACCTGACTGTGGTGATCGAGCGCCAGGCATCCGACTAAATCCAACCGATGCTTTCTAACAGAATTTCAGTGTATAGGAGAAGGCAATCGTCAGCTTCTACAGGTTGTCTCTCAGAGTGAGTTTTTATGGTACAGGCGACACATACAGCTTCGGCGACTCCCCACGGCAGCACAGACCACGGCAGCACAGACCACGGCAGCACAGACCACGGCAGCACAGACCATGCCTACCGAGACTTTATCCGTGAGGCGGGGTTAGAGGCCCAGATGCGATCACATTTTGAGTCTCTCAATATTGAAGATCTCGAAGCCCTTCGCCAGTGCAGTCGCCGGGTTCGAGACCTGATTTTGGAAACGCCCTTTCCATGTCGCGCTGATCACAGCGGCCTACGGCCTGGGTGAAAATGTTGTACAGGGCGCGGTCATTCCAGATGAGTATTTAGTCTTTAAGCCTACGCTGGCGCAGGGCTATCGGCCTATTTTGAAGAAACGTTTGGGTAGTAAAGGCAACTAACGGACTCTATTCATCAACCGAGTTTGTTATTTACGACTTATCTAGCTTCGACTTTTCGCCCAGATTCGAGCTGTTCAATAGCTTTTTGCCCAGTGCTTTCATCGCTCTCTACCATTCCAGTTCGGCAGGCGATCGCTTATTCACATTCCGCTTAATCTCAGCAATATTGCCGCTGCGCATGTACACGACGCGATCCGCCATCGCGACCCGCTGCTGTTCACCCCCCGATAGCAGCGACGGTAGTGGGCAGGGGTGGCTGTGGGGGCAGTGACTGATTGCGATACAGCGCGGCTAAGTACTGTTCATATTTAGAAAGATCGGTGACAATGGTGTCCAGGATCTCTGCTGTGACCGGATCGCTCAGCTGGTTGCATAGCCTATAGGCGTCGATAATCCCGGTTTGTAAGTCACCGAGAGTTCGTCGGATAATGGCGCGATCGCCGCTAGATTGCAGCCAGCTTTGGAGGGCCGCTAAGGCTTCTCCCCCAAAGGCTTGCCAGGTGACGGCTTCACCAAAGCCATCGTGAAGTCTGTCACTGAGCTGTTTGATATGATGCTGTTTACTGTCGATAATTTCTGTCAGGATCGAAACAACACTGGGATCTTTGGCCCGGTAGCTGTACTGCTTTAACAACTCCAGAGTATAGCGTTCGCCAACGATGGCCGTGTTCAGCGCTTTCACCAACTCCACCCGGCTGGTTCCGCCCCAGGCTTCACCCAACGCCCACCAGTCATGATGGTGGAGGTGGTTCGTTGACGGAAGCTCTTTGTCAGGGGGCAAAATCTCCAATAGCCTGAATAATGTGGCCATCACAATCGGCAAATCGCCAGGTCTGCGGGCGGTGATCAAGGGAGTGTCAACCGCCGTCGGCGTGTCTATGTAGGTCGCACCTGCATTCTCAATATCTTTGCGAATGGCGCGAAAGCCAGTGACCTGTTTGCCTGAGAGCTGATCGGCCTCAATTAAAACCTGAGGGCCAGTGCCAATGGCGACGATCCATTTTTGCAGGGCGATCGCCTCTCGAACTAGCCTGATCACGTTGGGGTTCACCCGAATACTGCCTCCCAAAATCACAAAGGCATCAAAATCTTCTGCGTGCACCTCTGTCGTTGTCGCATCCGGCGTTACGCTCACTGTCCCGTGATGGCCTTTGTACTCATCGTTCATCCGCGCGCCTAGCACAGTGACGACCACGCCCGCTTGCTTGAGAGCGGCGTTAGGAAGCTTAAAGGTAATATCTTCGAATTCGTTTTCCACCAAAATCGCAACTCGTCTCGTTCTTTGGATTTGAGCAGTCATGGTTTTATCCCTTCCAAGCTAAATTTATTCGACAACGTCGATAACGCTTTGTCGATAACGCTTTTCTCTCAGGTTAGCTAGAAAACTTGAGGATTTTCTGAGGATTTGCAGGCAGGGAGATGATCTACTGTAGATATTTCGTAACAGTCAAACCCCACGAGAACCTCACGAAACGTAAAAATTACTGACTGCTTTAGTCGGTACGGTCTAGCATGAAGGGTATAAGGGAGGGAGCCCCTGACCACTTCAGAGCCTGACCACTTCAGAGATTGAGAGGAAGCCTCTCTCTTCTATAAGCCCATCTTATCTCGAAGGACAACTATGATCTTCAATATCTTTGCATCCTGGTGGCAAAAGGTTCGGCAAGATCCGACCGGTTGGGGGGCGCTGTTGCTGTTTGCCGGTGGGGTAAGCACGCTACTTATCCTGATGAAATGGATGTCTACGGTGCCCAGTACGGTCTAAAGCGGCAGTCTAAAGCGGCAGCCAGAAGCGGTGGGCAGCTTTCTTAGCCTGCCCTCTACATTTAACGAAAAAAGCTATGAATATTTTAGTCGCTATTGACCTCTCTGACGCCACAGAAACGGTTGTAAACAAGGCAGAAGAAATTGCCAAGGCGCTTTCAGCTCAGATGTGGATTGTCCATGTCACTCAGCCCAAACCAGAGCTGCTTGAATTTGACGCAGGTCCCCAAGCCGAACGAGATTTTCTAGCGGAAAGATATCACGATGAGCACAGCCAAATCCAGGAGATTTCAGCGCGTCTGCGACATGAGGGACTGAAGGCGACTGCGCTGCTGGTTCAAGGCGAAACAGTTGAGACAATCTTAGCGGAAGCATTGAAGCTCCAAGTGGATATGATCGTAGTCGGGTCGCATGGACGTGGCATGATGTCTCAGCTTTTTGTGGGGAGTGTGAGTCAGGGCATTCTCTCTCAGTCGAATCGACCTGTGCTGGTTATTCCTAACACCTATCTGGGGGCTGTCCTGGGCGTTGATGCTTAAGGGCGATCGCTTCGATTCGTTAAGCTAGCCGTGCGTCTGGTTAGGCGTCTTCTTCCCAGCTTTCCTGGCTGAGCAAATCGACAATGTGGTCGCGCTGCAAAAACTCGTTTTCTTCTAGCTCGATTTTAAAGCATTCCCATTCACGGCCTGGAATGTAGCGGCACAGTGTATAAATGGGCTCCTGGCGAGTCACAGCGCCTTTGTCCACTAGCGCTCTGGCTTCATCGCGCAGCATATCGAGGGTGTAGATATTTTTCTGGAGCTTGATCGTGTTCATGGCACTCTTCCTTAAGGCAGAGAAAGCCTTTTCTGGTTCATCTTCATAGTACGAACCAATGTTGATGGAAATATGAGGAGCCAACTGTCGGCCAGTCTCTAAGGGCGATCCCGGATAGTCCTCACAGATTCTTCATTGTTTGCTTCTACTGTAAGACCTATGGTTTCGGTCGTAGGTTATAAAAGCGATGCGAGAAAATTATCGGATAGACTATTTGATTTTGGGTAGCGGCCTATCTGCGCTGGCGTTTGGAGCGCTGATGGCAAAGTCTGGAAAGACCGTTTGCGTGCTCGAAGCGCATGAGTATCCGGGTGGATTTGGCCACACCTTTACCATGGCCAAAAAATATCACTTCAACGCCCAACTGCACTACGTTTGGGACTGTGGTGAAGGGAATACCGTTAATCGGGTACTGAAAAAGCTTGGACTCGATCAAGACGTGACCTTTGAGCGCTACGACCCGGATGGGTTTGACCACATGCATCTACCGGGCTACTCCCTGGAGATTCCTTCTGATTCGGACCAGCTCTCGCGGCGGCTATCGGCTCTGTTCCCTGAGCACAAGACCCATATTCAGGGGTTCTTGCAGGCGGTACAGCAAGTCCGCCAGGGGCTGAAGTGTCTCTCGCCGCCCGTGCGCCCTCAGCTATTGCTAACACAGCTCCCAGTGGCGGTAACCGCGCTCAAATACTATGGCAGCACGCTGCAAGACGTGTTTGATGAATACCAGCTTCCTGAAGCCGCGCAAGCTCTGCTGGCTTTGCAGTGGCCCGATTTTTTACTGCCGCCCGAGCAGCTCTCTTTTTACGCCTGGGTGATTTTGTTCACGGGCTACCAAGAAGGGGCCTACTACCCGACGCAGCATTTTGAACAGGTGATCAGTTCTCTGGTGAATACCATTGAAGAGAATGGTGGCAAGGTGCGCACTGAAACAGAGGTCACTGAGTTTCTAGTTGAGGGCAACACGGTTAAAGGCGTCAAGGCACTCGATCAGCGCAGTCATGAAACCATTGAGTTTTTAGGCGATCGCGTCATTTGTAATATCGATCCCAAAAAAGCGGCGGAGATGATTGGCCTGCAAAAATTTTCCCGAGGGGTGCGGCGTCAGCTGGACTATGACTATTCGCCATCGAACTTTATGGCCTACTGCGTGGTGAAAGATCTAGACCTTCGTGAGTATGGGTTTGGCCCCTGGAATACCTTTCATAGTGAAGATCCTGACCTCAATGCGGCCTTTAAGCGAATGTACGAAGACAATGATTTTTCTCGGCCAAGCTTTGCGATAACGACGCCGACGCTGCTGACGACGGCAAAGCGAGATTGCCCTGAGGACTGCCAGATTATTGAATTTTTGACGGTGGCGAACTATCGCTATTTTGATGAGTTGCAAAGGAATGATCGCAAAGCCTACAACCGCAAAAAAGAAGAAATCTTAGAGACCCTGCTGGACATTGTCGAAAAGCATTACGTCCCCACTATTCGAGAGCATCTGGTCTTTAAGATTACCGGTAGTCCCACCACGAATGAGCGCT
The DNA here is from genome assembly GCF_002286735.1 of Leptolyngbya sp. BC1307. Lineage (GTDB taxonomy): Bacteria > Cyanobacteriota > Cyanobacteriia > Phormidesmidales > Phormidesmidaceae > Phormidesmis. The sequence goes on from NZ_NRTA01000008.1 coordinate 11,315, forward strand.
TTTGCCGGTGCCCTCAGGGCAATTCCTACGGCTCTAGCCTCACGCCAAAGAACATGGGACTGGGCCGGTTAACGCATAAAACCTCTCTCAACCATTTCTACTTCTGCAATGCCTCTTCGGGCTATCCGGGGTTTGCGCCCACTTTTTGGACAGGTGCCCTGCTGTACCAGCGGCTATCGGGTGAGCCACTCCTTACCGCGTAGCCGCCGAGTAGTCACAGAGTAGTCACAGAGTAGTCACAGAGTAGTCACAGAGCAACCTTCGGAGCGATCGCTTATCTCTCATCAGGAGCAAACACGTATGAAAATCGCAATCATCGGCGGCGGCGCTAGCGGCATGGTTTTGGCCTACTTATTAGACCGGCAGGGGCACAGCGTGACGGTCTACGAGTGGCAGAGCACGTTAGGCGGGCATATTCGGACGTTGAATGGGAATATTCAGGCTCGAACAGATTGCCCAGAGCGATTGGAGACTGGGGTCTTGGAGTTTTCGGCTAAGTTCACTAATTTTCTAGCGCTGATGAAGGAGCTGGCCGTTCCGCTAGCGCCGGTTGAAGTGGGGTCTGGTCTCTTCTTTAAAGATGGCCCTCATTTTCTCTCACCCGCCATGATTGATCGCAATTTTCGGGGCGTGCAAAAGTGGCGCGAGTTTTTACACCTGGAAATCCTTTATGCTCAGTCCTTGGGACTTTGGCTAAAGACCCATCGGGCGCGATTGGAAGATCTAACGGGTCAGCCGCTCTCCAAGTATTTTTCATCTGAAAGCGATCGCACGACCTGGCTCAAGCTGCTAACGATGTACAGCTATTCTATGCCGTATGAAGCCATTGATGACTTTCCCGCCGCTCTGGCGATTCCATCGCTGTGCCGCTATATCTTTGGTGACTGGTATCGCATCAAAGGGGGGGTCTATTCTTACATCGAAAAGATCCTCTCTAAATTTTCGGGAGAGGTGTGCTTAGGGACGACTGTTACATCGGTTCGCCGCTCGGATGAGGCGGTTCAAATTGAAGGCAAAGGGAGGAATGCGCCTCCGTTTGCAGAGCAGTTTGACAAGGTTGTTTTCGCCACGCCACCGGATCAGATCTTATCACTGCTAGAGGATGCCAGGCCGGATGAGGTCAGGCGGTTTCAAGCTTGGAAGCCAAATTACATCACGACGGTTTTGCACAGCGATCGCGCCCTCTACAAGCCTTACAACATTACCCGAGGCGCTGAGTTTGACTTTTTCCAAACGAACGCAGGCTGGGGCTACAACGCCTATCTCAATCAGTTGTGTGGCATTACTTCTGAGCAATTCTACAGTCTTGCGTTTAATTTAGAAAAAGCAATCTCCCCTGAGAAAATTATTCATACGCAGCAGCACCATACCCCGTTTTATGATGCCGACTCTTTTCGGTCCCGGGATGAGGTAATTGCGACCAATGGCGAGAACAACACCTATCATGCAGGCGCTTACCTGAGCGACGGCCTGCATGAAGGCGCGGTGACATCGGCCATGGCGGTAGCAGAGGCGATCGCTGCTACCGCCTCAAATGACCCCGTCAGACAATCACAGCCTCAACTGGTCGCCTGAATGATCGCGGCATTTTCGGCCCATGACCAAAATGTTTAATGCCGCCGCCTGCAGGACAAAACAATGCTGTCTACTCTGTTTGCAGCGCCAGTGATCTACGCAGTCAGCCTGAGTCGTTGCAAATCTGATAGAATAAAGAGAGCTCATAGCATCTTTTTTATGCATTGCTGAGCCTGACTAACAGCTAAACCTGGCAGCTAAACCTGGCAAAAAACAATAAGCCCATCATTATTGTCAGATAACGCTATCAGTCAAAGTTCAATCCTTTTCTCCAGGAAATTAAGATCATGCCAGAACAAAACGCGGCACGACTATATAAGAGCGTTCAAAAAGCCCACGCCAATCAGGAGAGAACCGCTGCTCTGAATGACCCGGCGGCGTTTGTTAAGCTTGCTGCTGCGCAAGGCATTGCCTTAAATGCGGAAACGCTGGAAACGCAAATCAGCCAACTGTCTGACGAAGAAGTTGCGGCCATCTTCAATCCAGGCATTTCGCCTCGCCGTCACATCTTTCCTCGCTAGTCCAGGTCTAAACAAACGTATTCGGTAGATCAATGGGCAAGATCAACGGGCAAGATCAATGGGCACCGGGCAGGGTGAAGTAGACATTGGTGCCCACGCCGGGTTCGGAAGCTACCCCAATACGGCCCTTGTGGTTTTCAACAATCTTTGATCTCGCCCTTAACCAGGTAGTCTTGGGCTCCTTCGCGAAGGGCTGCGATCGCACTGTTTTCATTATCAAGCCCGGTCGGGACAATAATCGGCAGCTCAGTATCGGCTGTACAGAGGTGTTAAAAGGGGATGGGGCGCAGCTCGTCATTGAGCCGTTACCGCCTGTCTACACTGCAAACCTCCCCTGATTTTGCAAAACGTCTAAGAACATTTTGACGGCGGGTGCGGGCGGGGTATTGGCTAATATCGCTGCGCCGATGATGCGATTGAGGCGAATGGGGAGCGATCGCACATACACCCCTTCTGGAATTGGCAGCGCTGCTAGCCTTGGCAAAACAGCCGCCCCTAACCCCTGAGCCACCATACTCACAATTGTGGAATCTTCTTTGATCACATAGCCCACTTCAAAAGGCTGACCGCACTGCGCCCAGTGGTCGCGCACTGCGCTGGTGCATTCGGCATAGTTAAAAAGAATAAAGGAATACCCGGAGAGGTCTTCCCAAGTCAGATTTTTGGGCGGCAGTGCTTCTGTCTTAGGCAGTAGAACCACGTACTCATCCCGAGCGATTTCTAACGTCTTAAACTCTTCCGAGCGAGGCAGGGGAATTAAGCCTATATCGGTTTGCCCTTCGCGCAAAGACTGTTCTACCCCAGCCGGATCGAGTTCGGCAATGGTGACTTCGACATGGGGAAACTGTTTGCGAAAGCGGGCAATATTAGCCGGTAACAAATGTGTCGCGGCGCTGCGAAAGGAGGAAATCCGCAGGCGGCTATTGTAGAGCCCTTTTTCTAAATTAACCTCGTAATCTATATGTTCCTTGAGGTCTAGCATTTTTTGGCTGTACTCAATCACCCGTTCACCCACAGGCGTTAGATTGGCTCCAAAGCGGCCTCGGGTCAGCAGCGGCACGCCCAATTCGCTCTCTAGCGAGGCCACGGCTCGGCTCACCGCCGACTGCGAAACCTCCAGGTTAACTGCCGCATCCGAAAAAGTACCGCATTCTGCCACGGCAGACAAAACCTCAAGGTGAAAGATGTTCATAGCCAACTTCTATTCGCTTTCCGCATAGACATACACCAGTAGCCGGTTTGATCCTAAATATGGCTAAGGCTAAGGTAGCAACAATTCATCAATTCGCTGGAAATCTTCAGCCAAGATTCACGGGGTTCCTATGTTCCAACTGCTGCAGTTCCAAAAGTTTAGAGACACACCCAGCGTTCAGTTTTTTGATATTACGGTACCCTCCTCCAACGCCAGAGACCTGGTTTCTCACGCTGGCCCCGCCATTAGCCCAAACAACGCTCAAGATAGCAGCTGGCAGTTTTATCTCCATCCCCGTCAGGAAGATAACCTATTGGCACTGTCGGGCGGACGCACCTTTCATTTGGTCAATTTTGACTGGGAATGTCCGTACCATGTCGTTCGGCTAGATGCCAACCGTCACATTTTGCGCATTCCCCCCGGTACTTTCCACCGCTCAGAATCTGATGTCGGCGGCTCTTTGGTTATCAACCAGGCTGTTCGCACAGAAAGCGCCAAGCTTGACAACGAATTTCGGGTCTATAACAGTGGGGAGATTCCTAAGCTACAGCAGCTCTTAGCCTCAGGTCTTCAGCCTCAGTATCATGGCTTTGAGGTGGAGTATTTACGAGCCGCTTAAATCGGACGATAAGTCAGCCTCATTCGCCGAAGCGACTTTGACCTTTAGATAAAAAATCGGATAGAATTTTCGACAAAAAGGCATCTGCGACAGAGACGACTGAGTCTTTGCAACGGATGTCTTTATTTTTTAGTTTTTTTAGTAGCGGATTGCCCAAGCTTGCGGTGGCGGCGGCCTTTGAACCTTGCGGGCTGGCTGGGAGCGTTGCTCACTGCCCAAATGACTGCTGAAAACGTTGCGTATGGCGGGCAAAGTGGCGCGGGCAAATGAATGCATCCCTACGCTTGCTATAGAATAATAAAGCGGGCTTCACACTAGCATTTACGCGCCCATCTCACAGCAGGTACCCTTTGCGATGACTCAGCCAAATTCAGCAGATACCATCCAGTCCTTGAGCAGTCAGCTAGACCGGGTGCTGATCTTTGACACGACGCTGCGCGATGGCGAGCAGTCACCAGGGGCGACGATGAATGTGGCTGAGAAGCTGGCGGTGGCTAAGCAGCTAGCGCGGCTGAATGTAGATATTATCGAAGCGGGGTTTCCGTTTGCCAGTCCCGGCGACTTTGAGGCGGTGCAGACGATTGCCGGTGAAGTCGGTACGCCGAATGGCCCGACGATTTGCGGACTGGCACGAGCGACTAAAGGCGACATTGAGGCAGCGGCGCGGGCGGTGGCTCCGGCGGCAAAGGGGCGGATTCATACCTTTATCGCCACTTCCGATATTCACATGCAGTACAAGCTGAAGAAGTCGCGGGCAGAGGTGCTGGCGATCGCTGAAGAAATGGTGGGCTATGCCAAGAGCTTTACAGGCGATGTGGAGTTTTCGCCGGAAGATGCGGGCCGCAGCGACCCTGAATTTTTGTATGAGGTGTTGGAGCGGGCGATCGCTGCTGGTGCCACTACGTTAAATATTCCTGACACAGTGGGCTACCTGACCCCCAGCGAATTTGGCGACCTGATTCGCGGCATCAAGGCGAACGTGCCCAGCATTGACCAAGCGATTATCTCAGTTCACGGTCACAATGACTTGGGGCTGGCCGTGGCGAACTTTTTGGAAGCGGTGAAAGCGGGTGCCAGGCAGCTAGAATGCACCATCAACGGTATTGGCGAGCGAGCTGGAAACGCGGCGCTAGAAGAACTGGTGATGGCTCTGCATGTGCGCAGGCAGTATTACAATCCTTTCTTTGGTTTGCCGCCCGAATCTGAAGCGCCTCTGACGAATATCCATACGCAAGAGATTTACAAGGCTTCGCGGCTGGTCTCGAATATGACGGGCATGTTGGTGCAGCCGAACAAGGCGATTGTAGGGGCAAATGCCTTTGCGCATGAGTCGGGCATTCACCAAGACGGCGTGCTAAAAAACCGGCTGACTTACGAGATTATGGACGCGCAGCTGATTGGCCTAAATGACAACCAGATTGTGCTGGGCAAACACTCGGGCCGCAATGCGTTTCGCACTCGGCTGAGCGAGCTAGGCCATGAGCTGGGCGACCAGGAGCTAAACAAGGCCTTTTTGCGGTTTAAAGAAGTTGCCGACAAAAAGAAGGAGATTAGCGATCGCGATCTTGAAGCCATCGTTAATGACGAAGCTTTGCAGGTGGCCGAACACTTTAAGCTAGAGCTGGTACAGGTCTCTTGCGGCAGTAACGCGCAGCCAACGGCCACTGTCACCATCCGCATGCCAGACGGCGAAGAGATTACTGACGCCTCTATCGGCACCGGGCCAGTAGACGCCATTTACCAGGCGATTAACCGCGTGGTCGATATCGAAAATGACCTGATTGAATATTCTGTTCAATCGGTAACGGCAGGTATTGACGCGATGGGAGAAGTCACCATTCGGGTGCGTAACGGCGCGAGAATTTATTCGGGTCATGCGGCGAATACTGACATTATTGTTGCTTCAGCCCATGCCTATGTCAATGCGCTAAATCGGCTGTATACGGCATTGCAAGCAGGCGTTTCGATTCATCCGCAGCGCGACAAGGTACCGGCTGGGACAGGGGTATAGATTAGATCAGGTCTTTGCCCTTTCAATTGCGCTAGCGAGCCGCCTGCGTATTTATCAAGATTCCCTGTGTCAGATAGTTGACGCTTTTGAATGGGGGCTGATACGCTGTTTTTTAGTGATTGCGCTTCTCGCAAGCTGCGGGAACCGGTGCGATCGCTAAACTGCCTCGAAAAATTTAGCCGCTACCGGCGTTGGGGTCCAGCCAACACCGATAGCTCGCCCCTAACACTGACTAACCAGTGAGAGAGGTTGTGGTCATTTTCCCACAGCCCCCCTGACTTCTGGCAAGTGTGGAGGAAGGCGATCGCTCCGCCACATTTTGCTCGGCCACCCCGAAGACGTGCGCCAGACGATCCATCTGCTGCACACCCTGCACTATGCCGAAACTGTGCTGTGGAGCCCGGTTATGACCATAGAGGAGCCGCTAATGATTGCGCCTGCCCCCAGTGAAGCGATTAGCCTGCTGCGGAGGTTAGTCTAAGCGGCATTGAGCGAAAAAAGGGAGATGGCCGCTGTCATCTCCCTTAGGGTCGTCATAGCAAATAGTCAAATCAGAGCAGGCAAACAAGAGCGATCGCTATACAGGCGCTGTCACCGGAGCTACTGCCGGACGAGCTGCCGAACGAGCTGCCCGTCGCCGCTCACTCCGACGCACCCCACCGGCCATTTCATATTCGCTGCTGTCTTTGCCATATTTTACAGCGACGGATAGCAGCATCTTTTCAGATAGGCTAGACAGCAGTTTTTCGGTTTGCTGAATATCGTTAGAAGCATGGTCTACTTTAGAGAGCAGCGTATTGTAAGCCTGTATTTTTAGGCGAAGCGCGCCGATCTCTTGCTCAAAGGTTGCTGCTGTCATGCCGTTGCCCAGGTCGAGTTTGGCATCAATCGACTGCATCCCGGCCAAACGGCTTTCGGCCTTGGGTAAAATGCTAGATTTCTTTTTTCGTCTTGCCATATGTATTGCCTGATCCTTTTGTAGGTGAATTTTTGGCAGTAGAATTTTTCTGCTGAGGCAGGGGTGTTCTGCTGCTATCACTATGCCCGTAGCGACAGACGAAAATTACAGGGCAATCTCAGTACAACTACAGAAGTTTTGAGTGGGGCAAAAGTGGGGCGCTGCTAATGCTCGTGATTTTACAGGCGAGTAAGGAGTATTTGCTACTCTGCGAGAAGCGTGAACGACTCGCAGAGTAGTGGGAACGACTCACAGAGTAGCGTGAACGACTTATAGAGAAGTGCGAGCTTCACCGCCACAAGTGCGAACGACTCACAGAGAAGTGTGAGCTGCTTCGCCATAAGCACGAACGGCTCACAGAGAAGTATGAACGGCTCACAGAGAATCGTGAGCTGCTCGGTGAAAAGTGCGGGTTGCTCTGGCAGAAGGGCGATCGCTTCCCTGACCAGTGCGAGCTGCCATGTAAGCAGTAGTTGGCACTGCGGAATGGTGGGGCGTGACGATGGTGGGAATGGGTAGCGCTCGGTGGGAACGCTTGGGCGGGTTGAAGGCGTGCTGGGTCAGCGGTGGCTGCGGTGGTAGCATGGCTAAGCGTTTAGAATGCTGATGGCGCGATCGCCCTGCCTCAAGAGATACCTAAGAGATATATGGATAACGGCCAAAAGAAAAAGTTAGAGACTCAGCTTTGGAATATTGCCGATTCGCTGCGGGGCAAGATGAATGCCGATGAGTTTCGGGACTATTGTTTGGGGTTTATTTTTTATAAGTATCTGTCTGAGCGTCAGCATCTGTATGCGAATGGCATTTTGGCTGAAGATGAGATCGATTTTTTAGAGATTGATGAGGGCTCTGAAGCGGGGCAGGAGTATTTGGCGGCGCTGCGGGAGGAGTCGATTGAGACGCTGGGTTATTTTCTGAAGCCGTCGGAGCTGTTTGGGGCGCTGGCGACGCGATCGCTGGGCAACCAAACCGATAAGGATGAGGTGAGCGACGAGGATTTGGAAAAAAGCTCGGTCTTCATTTTGGGCGATTTGGCGGATGTGTTGAGCAATATTGAGCGCTCGACGATGGGGAAGGAAAGTGAGGAGGATTTTGATCATCTGTTTGAGGATCTAGATCTCACTTCGACGAAGCTGGGCCGCACGCCAAAGGCGAAGAATACGCTGATTGCGAAGATTTTGGTGCATCTGGATAAGATTGATTTTCGGCTAGAAGATACCGAGAGCGATGTGCTGGGCGATGCCTATGAGTATTTGATTGGGCAGTTTGCGAGTGGGGCGGGTAAAAAGGCGGGGGAGTTTTATACGCCGCAGCAGGTGAGTAAGGTGCTGGCGAAAATTGTGACGACGGGGAAGGATCGGCTAAAGGCGGTGTATGACCCGACTTGTGGATCGGGTTCGCTGCTGCTGCGGGTGGCGCGGGAGGTGACTTCTGTGGGCGATTTTTATGGGCAGGAGATGAACCGCACCACTTACAACCTGGCACGAATGAATATGATTTTGCACGGGGTGCACTATCGCAATTTTGACCTGCGGCAGGAAGATACGCTAGAGAAGCCGCAGCATGAGGGAATGCGGTTTGAGGCAGTGGTGGCGAATCCGCCGTTTTCGGCGAATTGGAGTGCGAGTGCGCTTTTTGAGAGTGATGATCGCTTTAGTCAGTATGGCAAGCTTGCGCCTAAGTCTAAGGCGGATTTTGCGTTTGTGCAGCATATGTTGCATCACCTGGATGATAACGGCACGATGGCGGTGGTGTTGCCGCATGGGGTGCTGTTTCGCGGGGGGGCGGAGGGGCATATTCGGGAGTATGTGATCAGGGAGCGGAATTGGTTGGATGCGGTGATTGGGCTGCCTGCGAATATCTTTTATGGCACGAGTATCCCGACTTGTGTGCTGGTGTTTAAGAAGTGTCGGGAGCAGCCGGAAGATGTGTTGTTTGTGGATGCGAGTGCGCATTTTGAGAGGGCGAAGAGTCAGAACTTTTTGCGGGATGAGGATGTTGATAAGATTGTTGAGACTTATCGGGGGCGGTTAGAGGAGGAGAAGTATAGCTATCGGGCGGGGTTGGCGGAGATTGCGGAGAATGATTACAACCTAAATATTCCGCGCTATGTGGATACGTTTGAGGAGGAGGAGCCGATTGATTTGGCGGCGGTGGTGCGGGAGTTGCGAGAGGTTGATCGGGCGATGGAAGAGACGGATCAGCTTATTCGCGGTTTTTGTGAGGAGTTGGGGATTGAGTCGCCAGTATGAGAAAGCCTGAAAGAGATATTCCCAATGTAAGATTTGTGGAATTTACAGAAGATTGGAAAAAGCTTAAAGTCGAACAGATTAGTGAATGTGTTACAAGCGGCTCGCGTGGCTGGGCAGAGTATTATTCTACTCAAGGTGCTAAGTTCATCAGAATGACGAACTTAGATCGCAACAACATCCAATTACAGCTAAGCGACCTAAAGTATGTATTGTTGCCCAGCCATAGTTCAGAAGGGAAAAGAACTGCTTTAAAGACTGGCGACATCTTAATATCTATCACAGCAGAGCTTGGAAAGATTGGGATAGTTCCCAATAACTTAGGAGAGGCATACATTAATCAACACGTATGCTTGGTTCGTCCTAATCCTGCCTACGTCTTTCCTCATTTTCTAGCTTTTGGGCTGTCTACTTTCGAATCGCATAAGCGTTTGAATAGGCTAAATGACTCTGGAGCGAAGGCGGGGCTAAATTTAGGCAGTATCAAAAAATTCTCAATTAAGACTCCGACTATCTCAGAGCAGAAGAAGATTTCTGGTTTTTTAGAAGCGATCGCAACCCACCTAACCCAACTCCGCCGCAAACACGAACTATTGCAAACCTACAAACGGGGCGTAATGCAAAAAATATTCTCCCAACAAATTCGCTTCAAACAAGCCGACGGCACCCCCTTTCCTGAATGGAATGGAAAGAGATTAAAAATGCTGGGTGACTTAAAAAACGGTTTTAATGCGGATAAGCAAGCCTTTGGAGAGGGAACACAGTTTATAAATCTGATGGATATTTTTGGACAAAATGAAATCACTAAAACAACACTTGGCAGAGTTAAGATAAGCTCTAAGCAAATAGAACAATATAAAATTCAAAAAGGCGATGTTTTATTTGTTCGATCATCGGTAAAAAGAGAGGGTGTCGGCCAATCTTGCCTTGTAAATGATGATTTTTCTGACACTGTTTATAGTGGTTTTATCATCCGATTTAGAGAACACTCAACTGAATTGAACCATCTATACAAAAAATACTGCTTTTCATCCGCTCAGTTTAGAAAAAAGCTACTCTCACTAGCTACATCTAGTGCCAATACAAATATAAATCAGGAATCATTATCTAATATCCAGTTATCTTATCCTCATCCCAAAGAGCAAGAAAAAATAACTAATCTTCTAAGCGCTATTGACGAAAAGATAAGACTGATATCTTTTAGGATTGAATGCGGAGAGAAGTTCAAGCAAGGCTTACTACAAAAGATGTTTGTGTAAATCATTAGAATAAAACTAAGCAAATAATCGCTGACTCGGAGCTGACTCATCATGATCGCAGCAAAAGAAAATATCCCACAGCTCACCCCCGAAGAATACTTTGCCTGGGAAGAACAGCAGCTCGAAAAACACGAATACATTGACGGTCAAGTCTACGCACTGTTTCGTAATAACAAAAGTGGCGGCAGCAAAAACCATAGCCTAATCTCCGTCAGACTTACTACACTACTCGCTAATCACCTAGAGGGCAGCGGCTGCGAAACCGGCAACTCAGACCTGAGAGTAAATATTGTAGAGACTAACGATTATACCTATCCAGACATCAGCGTCACTTGCGACGAACGAGACAAAGCAACCACTCAATACATTACATACCCTTGCCTAATCGTCGAAGTCCTATCCAGCAGCACCGAAGCCTACGACCGAGGCGGCAAATTCAGACTCTACCAAAACAACCCCGCCCTACAAGACTACCTACTCGTCAGCTCCACCCGCATCGAAATAGACCTGTACCAAAAAACCGACACCGGCAACTGGCTCATCATCAACTACAAAGCAGGCGACGCGATCAACCTCAAAAGCATCAACCTCACCTTCCCCATAGAGCAAATCTACCGCAACCTCACCCTAGGCCCAAAAGACACCGCCCAACTGAGTTCCTAAGCTGTTAAGCCTATGAAAATCACCTCTATAAAAATCAAAAACTATCGCCTCTTTGAACATCTAGAAATCAAAGACCTCCCCGCCTTTTGCGTCATCATCGGAGCCAACGGCACCGGCAAATCCACCCTATTCGATATCTTTGGCTTCTTACGCGACGCCCTAAAAAATAATATTCGCCAAGCCCTGCAAATCCGAGGCGGCTTTAACGAGGTCGTCACCCGAGGCAAAGAAAAAGAGGATATCGAAATAGAACTAAAATTTCGCATGAAGATTCTGGAAACAGAACGCCTCGTCACATACATCTTAATTGTCGGCCAAGACCAAAACCGCCCTGTCATAAAAAGAGAAATTCTCCGCTACAAACGCGGCGAATACGGTTCCCCCTACCACTTCTTAGACTTCCAACAAGGCAAAGGCTACGCCATCACCAACGAAGAAAACTTTGAACAAACCGACGAAGAACTCGACCGCGAAGAACAACAGCTCGAATCGCAAGACATTCTAGCCATCAAAGGCTTAGGCCAGTTTCAACGCTTCAAAGCCGCCAGCGCCTTCCGCTCCCTAATAGAAAACTGGCACGTCTCCGACTTCCATATCAGCGAAGCTAGAGGCAGCAAAGCCGCCCTCTACGCCGAACACCTCTCCCCCACAGGCGACAATATGGCCGTCGTCGCCCAATACATCTATCAAAACCACCCCGATATCTTTCAAGCCATCCTCGACAAAATGCGCGAAAGAGTCCCCGGCATTTCTCAAGTAGAAGCCAAAGAAACCGAAGACGGCAGACTCATTCTAAAATTTCAAGACCAAGCCTTCAAAGACCCCTTCATTGATCGCTACGTCTCCGACGGCACCATGAAAATGTTCGCCTATCTCATTTTGCTCTTCGACCCCAACCCTCACCCCCTGCTCTGCGTCGAAGAACCCGAAAACCAGCTCTATCACACCCTCCTACGCGAACTCGCCGAAGAATTTGCCAGCTACGCCCACCGAGGCGGACAGGTCTTTGTCTCCACCCATTCCCCCGACTTTCTCAACGCCGTTCCGCTCAGCAGCATCTTTTGGCTCACCAAAGCCCAAGGCATTACCCAGATCTTTCGAGCCAGCGATAGCGAAGTACTCACAAACCTGGTCAAAGCAGGCGACCTACCCGGCTACCTCTGGAACCACAACTGGTTTGAAGGAGTCGCCCCTTAATGAGCTACGACCTGATCTTTTTACTCGAAGAACCCTCTACCAAAACCGTCCTAGAAACAATCCTGCCTAAACTCATTCCTGAAGATATCCGCTACAAGTGCATCGATCATCAGGGCAAGCAAGATCTTCAAAACTCAATCCCTAAAACCATCAAAGGCTTTAGCTTTAGCCCAAGCACAAAATTTGTAATCGTTCACGACCAAGACTCCCACGACTGTAAAAAGCTAAAAGCTGAGCTACGGCAGCTTTGCCAAAGCGCTAGGAGCCCAAAGGTCATCATCCGAATTATCTGCCACGAGTTAGAATCCTGGTTTCTCGGCGATCTAGCAGCCGTCGAAAAAGCCTACAGTCTAAACGCCCCAAGCCTGAGTAAAAACCAAACTAAAAATAAGTTTCGCAATCCTGATCGACTCAACTCCGCAAAAGAAGAACTCAAAAAACTCGTACCAGAATATTATCCTGGTACTCACTCTAGAGCGATCGCCCCTCACCTATCTCTCACCGCCAACACTTCTCACAGCTTTCACGTCTTCCTCAACGGCATCAACCAAATCTTAAGCTAAAGCGCTACAACCCAAGTCAAAGCCCAGCCGAAACAAAGTCAACATCACACACAGGCAAAACCATGACGCTTAACGACCTGACCCCAGAAACCAAAGCAGCCATTAAAGCAATCTGCACCCAACACGGAGCCTTTAACGTGCGGATATTTGGTTCTGTCGCCAGAGGACAAGCCGATCAAAACAGCGATCTAGATCTGCTAGTAGATTACGACCTAGATAAAATTAGCCCCTGGTTTCCTGTGCGCCTCATCCGCGATCTTGAAAACCTTCTAAGCGTCAAAGTAGATATCGTCACCCCCAAAGGACTAAAAGCCAGAATCCGCAGCGAAGTTTTGCAAGAGGCGCTAACCCTATGAGAAGCGATCAAGAAAGAATGCGCGACATTCAAGAATCAACCGATACCCACCGAACAACCATGCTAACCCTAGAAACAGCCATTCAAAAGATCCAGCAGCTCCCGCTTGAGCAGCGTAACAAAGTCATTGAATTCATTGAATTCCTAGAATTTCAGTCTAACCAACGCCAAAAAGAAAACTTGGCGCAGGAAGATCAGTCTACTCAGGAATTTTTTGAACTAGCCGGAATTTGGAAAGATAGAGACATCACAACCGACTCTATCCGCAGCCAAGCATGGGGCGAAAACAGACAGTGATTTTATGCGATACCAATATCCTTGTAGAGTTCTATAAAGGCGACTCAGCCGTCATCAGCGAGCTACGACAAATAGGCGTCAGCCAACTAGCAATTAGCGCTATCACACAAGCCGAACTTTATTACGGTGCAATCAATAAAGCAGAACTTAAGCGCATTCAAAAGCAGATCGGTTTATTTCACAACTTTCCTGTTGACCAAGCCATCTCAATCCGGTTTATTCAACTAATGGAAGAATACTCTCTTAGCCACAAACTGGCTATCCCAGATGCACTCATTGCCGCCACAGCATTAGTAAATGACATCAGCCTCTACACACTCAACATTAAAGATTTTCGCTTTATCGAAGGACTAACCCTACATACCTATCAGCCATAGCCCATGCCTCAATCAGAACTAGAACTAGAAAAAAACCTAATCGAACGCTTAACAGGGCTCGGCTACGAACGCGCCACCATCCGCAACGCCGCAGACCTCAAAGCCAACCTCAAAACCCAGCTCGAAAAACACAACGCCACCACCCTCAGCCCCCAAGAATTCGCCCAAGTCCTCAACCACCTCGACAAAGGCACCGTCTTCACTCGCGCCAAAACCCTGCGCGACAAAATGGAACTCCTCCGCGACGACGGCACCACCACCTATCTCGAATTCCTCAACACCGAACACTGGTGCCAAAACCAATACCAAGTCACCAGCCAAGTCACCCAGCAGGGATCATACAAAAACCGCTACGACGTAACCTTACTGATCAACGGCCTGCCCCTCGTCCAAATCGAACTCAAACGCCGAGGACTCGAACTCAAAGAAGCCTTCAACCAAATCAACCGCTACCAGCGCCACTCCTACAGCGCCGAACTTGGCCTCTTCAACTACGTCCAAATCTTCGTCATCTCCAACGGCGTCAACACCCGCTACTACGCCAACAACCGCAAACAAGAATACAAACAAACCTTCTACTGGGCCAACGAACAAAACACCCTAATCACCCAGCTAGACGACTTTGCCGACAGCTTTTTGGAAAAATGCCACCTCTCCAAAATGATCTGCAAATACATCGTCCTGCACGAATCCGACAAAGTGCTGATGGTACTGCGCCCCTACCAGTACTACGCCGTAGAAGCCATCATTAAACGAGTCGAAACCACTCACAAAAATGGCTACATCTGGCATACCACCGGATCGGGCAAAACCCTCACCAGCTTCAAAGCCGCCCAAATCCTCACTGCCCTACCCAAAGTACACAAAGTCCTCTTCGTGGTAGATCGCGCCGACCTCGACTACCAAACCAGCAAAGAATTCAACTACTTTAGCGAAGGCTGCGTAGACACCACCGACAGCACCCGCCAGCTCGTCAGCCAAATGACCGGCGACAGCTCGCTAATTGTCACCACCATTCAAAAGCTCAACACCGCGATCAAAAGCCAGCGCCACGAAGCGGCAATGGCCCCCCTTCAAGATCAGCGCATCGTCTTTATCTTCGACGAATGCCACCGCTCCCAATTTGGCGAAACCCACAAAAATATCGTCAAATTCTTCCCTAACGCCCAACTATTTGGCTTCACCGGCACCCCCATCTTCGCCGACAACGCCGCCAGCAACGAACACGGCAAACGCACCACCAAAGACCTCTTTGAAGAACGCCTACACCGCTATGTGATTACCAACGCGATCGCCGACGAAAACGTCTTAAAGTTCTCCGTCGAATACTGGGGCAAAATTAAGCGCAAAGACGGCACCCTCATCACCGAACCCAAGCTAGATAGAGACTTCTTTGAAAACCCCGACCGCATTTCTCTGATCGTCGATTGGATCATTGCCCACCACGCCCGCAAAACCAGCGGCAAAAAATTCTCCGCCATGCTCTGCGTCAGCAGCGTAGACACCCTCATCACCTACTACGAAACCTTTAAGCGCAAGCAGCAGCAAGGACTGCACGATCTGCGAGTCGTCACTATCTTCACCCCCGGCACCAACGAAGCCGACGAAGACGCCAACGGCCTAATCGGCGAACCCGACTTTAATATCGTCGCCGACACCAGCCGCCCCCACAGCCGCGACAAACTCAACGAATTTATCACCGACTACAACCAGCAATACCAAACCAAACAGTCCGCCAAAGACAGCAAAGCCTTCTACACCTACTACAAAGACATCGCCAAGCGCATGAAAGACCGTGACAGAGAAGGCTTTCAAGACAAAGACCGCGCCGATATCTTGCTAGTGGTCAACATGTTCCTCACCGGCTTCGATGTCAAACACCTCAACACCCTCTACGTCGATAAAAACCTCAAATACCACGGCCTGATTCAGGCATACTCCCGCACTAACCGCATCCTCGCCGAACTCAAATCTCAGGGCAATATCGTCTGCTTTCGCAACCTCAAAGCCAACACCGATCAGGCCGTCGCCCTCTTTTCCGACCCCAACGCCAACGAAGAAATATTCATTGAGCCCTACGAGCACTACACCGAACAATTTAATGAAGGGGTGCAGGTATTGAGAGCGATCGCCACACTCCCCAACGATGTTAACCAGCTCATCAGCGAAGACGATCAGGTCGAATTCGTCAAAGCCTTTCGTACCCTCATCCGCCTGCTAAACGTCAGCAAATCATTCACCGAGTTTGATTTTTCTGACCTCAACCTAGACGAACAAACCTTTGAAGACTACAAAAGCAAATATCTAGACATCTACGATAGAACCCGCTCCCCAGGTGAAGAAAAAGAAGACTCCCTGATCGAAGAAATCGACTTTGAGCTAGAGCTAATTCAAAGAGACAACATCAACGTTGCCTACATCCTCAAACTGCTAGGAGACCTACAGCGAGACATTAAAGACGACGCCACCCAAGCAGACTATCAGCAGAAAAAAGCATCCATCCTTGAGCTACTCGACAAAGAAGCCCAGCTACGCGGCAAACGCGATCTCATCGAAAAATTCATTGAAGATCGGATGCCTGCCATAGAGCCAGAAGAAACCGTCGAAACCGTGTTTAAAGACTTCTGGGATCAGGAACGAATTGAAGCCGTTCAGCAGCTCTGCGCCGCCGAAAACCTCAACGAAGCCGCCGTCAATAAAATGATCGCCGACTACAAATTTTCAGGCAAAGAGCCCCTGAGAGAAACCATAATCAGCGCCTGCAACGAAAAGCCCAAGCTCCTGGAGCGCAAAAAAATATTCAAGCGAGTCGTCTCGCAGCTACTCACCATCATTCACAAGTTCGATGATGCACTAGGCGAATTTGAAACAGAAGAATAAAACCGCTTCGAGCCCTGGCAAACCGTTTCAGCGTATCCCCATCCGTCTTTATTTGAGGCAGACGGTCTTAATCTTTAGGCAGCTTGTACTGCCCGACAATTCGCTTGGCAAATTCTGGCACATGCGCCGCTAGCTTCTCAGGATAATTGCGCCGCGTATACAGATAGTTGCGCGTAAAGTGCGAGTCGATAGAAAAGCGAGCGTACTCCAGACCCTTCGGGCCAATTTTTTCGATCACAACGCCCATGAGCTTCGCCGCCCACATCGGTAGGGTGACGCCCTTGTCATAGGCAGGGATGCTGTTTTGTACGGCTTGTTTGCGATCGCCCTCACTCATTACCGGCTGCGTCTCAATGATTCCATCCAACAGCTCAAACATTTCCTGCCCGGTGTCATTGCGCACCACAATCCACTGCCAGCCAAAAGGCGCACCCATATAGCCCACCACAATATCCGCCAGCGAATTGGTGTAGTCAAAGCAGCTCATACAAGACGGCGCAAACACATCCTTCAGCTGGTTCGTTTTCAAGCCAAAGAATGGCACTTTCTCCTCCGAGCCATCTTCATGCTTAAAATGCACCTGAAAATCTTGCATAAATTCGTAGGCGACGACCGTATCCGGCGAGCGGCTCGTCGTATCTAAAAACTTCTGCAAGCCCGCCCGCGTCACATTATCTACACAGGGCATTCCCAGCACGTATAGTTTCTCTATCCCGAGCTTATCTTGCACAGATCGCAGCGCCTGCACCTGACAGCCCACCCCAATCACCAGCAGCCGCTTCATCCCCGACTGTTCTACCTGGTCAAGCACCGACAGGTTCGGCGACAGTGTCGGCTTATTCACCCGCGCTGCCAAAATATCTTCGGGCGATCGCGCAATCACCGGCAGCGGCTGAAAGCGATCGTCTTCAGTATGCTGCACGCACACCACCCCCTCAACCAGTCCCCGGTTTAGCATTTCTATTGCCAGCGTGCTGACAATGCCTGTCCACTGTGCGCCGTCAATCGGGGCTAGCTTGCGGGCTGCCACCATCTGCTGCTGCACGCCAAAATACAGCTCGTCTTCATTATCCAAATCGCGACTGCGCCCATGATTAGCCGCTTCCAAATCGCTTACCTGCTGGTTTAAAAACGCGCAGGCATCTTTGACATAGTGAATGTATGAGGTATCGCACAAACCGCACTCACTGCACAGCTCTTTAGCAGGCTTAGCCGCACCGGGCTTGAGAGGTCGGGCTTTGGCATGGGGCTGAGCTAGAGACATAGAGGTAAGGCCGTTCCTAAAGCAATGTAACCGTGATTTAACCTATGATCACAATAGCGCAACGGCCTCTCAGGTTTACCTGCAGTCAACCTTTTTGTAACCTTTCAAGAGAATAACCGTTCGCCCCTTCCCCTTTCTCCCTTTCCCCTCCTCTCCTCCCCCATGCCCGAAGGCCCCGAAATCCGCATCGCTGCCGACAAAATCGAAAAAGCCATCTGCCCCTACCCCGCCACCGAAATTTTCTTCGCCTTCGACCATCTCAAACCCTTTGAAGCCGACCTCACCGGCTGCCGGATAACCGGGGTCGAAACGCGGGGCAAAGCCATGCTCACCCATTTTGACAATGGCCTGAGCGTATACAGCCACAACCAGCTCTATGGTAAGTGGATGATACGCAAAGCTCATGATCTGCCCGACACAAACCGTCAGCTACGCTTTGCCATTCACAATGCCAAAAAGTCAGCCCTACTCTACAGCGCCTCCGATATCCAAATTTTGAGTGAGCCTGAGATTGAGGCGCACCCGTTTTTGAGCAAGCTCGGCCCCGATGTTCTCAGCTCAAAGCTTCAGCCGGAGCAATTGCAGGCTTCTCTCAAGGCTAAAAAACATTACCGCCGCCGCTTAGCTACCCTCTATCTCGATCAGCATTTTCTAGCAGGCATCGGCAACTACTTGCGCAGCGAAATTTTATTCATTGCCAGGCTCCATCCGCAGCGCCGCCCGATGGACTGCACAGGCGATCAGCTACTGGCGCTAGCAGAAGCCTCGATCTCAACCGCCTATCAATCGTACAAATACAGGGGCATTACCAATGATCTGGATTTGGCTAATAAGCTGAGGGCAAAGGGCGATCGCTACCGAGACTATCGGTACTGGGTCTTTGGCCGCGATCAAAAGCCTTGCTATATCTGTAGTACACCCATCGTCAAAGAGCGAGTGAGCAATCGACGAATTTACTACTGCCCGCAATGTCAGCCCGTCTGAGCTAGGCTCAAGAAGCGGACTATTGAGATGAGAAGCCCATTTAAAGGCGGCGGGCACAGTTGCCCTTGTCGTCGCTTTTTGTCAGATATCGGTCTTCAAAGCCGCTATATAGCGTTGGTCACTTGGCTTGAATACAGCAACGTAGGCATAACTTTTGCATAACAACAGGCCAAGTGACTCGCGTTACCCGAATGTATCCGGGTAACGCTATATTCGACACAGAGGCAGCACAGTTTTGACCAGACAGCCGCAGACTTTCCCGGAGCTACCCCAATGCGCATACTGCTAGTCGATGATGACGAAGCCCTAATGGAGTCTTTGGCAGAGCGGCTAATTCAGCAGCGCTACGCAGTAGATATTGCCGTCAATGGCCGCAGCGCGCAAGACTATGTCGATTTGTTTAACTATGATCTGGTCGTACTGGATTTGATGCTGCCCGACGGCGATGGCATTCAGTTTTGCGGGCAGTTTCGTCAGGGGGGCTATACCAATCCGCTGATGATCCTCACAGCCAAAGGGAGCACGGCTGAAAAAGTCAGCGCCCTGGATGCAGGAGCCGATGACTACGTCGTCAAGCCGTTTGATTTTGATGAGCTGTGCGCCCGGATTCGGGCTTTACTGCGCCGCGATGCTCAGGGGCTGCCGCCGGTTTTGCAATGGGGGCCGCTGTCTTTAGATCCCAGCACTTGCGAAACCACCTATCAACAGCAGCCCATTCACCTGACGCCGAAAGAATTTTCGATGATGGAGCTGTTTTTGCGTCAGCCTCATCGGGTTTATAGCTTGGGAGCCATTATTGACGATCTCTGGTCGTTTGAAGACTCACCCGGCGAAGACGCCATTCGCACGCATATCAAAGGGCTCAGGCGCAAGCTACAGACAGCGGGTGCGCCTAAAGACCTGATCAAAACGGTATATGGCCTTGGCTACCGCCTCAACGAGAAAATTGTTTGGAGCCACGACGAGCTGGCGCTGACCGCTGAGGTTCGTGAGTCTGAGGTTTATGAGTCCAAGGCTTATGAGTCTGGGGTTTATGAGCCTGGGGTTTACGAGAAAGATGCTTACAAGGAAGGCGACGCAGATGTAGCACTGACTTCGCAGGCGATCGCCAAAGCCTGCCAGCGCTATCTCAGCAGTGCTAGCCAGCAGGTGACCATCCTCGAAGCTGCCGCTAGCGCCATCAGCCGCGACGCGCTAGACCCACAGCTCCGCTATGCCAGCCAGATCAATGCTCATAAGCTAGCCGGATCTTTGGGCTGCTTTGGCATTGCCGAAGGCTCACAGATCGCCCGGCAGATAGAAACTCAGCTGCGATCGCTCTCTTCATTTTCTGCGCAGGAGACAGCAAACCCCGTCTCGCAGAGTATTAACCAGCTCGTACAAGCGCTGCGCCAACAGCTCGATCAAGCCTCGGCTGACGTGGCTACTCAGTCGGTGTCAGCGCCGGTGCCAGCAGGCAAGCCGCTCCTGCTGATCGTCAGCGAAGACGAAAATCTGACGCAGCAGCTAGTGCAAATTGCAGCGGCGGATGATCTGCAAGCTCAGGTCGTGACGGACCCCCAGCAGGCAAAAGATCTGTTTGACCTGAGGCGGCAGTCGGCAAAAACTGAAGATAGCTTCTGGTCAGATTCGATTTCATACGACCCGATTTTATACAATCCGATCAGCAGCCTAGCAGCCTGTGCGGTAGCGGCGGTTAATGGCTCTGGTGCCAGCCAACTTGCCAGCCAACTACCCGATCTGCTGCTGCTCGACCTCGCTGCCGATGCCACTGCTTTCTCAGGGCTGATTCGAGCGGCCAGACAAGACTACGCCATGCCTACGATGGTTTTAGCAGACCGTCAGCTAGCGCTAGCGGATCGGCTTGAGCTGGTAAAACAAGGGGTCGCGCTGATGAGCGATCGCACTGCCCCGCCAGCGCAGATTATAGCCTCTGCAGCCAGCCAGCTCAAAGCGAGGGTGAGTTCTATTCGGATTGCGATCGCCGCCGCCGACCCGCAGATATTGGCCCTGCTCAAAATCCGCTTAGAGCCCCAAGGATTTCAGGTGCAAACCTTTGAAAGCGCCCTTGACCTGTGGCAGTGGCTGACTGCCGCTAGTACAGCTGCTAGCCCTACAGCCGCTAGCCCTAACAGTGCAGAAGCCACCTCAGAGCCCAAGCCCACCGCCCCCAAAGTTGACATGCTGATATTAGACGTAGAGATGCCAGAGATGAACGGCCTGGAAATTTGCCAGGTACTGAGAGCCGACACTCGCTTTCAGACGCTGCCTATTCTATTTTTGACCGCGCACCCAGAAGACAGCTTGCGCAACCAGGCGTTTCAAGCGGGCGCTAATGGTTTTATTGACAAAGCGATCGCCCCTACTGATCTCGCCGCCCGCCTACGCAATCAGCTCGATCACCAGCCGCTAGCTCATCACCCATCCATCAATCCCCCTCAGCGCGAAGCGAGCAGCTCGACCACCTGCCCACTGATCCGCTCGTAGCTGCGGTTATTTCTCAGCTAAACCAAACTCGGCGGGCAATAGCCTAAGCCCCGCACAAAAGTCGCCCGAAAATCTTCTATATCGGCTGGCTGCAGGGCACCGTGAGAAACTACTACTACCTGGCATCGGTTCATCACCTCAGTGATCGACATACTGGCATCTAGTCCGTCGAGTGCTCGCGAAATCGGCACAGACGGCCGATATGAGCAGCCGTTTTCATTCAGAAAAGCTCTAAAATCGAGGTCTTGGTCAGGCAAAAGAGAGTCTTTTAGCTTAATCCGGACCACCCACCGGTCTACCAGATAGATCACCGTTACCGCATCGAGGTTGATCGCTACCCGCTTCGATAGGTAGGTCAAAAGGCGTATAACCAGGCTTGTGTTAGCAAAACAATAGAGGTATTGCATAGTCTGAAAAGCTGCTGACTCGAAAAATTGCTATGAGTAGCGTAGCCCTCAAATCTGAGTAAACTATGAAGATACGCGTGCTTTTGTCAGAAACACGCTGTAAACATAAGCAATGACTCGCAAACAGATTTTGCTGATCGATGACCAACCCGATATTCAAACAGTTGTCCGCCTGAGCTTGAAAGTCGTCCGGGGCTGGCAGGTATTCACAGCTAGTTCCGGTAAAGAAGGCATTCAGCAGGCCAAAACCCATCAGCCCGACGCTATCTTACTGGATGTGATGATGCCAGAGATGGATGGGCCAGCGACGCTCGCCGTCCTCAAAGCCGATCCGGTCACTCAGTCTATTCCGATCATTTTTCTGACGGCTAAAGCCAGAGCTATTGACCGTAAAAAGCTCTACGAACTTGGCGCACAAGGCGTCATCAATAAACCCTTTAGCCCCACTACCCTCGCCAGTCAGATAGCGGGCTTTTTGAGCTGGTAAGACCAGCGCTGGCATATCGGCGTGCTAACACAGCTTTAAGCAATTCTGCTCTTCATAGTTTCCTCAGATTGTTGTCTTACAGTTTTTATAGAGTTAATTCATCAGACACAAAAAATTCTAAAGTCTATCTCCAAAGACCTATCTCCAAAGGGCTTGCAGCATCTGACAACAGATGTATGAGAGCAAATAAAATGCCGGGAGAGGCTTTAAAGAACGTTGCCAGGGAGGAAGCTATGTTCAAAAAAGTATTAGCTGCGCTTGACTTGTCAGATGCTAGCGAGGCCGTGTTTGAGAGTGCTTTGGAGCTGGCGATCGCCTCTCACTCACAGCTTATGCTCCTACATACCCTCGTTGCCGAGCACAATGGCGGCCCCGCGCTACCTGTTTCTGCCCCTTGGGACTACTATGCCGATGAACGAGTAGATGAACTGGCGGCTTCAAACTTATGAACTATCCCATGAACACTTGTATTTGCTGCGATCGCACTCTCCTCAGACACATTCTCCACGGCCAGACTTACTGGTACTGCACTCACTGCCGTCAGGCAATGCCCCGTTTAGATAGACGCACTAGCGTAAGCAAGCCAATCGGACTGTCTTCTGATCAGTTGACAGCTGCTCAGACTGTCACATAGAAATAGTAGGTTTTGAACGAGGCGAACTGATTGGTCCGGCCGTTGACTGCGACGGCGATGGCCTCAGCGACGATCTCGACCCAAATTTAAACCAGCCGCTGATCGTTCAAGCCCCGGTTGATGGCATTCGCTACGACTTTGACCTGTCGCAAGCTGACGAATTCTACGAGTATGCGATCGCCAGTTACAGCGGCGATGTCGGTCTGTACATTTACCAAAACGGCGCACAGATTTTCGCGCCCCCCTGCGAGCCCGTTCCCGCAGCGGCTAGCGCGTCACCAGCCACAGCACCAGCGGCAAACTCGCAAAGCTGAGCACAGTCGATAGCACGATAGTCTTAGCGACTCGCACCGTATCGCCGCCCAGCTCAGTCACCCAAATCAGCGTATTGACGGCCACCGGCATCGCTGCCTGCATCACCAGCACAGCCAGATCGAGCCCCGCCAACCCCAGCAGCCGACCAATGCCGTAGGCGCTCAGCGGCGAAACCAGCAGCCGCAAACCCGCTGAAAGCAGCTCATAGCGGCCAAAGACAAGCTGTGTCCGCGCCAGCTGAATACCGAGTGTCAGCAGCGCCACTGGGATCGCCGCATCGCTTAGCAGCGCTAAAGCCCGATCTATAGCCAGCGGCACTGACCAGGCAAAGGCTTGTAGCGCCAGGCCCATCAGCGTCGCCCAAAAAACCGGCAGATTGAGCGTGACTTTCACCCCGGGGCGGATGCCTTCTCCTTTGAGAATGATGGGACCGGCGATCGCAATCGAAATCGAAGACGCCACCAGATAGACAATGGCGCGCTCTAGCCCTGCCTCCCCTAAGGCAAACAAAATAAACGGCAGGCCGATATTCCCCGAGTTAGCTAGCAGCGTCGTCGCCACCAGGCTTTTGCGCGTGTCAACTGGCAGCTTTAAGCCTTTGCCGAGGGCGATCGCCAGCAGATAGAGCACCACCGAATTCAGCAAAAACCCAGCGACAATGCCCAGCGCACTCCCTAGCGCCAGGGTGTTGTCATACAGCCCCGTTAGCACCAGCGCCGGTAGCAGTACATAAATATTGAGCCGGGCCAGCGTTTTGATATCTAGCGGAAACGTGCGGCCCACCCAAACGCCCGACAGTGCAACCAAAGTAACCGGCAGCACTGCCGATATCAAGACACCCATAAACTCGCCGCCGCCTGATGCTTAACCTTTTGTTACTACAGTCTAGACCGCCCAGCCCAGCCCAAGGCCCGCTTGCGATCTGTGCCTGGCGATGCGTGATCGATGAAATGCTCAGCCCTTATGCTTAAGAAGGTCGCTATAAAATATCCTCAGAAAACCATGAATGCTAACGATGCTGCCAACGCCCCTACCCCAGAGCAGATTAGCCAGGCGCTAAAGTCAGAGAACTTTGGCGATCGCATCAAAGCCCTCAATCAGCTACGCGATATCGATCCGGCAGTCGCTTTTAAGCTAATTCAGCCGCTTTGCGACGATAGAAACACCCGCGTTCGCTACGCCGCCGTCAGCCAGATATCTACCCTGGGCGAACAAGATAAGTCCACTGCCCTCAGCGTGCTTACAGCTTCCTTAGGCGACCCTGAGCCAGATGTCCAAGCCGCTGCAGCAGACTCACTCGGCGCGCTCAAGCTCACCGCCGCGCTAGACGATTTGCACGAACTCTATCAGCAAACCCCTGAGTGGCTGGTAAAAATGAGCATCATCGCTTGCCTGGGTGAAATGGGCGATCGCCGCGCCTTTGATCTACTCCAGTCAGCCCTGACCAGCGACAACGCCTTAATTTCTGTCTCGGCCATCGGCGCACTCGGAGAACTCAAAGATGAACGCGCCCTGCCGCTGCTATTGCCCTACGCCGACAGCGACGACTGGCAAGTCAGACACCGGGTAGCTCAGGCCCTTGGTCACTTCAGCGATCAGTCCGAAGCTGCGCAAGCCCTGCAAAAGCTAGCCAAAGATGAATCCGCCATTGTTGCTGAGACCGCCCAGAGCCACAAATAAGTCAGCGCCGGGCAGGACACTTCTCAGCAACAGCTATTGCCAATCAACAGCGCGATCATTTTGAGTTGCGCAACAATTCTTAATACCTTTTGACCGGACAAAGCTGAGTAATCAACCTCTCCAGCCAGATTTGTATGACTAGACAGATAGCAACTGTAAGATTACGCAACTGTTTTAACTTTGTCCGGGAGAGTTCACTATTTACCGTAGCGATCGCCTCAAGCACTCTCTAGAAAAGGAACAAACTATTACCTGAGTACAAGCCTGAATTGAATACATAAAAGCGCTCTTCCCGGTAAGAACAGCGCTCTTATTCACACTGACAAGCAGACTCGTTGTCCATCATCAAAACTTTATCTTCAGACAGTTTAATACCTTTATTCATGTCAACTTCAACACCCAAAACCCGACCGCTTTGGCTCGCACTCGCCATCCTAATCTTGCGTTTTACTTCGCGCATGACATCTAGAATCCTTGTGTACACATAGGTCTGACTCTATGCTAAGCGTCTTCTGCGAAATTTTCCTCTCCGTAGATTTCGCTAGTTGCGCAGACCAACCATGATATTCACTGGCTTAGTCAAAATCACAGCCTGACAGCAATACTACGGAGATTACTGAGGGCCAATATTCCTATACTTGGCAATCTACTGATATGTTCTGATAAACTAGGAACATATCAATATGGATTTATTTCAAATCAGATAATCTTCGAACGGGCCATCTCAAACAAGTTAATTTCAAATAGATAAAGGCCGGTATTGTCCAATACAGTTTTTATTTTATTTTCTTTGTAATTAAAGTGCTCTATTTCTAGCTGTCGCCTAGCGCGAGGGATTGTTCAGCTATGTCTAGATTCCTAAACTGGTTTTTTGAATACGAGTTTTCCGGGAGAGTCATCTAACTTGATTTACTCTGCTACCTCTGTTGTAAAGTCGCCTGCTGCCAACCGGTGGGAGAGCTTGAGCTTTACCTCTACTCTGTATCTCTGCCCTATTCTAGACGCGCTTCTAGAGCCGACACCCGATCCGCTGCGCGATGAGCTACGGCTCGGCCTGCAAGAGGCGCTGGTCAATGCGGCCAAGCATGGCAATGGCCTAGATCCTCAAAAGGTCGTTTCGGTTCGCTATGCCAGGGCTCACGGCTATTACTGGTGGATTGTCACCGACCAGGGCAACGGATTTGAACGGCCCGCTGCCTGCCTTTGCCCTTCGACAGAGAGTCCGCTGGTCAGTGAGTGCGGTCGCGGCCTCTACATCTTGCATCAGGTTTTTGATCAGGTTTGCTGGAGTGAAGACGGTAAAGAAGTTCATCTGATTAAGCAGATGCAGCCTTCCTTTTTGCCCGGCTGGGTTAGTGCCGTTTTTATGATGAGAGCGATTGAAGCCTGGTGGCGAAAATGGTTGCCTATCTCTATTCGCAGCGCCTGAAAGCACGACCTGAAAGCACGATTAGTAATCAACTGGTCAAGGCTTAAGGTCAACTTCTAACCCACCACAGGATTTTACTGAAGCGATCGCCGCTCCCCGTGAGTTGGGCAAGGGGGTGCTTTGAGGGTTTTATCTAACCAGCCGACGGCCTGAGTGAGCCGAGGTAAAGCTTCCTCTGGTCGGTCTTTGAGCAGATAGACCAGGGCCGCTGCCGCCTGCTCACGGGCGCGCACGGTGCGGTTAGCACTCAGCCGATGCCAGTCATTGGGTGAAATTGCCAGCTGTTCAGCTAGGGCCTGAGCCAATACTTCAGGGCTAAAAGATTGGAGTACCGAGCGGTCGGTCGGTGCAGCGCTAGCCGCTGACTGCGCGGGAGAAGTCGGGGGTACCAAAGCTATGTCCCTTTATAGTGATGGCCATCTATACTCTACTTTAGCGATCGCACTCTACTAAAGCCATGAAATTATTCCGCCGAGCCTCCAAGCGCAAACCCCATCTGCCGAGCGATGAAGACCTGGCAGCCTTTGAGAAAGATCTCAAAGCGGCGGCTGATGATTTCTTGCTATTGCGCGATCGCTTCTTTGCCATTCGTCGGGCCAAAGCCAAATATGAGCAAGATACCTCCATAGACATCAGCCGCCTTCCTGCCGAAGAACTTGCCCAGATGAGAGATCGAATTGAAGCGCTCAAAGTCACCTTAGAAAGTCATCTGCTCACTTGGCGCGAGGTGCAAGAACCCTTCTGGCAGGTGGTGCAGTTTGCCGGATTGGGGCTGGTCGTGGGCTGGTTTTTACGCGGTTGGCTCAGCTGAGCTGATGATTGGTTAGTTACGATTAGCCCAATAGAGCAGTCTGCCTTCATCCATCCACACTGCATAACTAAAGACATATGACGACTTCCCAGCGCATTAAGCACATCCTTAAGACCGGACAGCCCGGTGAAGCGCTGACCATTCAAGGCTGGGTCAGAACCAAGCGCGCCGCCAAGAAATTTACCTTTATTGAAGTCAATGACGGCTCTTCGATGAATGGGCTACAGGTAGTAGCGGGCGCAGATCTGCCTGACTATGTGGCCAGTATGGAGCGCCTCAGCACCGGCGCATCGGTCGAAATTAGCGGCACGCTAGCCGAGTCACCGGGTAAAGGGCAGCGCGTCGAGCTACAGGCCAAAACCATTGAAGTATTTGGCGAGTCAGACGGGGAGACTTACCCGCTGCAAAAAAAACGCCATTCATTCGAGTTTTTGCGCACGATTGGCCATTTGCGCAGTCGTACGAATACGCTGGGCGCAGTTTTTCGGGTGCGCAACGCCTGTGCCACGGCCATTCATCAGTTTTTCCAGGAGCGGGACTTTTTATGGATGCACACGCCCATTCTTACCGCTAGCGACTGTGAAGGGGCCGGCGAAATGTTTACGGTGACTCGCTTTAACCTCGACCAGATTCCGACCGATAAAAGCGGTAAAGCCGACTATGGGCAAGACTTTTTTGGCAGACCCGCTTACCTCACCGTCAGCGGTCAGCTCGAAGCCGAAATTATGGCGATGGCCTTCAGCAATGTCTATACCTTTGGCCCCACATTTCGCGCTGAAAACTCAAATACCTCGCGCCACTTAGCCGAATTTTGGATGGTAGAGCCCGAAATGGCCTTCTGCAACCTGGCGGGCAATATGGACTTGGCGGAGGCTTTTTTAAAGTACGTTTTTGCGTACGTGATGGAGCACTGCGCTGACGATATGGAATTTTTCAATCAGCGGATTGACAATGCCGTGCTCGAAACCGCTGAGAATATTATCAACAGCGAGTTTACCCGGATTAGCTATAGCGAGGCGATCGCCCTGCTCGAAACTGCCATCGAAAAAGGGGATAAAAAGTTTGACTATCCAGTTTCCTGGGGCGTTGATATGCAGTCAGAGCACGAGCGCTACCTGGCCGAAGAGTACTTTAAAAAGCCCGTGATCGTCACCGACTACCCGCGCGAGATTAAAGCCTTTTACATGCGCTTGAATGACGACGAAAAAACCGTCGCCGCGATGGACGTATTAGCCCCACGCCTGGGCGAAATTATCGGCGGCGCGCAGCGAGAAGAGCGGCTAGACATATTGGAGCAGCGCATTACCGCCGCCGGACTGCCTAAAGAAGACTACTGGTGGTATCTTGACCTGCGCCGCTACGGCACTGTGCCTCATGCTGGCTTTGGTCTGGGCTTTGAGCGCCTGGTTCAATTTATGACCGGCATGGCCAATATTCGCGACGTGATTCCCTTTCCGCGTACGCCCGATAATTTAGACTTCTAACGCGCCCCAGACACCCGGCGTAACAGGAAGATACAAACTCAGCCCAGCGCGACCAATAGCCTTTATTCTTAGATCTCGTCGGCTGTTTACTTTTTGGCTGACTCCCCCCTTATGGCCCCCAAAATTCTGGCAGTCTTTAACGGCAAAGGCGGCGTTGGCAAAACAACTACCGCAGTTAATCTGGCGGCGATTTTGGCCGAGACGCATTCGGTGCTGCTAGTCGATGCCGACTCGCAGGGTTCAGCTAGCTGGTGGGTGGGTAGGGGCGATCGCACGAAGACTCGTCCCCCTGGCTTTGATGTCAGTCAGGAAGCCGATCCGACATTGCTTGGTAAACTAAAGAAAGTCGAAGGGTATGAGCTAATTGTGGTGGATACGCCCCCCGCCCTCAACTCACAGTCGCTGGCTGCGGTGATCCCGATTGCTGACTACCTGCTGCTGCCGACACCGCCCGCGCCGATGGACATTGCCGCCCTGGTGCAAACGGTCAAAAAGGCGATTGTTCCCTCGGGAGTTTTACACCGGGTGCTGCTTACTAAAGTCGATTCGCGCAGTCTGGGAGAGGCGCTCGAAGCCCAAAATATGCTGATGGAACTAGATATTCCTACCTGCCATGCCTTTGTCAGAACCTACAAAGCCCATGAGCGGGCTGCCCTAGAGGGCGTGGCCATTACCCAGTGGAAGGGTAAAAACGCAGCTGAGGCCAGAGCTGACTATCACCGTGTTGCCAACGAAATTCAAAGGGACTGGAGATCATGACTAAAAAGCGGATTGCTGACCTGCTCAAAGAAGAAGTAGAGAAGCCAGCTGCGGGAGAAGCAGGCCCGACTGACGGCGACGACACAAAAGGTACTCGCAAACGCGCCGCTGCCAGCCAGTCTACCGCTCAAAAAGCGGCGGCTACTCAGACCCCATCGTCTAAGGCTCCGGCAGCTAAGGCTAAAGCCCCGGCTGCTAAAACTTCTGCGGCTAAGTCAGCGACAAAATCGACGAGCGATCGCCAGCTCACGGCCAAAATTACCGAATTAGAAGCCGCTCTCGCGCAATCTGCTGAAAAAGTGAACGCCCTGCAAACCGACGTAGACACGCACCAAAACCGCATTTTTGAATTGAAAGATAGTTTGGAGAAGACTGATGGCGATCGCCAGGCGCAAACCGTCCAAATCACCCAGCTCACTGCCGAACTCGATGAAGCCAAGCAGGTCATCCTCAAGCTGACTGAGGCCAATCAGCAGGCTAAAGCTCAAGCTCAAGCACGGGCCGAGCAGGAAGAAGCCGCTGCCAAACCAGCGGAGCGCCAATCCTTAAAGTTGGGGCGACCACCTTACGGCAGCTACAAGTCCATTCCTGAATATGCCATTCAGCGGGGCACACCCGCAGGCGGCCAAAATAACAGTATGCTCAGCGATGACGATATTGGCTGGGTGGATTAAGCCACTGCCGGTAAGCTAATCGGTTAGGATTGCCAGTAAGTTTCGGTGAAGGCTTTTTATGACTTCAGATCACCCAGAGCCCAAAGATCGCTCATCTTCCCAAAAACGTCGGCGAACTGTGCTGCTGTGGGCGATCGCCCTCGGCTCAATAGGCCTATTGACTGTCGCCCTGGCGCTGCTGATCCCTCGGCAAACCGAGCCGTCCCCCGAGGCCATTGCGTCAGCGCAGGCGGATGCGTCACCCGAAGCTGAAGCCGCTGCTCGGGCTGAGTGGGAAGCGCAAATGCAGCGAGTGCAGGGCGTACTGCAATCGATGGATCGCGCCGAACTGGTCGGCACTTCTCCGACTAAGGGCCCGCAAGATGCTGAGATCGTACTGATCAAGTTTTCAGATTTTCAGTGCCTCTACTGTGCGATCGCCGCTGCCGATATGAAGACCTTTACGGCGGCTCATACGACAGATGTGCTCTACGTCTATAAGCACTTTCCGCTAGTTAGCATTCATCCAGAAGCCATGCCCGCTGCCAAAGCCGCCTGGGCCGCTGGCCAGCAAGACCGGTTTTGGATCTATCACGATGGCCTGTTTGCCTATCAGAACAAGCTCGGTGAAGACTATTACGTAGAGCTTGCTGGGCAAATTGGGCTAGATATGGAAAAGTTTAACCGCGATCGCAATAGCCCCGAAGCCCAAGCCGCCGTCGAAAAAGACGCCGAACTCGCTCAGCAGCTCGGACTCCAGGGCACGCCCACCTTTTTAATGAACGAGCTTTTGATCCCTGGCGGGGCTCCTCTAGAATTATTTGAAGAAGCAGTTGTCAGGCTAAAAGCCGCCGCGCCATAGCTTGAGCCGCAGCTGGCTACGTCCCTGACAGAAGACTCATGGCATACGACTCTGAAACCTACGGCCAAAGCCCGTTTGGCACCCCTAGCAAGCCAGGCGGTAATGGCAGTCAGCCCGGAAAGAGCGCTGTCCCTGCCCAGAGCGGTCCTGATCAGAGGGCCGATCAGCCCGGCCCAGCAGATAGCTTTCCGGCTGTGCCAGCGGCGACTCCAGCAGCGGCTCCATCAGCGCCTAAGCCTACTAGCCCTGCGCCCAAAGCTGCCAGCACACCAGTCAATGCGCCACCTAATACCCCAAGCACAGGTGCAGATAAGGCCAGCAGCAAGCGCAAGTCACGGACCAGCCGTAAACCCGCCGCTCGTAAAAGTAAAGCTAAAGCAGCTTCAGCCGCTCAGCTCTCAGACACCGCTGCTCCCGAAGTCGCTAGTCGGTTTGATGAAGAAGATCGTCGCGCCTATCTATCGCTGCTCTATAAGACGGGCATATCGGGCCTGGTGTGGGCAGTGCTGCGGCTCTCCCGCTATGAGATTTCCGATCAGGCGATCGCCATTGTCAATATCATTCTCCATCCGCTAGTGATGGCTGCTGTTGCCCTGCTCGCCATCGTCGGGCTCACCTTTTGGCTGCGCTACCTGCTCAAAGACTTTGCTCAGCACACCCAGCAGCTCCATACCGATGCCGAAACGCCCGACGCCCAGAACTATCGCCCCACGCTAGAGATTGTCGGCGACGCGCTCGAATACAACCCTAAGCTGCGCAAAAATTTTGCGGCTTTGTTTAATGCAGCCTCTATTCTGGTCTGTAGCCTGGTGAGCTATCTGGTTACCAGCGCCGTTTTGCCCTAGCCCTAGAGCACCTCCCAAAGCATCCCCAGAGCATCCCAAAGCACCTATGAATCAGCCCACCAGCCAGCCCGCTAGCCAGCCCAAGATTATCGTGCTAGATGACGATCCGACCGGGTCACAGACGGTTCATAGCTGTCTGCTGCTGCTGAAGTGGGATGTAGAAACGCTGACCCTGGGGCTACAAGATGCTGCGCCGATTTTCTTTGTGCTGACCAATACGCGATCGCTCACCCCTGAAGCTGCCAAAGCCGTCACCGCCGAAGTCTGTGAAAATCTCAAGCTGGCGCTAGCAAAAACGCACACGCCCAATTTTCTCCTGGTCAGCCGCTCAGACTCTACGCTGCGGGGGCACTATCCGGTTGAGACAGATGCGATCGCCCAGCAACTCGGCCCGTTCGATGCTCACTTTCTCACCCCGGCCTTTTTTGAAGGCGGTCGGGTCACCCTTGATAGCACTCACTACATTGAATCAGATGGCAAACGGACGGCCACTCACGACACCGAATTTGCCAAAGATTCAGTGTTTGGCTACAGCACTAGCTACCTCCCCGACTACGTGGCAGAAAAGACAAAAGGAAAAATCCCTGCCAGTCAGGTAGAGCGCTTTCTGCTTGACGACATTCGCCAGGGTTCTTTAGCCCGACTGATGAATTTGCACGATAACCAGTGTGTCGCCGTCGATAGCCAGCAGCAGAGCGATCTCGATAAATTTGCCGAAGATCTGATTGCTGCCGCCGCTCAAGGCAAAAAGTTCTTATTTCGCAGCGCCGCCAGCCTGCTCACGGCCCTAGCCAAGCTGCCGCCACAGCCCACCCCACCCGAGGAGATGAACCGCATCACCCGATCTTCATCGGGCGCGATCATCATCGGCTCTCACGTCAAAAAAACGACCCAGCAGCTGCAAAAACTGCTCGAAGTCCCTGGTATTAAAGGTATCGAGCTTGACGTTGCCCGGCTTAAAGAGAATCCCGAAACTAGCCATGACGCGCTCTTACAAGAAGTCACCAACCAGATAGAACAGATCCATACCAGCGGCCAAACCCCCGCTGTCTATACCAGTCGCGAAGAGCTGACTTTCTCAAATGCTCAAACCCGTCTGGCTTTTGGAGAAGCTGTCTCTACGCTGCTGATGGATATTGTTAAAAGTCTGCCCAGCGACATTGGCTTTTTGATTAGCAAAGGCGGTATTACCTCCAACGACACTCTCAGCAAAGGGCTGGCGCTCACCTCCGCGCGGCTGCTAGGCCAGGTCATTCCGGGAGTATCGATCGTCACGACGGCTGCCGATCACCCTCAATTTGCCAATCTGCCAGTGGTGCTTTTTCCCGGAAATGTGGGCGATGATGACGGGTTAGCTTTAGCCTATCAACGCCTCGCCTCGCCAGCCTAGACCCTCTTTTTGAGATGAGCCTGTCTAATCTTTAGCGTGCTATCGGGCGATCGCGTAGGATAAAAGAGTTGAATGGCAAAGCGCACGTAGCAGATGGATATTAAATCGGGATTTGTAGGCACCGTTGGCAATACGCCCCTCATTCGGCTCAATAGCTTTAGCGAAGAAACCGGCTGTGAAATTTTGGGCAAAGCAGAATTTCTCAATCCGGGCGGTTCCGTCAAAGATCGAGCAGCGCTTTACATTGTTGAGCGGGCCGAAAAAGAAGGCCGACTGAAACCGGGCGGTACTGTTGTAGAAGGCACAGCGGGTAATACCGGCATTGGCCTGGCCCATATCTGCAATGCCAAGGGTTACAAGTGCATCATCATCATTCCCGAAACGCAGTCCCAAGAAAAAATAGATCTGCTGCGCACCCTCGGCGCTGACGTGCGGCCCATTCCCGCTGTTCCCTACAAAGATGAGAATAACTACGTCAAGGTCTCCGGTCGCCTGGCCGATGAGCTAGACAATGCCATTTGGGCCAATCAGTTTGACGATCTGGCCAACCGTCAGGCTCACTACGAAACCACCGGGCCTGAGATGTGGGCGCAGACCGACGGCAAAATTGACGGTTGGACAGCAGCGACTGGCACCGGCGGCACCTATGCTGGAGTGGCCATGTTTCTCAAAGAAAAAAATCCGGATGCGCGCTGCGTCGTCGCCGACCCCATGGGCAGCGGCCTCTATAGCTATGTCAAAACGGGCGAAATCAAACCCGAGGGGAATTCGGTCACCGAAGGCATTGGCAACAGCCGGATTACTGGCAACATGGAAGGCGCGCCCATTGACGACGCCATTCAGATAGACGATCACGAAGCGCTGCGAGTAATTTACCAGCTGCTGTACAAAGAAGGGCTGTTTATGGGTGGCTCAGTGGGGATCAACGTGGGCGCGGCGGTGGCACTGGCCAAACAGATGGGGCCAGGTCACACAATTGTGACTATCTTGTGCGACGGCGGCTCGCGCTATCAGTCGAAAATCTTCAACCGTGAATGGCTCGACTCTAAAGGGCTCTGGTCTGACGATTTTTTGCCAGCCTAGTAAAAGAGCCAATGCAGGAGCCAATGATGTTTCCCTGGGCTAGGCGTCTTTGCTCTGCAAAAGGATTAATCTATGCCCTTTGAGGGTTTTATTGGCGCAGCCTGTTAACTCAGGTTGCTAAAACGTACTCATAACGAGTATGATTTAATTTGTACGCAGTACACACAGTATTTTTAGGGCTATGGCTGAGTCATAGCATCCTAATTCAGTGCTTCAAGTTGACTAAAGTGATAAGGAGATTTCTGTTTCATGGCATTAGAAAATCGTGAAGGGCAAAAAGTTCCTAACGTCAAGTTCCGCACCCGTCAGAATGACGAATGGGTGGATGTGACGAGTGACGAGCTTTTCAAAGGCAAGACTGTTGTCGTCTTTTCGCTGCCGGGCGCATTTACCCCGACCTGTTCGTCCACTCACCTGCCTGGCTACAACGAGTACGCTGGACTGCTGAAAAAGAACGGGATTGACGACATTATCTGCATGTCGGTTAACGATACGTTCGTAATGAATGCTTGGGCTGAAAATCAGGAAGCTGAGAACATTACCGTTCTTCCTGATGGCAATGGCGAATTTACGGAGCAGATGGGCATGCTCGTTGACAAAGCTGACTTGGGCTTTGGGGCTCGCTCTTGGCGCTATTCTATGCTGGTCAAAGATGGCACCATCGAGAAAATGTTCATTGAGCCGGAAGTGCCTGGCGACCCGTTTGAGATCTCTGATGCGGAGACGATGTTGAACTACATCAACGAAAAAGCGGGCAAGCCTCACCGCGTATTTATGATTAGCAAGCCCGGCTGCCCCTTCTGTGCCAAGGCCAGAGACCTGCTAGACGCGCACGGCATGTCTTACGAACAGGTAGAGCTAGGCGGCGGTATCACTACCAAATCGCTCTATGCGGTTTCGGGCGCGGGTACGACGCCTCAGGTATTTGTAGACGGTCACTTAGTTGGCGGCTCGGATGACCTGGAAGCCTACTTCCAAAAAACGGAGAAGGCCGCTGTATAGGGATCTAGCCCTTGACGGCCTATCTCTAATCTCTGTATGGCTTTTGAGTGTGCTGCTCTAAAGCTGTAACAAAAGAATATTCCCCCTTCTTAGTTGCCTCACTCGCCCTGCTCTAGCTAGTCAGGTCGGTGGGTAAAGGGAAGGGGGATTTCATTTCTCAGACAGGGAAAATCATCATTTTGTAAATTCATTTATGATTTATATAGATGATCTCGATAGAGTGGCTGCCCATAGTTTTTATTTTCCATAGCGGCTGGGTGCGTTTTTTGCCCGCTAGTTTTTACTGATATTTCTAACGACATTCTCTGTCAGCATCGAACTTTTTATTGTTTATCCGGAGTAGCTCATTGATGGCTTACGATTTTGACCTTTTTGTAATTGGCGGCGGCTCGGGTGGAATCGCGACTGCGCGGCGAGCGGCTTCTTATGGGGCCAGAGTCGCGGTGGCCGAGAGCGATCGCCTGGGCGGCACCTGTGTAAACCGGGGCTGCGTACCTAAAAAACTGATGGTATACGCCTCTCGCTTTCCTAAATACGCCGCCGAGTCGGCAGGCTATGGCTGGGATGTTAAACCCGGTAGCTTTGACTGGCACCAGATGATCACCGATGTCAACAATGAGGTAAAACGGCTCAACAGTATCTATCAGCGTATGGTAGACACCGCCGAAGTCAAGATATTTCCTGTTCACGCCAAGCTACTCGATGGTCACACGCTAGAAGTGGGCGACCAAAAAGTCACTGCCGAAAGAATTTTGCTCGCTGTTGGCGGTAAGCCTGTTAAGCCTGATATTCCGGGAATTGAGCACGCAATCACCTCTGATGGCATGTTTGAGCTGAGCGAGCAGCCCAAGCGAATGGTCATTTTGGGCGGTGGCTACATTGGCTGCGAATTTGCCTGTGTGATGAATGGGCTAGGGACTGAAGTCACTCAGATCATCCGCAAAGAGCAGATTCTCAACGGATTTGATACCGATGTACGCAATGAGCTGCACGAGGCGCTGGTGAAGCATGGGATCAAGATTCTGACTAATTCTGAAATCGTAGGCATCGAGAAAACCAGCGATGGGGTGACCGTCACTATCAGCGACGGTAAAGACCAGCAGGTAATTGTTGCTGACGCGGTGAGCTTAGCGGCGACCGGACGGCGGCCTAAGCTAGAGAATTTGGGTTTGGAGAATACGGCGGTGGAGACGCACAAGGGCGCGATCGCCGCTGACAAATATAGCCAAACTGCAGAACCGAGCATCTATGCCATCGGCGACTGCACCGACCGGATTAACCTGACGCCCGTCGCTATTAACGAAGGCCGGGCACTAGCCGATACGCTCTATGGCGGCAAGTCACGCATTATGAACTACGAGGCCGTTCCTTCAGCGGTCTTTACCACGCCCGAAGCTGCCAGCGTTGGCATCACCGAAGCGGAGGCGATTGAGCAGTACGGCGAAGACAATATTCACGTTTTCCGATCGCGCTTTCGCTCGATGTACTACACCTTGCCCAACAAAGACGAAAAGACCCTGATGAAGCTGATTGTGCATACTGAGAGCGACAAGGTTATCGGCGCGCATATGGTTGGCGACAGCGCGGCTGAAATTATTCAGGGGGTGGCGATCGCCCTCAAGATGGGCGCGACCAAAGCCGACTTCGATGCGACCGTTGGCATTCACCCCAGCTCAGCCGAAGAGTTTGTCACTATGCGTTAGACAGACAGGCGTTAGACGGACAGGCAACGCTTCCCTTTGTAATCTAATAGCGCTCCCCAGAGACGGTCTGAGAATTGTCTTTGGGGAGCGCTTTAGTTTGGGCTTTAGAAGAGAGTTAATGACGGTCAGTAGATATACTCATCTGGCCGAAAAGCCGCATGAACCTTATGTGAACTTCGCATAATCTGAGCAAAAATGTTCTCTGTGAACCTGCATGCAAATTTTCTACGGTTACGATAGCCACCAGATTAGTAGATGCGAGGCTTATGCATAGCGATCGCCGCTTCTAAAAAACCTCAACTGTCACACCCATGACTATGACGCTTCGCAAACGTGCCCCCTGACCGGCAGTAACACAGCTCAGCATCGTTAACGTATTAGTAGATCGCCTAGATCTAACAACGATGCCCGCCTAGTCTGTGTTAACCCAAGTGCCTTACGCCCCGATTACCTCACTCACTTTACTGCTACAGCTCAGGGGGCAAGTTATTCACATCCCCCACATCTTTTCGATTATCAGCTCTTATAGCGTGAGTTTGCAGCCTTCTGTGGGCCTAGCCACGGCTGTTGAAAATCAAAAGACTGTCGAGGCTTGCCTTCATCAGAGTTTTAGCTGATTTGCATCAAGTTTATCGGTTGCTTTAACCAGTAATTCCCTCGAATGATTATCTTAGAGCCGTGGGAATGTTTAGCAAGTACAGCTTTCTCCGTCACTGAATACTACTGGGTCTATCCCAATACGTTTTGATCATGAATTCTTCTATCCTCAGAAACAAAAAATCATTAGACCTTCTAACACCCGTGCGACGCCGGATTGAGCAGATTCCTGTCGAAAACCAGCAAACTGCTCGCCGCATCGTTTCTCTCATTCCCGCCGACTGCCCGTTTGAGAGAGACCTGAAGCTCTTTGGCCGCACGCTCGCTCACATTCCGCCGATGTGTAAGATCAACCCACTATACGAGCCGCTGGTCATGCTGCGCTTTAAGGCACTCTGCTACTTAGTCGATGAGTGCGGCGAAGATATCACGGCATTCAGCTAGGGTCCCGACGGTTTTTCCGGTAGGTGGGGATCAGCGATCGCTCCTCAGCTGTTCCAATCCACTCAGGCTTAAGCCCGTGCTCTGACTAATCATCTCGGCAGTACACCGAGCAAAGAACAGCAATTTCATCTGAGCGTTGCTTAGGTCGGCTTTGGCAGGCCCCTTCAAAATCACTGCGCGTAGCCGACACCTCTATATGAGCGAGGTCCGCTTGAGCCGCTCCGCGTTTTCGAGCCAGCTTTAGTAGCACTAGCGTCGGTAGCCTACTGCTTGTAGCAGATTGAGCGGGCCGACCGCTTTCAGCCGGGTTAGTGTCTTTTCGTTTTTAACCAGCAGCGATCCGGCAAAGCCGAGCGAATTGACTGAAATGTCTAAGTATTTTTCCTGGCTGCGCGGAACGACCATCATCCACTGCCGGGTACAGAGCAGGTTATACGCGGCTGTTTGCGTTCCCTGCCAGTTGTTGTTACTCGATATGCCGACAGCGCTCAGCAGCTGGTGGTAGCTAGTCAGATATCGCTGGGCTGCATTTGAGCCTTCAGCAGTCTGCTGGTCGGCAGGTTGAACGAGACTGGCAAGACTGTCTGAATAGGCAAATTTGGTGATCGTATGGCGAAAAGGCAAAAGCGATGATCTGCCTACTGCTTGTTCATCTTCGCTCTGCTCATGCCTGGCCTGCTCGTATTCCACTGCTGCGATCGCCGCCGCCATCGAAAAATCCACCTGTTCTCTGACGTTGGGCACAACTTGCAAATGCTTATGAGGCTGACTAGACCCAGCCACCGTGCCGCCATTAAAGAAGGCCAGTCCTTCTACTTCTGAAAGACATCGAACCAGGGCTTCAAAATCTGCCAGCGTCAGCCAGTTTTCCTGCGACTCGTACTCGCGGGTGACGATTAAAAAGTGATGGTCTACGACGTTAAATTTGTTGAGCAGGCACAGGTGAGTCTCTGAAATATCGGTGACGTAAAGGTCTTCTTCGTAAGGCAAAAAAGGATTGGCGGGGATCGTTTTGCCTTGCTGCTTGCGGGCCTTTTCTTTGCGCGACAGGTTGGCTAAGATTCGCACGACAAAGCGCATACCTACCGATTCGAGATATTCGGCAGTCGTCTCAATGGACTCTAAAGCGCCGGTGCGTAACCCATGCGCACTCCGCGCCTTGAGCCGAGCCCAAAGGTGACCTGTCTGCCAGGGAATGCGATCGCCTGTCTCGCTCAAAGCGTGCCGCACTGCGCCTGCTGACGCAGCAGATGGTCGCACAGCACCAGGGCAACCATCGCTTCTACCATCGGGACGGCTCTGGGCAATACGCAAGGGTCGTGACGGCCTTCAGCCGCTAGCGTGGTTTCTTGCCCATCGCTATCGACAGTTTTTTGGGCTTTGCGAATGGTGGCCGTAGGCTTAAAGGCGACCCGCAAGACGATGTTTTCACCGTTAGAAATGCCGCCCTGAGTGCCGCCGGAGCGATTGGTGCGCGTGCGAAAGCCGCCGTCTTCGCCCCGATAAAACTCGTCGTTATGCTGACTGCCGGTGAGCAGCGTGCCCGCGAAGCCCGATCCCATTTCAAAGCCTTTGGTGGCCGGTAGTGACATCGCTGCTTTAGCGAGATCGGCGGTCAGCTTATCAAATACGGGCGATCCCAACCCTTTTGGCACGTTTCTAGCGACGCATTCGACCACGCCCCCAATCGAGTCGCCTTCTTTGCGAACCTGATCAATCCGCTCGATCATCTGCTCGGCTACGTCCTGATTGGGGCAGCGCACGATGTTGCTTTCGACCTCTGCCAGGGTGACGGTGTCAGGATCTAGCGGTGCTTCGATGTCTTGAATGCGTTTGACATAGGCGATGATTTCTACCCCAGCCACCTGCTTGAGAATTTTTTTGGCGATCGCTCCCGCTGCCACCCGGCCAATC
Source organism: Leptolyngbya sp. BC1307 (assembly GCF_002286735.1). Classification (GTDB taxonomy): domain Bacteria; phylum Cyanobacteriota; class Cyanobacteriia; order Phormidesmidales; family Phormidesmidaceae; genus Phormidesmis. The sequence goes on from NZ_NRTA01000008.1 coordinate 51,265, forward strand.
GTCTCCCGCGCCGAAGATCGACCGCCGCCCTGCCAGTTGCGAATGCCGTACTTAGCGTCGTAAGTGGCATCGGCGTGAGAAGGCCGATATTTTTTGGCCATCTCGTCATAGTCCTGAGAACGAGCGTCTTTGTTGCGCACCAGGATAGAAATTGGCGTGCCCAGGGTTTTTCCTTCAAACACACCGGAGATAATCTCGCAGGTATCGGTTTCTTTGCGAGGGGTGGTGATTCGGCTTTGTCCTGGCCGTCGCCGGTCGAGATCGACCTGAATTTCTTCAGCCGAAATTTCCAGCTGGGGCGGGCAACCGTCAATCACAACCCCGACCCCGCCGCCGTGAGATTCTCCAAAAGTCGTGATCCGAAAAAGATGGCCGAAGGTGTTGCCCATATACTGCTCGTCTGTCTACATTTGGCCTGGTTGCGATCGCTTAATCGCCAGGAATTCTTACGATCCTATCGTATTTAGGGCTTGCAGATAGATCCTTGTAGCGCGTCTATTGAGGATTACTCGCGGCGCGAGATTCAGATAGCTTCAGCAGCTGACGCGGATTGACCGCTTCGTCGTTTTTATAAATGCTGTAGTGCAAATGAGACCCAGAAGACCGCCCGGTACTGCCGACATGGCCAATGACCTGACCGCGCTTGAGGCGATCGCCCGCTTCCACATCGCTATTCAATGAGGTTTGTTGCATGAAAGATTGAAGGCGTTTGCTTGCGCAGTGCTTAGAAAAATCGAGATTCTGTGATGATTTTCGCAACTCCGAAATTATACGGGGATCATGGACTCAGCTACTAAAGACTTCTGATTTTTTGTATGCAATCTTGATATGTCACAAGAAAAACTTGAGACAATTTGTCTATATTTTTCCGGCAGATCTGACGCGGCAATTGAGATCTGAGCGCCACTATTATTCCGTTTTTATGGCGCTAGAGGGTTGTCGCGATCGCCCAATATTCGTCAAAGTAAGACATTCATGATGTGGCAAGTAATAACGCGATGAAGCTTACCTGGTTCGATGCAAATACCTGGCTAATCGAAGCTGGAAATAAACGAATTTTGATTGATCCCTGGCTGGTTGGCGACCTGATATTTGGCAATATGCCCTGGTTAGTGCGCGGCAGCAGGCCACAAGCGGCTACTATTCCGCCGGATATCGATCTGATTTTGCTCTCTCAGGGGTTAGCTGACCATGCCCATCCGCCGACACTGCAGCAATTAGACAAATCGATTCCGGTATGGGCCTCTCCCGATGGCGCAAAAGTCGCAGAGGGATTGGGTTATCAGTCAGTGACGGTGCTCAACCACGGCGACACGCTGCGTTTAGACGATGTTAAGATCCAAACGTTTGTCGGGGCTGTAGTCGGCGCGACGAAGCGGGAAAACGCCTACGTGTTGACCTTTTTGACAGACGGCACCCGGCTGTACTACGAACCGCACGGCTACCCCGATGCTGAGCATCTGAGCGATATCGGTAGCGTCGATGTGGCGATCACGCCCATGGCCGATCAAACGCTGCTGGGAATAGCGCCAGTCATTCGAGGGGGCGTTGCCGCGCCGCAAATTGCTGACCTGCTCAAGCCTCGGGTAATGTTGCCGACGGCAGAGGCGGGCCGGGTGACCTACGACGGGCTGATTTCGCCGTCGCTGACGACAAAGGGAGGCGCTGCCAGAATGCGATCGCGCTTTGCCGATGAAGGTAAAGATATTCGGATTATTCAGCCGGTTTCGGAAGAGGTCATTGAGCTAGATTTGCAAGCGGTAGCTGGCTAGTCAGTTAAAGTCCGCCTGAGATTTGGCAGTGGCGACTGTTGGCATAGCCTGAGCATTTGCCTTTGCCGAGGAATCGATGGTGTCAGAGGTAGCCAGATCGGTGGAGACGGCTTTGGGCAAAGCCAGCAGGGACTTAATTTCGGCGACGACCTGGTCTTGCTCCTGGCGCAGGGCGTCTAAGCGGGCCATGAGCTGGCTAATTTGTACCTCCTCTTCAGTTGGGGGCGTCATCGTTGCTCGTCGCCATAGCCACTGACTCAGCGCTAGCGGCAGTTTTAAAACGAAAGTCAGACCCGCCTTCAGGGCGCGCTTAATCAGATCGGCAATAATTTGCAGCAGCGTGATCGTCAGTACCACCGCAGCGATCGCCCGAATCGGATGGCTGACCGCAGCTGTGATCGCGCTCTGTAGCTGAGCGGCCAAACTGCCCAGCGTATCTAGAGAGTCAGGCAGACTGGCCCAGGGCAGCGCCAATGGAAGGTTCAAAGTAATTAGCCACATGGGGCGTCGCTGATATTTGGTCTATGCTGAAAAGCGATGATGGCGAAGACACTCAGGAATTGCCTCAGTATCCATTTTCAACACTACAAGGTTTCAACACTGTAAGGAGCGACTGATCGCAATGAGATCTGTTTTGTCTATTTTTTTAACGATTGCTTTAACGGTGCTGATGAGTCTGAGCATACCGGCTCAAGCGCTGGCCCAGCCAGAACCCTTGGCCGTATTACCAGGCTTGAAGGGCGTTTTTGCCAGCAGTCGCCCCGACAATATTGGCGTAAAGGATGGCACGCTCGCTAGCTGCCCGGCTTCGCCTAACTGTGTAGTCAGCCAGGGCGCAGATGAAGACCATGCGATCGCCCCCATTTCCTACAGCACAGACCGGGCTACGGCGCGTCAAAGCCTGATCGATATTTTGGGCGTTGTGCCCCGCACCCAAATCATTGAGCAGCAGGACGACTATATTTTGGCTGAGTCTGAGAGCCGGCTGATGGGCTTTGTCGATGACAGCGAATTTTACTTTCCTGCAGACGAGAAGGTCATTCAGATGCGGGCAGCCGCTCGACTGGGTGAGTCAGACCTGGGCGTAAACCGTCGCCGTCTGGAGCAAATTCGCCTAGCCTTTGCAGACTTAGCGCAGCGAACCGCCCAGAGCAATACCCGGTAGCAATCCGCTGTGCCTGTTCCTTTTTTCAGAAGCCTAGCGCTAGCTGAACAGGCGAATTGTTCAGAGGGCTACTGAGCCTTACTTTTGCTGCGACCTTTTTTGCTGGCCTTCTCTTCAGCCTCAGCAACGACTTCCTCAACCTCTTCTTGCATCTCGACATCAACTTCGACGGGTTCAATCACCTCGCTTTCAGTCTCGGGCTCGATGGGAATCGCTTCAGGCTTGAGCTTGGTCATCACCTGAGCTTTGACCTTGGCGGCAAATTCGGGGTCTTCTTTCATGCGGATGATGGTGTTATCGCGGCCCTGCCCCACGTTCGCACCTTCAAAGCTATACCAGGCCCCTTTGCGCACGACAATATCGTACTCTTCGGCAATGTCTAGCAGGCAGCCCAGGGTGGAGATGCCTTCACCAAAAATGATGTCAAATTCAGCGATGCGGAAGGGCGGCGCGACTTTGTTTTTGGCAACCTTTACTTTGACGCGGATACCGAACTGGTCATTGCCCTTTTTCAGCGTCTGAATGCGGCGAATGTCTAGCCGGACAGAGGCGTAAAATTTCAGTGCGTTGCCGCCGGTCGTGGTTTCGGGGTTGCCGTAGGTGACGCCAATTTTCAGGCGCAGCTGGTTGAGAAAAATTACCGTACACTTCGATTTGCCGATGTTCCCGGTGATTTTTCGCAGTGCCTGGCTCATCAACCGGGCCTGCAAACCCATGTGCGAGTCACCCATCTCACCTTCGATTTCGGCACGAGGGGTAAGGGCCGCAACTGAATCGATCACGATCAGGTCAACGGCAGAAGAGCGAACGAGCTGGTCGCAAATTTCCAGACCCATTTCGCCGGTATCGGGCTGCGAGATCAGCAGGTCTTCGACGTTAACGCCTAAAGCAGCCGCGTAGTAAGGGTCGAGCGCGTGCTCTGCGTCAATAAAGGCGGCGACGCCCCCCTGCTGCTGAATTTCGGCGATCGCATGCAGCGCTAGCGTCGTTTTACCCGAACTCTCCGGGCCGTAAATTTCAATCACTCTGCCTTTGGGCAGACCGCCACCGAGCGCCATATCGAGCGTGAGCGCGCCGGTGGGAATAGTTTCTACATGCATACGGCTGGCTTCACCTAACCGCATAATGGAGCCCTTGCCAAAGTTGCGCTCAATCTGGGTGAGCACTGAGGTCAGGGCTTTTTGCCTGTCGGAAGAAGCGTTGGCAGCCATAGGTGTGTCCGAGGATTCCTTTGAGTTTGCGTTGAGGGAGGGGGAGTGAAAAGGTTGATTAGATAAAATTCGCTATACTAATTTTAGTACACTTGAACTAACTTGAACTAACTTGACATCGATAAATTAGCGCTTGGGGGTCTGCCAGCCTGTCTACTCCAGTTTATCTAGCAACGGCATCTATAGATGAGCCTGATAATAGCCCTGACAATAGCCCTGACAATAGCGCAGTCTACCGCTTACTTGCAGGGGGCTCTTTACACCCTATATATGTATAAATTAAAGATGAATTAGGATGACATACTGAGTGACCGGGCGACTAATTTTGAGAGATTGGGTTCAAGGGTGATGCGCGATCGCGACCGTCCTTTTTACATACCTTACGCTTCAAATCATGCAAGACTGTGAACTCGTCGATGTTTTGACCTATCCCGGCTGGGCGATCGCCATTGGTCGCACTGCGCTGGGCTATCGCTGCTGGGTATTTACGCCCGACTTTACGGTGCTAGATGACGGAGAATTTTATCCGACCAGTGAAGCCGCTGCTGAAACAGCCCGCTGTTTGATTATCGATTCTAGAGAATAATTCTAGAAAATATTAGAAGAAACAGCGCTCTTAGTCCCGCCGCCAGCTATTTTTCGAGAGCTTCACTGAGGTTCCAGGCCGCACTGATTAGCGCAATATGAGTAAAGGCTTGCGGAAAATTGCCTAATGCTTCGCCGCTGATGCCGGTTTCTTCGGCATAGAGACCGAGATGGTTAGCGTAGGTGAGCATTTCTTCAAAGATCCGGCGGGCTTCGTCGAGCTGCTCAGGATCGGCTCCGCCTGCGCGGGTCAGAGCTTCAACCAGCCAGAAAGTACAGAGGTTAAAGGTGCCTTCTTCTCCGGTCAAACCATCGCTAGATTCGCCACTGTCGAGAGAGTTATAGCGATACACCAGGCTATTGGCAGTGAGCCCACCCTCCTGCGGTGGTTTTTTGACAGCGCGGATGGTTTTCAGCATTTTAGGATCGCTCGGGGCCATGAAGAAAACCAGTGGCATAATCAAGCAGCCCGCATCGAGGTCTTTTTCGCCATAGGCTTGGACAAACGCCTGACGGTCTTCGTCCCAGCCTTTTTCTAAGATTTCTTCGTAGATTTCATCTCTGACTTTTTCCCAGCGCGATCGCTCTGCCGGAAAAGATCGGCTCTCGGCAAGGCGTAATCCTCGGTCAACGGCGACCCAGCACATCAGCCGGGAATACACATGATCTTTCTTACCGCCGCGTGACTCCCAAACGCCTTGATCTTTACGCTGCCAGTTGTCGCACACCCAGTTGGTCAAATAGCGCAGATGAACCCAAAAATCATAGGAGATAAATTCACCATATTTGTTGTAAAGATAGGCTGAATCCATCAGCTCGCCGCAGATATCGAGCTGGAGCTGCTCAAAAGCACTGTTACCGATGCGCACAGGCTGAGATCCCTTGTAGCCCTCTAAGTGATCGAGAAAGTCTTCTTCTAGATCTAACTTACCGTCGATGCGGTACATGACTTCTAAACTGCCGCCTTCACCTAGCTCCTGGCAGCGGGCTTCTAACCAGCCCATAAAGTCTCTTGCTTCGGTTGTAAAGCCAATGCGCATCAGGGCATAGACGGTAAAGGCCGCGTCTCGAATCCAGGTGTAGCGGTAGTCCCAGTTACGCTTGCCGCCTACATGCTCTGGCAGGCTAGTTGTTGGGGCGGCAATGATGGCACCGGTTGGTTCGTAGGTCATCAGCTTGAGAGCTAGGGCCGAGCGCTCCACCTGTCTGCGCCAGCGGCCAGTGTAGACACACTGTGAAAGCCATTTCCGCCAGTAATGAGTGGTCTCATTGAAAAACTGTTCAGCCGTTTGGTTGAGATTTTCGAGCTGCGTCTGAGAAAGTGAGAGCGCAGGCTGAATTTGACCATCTTGCTGTCTGGCCTTTTGGGTGTTGATGGGTCGATCTGACTTCTCTTCTATCTCCTCGTAATCAGCTATTTCACAGTCATCACTCTGATTGGTGGCTGGCTTAAAGATAAAAGTTGCTGTTTCTCCTTCCTTGAGAGTGAACTCGGCAAAAGCGCCTTTGTCGTTAATGGTCAGCGGCACCTCGGTAACGAGTTCAAAGCATTGGCACTGCGCCTCAGCAGGATTTTCAACTGGGTCATTATCGCCTTTGCAAGGATCTTCATCGCAAAAAAATCTAACGCCTGTGTCTGTTGTTATGGTTTTATGAGCGGCGCGGCCATAGTCAAAGGCGGGGTAGCACTCAGCGCGAAAAGAGATTTCTTTGCGAACGGTGCGCACCTGACGAACAATCCAGTTATGTACGGTCGAGTTGCCCAGAGGCATAAAGTCAACCACTTCGCCCACCCCGCAGTCACAGAGAAAGCGGGTGATCAAGATGTTGGTTTCGGGATAATAAAATTGCTTGTGGTTGTCTTGTGACACCGTTGACTCAATTTTGAAGTGGCCGCCTTTTTGGCCGTCTAGAATGGCCGCAAATATGCTGGGTGAGTCGTGACGAGGATGACAAAACCAGTCAATAGAGGCATTCAGCCCAACTAGCGCAGTCGTGCGCATGTTGCCAATAAGGCCATAGTTCTCAATGGGCTGATAGCTCACAAAAATCCCTGCCGGTATAACTTTCTCGCCTTATTTTATGCCATTCCGCAATATTTCCTGTGTGGATCAAAGAGTGCGATCGCAACTTCTACCTTTCGAGCCGTTTGTCGCTTCACCATAACGCTCTGAAGGCTGGTTTCTCAGCGACAACCCTATCTCTTTAGAGCGGTTTTATGGACTGTCAGGTTCTGTCAGGTCAAACCGTTTGGGGTAGGGCAGGTTGTGTTTGGTAAATTCCTTTTTGGCGCGAACGGTGAGGTCAGTCGCGTAGTCAAATTCGTCGCGAGCATCTAGCGGGTATGAGCGCAGCTTAAACAGACTGCCCCAGCTATGGTCTGACATCACCACTTTAATTGGCAGCTTCAGATGGGTGTATTTGCTGGTATAAGCAATGCGATACAGAATGTTTTCAACCTGCTCGGGGTTGGCTTCGTGCGCCAGGTAAAATTCGGTAACGACCTGCGCTTCTAACTTGCCCACGTTAGCGTTAGAGACAGAGTTAGTCCAAATATAATTGTGCGGGACGGTGACAATGTTGTCGCTAGGGGTGCGCAGGCGAATGCCCCGGAGACCGTAGTTGACAACTTCGCCATATTCGTCGTCTATGGCAATGCGATCGCCCACCCGATAAGGCGCTTCAAACAGCCCTACAATGCCCGCAATCACCGAGCTAGCATAGTCTTTAAAGGCAAAACCCAGCGCGACTGCTACGGTACCGGTAACAGCTAGCACATTGTCTCGCGAGAGATTTAAAAACATGTTCATCAGCGTAATGATGGTGACCATCATCACAAAGGTGCGCACAAAAGGCTTAAACTGCTTGATTTGCAAGCGGTTGTGCCTGGCTACCCGCTCTGAGATAGTCACGACCAGCCAGTCTACTGTTTTGATGATGACATAGGCTACAACGATGACAATCGCCGCCTGCAAAATTTTTGGCCCAGTAATCTTAGTGAGAATCTCTCTGGTTTGATTGGCCGTTTCGCTAGCGGCTTCTCCTGCACTCTGGGCGGCACCCTTGGCAGCATCACCGGCTTTTTCTCCGGTTGATTGAGCAAGCAGCAGCAGACCTAGATATTGACTATTCACGATAGAATTCACCATTGACGACTACTCTCCTTACTAGGCCCTAAGGCATCTCAATGATGAAATTGTTCTTAGCCAGCTCGCGACGGAGCTTGGGATAGTGAACCGGATTAGCCTTAATGACTTTTCCCTTTTGCTCAATCACGCCGGTTTTACGCAGTACCTGCACCTGATTGTTGACAATCTGAGGGGCATCACCCAAGCTCTCCGCCATCGCCCGAATGGTCAGGTCGCCATGGAGCATTAGGGAGTAAAGCAAATACATATCGCTTTGGTCGAGTTCAGGCAGAGGGGGCAGCTTAGGAATGCCAGCGACCATTTGGCGATCGCCTTGCGGCTTATCCTTTTCTGGCGTTTCTTTGCCGGCCTGCTTTTCGGTCTCTATAGCCTCGGCTTCTACAGACTCGTCTGCTTGCTGCTCTAGCTCTGCCCCCTCTTTGCAGCGCAAAGACTTGATAAATAGCTGTACAGCTACTACGCTCACGCCGTCGGAGATATCGGCTAACCGCTCAAAGTAATCGCGCTCTGGGCTTTCGTCTGCCTCTTCATGGACATCTTCCGGCGTAAACTCGTCTTTAATCGCGCGCACTGAGGATTGCAGCGTGGCGCTCACTTCCTGACTAATTTCAGAAATTGCTTCAATGGGTTTATCTGCCGAAACATCTATTTCTAGCAGGCTGTCTGGATGCTTAAGACGCTTGTGCAGCGCCGCGTCACTGAAGTGGATATCGAACTGATCGACAATAGGTCTAAGCCAGTTTTGCAGCTCTTGGCCTGTCAGCTTAGGAAGGATTACCGTCTCGCCGCAGTAAGCGTGAAACTTGAGCGTTGATTTGAGGTATTCCCAGCTCACCATACCGCTACCAATCACCCAAAACTGCGAGCGGTCTTCTAGCAGCGTATCGCGCAGATAGTCTACCCCGTTCAAACCTTCAGCACTGCGTAAAAAGCACCAGCCTAGATTGGGAATGACCGCTAAGTTTTTGCCGTCTCTCTGCTCCAGTCTGTCTGAGGTTTGACTGACGCGATCGCTCGCTGAATCGCTTTCTGAAGCTTCAGCATCAGACCAGCCTAACTCTTCTCGAAGCTGCTGCTCAATTGACTTAGCCTCGGGCGGGCGCTCTACCCAGCCTAAGAGATTGACTGGCAGCAGCTCGTCATGAACATCTCGGTTGCCTAGAGTGTCAACCAGGATGCGAGAGACCGAAGTTACCGACGTGCTCAAAATCACCATAGAATTGGCTGACGTGCGGGGCCGGTCTTGCCATTGAGAAATCGCTTCATCCAAAGCATCTAAAACAGCCGCTTGTTCGCGAGGAGGAGTAGGCAGTGCTTCAACTGCTGCTGTGAGCGCCTCGGCCAGCTCGTCAGGCATCTGAGAGAGCGCTTCTTCAGGCTGCGGTTTATACTGCGGATCTTTGGCAAACCGCTTCACCCTGAAAGCACGCCTCTCAAGTAGCCAGTCCTTAAACTTTGTAATTCGATTGGCCATTAACGATGATCAGGCGCTGACTTGGCTAACTTAGTCCGCTCTAAACGCTGGTTTAAAGTTTGGAAAAACATCTTCTATTATGCTCCTACTATTATGCTTCTATTGGTGGTTGCTTTGTTTTGCGGGGTCAGTTTGACGCTGGCTGCGCTGATTCTGCACCATCGTTAATACCGAGCGAGACAGGTTGAGGGCGCGGGGTGGGTCACTCTTAGGTGAAACCGGCCAGCCTTCTCGCTGCCGGGATCTATCGCCATCGGTTTCTTCGGTTTGGTCGTGAAAGAGAATTTGCTGAGTGGGAAAGGGTAAATCAATACCAGCAGCGACCAGCTGGTTACAGATATTCTCTAGCACCCAGTCCATTGAGGCCACCGCATCGGCGCGGCGCGGCGGCTCTATCCACCAGCGGGCGCGAATATTAATAGTACTGTCGGCCAGCTCCACAACCAGCGCTTCAGGCTTGGGATCTTCAAGCACTTCCGGGCGACTGTTGAGCGTTTCTAAAATAATGTCTTTAGCGCGGGCAATATCATCGCCGTAGCCAATGCCGATGTCATACTGCAAGCGGCGGTGATCATAGGCAGTATTGACCATGACGGCGTTGGTAAATAGCTCCGCGTTGGGGATGACCACTCGCCGACCGTCGTAGGTGCGAATGGTAGTGGCGCGCGTTTCGATATGTTCGACCGTGCCTTCAAAATCTTTGAAGACAATTTGATCGTCGAGTCGAAAGGGCTCGGTGATCAAAATCAGAATGCCCGCCAGAAAGTTTTGTAGAATGTCTTTGAAGGCAAAACCGATAGCGACACCGCCGATACCCAAGGTCGCTAGCGCGTCAGCCGGATTGAAAGAAGGAAAGATAATAGTAGCCGCGACTAGAAAGCCGAGAATGATCAGTCCGCCTTGAGACAATCGCCCGAAAACTAGCCCAATATTTCTCGTGTCGCGGTTTTGCGTGCGCTGGCGGACAAAGCTGCGGAGAATCTTGCCAATCAGCCAAAAAACAATGAAGACAACCAGGCCAATGACTAGGTTGGGGATAAGGGCGATCGCCCCCTGAACCATGCTGACAATCTTGTCCGATGCGGCTGAGAGCGAGATGTTATCTTCCACTAACTTGTTTTAATATCCATTATCTATACTCTGACACCCTACAGGGACGAATACCGCTGCTAACTCTACCCTAAGATAGGGGTGCAAACGTTCTGGCACAGTTTGGCAATGGTGACTACGCCCCGCGCGTCTGCTCTGGCCTGGGGCTGTTTAGCGGCATTCACCTGGGGCCTGACGGGGAGCTTTATTAAGCTGCTGCCTGGCTTTTCAACCGTTGAGGTTTTAGCCGTTCGGATTTTGATAGCCTTTGCTGTTACGCTACCGATCTTTTTGGTCCAGCCGGGGCTGCTGTCGGCGTCTTTAGCCTTAGTGCGCAGGCCAGTTGGTATTTTGCTCTCTAGTCTGATGGTGTTTTACTACCTGTTTGCAGTGCGGGCATTTCAGCTAGCGCCAGTAAGCGATGTGACGCTAATGGTCGGGCTGTCGCCGATTTTGGGTCTGGCTTTTAAGCTGTTAACCAGAAAAGCGCTGGTGCGTTCAGAAATCGTCGGGGCGCTGACTGCGTTTGCCGGGTTGCTGCTGTTTGTCTTGCCCAAACTGCAAGGGGCTGCGGGCGATCGCAAGACGTATTTAACCGGTCTGTGTTTTGCTGCGCTCGCCGCCTGTGTTTCACTCGGCTATGCGGCCCTCTTTAAGCACTGCGCCGCTAGTAAAGTTTCGCTGAGTCCGATTGCAGTCTCCTGTACGACTTTTGCGATTGGCTCAGTAGCGATCGCCCCCATTGCCCTGGTCAGCTCGCCCGCCCTCTTAAGCAAACTAGCGCAGCCTCATGCGCTCACGATTGCGCTTAGCCTGGGGATTGTCTCAACGGTCGTGCCGACCTTTTGCTACAGCTATGCGGCCAAGCATTTGCCGCCCGTGTTGACGACTGGGCTCAATTTGCTTGTCCCGATTTTCGCCGCCCTACTGGCCTTCTTTTTGCTGGGTGAAACACTGCCGGGGCTTAGCATGGTGGGCGCAGTTCTGGTTTTAGTTGGCGTTATGGTACTTTCTACCGCTCGGCTAGGGGCTAGCCTTGAGCGATAACATCGGGGCGTAGCAGCACAAAGTCCCAATAGAGCACGACCCGGCATGGTATCGGCGATCGCCTTTGTCATACTCTATCTGAGGGCGCTGAAATATCGATTCAAGACAATACAGGGACGGTACTGTAAGGGTCTCCCTTAGTCAGTGATTGGGACTTTGGGCATTGATTTTTTGCCGATGCCGGTGGCACGGCTGAGCACCCGGGCGCTACGGCTACGGGCTCCGCTGATGTAGGTGAAAAAGACAGGGACGACGACCAGCGTGAGCAGCGTGGACGTGGAGAAACCGCCGATGACGGCGATCGCCATCGGGCTTCGGGTGTCGCCACCTGCGCCAATTGCCAGCGCGATCGGCACCATTCCGGCCATCGTCGAAATCGAGGTCATGAGAATAGGCCGCAGACGGGTCATCCCCGCTTCAATCACGGCCTGACGACGAGACTTGCCTTCCTGCACCGCAAGCAGCGCGTAGTCCACCAGCAAAATAGAGTTTTTGGTGACCAGGCCGATCAGCAGCACCATGCCGATCAGGGCAAACAGGCCCAGTGGCTTTTGGGCAATTAGCAGACCCATCAGGGCACCGCCCAGACATAAAGGCAGCGCCACCATCACTGCAAACGGATAGAGAAAATCGTTGTACAGCAGCACCAGCACGGCGTAGATAATCATTACCGCTGTACCTAGCGCCAGGCCAAAGCGGCTGAAAATCTCTTTTTGAATTTCGGCGTCTCCTGTGGGCTGCTGTCTCACGCCAGCGGGCAGATCTTTGAAGGCGGGTAGTTCGTCTACGGCTGCAATCGCTTCGCCCAGGGTAATGCCCTGTAAGTTCGCACCGACGGTGACCTGACGGGAGCGGTCAAACCGATCAATCTGCGCGGGGCCACTGCCAAACTCAATGTCGGCGACGGCGATTAGCGGTACCAGATCGCCATTTTGGGCGGGTACCTGAAGGTTTTGCAGGGTGCTGAGGTCGTTGGTAGAGTCGGGATTGAGACGAACGCGGATGGGAATTTGGCGATCGCCCGCATCAAAGTCAGCCAGATTCGATTCGGTATCTCCCATCGTCGCTAAAGATGCCGTGCGGGCAATACTGCTGACCGACACGCCTAGATCAGCTGCTCTAGCCGCATTTGGCTGGATCAAAATTTCGGGCTTGACCAGCGCTGCCGTAGAACTAACTTCGACTAGACCGGGTAGCTGCTGCATCTGCTGAGTAAGGTTTTGGGCAGCTTCGTTTAGCCGTTCTGGATCTTCTCCGGTCAGGACGACTTCAAACGCTTTGCTGCTCCCTGCGCCCCCCTGATTTTGGAAGTTAATACGCGCCCCTGGCACAGTTCTGAATTCATTTCTCAGTTTCTCTTCAAACTCCGCTCTGCCAATTCGCTCACCTTTGGGTTTAAGCTGCACAAATGCGGTTGCCTCCGCCGGTGACTGCACGATAAACACGCGCTCGGTAGCGTCGTCGGCCAACAGCAGATCGCTCACCCGGTCTGTGAGCTGCTCCGTTTTCTCCAGGGTAGAACCGGGCGGTAGCTCAACCGACACTCGGCTTAAGTCCGTATTGCCCGCGTCGAATAGAGACGTGGGAATAAAAGGAACCAGAGCCAGACTGGCGACAAAGAAGGCAACGGCCAGGGTGATGGTCATCAGACGATGCTTCAATGCGCTGTTAAGCAATCGGTGATAAGGCAGCAACCGCCTGGGCACGCGCGTTCCGTCTGCGGCTAGTACGGTGTTCTCTTCGCTGGTGTCAGACTTCGGCTTGAGTAAGTAGGCCGACATCATTGGCGTCACCAGTCGGGCAACTAGCGTAGAGAACATGGTGGCAACGGCCACTGTGACCCCAAAGGGCTTGAAGAACTGACCGGGAATGCCGCCCATGAAAGCGACCGGGATAAAGACGGCCACAATGGTCGCCGTGGTCGTGATCACGGCTAGCCCAACTTCAGCGGTAGAATCTAGCGACGCTTGAAAGGGCGATTTGCCCATTTGAATATGGCGCTCGGCGTTTTCAATTTCGACAATGGCGTCGTCTACCAGGTTGCCGACGGCCAGCGTCAGCGCCAGCAGCGACATGCTGTTGAGGGTGTAATTGAGCGCTTGCAACACCAAAAAAGTCGGGATGATAGACAGCGGCAGCGCGGTTGCTGTGATCAGCGTGGAGCGCCAGTCGCGGAGGAAAACACCGACCACCACAATGGCCAAAATACAGCCCAGCACTAGCGAGTCAATAGACGCCTGATAGGAGTCACGGATTTCGGTCGCTTCGGTGTAAATGAGCTGAAAGTTGATGTCGTCGGGGAGGGTGGCTTCAAGATCGGCGATCGCTTCTTTTACCCCTTCTTCTACCGTAACGACGATACTGCCCTTACTCCGGTAAACCTGAAAGCCAACCACCGCTTCGTTGTTGAGGTAGGCCGACTGCCGCACTTCAGCAAAGTCATCTGCGACGGTTCCCAAACTATTTAAAGGCACCGTACCGCCACTGGGTAGGACGACCTGAAAGCTTTGGATAGCCGCAACCGTCTCAGCGCTGCCCAGCGTACGAATGCCCTGCTCTACGCCAGAAATATCGCTGCGGCCACCCGGCAGGTTGATATTGAACTGGCGGATTTGGTCATTGACCTGAGTAGCGGTAATGCCCAGCGCGTTTAGCTGCGAGGGGTCTAAATCTACGCGAATTTCCCGGTCTAAGCCGCCCGTGCGCTCCACCCGGGAGACGCCTTTGGCCGACAGCAGCCGACGGCTGATGGTTCTATCTACCAGGTCGCTGAGCTCTTCGACTGAGCGCTGATCCGAGCTGACGGTGTAGATCACGACAGGCGCGCCGCCGGAGAACTCCAGTCGTCTCACGGTGGGGTCTTGCGCATCTTCGGGGAGGTCTTGCCGAATGCGGGTAATCGCATCGCGCACGTCGTTGGTCACCTGATCGGTATCTACGCCAAGGTCAAATTCGATCACGGTGGTCGAAAATCCATCGCTCACCGTGGAGGTGAGATTGTCGATATTGCCCAGGCCCGCGACGGCGTCTTCTACTTTTTTGGTGACCTGAGTTTCTAGCTCTTCGGGGCCAGCGCCGGTTTGCTGCACTTCGACAATCACAGCGGGCACGTCAATATTGGGGTTGGAGTCGATGCCGAGCTGACCAAAGGCGACAATCCCGGCGACCGTCAGCACCAGAAACAGCACAATCGTGGGCACCGGGCGCTTAATTGACCAGGCAGAAATATTGAACATAGGTTACTTTACGACCTCTACAATGTCGCCATCCTGGATGTAGCTAGCGCCTTCGACGACGACCGCAACGTTGGGCTGCAATCCTGAAGTAATTTCGGTTTTGGCGGGGGTGTCGCCACTAGCTGAAATGCGATCGCCCACTTCCACCGTCCGGGCCACGGCTTTGCCTTCTGCGCTCACGGTATACACCACAAAGCCGCCGTCGGGCTGGGGTAGCAAGGCTTCAGCCGGAACCACAACGCCCTGACGCGAGCCTGTGACAATCGCCGCTTGCAGAAACATGCCGGGACGGAGGCGATCGCTCCCCGGCAACCCAATTTTCGCCGTGGCCTGCCGGGTCTGCGGGTCAACCGTTGGGTCGATGCTGCGAACGCTGCCCTCCAGTCGTAAGGAAGGGTCAGAATCGGAGGTGATTTGCACTGGCGCGCCCAGGTTGACCTGAGCGATCTGAGTCTGAGGGATCTTGACGGCTAGCTCTAGCTGGTCGCCGCTGATAATTTTGAACAGGGGCGTGCCAGCTGAGGCAATATCACCGACCGTAGCAGTTTTCTCGGCGATGATGCCGCTCTCCGGAGCGAGTACTTCAGTCTGCGCGAGCTGAGTCTGGAGCTGATCGACTTCGGCCTGACGGCTGCGAACGGTGGCCTGAGCGCTTTGAATCGCGGCGGCACCTGCGCCTACCGTCTGTTCTGCGGTCGCAACCTGGGTACGGCGACTGGTCAACTCCTCCTGGCTGATCGCCCCCCGGCTGTACAGGCTGGCGTAGCGGTCGAGGCTTTCTCTCGCTTCGGCCAGAGAAGCGGCAGACTGGGCTCTTTCAGCTTCAGCCTGGGCGACCTGGGCGCGGGCGGCGGTGACTTGAGATCTGGCCTGTTCTAGCTGCGCTTCTAATACTGAGCTGTCGAGGATGGCGAGGACTTGACCGGCGCTGACGCGATCGCCTTCCCGCACCCGCACCGACTGAATCTGCAAACCGCTGGCCCGAGGTGACACTGAAAGCAAGTCAAAGGCTTCTACCGTGCCATTAGTGGTGATAGTTTGGCGAATTGGCGCAGTTTCAGAGCGCGCTACCGTCACACTGGCGCTAGCGACCTGCTCACTCTCAGCCGGGGCTGCCGGCGGCGAAGATTGCGACATCAAGCGGTTGCCCAATAGCGCCAATCCCAAGCCAATCCCTAGCCCAATTAGCAGCCCCTGCGGGCCGCTCAGCCAACCTATTCCCTTTTTCTGAGGCTGGGGCTGACGGGTGGGTCGCTCTGTAGAAGATCGCTCTGTAGAAATAGGAACAGGCGGCAGACTCGAATTCAGCAAGTTATCTTCGCTGTTATTGAGGTTTGGGTAGGTCACAGGTAAGGTCAGCCAATAGGTGCAGACGAATAGATCGAGACTGAAGTATCAGACCGGGCCTCCGCGTCAACCCAACTAAACCGAGCAGGCTAGATCTGTCAGAAAAAAACGCCGAGACATCGCCGAGACATCAGATGAGGGCAGTTAACAAAAGTTCATTCTAACCAAATTATTACGGAATTGTTACGGATTGCTCACTGCCTAGGAGACGCTATCGGCCACCCGCAAAACAGACACATCCCCCCTTGTATTTGTGGGTAATTGCGCTAGTCCATCTTTAAAGCGCCACTTGACAATCGCGGCCTTAACCCGTCAGAGCGCTAAATTACTGCTACTCTGAAGTTTCAAAATAGCGTTCAGTCATAGCGCAGCAAATATGGAAACCCGATCCTGGTGGCAAAAGCTCAAAAACAACTCCATGGCTCGCTTTGGGGCGACCGTGCTGATTATTTTTTACATTGCGGTCATTTTTGCTGACTTTGTTGCCCCTTACGATCCCCTTGCTCAGCAGCCTAACGGCTCTCTGCTACCCCCTACCCAAATCTATTGGCGTGGCGCTGATCGTTGGCGCGGCGCTGAGCGGGAGTTTATAGGCCCCCACGTTTATCCAACGATTCAAGGCCCCATAGACTTAGACACGGGCCGTCAGGAAATAGAGGTAGACTACAGCCGCCCGGCCCCCATTCGTTTATTTGTGCGCGGCAGCGAATACCGTCTGTTTGAGCTGAGCATACCCATCATCACTAGCTTGTCTTTCGATGGTGAAATTACCATGAGAGAGCAAGACATCTTTCCAGGCATTCCAAGCGATCTGCATCTGTTTGGCACGGTGGGTCCGGCTAGCCCAAATGCGATCGCCGCTGACCCTACGATTGGTGAGGCAACCGAGGGCGAAGACGCACCTGAAGCGGTCTCTATTTCTCCGGCCTATATAAACCTGCTAGGTACCGACAACGCGGCCCGCGATGTGCTCAGTCGCCTGATATACGGCGGACGCATCAGCCTGAGCATCGGACTGATAGGAATTGCGATTTCTTTTCCTTTGGGGCTTTTAGTCGGGGGAATTTCTGGCTATTTCGGCGGTTGGATCGATTCGGTGTTGATGCGCCTGGTCGAAGTAATTATGACCATTCCTTCGCTTTATTTGCTAGTGGCGCTGGGGGTGATTTTGCCGCCTGAGCTGAATAGCTCTGAGCGATTTTTGCTAATTATTTTGATTATTTCGTTTGTGGGCTGGGCGGGGCTAGCCCGGGTGATTCGTGGCGAGGTGCTTTCCATTAAAGAGCGGACGTTTGTGCAGGCTTCGCGGTCTATGGGTGGGCGCAGTCTTCACATCATCACTCGCCACATCTTGCCGCAAACGGCCACCTACGTCATTATCGCTGCTACCCTATCGATTCCAAGCTACATCGTTGCAGAAGCCGTTCTCAGTCTGATTGGGTTAGGCATTCAGGAGCCGGACCCGTCTTGGGGCAACATGCTCTCAGCCGGTACCAATGCCTCTATTTTAGTGCTCAACCCCTGGCTGGTATGGCCCCCGGCAGCGCTGATTGTGATCACCGTTTTGTCTTTCAACCTGCTTGGCGACGGCCTCCGCGATGCGCTAGATCCTCGTAGTTTGCAAGAACGTTAGCCACGCTGCTATCTGCAAAAAAAAAATTAGGATTTTATACTCTACAGGGAAACTAGATGGCACATTTTCCTGAGCAGCTTTTCTATCTGCCTCCTGCAATAAAAAAGCCTCTGACCAGGCTGCATCTTATGAGACCACCTCTACTTTTCTACTTTCTTCACACAATGGCCTCAGGGCTTGCACAGGCAGATAGGTACTAGCAGATAGGCACTATAGGACAGCGCGTGTATCAAGGTCTCTCAAATAGTAAAGCGCAAAGCAGGCGGCGAGCATTGGCCAAGCGGCGTAGAACAAAATGTTACCGCTCTCAAAAGGAGCTAGATATTTAGGGAACGATACCAGCGTAGAGGCGGTGTGCATCAGCAGTACCAGTCCATAGGTAATTCTTTTCTGGTAGCCCAGCAAAAAGCCCACCATGATGATTAGCTGTAAAGTTCCTAGTATGTAGACCAGGCCGGTAGTGACGCCGCTCACCCCATAAAAGGCTTTAAACACAGCAGCCGTATGATCTGGCTGTACGAATTTGTCTATCACCCAGATCATCATGGCGACGAATACGCTGAGCCGGGTCAGCAATAGTACCCGCGATACGCGCTGAGCGATGGGGGTGCTGGCTGATTTTATATTGGTTTCTATCATGAGCTTTGCGCCTGTCTGCGTAGGTAGGGCCTGTGTAGATAGCGTTATTGTGGCGCGATCGCCCCACCCCTAAATGAGTGCCGACTTAAATCGCGCTTAATTCTTTAGCTGTCTGCCCCGAAATCATCGGGCCTCACCGCCGTTTGCAGTATAGTTTTCTACAAAAGGCCCCTCATAATAGAGCTAGTTGCCTCTGCTCGACTTAGCCGCCTGCTTCTGAGAAAGTTGCCCATGTTTTATGACCTGCTCGCCACTCAAAATAGAGCCCTCGTCCTGCAGTTTTACAAGGCGTTTGATAATCGTCGCCAGCAAGAAGGTCTGTCGTTGCTCTCTACAGAAATGGTGGCCCATATGGCCGGGATAGAGGCCCCTCTCAGTCAGGCAGACTTTATCAATGTCGGCACAGAACTATACAACGCTTTTCCCGATGGGCGTCACAGTTTTACTCAGGTGATTGCTCATAAAGACACTGTGGTAACCAGCGGCTTTTTTGCCGGCACTCATTTGGGGCCATTTCAGGGCTTACCCCCGACTGGTAAAGCTGTTCGCTTTGCGGTGATGCACATTGACCGGGTGAGCCATAGCAAAATTGTGGAGCATTGGGGGCAGGGAGATAGCCTCTCGCTAGTACAGCAGCTAGGTGTCAAACTTGTTCCTGGCCCTGGCATTTTGCTAAAAATGGGGCTTAAAGCGGGCAGACGAGTGCAGAAAGAAGCCTTCAGTCGGTTGAGCGCCGTGACTCAGCCCGATCAGGTCGCTGACCTATCTGGTGTCGAACCTGGCGCTGACTCATCGAGCTATTCGTTGGCAAAACCACAAGATCCATCGCTATAGCATTGAAAACCTCTTCTTCTCTCTGTTGTCATTCTAAAGAGAGACTTTTCGGCCATAGACGTTATCAATCGGCCTATCACAATAGATGTCGGCTGAATCACCCTGAAGGAGGAAGAGACTTTTTGAAAATCACGGAATCATGATAGGGGTGATTTAATTGACCGCAGAGACTTAAAAAGAACTGTGGTTTGGAGATAACAATATGGCTGATATGACAACACTGGCAACTAAGCTAGCTGACCTAAAACTGTTTCAAAATGTTTTGATCGAGGCTGGTCAAAAACTGATGGCAGAGACGACTGACAGCACGATTAAGAAGCGGTTAGAAGGGATTGTGAAGAGCGATCGTGACAACCTTCCCGTAATTGAGGAAGCAATTACTAAATTTGGCACTCGCGCCGAACCGCGTGACATCACACAAAAGCATGCTGAAGCCGTCAGCAAAATGATGAACGGCTCCGAGCTAACCCCATATGACAAGTTCTTTCAATTTGAGCTGCTTAAGCATCAGCAGTCCATGACCGGCTTAGTTTTGCACAAAGCCGCTCAGTCTTTAGACAAAGAGCTGCAAGATGCCATGGAGCCCTTGAACAAAGTCAATTTCGAGAACCGTGCTCATCAAGAAGTGCTCAAAGGTGTTTTATACTTTGTTGGCACCCGAGAGCTAGCTGGCAAAGAGCCTGATATGGGCCTGTGGGCTAGCGTTGAGCAGGGGGTTGCCGCACTTAAAGGAGCTGTCGGTAGCGCTACTAGCTAGTTACCGTAGCCACGGGGCATCTGTAGATTCCCCTTCTGCTAGCTGCCAAGTCTTAGCGACTCTGATACTGTAATCAGAGTCGCTTTTGCTATCTAATATCAGCTGGCTTTTTGCTGCTCAATCAGGAACGTGTTTCAGTGTAGATATCTTATAGAGGCTTCAGTCAAGCAATTGGGCGCAGCTACCGCGTATTCCCGTTCAAAAAGTGTATTGCTATGAAATTTCAGTTCTCTTACACCAGACTGTTCTTTGAAGACTATACAGCTTGCTATGAATTTTATTGCACATTTAAGGGTTAGACGTGACCTTTACCTCCGAAATTGATTTTTATACAGCCCTGATGGATGGCAGGGTTGGGCTGTCGCTAATCAGCCGCAAGGAAATTATTGAACATTTTGGTAGAGAGACCCCGCTCTTTTTTGAACATAAGAACGATAGCATTGCGCTGAGCTTTCAGAGTAGATCACGTTGAGGAGGCCTGTCAGTATTTGAAGGCAATAAGACATAGAGATTGTTAGATCGCCCCGGAACTTTTTGGGTTGGGGGATTAGAGCGGCTTTGGTGAGGGGCCCGGAGGATAACTCAATTGAGATATCGCAGATGGGTGAGATAGTAGGCGTAGAACAGAGATAAGTTAAGACGTAAATCTAAGCTGGGTAAACACGAATGGTCTCTCAACCGATACACAAGACGGCCTTGGTAACAGGTGGTAATAAAGGCATTGGGTATGCGATTTGTCAGGGGCTATTGAACGCTGGATTTGATGTTTTTTTAGCGGCTAGAGATGCCGAGCAGGGTAGGCTGGCCGTAGAATCGCTATCTGCTGAGGGCAAATCAGCACGGCTAATCGTGTTAGATGTTGCTGATGATGACAGCATAGAGGCCGCTGCTAGCAGCATTGCTCAGATCACAGGTTCCCTAGACGTGTTAGTTAACAATGCTGGCATTTATCCAGATGAGGGTGTTGATATTCTTACGGTCTCTAGAACAGTGTTAGCTCAGGCTATGAACACCAACGCCTTTAGCTCGCTCGAAATGACTCAAGCTTTTCTCCCTTTCTTAGAAAAAGCAGACAGCCCCAAAGTCATCAACATCTCTAGCGGCAATGGCCAGCTCGAAGGCATTTCTGAAAATGTTCCGAGCTACTCCCTTTCTAAACTGGCGCTCAATGGCGCAACTATACTGTTAGCCAATAGTCTGCGCCCGAAAGGTATTGCCGTCTATGCAATGTGCCCGGGATGGGTAAAAACAGATATGGGCGGTCCGTCGGCCCCGCGATCGCCAGAAGAAGGCGCAGACACAGCAGTTTGGCTAGCAACAGCCGCTGGCATGGCAGAGAGCGGGAATTTTTTCCGCGATCGTACTCAACAACCTTATTGAGCGTCGCTGTCCTTGAAGTGAACTACACCTGAGCAAGCAGCTAGACAAAACGATGGGCACGGTTACCTGATTATTAGAAACGGCTACGTAGATTCACCGATGCTAATCTACGTGGGTTCAGTGATATTATTGCCGTGTAGTGCTTGCAATACTTTACATCTAGCTAATTTTACTGAGGTCCAAGTAAATAGACTTGGCCGGGATTCCTTTCGGATTTTCCTATTGTTTTCTTGAGTGTATTTCTATGTGTTGTTCTCCTTGGGAAAATAACACTACAGAGTGAACTCTTATTAAGATCAACGTAGATCATTTTCATGAAAAATATTTCTTCCGGACGACTGGTTCATTGTCAGTTTGAAGCTCAGGTTGCCCGGACGCCAGAAGCGATCGCCCTCATCGACCAAGGTCGCCAGTTTACCTACCAACAGCTCAATGCTAAAGCCAATCAGCTCGCTCACTATCTGCAAAAACAAGGGGTAGGGCCAGAAGTGTTGGTCGGTCTGTGCATCAGACGTTCTCCCGATCTGATCGTTTCCCTGCTGGCAATTCTCAAAGCTGGGGGTGCCTATGTTCCCTTCGATCCAGACTATCCAGCTGAGCGTCTAGTGATGATGCAAGAAGATTCTCAAGTCGAGTTGATTTTGACTGCTCGGCACGATCTTGTCGGTTGGGCAACAAACGTCCAGATTATCTGTACAGACACTCAAGGCAATAAGATTGCACAAGAACCTACAGAAAACTTAAACAGTGCCGTCGCGCCTCATCATTTGGCCTACGTTATTTACACCTCAGGATCTACCGGCAAGCCTAAAGGAGTGATGATCGAACATCGATCTCTGGCGGCTTATGTATCAACAGCAGCGATCGCCTATGCGATTCAGCCAGCTGATCGGGTACTGCAATTTGCCTCTGTTAATTTTGACACCTCAGCAGAAGAGATCTATCCCTGTCTGGTACGGGGAGCCACGTTGGTCTTACGCACAGCCGAGATGATTGGCTCAGTTCAATCCTTTTTAGAATACTCACAGACCTGGGGCATCACCGTTTGGAATCTGCCCACAGCCTTCTGGCATTTCCTCTCTACTGAACTAGCCCGCCTGAGCTTAGCCCCGCCTGCTAGCCTCCGATTAGTCATCATTGGCGGCGAAAAGGCGCTGCCTACAAGATTGGCACTATGGCGGCGGCAGGTCGGCGAACAGGTGCGCCTGGTCAATACCTATGGCCCTACCGAAACAACGATTGTTGCGACCATGTGTGACCTGACGGGAGCCCAGGCAGTAGACGCCTCGGCAGAACTGCCTATTGGCAAAGCAATTTCTCAGACGCAGCTCTACATCCTCGACGATTTTCTGCAGCCTGTTGTCCCTGGTACAGTTGGGAATCTCTACATTGGCGGCGCTGGTGTAGCGCGCGGGTATCTCAACCGCCCCGAACTTACCGCTGAAAGCTTCATAGCCAGTCCATTAGGGAACCGAAAGCAGGCTGAGACAGACTGTGACAGCCCGTCTGCTCCTGTCTCTCGGATGTATAGGACAGGCGATCGCGTGCGAGACCGAGGTGATGGCTTGTTGGAATATATAGGTCGCGCCGACCATCAGGTCAAGATCAGAGGTTTCCGAGTCGAGCTGTTTGAGATTGAATCCGTTCTCAATCAGCATCCAACCGTTCGTGAAGGCATTGTGCTTGCCAAAAGAGATGCGCTGGGAAATCAGCGGTTGGTGGCATATGTGCTGCCAGAGAACAACTCTGCGAAGGTGACAGGCGAATGGGTTTCGACGTTAAAATCGCATCTCAGCGTCCGGTTGCCCAACTATATGGTGCCCGCCTTATTTTTGCTACTTGACCACCTCCCCCTCACCCCCAACGGCAAGGTTGATCGGCGTGCCTTGCCTGAGCCTGGTAGCACCTCCCCCCTGCCCGACTCGCCCAAAACGCCGCTGGAAACGCCACTAGCCAGGCAAATCGCTGACCTTTGGACTCATGTTTTAGCTATACCCTCTGTAGGTGGTCAAGATAACTTTTTTGAACTGGGCGGCAACTCTCTTTTGGCAGCGCACCTGGTCAGTCTCCTACGAGAAACTCTATCAATAGATCTTCCTATTCGCTGTGTTTATGAAGCGCTCACCCTCCAAGACCTGGCAGAAACTATCGAGGCCATTCAACAAAACGAGGGAACCCTGCAGATCGGCCTTACCGATCTCAAGACTCAAGCAATTCCTGCGCCACCTCAAGTGCTAATACACCAGCGGGGGATTGCCCCCCTCGCTACCCCCAACGCCATCTTTTTGACTGGGGCCACCGGCTTTCTAGGTGCCTTTCTACTGTATGAATTGCTACAGCAGACCCAGGCCGATATCTACTGCCTGATTCGCTGTGACAATCGTAGTGAAGGGCTGACCCGATTGCGAGCGACCTTTGCTAAGTATTCACTCTCGGCTACAGCACTAGACCGACGCCTTGTTCTAGTGCCCGGTTACCTCGATAAGCCCCGGTTTGGCCTCTCTCCGGTTCAATTTGCCCGTTTAGCCGACAAAATAGATACGATCTATCACGTGGGGGCAATGGTCAACTTTGTGAAACCCTATTCGGCGTTAGCTGCCACCAATGTTCAGGGTACCTACGAGATATTGAGGCTCGCCAGCCAAGGCCGATTGAAGCCCGTTAATTACATTTCGACCGTAGGCGTTTTTGGTGCCACTGCTTACTTCACCGGACTGCAAACAGTTTACGAAAATGACAATGTCGACCTCAGTCGCGACTTTCTTTGCTGGGATGATGGCTATGCCCAAACCAAATGGGCTGCCGAAAAACTAATCCTCGCGGCCCGCGCTCAGGGCATCCCTGTCACCATCTTCAGACCTGGCTTCATCATGGGACACAGCCATACCGGAGCTACTAACACTCAAGATTTTCTTTCTCGAGCCGTGATGGGATGTATTCAGATAGGCAGCTATCCCGATCTGGCCAACTTCAAGAACCAGATAGTCACTGTCGACTATGCCAGTCGCGCTATCGTCTACCTCTCGCAGCAATCAGCCTGCCTCGGTCAGACCTTTCATCTGACCCCCTGGTCAGCTGCTCACGATCCAGCCTGGAACGATCTTTTTCAATGGATCACCGACTACGGATATTCTCTGATCAAGCGGTCTTACGCCGACTGGAAAGACGAGCTTATTCACCAGAGTAAAGCCTCTCAAAGCAACTTCCTCTACCCGCTGTTACCTTTTCTAAGTGAAAAAATCTACAGGCAAGAACTCACTATTCTCGAACTCTACGAAAACACATCGGATTTTAATTGCCAGAATGCAATCAATGGCTTAAGGGGCAGCCGTATTGATTGCCCCGTTATTGACGCAGATTTGATTTATACCTATTTATCGACGTTTGATCTCAGCACCGAGCTAAAGCAATCTGCCCGCCTGATTGCGAAAAGGGGAGATGCTACCCTGGCCTGCTAGAGGGTTAGCTGTGGCCCAATCAGTTTTGACGAAGCAAACTTATCAGACA
Source organism: Leptolyngbya sp. BC1307 (assembly GCF_002286735.1). Classification (GTDB taxonomy): domain Bacteria; phylum Cyanobacteriota; class Cyanobacteriia; order Phormidesmidales; family Phormidesmidaceae; genus Phormidesmis. The sequence goes on from NZ_NRTA01000008.1 coordinate 76,090, forward strand.
TCGCCGGTTGAGTCTGCTGAGCTGGAATCTCAATGACAAACGTTGTCCCCTCCCCTAGCTGAGACTGGCAAGTTAGATATCCTCTATGTTTTTGGATAATAATCTCGTAGCAGATGGCTAACCCCAGCCCGGTTCCTTTCCCCACTGGTTTAGTCGTGAAGAAAGGGTCAAACAAACGAGTTTGCACATCTGCTGGGATTCCAGGGCCATTATCTGCGATTGTCAGTGTCACCCACTCGCTATTCAGCCTACGAGTTTGAATGCGAATAGCGGGACGATCTAAGGGCAGCTCCGTGAATATGCCAGGTTTATCCAGGTCAGCTTCAGCGGCTGAAAGCGTAGTCTTTGCCTCTAAAGCATCAAGAGCATTCGACAAAATATTCATAATCACCTGGTTTAGCTGCCCGGGGTAACATTCTATCAGCGGTAAATCATCGTAGTCTTTGATAATCTCTACCCCAGGCCAATCGGGTTTTCTTTTAATGCGATGCTGTAAAATCATCAGCGTACTATCGATACCCTCGTGGATATCGGCTGTCTTGAAGTCTGATTCATCTAAGCGAGAAAAGGTTCGCAGAGACTTAACAATTTCACGAATTCGTTCAGCTCCAACATGCATAGATTTCATGAGCTTGGGCAGATCTTCGACGATAAATGTGAGATCAATCGACTCGATCCAGTCATCAATTTCACTATCAGGCTGAGCTTGTTTTCGCTGATAAAGATCAACTAGATTGAGCAAATCCTGGATATTGCTATCGGCATACTGCAAGTTGCCGTAGATAAAGTTGATGGGATTGTTGACTTCATGCGCAACCCCTGCGACCATCTGCCCCAATGCTGACATCTTCTCACTCTGCAGCATTTTAGCCTGAGTGCGATGCAGCTCTTGCAGCGTGTTTTGTAGCTCTTGCGTGCGCAGATCGACTCGACCTTCTAGATCTTCGTTGAGTGTTTCTAATTCAATGAAGGTCTCTTGGAGCTGCTGAGCCATCAGCATAAAGGAGTCAGCCAACGCGTCTAGCTCTTGAATGCCAGCTCTATCTACATTGACTGCTATCGGCATTGCCCTGTCGTGCTGAGTTCCCTCAGAAAACCGGGCGCGGGCCGACTCCGCTAGCTTCTGACTGGCCTGACTTAGTTTAAAAATAGGTCGGGTGATTTGCTGAGACGTAAAGATGCCCAGAAGAGTTGCTACCCCTAGCGCGCCTAGACACAAGAAGAAAGTTGTCCGACTGTTAGCATCGATGGTGCTCATGAAGTCCGATTCGGGAACTACCGTCACAACGACCCAATCTAGCCCGTACTCATCCCGCCAGGGCTGTGCGTGAATATAGTAGCGATCGCCCTGAAACCGAAGATTCAAATCCTGCTGCGAGACAATTTCAAAGCGACCTAGTTTCTGTGGCAATGCTTGAATGATTGCCTGCGTCAGAGGATCGGCGCTATCGGCAACATTGACTCTTTGAATGTCGTCACCTGATAGCTTAAAAGGTTTGTCGCTGCCAGAGTTGGCAATCAGCATACCGTTCCGTTCCATGATGAAAATCTGACCGGACGGGCTAATCTTTAGATCCTTCAGAAAGTTGCTGAGCTTAAGCAGATGAACGTCAGCGGCGATCATGCCCAGCAGCTGCTGATTAGAGTCGTAGATAGGGCGGCCTGCCGATGCCGTGATATAAGGATAACCACCCGGGAAAGACCACACATAGATACGAGACCAGATAGGACGCCCGGCCTTAACTGGCTCGTTGTACCAAGTCTCGTTAAAGTTGTCAAAGTCAAACTTCTCGTTTAGGCCAGCGCGGTTTCCCTGATCGTCGGCTGCATAGTTGGAAACATTATTAGGTAGCTGGCCAGTCCATTCTTCTAAAGTAATGGTTTTACCGTCATATTTAGCGGCCCCCGCCCCTGCGCCAGTCGTCAGGCCATAGCCTACGTAAGTCAGGCTGTGAGTTTGCAGCTGCCCCCAAAAGTATTGAGCTGCTTGTTCTGGGTTGTTAACATCCAGCAGACCCAGCTTCACAGCACTGGCATTAATTCGGTTAATATCTTGAGGAACAGAAAGATAACTGTCAAGATGATTGGCGACCGAATCATTCGTTTTGTTGATAATTTCTTTCGCCAGGGTATTAATAGATCTCTCACCGTTACGAAATGATAGATAACCTACTAAACTGACAACAGCAAAAGTCTGAGCGACGAAAGGAACGACTAGGACCAGCCTCAGGGGCAGCTGAATGCGCGAATGGAATGGTTTTTCATTTGTTTTCATTTATCTTAAAAATAGGGAACGCACTATTGCCTATCGCTACTGACTCTTCGGTATTATTCCCAGAAAGCAAAGGGCGTACCCCCTATTTTTGCTGAAAGGTTATGGCGCAAGGCGAAACGACGCATTGCATTAAACTAAAGCACCGAATCGCGATGGCAGGGCCACTCCTTTGGAGTATCGCCGTGATGGCATTGACTGGGCCAGACCTGGCGGTGCGTCAGGAGTTATTTGACTTCGCTGAAACCGAACTCAAACAGCGGGCAGGCAAGCAGTATCTGACAATCCGCAAGCTCAGGAAAGCCCCGCACAATCAGCGCGATCAGTTGCTGGCCTTAGCTACTCGGCTTTGAGCGCTTCCAGAGAGCGTAGAAATTAACGGAATAAGCAGGTTGAGCCATTGACAACGATGGCCTAATTTGGGCTGCGAGTGTGACCTAAAATCGGCTGTCTTTAACCCACGCCTGTTTTTCGATGAGAGCGCAACCACAATTTCTGCAGCAGTAGATAGTTGCGCTCCTTTATGAAAAAGTAAATATAAACGCTGAGAATAGCGACAACGCAGACGCTGCCAATGCTGTTGTAGGTATCAATAATCTGCTGATCGCTCCAGCCGTATACAATGTGTAGCTGATTCATATCGCCGCCGATATGGTCAGAGCCGCCAAACAGCGTCCCCCAGGGTATATCGGCCAGCCCCCGATCAATTTGCCGCCACTGCCACAGCGACCCTAAAAAAGTGAACCCGGCAAGTAGGACGGCTGGATAGCGGAAAAAGTCCCAGCGCCAGTACGCAGGCAGCGGCAAGTAAAAGCCGATAATCAGCAGGGTCGATAGATAGAACTCGCCCCCGATGCCGCCGAATGACAGCAGCATATCAAAGGTATCTGCCGAAATCACCCAGGTCATAAAGAATTGAATGACGGTAAGTGCGATCGCCAGACCCATTGGCCACCGGCGCTGTTCTTTTGCTCCTGTCCAAAATAACAATCCAAACAGCGTCAGCACGCCAAAGTAGACAAACAGAGATCTTTCTTCGCCTATGTTAGTCCAGCCAAAGGGCAAGGGTGTTGCCTGGTGTCCGCCCAGCCAGGCGACGGTTGCATGGCCAAATTCATGAATCCAAATATGTATGCCAAACAGCAACAGCTTAATCATTTCTACGCTGTTGAGCAGGGCTGCTGCCAAAAGCAACCCTGGAAAGATAAACGTATTGCTGTAGCGATTTTCAAAAGAATAGAGATCGCTGTCGTCGGCTTGGCTGTGCTGTTGCGGTGGCGCAAAAGACTTTTTCCACCGAGGCTTACCTCGTCCGTCCAGTCCGTAGATCGTGATGGTTTCAATCGGTTCAAAGCTATAGACTTCTGTAGGAATTTCTTCCAGACATCGACGAACCTTCGTCAGCACCTGAGATGATGAGAGCGCCGTGTCTATCTCGATTCCCAGATGAAGAGTCTGCGCTTTTAGGCTAGCTTTTGCGGTGAGACGGTCGTTGGCTAGCGCCGTGGTTAGCACGCCTAATTCGGTAGGCAGTTGCCTGTGAGCTACTGCCTGCGGAATTTGAGAGGGCGCTGCCTGCATCATCTGCTGGCGCAGAGTTTCGCGGGCAGCTTTGAGCTGATCAATACCGGTACGATTGCCGCTATGAATTTTCTCTACTTTCAGTCGAAAGTAAGCTTCATCTACTTCTTTCAACGTCGCATCTGCTTGCAGTTGCAAGCATTGATAGCATGCCGCCAGATCGTTCACGAAATCATCAGCCTGAGCCATCGCCACTCAACGCTTCACCTCTGAGCGAAGCTGCTACTCCTTTGTCTCAGGGTTCCCGATTAAACCACAATTTCTTTAGGCAGGAAAATTGATGGCTCGTTGTCAAAAATGCTGGTCGTTGGCTGTACTGCGATCGCGAAAAAAAGAATTCAAAGCTGGGAAAGGTTCTACTGGGCCAACAGCCATCAGCTCAGCCGTTTCTAGACACCGGCACCACTGGCTAGAAAGTATCTCTATGACAGGCGTATTGCGGCTCCGAAAAGCCTCACTGATCGCGATCGCCTGCTCTCGCCCAGTCTCTGAAAGATTGCGCTGGGTAGAGCAGTCATTGAGCTGAAAGTTGGCAGGGTCGCCTGTGCCAGGAGCTAGCGCATGACGAAGCAGCACTACATAAGTCTCTTCATTGGCCTGCGCTAGCTTCTCCCAAAGCATGTTTTCTGCTGTCTTAGCACTAGCGGCAGGCGTAGGCGGCGGTTCCGATGGCTCAGGAGCTGGCTCAACAACTGCTGAGGAAGGCTGTTCAGTTTTTTCAATTTGCGCTGGCGATTGAGTGCTAGTACAGCCCGCTATCAGCACACTCAAGCAGAGACTGCACCACAGCCAGCGACGAAGAATAGGATTACCCGTTAGGATGGTGAGCATCATCTGTATTTACCAACATCATCTTCATTATGTCGATTCTCTCGATGCAGGCGTATTGATAGGCTTTGCGATCGCCGTATTTCACTGGCCGTATTTCACTGTGGGAGATGACGGCAAAGTCGCCTTCTAAGCTTTTACTCGACCTACCCTTTGGCAGCATTAAAAAAGTAACACGGACACTCATGTACGGATGTGTCATATCAGCTAGCTGCTTCTGACAGCAACGTAAGGCCCATAGCTATCTGTGCCGTATCGGTAAAGCTCACGCCAAACTCCGGCAAGCGTTTCGGCACGCGCAGGGCTTCCTCGCGATCCTTAGGTGGCCCCATCATACCGGGACTACTGTGTAAAGGCGGCTTTTTAGCAAACCCCGCCGTCAATTTTGGCTGACGCTGTTTGCCACCATCTACTCGGTATGTGAGGAGGTAAATTTCACGAATGACGCCTTTCATGAATTGCTATCTGCGATTCTCTGAAAAAAACCTCGCGGCATAGTCGCAGCGCCGCCTAAAATAAGTCGGTTTAAGATAAGAGTGTCTCAGGCAAAACCGGGTGAAAATTCATGCCGAAAGAAAGTCTTCCTAACTCACCGCAGTCGCCAGACGAACCTGGCGATCACAACCCCCTCTGGCAAAACCTGGTCGGTATTTGGAAGGAAACAACCGTTCAGGTGCGACGCTGGCTACCCACCGATGCGATCCAGCTGCGCAAAGCCTATGACAATGCTCAAAATATCTTCAAGTCATTCAGCGTCAACGATGACAAAATTGCTGAGATTTTAGAGCAAATCCGAGCTGAGCTACCCACTACAGAAGCGCTGCTCATCGGTAAGCCCCAGGCAGGGAAAAGCTCTATTGTCCGTGGCCTGACCGGTGTGTCCGCAGAAATTATCGGGCAGGGTTTTCGCCCCCACACGCAAAACACACAGCGCTATGCCTACCCCTCAGAAGATCTGCCGCTGCTGGTCTTTACAGACACTGTAGGACTCGGCGATATCGGGCAAGATACTGACAGCATTGTTCAAGAGCTGACAGGCGAGCTGCAGCAGGAGAGCAGCTATGCCCGCATTCTGATCTTGACAGTCAAAATTACTGATTTTGCAGTAGACCAGCTCCGGCAAATTGCTCAAGAGGTCAGAGCGGCCTACCCAGGAGTACCCTGCCTGCTAGCGGTTACCTGTCTACACGAGATATACCCGCCAGAAATGACGGACCATCCGAGCTATCCGCCGGAGACCGACCAGGTCACTCGGGCTTTTGACGCCCTACAGTCATCTTTTGCAGGCTGCTTCGACCGGGCGGTGCTGCTAGACTTCACCCGCGAAGAAGACGAGTTTGATCCGGTTTTCTACGGACAGGAGGCGTTGCGAGACGTGCTGGCAGAGCTACTGCCCGAAGCGGAAGCTAACGCCATTTACCAGCTGATAGACGACCAAGAGATGGCTAGCGACCAGTTAGGCACGCTCTACCGCGACGTGGGACGGCGCTACATTTCTGCTTTTGCGGTGATTGCGGCAACGCTGGCGGCGGTACCGCTGCCTTTTGCCACAATGCCTGTGCTCACAGCCCTGCAAGTTTCTATGGTAGGACTGCTGGGCCAGCTCTATGGGCAGCGGCTGACGCCTTCTCAAGCCGGGGGGGTAGTCAGTACGATCGCGGGCGGTTTCTTCGCACAAGCGATTGGTCGCGAGCTGATTAAGTTCGTTCCCGGTATCGGCAGCGTCATAGCAGCTTCATGGGCAGCGGGCTATACTTGGGCGCTGGGAGAAGGAGCCTGCGCTTACTTTGGCGACTTAATGGGCGGCAAAAAGCCTGACCCTGAGAAAATTCAGCAGGTGATGGCCACCGCCTTTGAATCAGCCAAAGAGCGCTTTCGGGCTAGTCGGTAGTTGCCGATGGCGAGGCCTCGTTGGCGTTGATGCGAGCCGCTCTTGAGCGCATCGGCTTGAGAAACAACCAGCTCACAAAAAAGAAAGCAGCGGTAAATAGCTGAATGATATCAATTGCCGATAGATAGCCATCCATAAACGCAGCTAGCGTTCTATCCGAGATACCAAACAGCCAGGAAGCTGTACCTACCGACCAAATGCCCGTCTTGAGCATCCATAAAAACTCGTGTGCTCCAGATGGAAGCATGTCAATCTTTCCTCACTGTCAAAGTAAACGGGCAAAGTAAACGGGCAAAGTAAACGGGCAAAATGAAAATGGGTCAAAAAAGTGGGCTATGAAGCACTAACGGTGAGAACGATTGAGCAACCCGTTGATGAGCCGGTTGATGAGCGTGCGTGAAATCAGCCGCGCTCTGACAGAGCAGCAACTTTTCTAACTGTATGAAGATTTGTTATGTATTTACAGTTTTAGCGACTTATCTCAGGCAATGGCTTCTGTCTTTAGGCAGGCATGTGTCTCTGTCTGCGGGTACTATTTCGCCGCTGAAACGATTGATATCTTCCCTCAGAGAGATGTTTTTAGTACAAATCGTATCTGCGGGCAGGGATTTTCTTTGTCATACGGACACGCTAACGATATGGATTCTTCTAGCCCTTATGTAAAGTCAAGAGATGTTGTTAATTGCGAAACCCATCAGGGGCGGTAGATAATTGGCATGAAGGGGCGTCATTGCTCGCGCGGTAAGAGAGTCGTCTACCCCCAGTATTCGCTGCTAACGCTGTGCCTCTTGAGAGGTGCGATCGCCCCGCTTCCGGCGGCGCGGCGGCGCTGATAGCCCGCACTTTGCCAAAGCGCTGAGCGAACGGACGCATGCTCAGCGGCTCACTCGTATGCTCTTTTTGCTGAGCGCTCTAACCCTACTTGACTGCCATCAGACAGTTCTCCATTGCATGGGCGACCTCGCCAGTCAGCTGGGCCATCATCAGCGACTCCAGGCAGTCCGACTTTCTCAAAAACCATCCAGATTTCTGCAAAGCCAACAGCTTAATCGTCTACGGTAGCTGTGATGAATAGGATCTCTACATCCTTTTGAGAACGTTGACCTTGGCTCTTTTGTCTGCCGTTAAGCCCTGTAGCTCTGCCATCTCTAGCCAGCCGTCTTTCACAAGCCTAGATAGCGTGTACAACAGAGAGTCCTCTCTGTTGTCATACTTTCCGTCAATGTCGTGTCTGCTGGCACTCAGAAAGTCATGCAGTTGCCAGACATCCTCAGGTTCAGTGACTAAGCTTACTCTCTGTTGAACACTTCTGATCAGCGCCTCAACTTCGCTGCCATAAGCCTTCTTGAGCGCGGCTTCGGCGATTTTCTTTTCTGTCGTACTCCACTGAACTTCAGTTTGTTGCGTCATCTAAATTGAAATTTACATCCTTTCTCGGTCATACTCAAAGCGATGCTGCACTCACCACTCAGCCAAGAGACTGCTTGCGCTTAGCGGCTTCAGTCCCCAAGAGATCTTTCATCAAAAATGTCAGACCTCTCAGGATGCTTATATCGCTTGCTCTTTCACAAGCTCTTTTACTGATTGATCAGCGAACCAGGTTTAATAGCTCCTTGGGAGAAGCCAGCAAATCAATCGCTACAAAGAATATTTTACCATCAGGATTTAATAGGAACCGCCAAGCGATATTCATCCCAACCGCTGCGCCAAACCAGGGCGTTTGGCACTTGCCAGTGACTTTGACCTGAGTGTAGCCATCTTCAGCCGGTTCAGTTACGCCGCGCTCGGGCACCAGCTTCAGATTCTGACATTCTTCTTGGAAAAACCGCCGTACGGCTTCTTTGCCGACGACTGGCTTGCGGAAAGGCGGTTGCAGGGCTCCATCTGGCGCGAAGAGTTCGATCAGGGCGTCGAAGTCATTCGCATTCAGGTTGTTCATGTAGCTGAGCACAGTGGCGTTATCAATGCCTTCAATGGAAACCTGAGTGCGCTGCCCAATCGACTGAGGGACGACTACAGGCTCAGAGACCCGCTCGTAGCTGCCGAGCTTGCTGGTGTCATAGCCCATGTCTACGACAGCGTTGCGCAAGACAGTGATTTGCTGACCTGACTCTAGCCCTCTGATCGTCTGCAGTACAGCAGCGGCATTGGCCGAGAGCTTATAGCCCTCAGGGATGGGGGCAACGAAGCCCTGTTCCATCCATTCGCCGAGTCGGTACCAAAAGCCTAGCTTGATGTTTGGCGTCCAGGTAGCGTAGGTTCTGGAGATCTCGGTATCGGCTCTGTTCGCCAGGTCACACATAACCTGTGACTGCTCTACAGGCGTCATTTTCTTGATTCTTTCCATGGTGAGCTCGGCAAACTGCATATTGGCAGCGCCGGGGGCAGCGATCGTGATTGCCTGCCCCATCTCCAGATAGGCAAACCAGATCAGGGCGAGCTGATCTTCATCACTGAGCTGAGCAAATCTGGTAATAGTCGCCGGCACCTCAGCAGCGGACAAGGTGTTGGGAAAGATATTACGAGCTTTATCAACGGTGTAAGTCATATGTTGGCATCTTTAAAAACGGCAGTGTTGAACGCTGAGCACCAATCGAAACCCAGTACTTTTCTGAGTTTTGTGTACTTAGCGATCGCAGATATTCTCTCTTTAATCGGTTGTCTCTAAATAGAACGTGAAATTTTCCACACAGGGCGGCCTGAGACCTTTAGAGTACCTATCTGAAGATGGCTTCAGTCTTAAAAATTGAGTCGCCTTATCTTTTCGTTACAATAGTTTATATTGTCTCATACTGGAGCCGCTTGTCAAACAAGACTGTGACTTTGCCCAGCCGAGCATCTTCTTCTGATGACTGCTATGTCCTTATAAATAGGCACTTTCAGCCTGCACATCTGCTGTCAAAAATCATAGGAGCTGAGAGATATTAACGGTTCGCAGCCCATTAGATCGGCCAGTTGAGTTCAGCCGCATACGCCATCAGCGCTCTATTGTCTCTTCTAGAGCTTGACGAATCTCTTCAGTCAGGGTGGCAACGGCGGCTCGCCCGGCCCGCCGGTTTTGCTGATAGTCTGCCAGGCGAGGGGTCACGGCAATCGGCGGCTGCACGGTCATTTTTATCCAGCGCTGCCCAAGCCTGGGTCTGCCGGGTAATTTGTCGCCCCCCAAACGGGCTAGCATATCCGACATTAGCAGCGTTGTTTCAGCGCAGCGCTCAAATGAGGGTTTCTCTTTAATGTAGCGACCGTCCACCGCCACAAACCCTTCGACGATGCGCATATGCAGCTCTCTCAGGCTGGCCTCTTCCGCTGCCCAGTCTGCCAGCCCTCTTTCCAAAGGAGAAAGCGTTGCCAGGTCAGGCAAATCTTCCCGGTAGATATAGTTCCAGCTAGCCTCTTCTAATCGCCGGCAGCGGTCTACTAACGTGCCCTGACTGGATACAGTAAAAAACTGCTCAGCGACTTGCAGCGACCGATCTAGCAGCCGCAGCAGCCGCTCTGAGCAGACTTCATCTGTAAGATCTTTCTCAGATTCAGTCGCGATCGCCTCGACTGAATTCCCGGCTTCATCCTGCTCAGGCTGCTCAGGCTGCTCAAGTTGCTCAAACTTTTGGTGGTAGCAGCGGCTATAAAAGCGCTCCATGGTCTCTATCAGGTGCGCCCCCAGTCGCAGTATGCGCCGGTAGCAGTCTTTATCGGGCGTGGGGGCTAGCTGCACTGTACTCAGCCCGCTCTGAGTTTCTAGCTGTGACAATAGCTTTGCCAGCCTGTCCCAGTTAGGCTGCACGTAGCGATACTGAATGCCGATAGGCACTATCCAAACTGATTCTATGCGCTGCGATCGCTGCAAATCTTCCGCACACCAAAAGCCCATCTGAGCGACACCGGGTTCTAAAGGGCCGAGTCGCTCACTGTGGCCATTAGTGGCTCCCTCAGGAGCTACCACCATCGGCATAGTGCCTTCTACCATCAGCTTACGAGCCGCCTTCAGCCCCACCCAATCGGGCTTACGCCCGCGCCGAATCGGTGTCCCCCCGATGCGAGAGAGCAGCCAGCCAATGCTCTTGCCTGCCCAGATCGTCATCCCTCGCTCATAGATAAAGTGAGTATGCACCGGCTGCTGCAAGGCAATACCCCGGCGCTTAGCATCCCGAGCAACCGCCCGCGAGCACAGATACAGCCCGCTTAGCGGATCGTCAACTTCCACATGACGCACCGCCATCAAAAACCGTGCCTGCCCTGTTTCAAACTGGGCGTAAAGATCAACCAGCCGATCTACATAAGCAACCTCGATCCGCTGAATGCCTACCGGCAGCCAAGGCCGGATACGCACCCGCAGTAGTACCGGCAGCAGCCAGTGAACAGCCCGCATCAACCAGGGATTGTAAGCAGTTGGAATAAACGCTAGCGGCGACTGCACGCGGCGGACAAACTGAGGCATAGACGGAGGCTTTTGAGCAGAGGATCTAACAAAAAAGGGCAAGACGTGATTTTATCAACGCCTCGGCCCCTTCAGGATTAAGTTATGTCTAGCGCAATCTGGCGCAATCTGGACAGCTTGCTAGTTGGGAACAACCTGAACGATTAGCGATCGCCGATCAAACGTCTGCACCTTGCTCACTTTCGAGAGATCTTCCACCACTCGGTTGAGCAGGTCGGTAGCGCGATCGCGGTGCTGGTGTTCACGACCTCGCAGCCGTACCTGAAACTTCACCGAATCGCCCCGCTCCAGCCACGCCAGGGCTTTGTCAATTCTCACCTGGTAGTCAGAGTCACCCACGTTTGGCCGCAGCCTGACTTCTTTGACTGACGTGCGAGCGCTTTGCTTTTGGCGCTTGCGACTTTGATACTGGTGTTTGCCGTAGTCCAAAATTTTGGCGACAGGCGAATCTTCGTCCGGTGAGACCACCACAAGGTCAAGTTTGGCAGCCTTAGCCAAAGCCAGCGCCTCTGACGTATCCGTCAGGCCGCGATTGGTGCCTTCGTTATCAATCAGAAGAACCTGTGCGGCTCGGATCTGTTGATTGATGAGTGGTTTTTTAGCGATTGTATTTTCCTCTTAAAGAACGCAACAGGGATGGGAGTCAATAGGTAACCCACTGTAAACAGGTTAGGCTGATAATGGCTAAATAAAATGAGCCCTGATCGAGTGCTTCATCAGATCCGGTTAGATCCGGTTCCGATTGATAGCACGCATCGTTGATTACATATGTATAGGCTATTTTAAACCAACTTGCCAGGGTGAACTCACACCCCGGCAATGTGTCTTTACAAACCTAGCAAAACCAGACCCGCAAGTTATCTACCCAGAGGCAAATTAGATGCGGGCGCAGCCCCCGTCTAAGAGAGGAACGGTCATGCTGAAGTTTTCACCATAGGTGAGCTTTTGCTCTTCTAAAATGCCCAGGGCAATCTGCTCTCCTAGCCGCATCGACTCGTAGTAGTCGGTGAAGTAGTGAACGCCTGCCCAGTCGCGGCCAATGGCAATGTTGGCTGCGAGCTTGTTCAGTTCGCCCTCTACCGTTAGCGTCAGCGTACTGTCTTGAACGGACTCTAGCTGAGTACCGTTGCGAGAAACCACATAGGGCTGAGGCAGGACGTAGCCATGGTCAAAGAAGGCTTTGAGAATGGTTATGCAGGCCCCGGCGACCGTGGCATGGCCAGCGCCGTAGGAAGGGTGCATGGGCGATCCCTCAGGAAAGGCCATCGGCAGCAGATAATTTTCGCCGTCGAACTCTTGCTTGAGGCGATCGCTGCAGCCGTCGGCACTGAGTTCGGCCAAAAACTTTTCGTTTTGAACCCGGTTGTGCTGCGATACCTGGTGCAGGGTGTCGCTAATTTTATTGCTGAGCTGAGAAACCGGGGCCAGGTTGGGAGCTTGAGTCTCACGCCACTGGTGAATGCGGCCAGCGATCGCCTCAGGGCGCAGCCGCCGGTGCACATTAAACTTTTGATAGCGAACGGCTTTGAGCGCGCGGGTGGCCACTTCGGTAACCAGCGATAGAATGTGCGGGCCGCCAAAGTGAGCAAAGCCCTGCTGATGGTCTTGGCGATCGCGCCCCTGAAAGGGAACGCCGGGATCAAAGGGAACTTTGAGCGCCATCAGGGCCAGGGTGGCGTTGAGATACGCCTGATAGAGAGCGTCGTAGTGAACGTAGGTGGCCAAGTCGCGGGGGGTGGTGATAAAGCGATATTTGTTATCGCAATTTTCGTAGGTTTCTTTGCCGCGCAGATCAGCGCCATTTTGCACATCGAGCCACCACTCCCAGGTGGTCATGTAGTCTTTGTAAGGGGTAGCCGTGCGTACTTTGTTGGTAAAGGCCATCGCGCCGTAAGCAACTAAACCATCGAAGACACCGTCGCGATCGCCGCCTAACTCGGGCGTACCCCGCAGCAAAAACTGAGAAATGTAAGGGCCAGTTGTGTCGCCGACAGCCACGCCGCGAAAGGCAGTTTGTGCGGTGAGCTGACCCCGACGACGAGCCTGAGCGGCATCCGTCAGCGGCAGCGGCGTATTCTGAAACCAGGTCAGCTTGTTGAGCCGGTCAATTGCAGCGCCCACTTCAGGGTTACAGCCAAAATCTACAAAGGGAACATCGCGCAGCAAGGCCATCTCATAAACTTCGGCGACTTCGGCAACCAGTTCGTCGCTGTCAAGGACCGGCGCAGGCGGCATGGTGATCGACTGACAATCTGGGCCTTCCAGGTCAAACAGTAAGCCAGCGCCTGCACTTTCCCAAGCTCGCACGTCTGCTTTATGCTGCTGAGTATAGTGAGATTTCCATTCAATTTGCTCCTGGGTTTCAGATCCTTTCGGCCCCAGGGGCGTATCTCGAAAGTCGCGCGAGTCGCCCGAATCAATTCCCCGGACAAACTGCTGATAGTCGGCAGAGCAACAGATCAAACCGTCTTTTTCATCGTGAGGCAGACCCTTGGTGTAGTTAGCCAGGTGGGAGGGCTGACCGGCTCGCTCTTTGTTAGAGACGTCTTCAAAGCGATAGCGTAGCTCTTCGCCGTTGGCCCAGTGCTGCGCATGGGCGCGGTCGTAGGCAACTTTAGCAGCAGCAGTTCTCAGGTCTAACGCTCTTTTCTTTCGAGATTCCATAGCTGGGGTGTCCTTATCTAGGAGTGATGGTCGATTGATGACACTAATCTACGAAAAACCTTCTGAACGGCGCAGTACCCGTCAGGGTCATTTGGGAGTGCCCGTAACGAGTTGTTATTGTTAGCTATCTTCGTATGAGAGCCACACACAGGGGCACCGGCTGACACCAGCAGTGACTCAGGGCTATTTCATTCCAAAGAGAGATTTGAGCAAGTTGAGACCATGTCCAGCTTTGCGTTGAGCTTGGGCCAGATTGTCAAAGCCGTGGTCACGATACAAATTGAGGGCTAGATTACGAGCTAAAGCAAAATTGTTCGGTAAAGGCTGCCCCCGAATCCTGGCGGCATCTTCTCCCTAAGTCACATCGTCTCCTAATTCTGTCCGGAGTATTGTTGGAGGTATTATCTGTTTCGAACCGCTACGGATTAGGCGATGTGGTCGCGGTATAGGCAGCACTGCCAACCGCCGCAGGCACGGTCTCAAGCAAATGCTGACCCAAACGACGGGCGATCGCCAAAATTGTAAAAGTAGGTGAGTACGATGGCCCCGTTGGGAACACCGCCGAACTGGCTATGTAGAGATTTTCGGTTCCAAACACCCGACAGTTGGTATCGACAACGCCTTCTTCAGGACGGCTCGCCATACGAGTTGTCCCCATTTGGTGGGCAGCGTCGGTCATCGTCTCCAGGCTTGGCCGATCTTCCCCAAAGTCAAAGGTTCCTAGCCCAGATTTAGCAAATCGCGCTGTCAAAAGCTGCAGCGTCTTCTCAAGCGATCGCCGGTCCTGGTCGGTAAAGCGCCAGTCGAGTACCGGCTTGCGTTTGCCAAGCGCGTCACGTTCCGTTCCGAGCATCACCCGGCTGTCTCGCTGTGGCACTTGCTCTGTGACAAACTTGACCCGGTAGGCGGCGATCGCGCCATTTCCATCGAGGCAAAGCGGCTGCCTCAATAAGAGCCGTTTCAACCGATCCATACGCTTTTCGTAAATCGGCTTTATGTATAAAACATGCTCAAGCAGTTCATGCTCTCGCTGAGTCGCGTCGTCAAGCGCAAAACATATGCAAAAACGTGGCTTTGGGGCATATTGCAGCTCATGGGCATAGACCCTCGTCAGGGGGCCAGGCCGCAAGGCTCCCGTATGGTGTTTGGGGTGGTCGGTATAAAAGCGACCCACCAAATCATGGGCGTTGCCGATCCCCGTGGGCAGCTGACGGTCAGAAGCGAGCAACAATCGCGCCGCTTCTAAGGCACCTGTCGCCAAAACGACCTGTGTCCCCTCAACTTTAAGCTCTCTCCCTTCCAGCGAACGGCAGACGACCGCAGTCACCCGCTGACAAGACTCATCCAGGATGAGTTCAGTTGCTGTTGCACCTAGCAAAACCTGCAGATTTTTTGAGCGATGCATCTCCTCACCAAAGCGTATCGCTGTCCGAGTGGGGGTTTCTTCCCAATAGAAACTGCTCATCTTTAGTCCATCTGCAGCAATCTTTTGATGAAGCGTCACAATCTCAGGACGCCTGGCCTCGGCTTCTAAATCGCCAAATCCGTAGTCTTTTGCAGCCGAACGGTAGTGCTCTAAAAGATCTTCAAAGTCAATAGGCCAACCGCTATTTTCAAGCCAGGGGCTGACCTCAAAATCTGAGGGCTGTAGGTATTTCCATTTACCGGTCCAGACATTGCTCGTGCCGCCGAACTGACGCAGGCGGCTAATGCCACGTAGCTCGGGCGGTAAGTAGCGATGATAGTAAGTATCTGGGTTAAGCTCGCGATGCCGTTTGCCTGCAAATATCAGGTCGTTTAGCCCTTGAATGGCAGGATCGAACTGTTTGCGCCCACTTTCTAAGAGCAACACTTCCCGACCGTGGCGGGCAAGGTGTGTTGCTACCTCAGCGCCCGCAATCCCAGAGCCAATGACAATTACCTGCTTTCGCAGGTTCACATGCTCTTCTATGTCAAGAATATCGGTAAACATGTAGTCTCCATGGGTCAAATATTAGTCAAAAATGGGCGCTGGTCCAACATGGATCAGAAACTGTCGGGGAAGCGAAAATCTTCAATAGTTTGTAAAGAGCTGATGTTTATAGATGTCGGTTTATAGATGTTGGTTGTGCACCAAAACGATTGCAACAGACCTCCGTAGAGGCCCCTAAGAAAAGTCGCCGACTGACTGCTGCAGGGAGATCTCGGCTATTTTAATTGGAGGCTGTAATTTAGCAATGGCTGCACAGTCAGATAGTTTCAACAAACAAGAGTTAGGCGACAAGCTACCTTTTTGTATGCGTCTGTAAATCGAGACAAGAGCAACCTAAAGACTAGATCGGTGGGAAATCATTGTCTGGCCTGCAACCTGCTGCTAAACAGCATACTCGATTTGATAGAGATGTGGTAGCAACAGCCAAAGTCAACAGCTAGGATTGGCACTATTTCCCGCCGACAAAAGGGGTATTCCAGTAGCGCCAGTTTTCTTTGTTGAAAGGCGATCGCCATCGGTAGATCAAGCCTGATTCTAGCTGCTGGCGAGGCTGTCGATCGGCAGGTGCGTGGGGCCAAAAAGCGATGCCCAACTCGCTTTTTAGCCCGTTGTCATAGTGGGCCTGCCGGTAGTTGAGTAAGTAGCGCTTACAGTCGTGTTCGCCCTTCCAACGCTGGTTTGACTTGACGGTTTCACCGATATATAGCAGCAGGTTTTCGCCGCTGGTGGCATAGTCAATGACGAAGTACATGGCAGCGACCCCCACCTCGTCAAACTGCCAGCGCCAAAACTCAGTATTCTGGCGACGCAGCATGAAAGGATCAATCGTGTCGACTGGATTCGTCGAGGCCGGGGCGGCGGCGAACAAGCTGCCCTGCTGCGTAGCTGGTGCGATCTGAAGACGAGCTTGAAAACTGATGACTCGCTGTTTCCAAGCCCGTAGCTCTGAGGCTCCAACCGCGAGCTGGGGCTGGAAGTTTTGATAAGTAGAGTAGCTAGCGGCCTGCATCGCCGAGTCGGAAAGCAAAAAGAATTGGCTGTCTTTCGGCATGATGATGGTCACTTCCTTTTATCGCTTTCTTATCGCTAGCAACTCTACAGATAGCGTAAGCCATTAAGTATTTTTGTAATGTACCGCTATATGTTGATGCTTTCAAGCGCTTTTGTAAAACTGGGCTTTATCCTGTCAGCTTTGGTAGGGCACTGTATATGTAGGGCACCACTGTATGTAAAGACTGTATATAAAGACGAATTGTAGCTATGCAGCCGATTGGATAAAGACATCAGTTGGGTATGCTCTCCGAAGTGATGCAGGGCGCTGGCATAGGCTAGGGTTCTCATCAGGACTGTTGAGATGCCGGTCGTGAGCTGCCCAAAGACTTGTTTTGAGTCAGTTCCATCTTGTTTTTTTGAACCATTCCCTCTCTACGTTTCCTAGACCATGCTCTATTTCATCGCAGTTTGGACAGGTCTGCTCATCGTCTGTTTGACGGTTGGCTGCGGGCTGCTGCACTGGCTGCGAGCTACTGCGCTAGAACGACCGGGCGATCGCGCGATCGCAGCTACATGGCTGGGCCTGGTAGTGCTTGCTATTTCCCTGCTGGCAATCTCAATTGGTATACCGCTTTCGCCGTTGGTCGGCATCGGCGTAACTCTGTTTTGGCTGCTGCTGGCGGTCTGGTCATCGTCCGTGCGGGCTGAATTAACTAGCTGGCGCTGCCGTTTATCGAGTCGATGGGGACTGGGGTATGGGCTGAGTGCCGGGGCGATCGCCGCCTTTTCAAGTCAGCAGGTCACCTGGCTAGATACCGGCCAGTACCACTATGGGATGATTCGCTGGTTTGCTGAGTATGGAGTGACGCCAGGGCTAGCGCTGCTGAATGAGCAGTTTGGCTTTGTTTCAGCCTGGTTTGCGATCGCTGCACCGTTTAATCCTGCTGGGCTAGACGGCAGCGGCAGCAGCGTTATGAACGGATTCGTTTTGCTCATAGCGACTCTCCAGGTGGGGATGACTATGACGCAAATTGTGCAGCAGCGAGGAAGGCTGAGCGATTGGTTCTTAGCGACTTTTTCGCTAGCGGTATGCCTGTTGCTAACTCAGACTTCTTTTTTGTCCGCCATTACCGTCTCGCCCTCGCCTGATATTCCCGTCGCGCTGCTGACTGTGGTCGTCGCGTGGCTGATCTTGGCGATCAAGCCTGCAAAACCAGCCCAAAGCCAGACCCTGATCAGCGCTGACCTGCTGCCGCTAGTGATGTCTGTAGGCGCTGTCTCAATTAAGCTGACGGCGCTGCCGCTACTGCCAGTTGCCGCTGGGTTTTATCTTTTCAAGTCCTTTACCTGGCAGCGTATTGCCTTGTGCGGTCTGGCTGCCAGCTTTCTGCTGCTACCGTTAATTACATCCGGAATTTTAGTTTCAGGCTGTCCGCTCTACCCGTCTACCTTCGCCTGCCTAGACTTGCCCTGGACCTACTCGGCTGCAGTCACAAACGAGTTAGCAGCCGCAACGCATGGCTGGGGCAACTGGTTTGGGCAACCGCCAGCGGGCGCTCATCGATCCCTGTGGCTGTTGCAACAGTGGCTCATCAGCAATCAGTCAAGTAAGCTAATTGCCCTTTTAATCTGCTTTTCGACTGGGTCTGTCATTTATCTGCTGAGGTGCTCGCAAGGCTGTCGTGACAGATACAGACTATTCTGGCTTTTTGCCCTGGCAGTAGCCGGAACGACATTTATGATGCTGAAAGCCCCCCTCTTTCGCTTCGGTATGGGGTATGTCTTACTGCTGCCTATGCTTTCGGGTGCTACTTTCTGCTACGGCAGGGCTCAGCGGGAGCAAGGGAGCCAATTCATAAATCGCTCAGCCCTGCTGTTTAAAAAATCGACGCTGCCACTTCTATTTTTAGGTGCCTTTGGAGTCGTTCTTCTCAACGGTCAATCTTATCAAAGCATTGGCGATCGCCTGCTCCTAGCGCCCTCGTTACCAACTCCCCCACTGCGGATACAAGCAAAAAATGAAATCACCTACTTCATCTCCCAAGATAAAAGAGGGCAGTGCTGGTCGGCAGCGCTACCCTGCGTCATGGAAGGTCGCCCAGCTATCAATCTCCGGGATCCCACCCTGGGGCTAAAAGGCGGTTTTATAAAAGGTGACTCTAGCGCAAAGCTATGACCGTCTTCGTAAAGAAAGCGTAAAGCATCTCTAAATCACCCCTGCACTTCTAACAGGTTTGTTACTCTGGGCTTAAGCATACTTTACTCAAGGCATTCTGCCGCGTATCGCCTTCGTCCCTGCTAAATAGCGCACATTTTCTCCGGGTTGTAGGTAGCCATTGTTGTAGGTAGCCATTACAGGATTAGCACCACTTGAGCCCATGTCCGCCGGGATCTCTTAATTAGCTCAGTGCAGCGATCGCCGTTACAAATTCTCAACTTTCTTTTCTATTACTTTTATGCAGTTGCACTGCCCTCCAGTATCGCAGCTGGCAGGTAGCTTTCCGACTAGTTTGTTTCCTTTTGGAAACATTCTTTTTAATCTTTCGTCATCATATTTAATAACGCACGGTTGATAACCAGCATGGCCAGGCGCGATCGCGCTCTGATGCTATCAAACTTACCTAATCGCGCTCGTTCGGGGCGGTATCTCACACACCATAGGTTATATGTCTCAGCAGTCACTGCCACCGCCTCAAGTCTCTATTGTGGTTCCTGTCCATAACGGCGGCGATAGCTTTCGCAGATGTCTTTCCAGTATCCGTCAATGGGCTTTGCAAGCTGAGCTAATCGTAGTCGCCGATGGAGAATCAGACGGCAGTTGGAAGTTGGCAGAGCAACACGGCGCTCAGCTAATTCGCCTGCCTGAGTCAGGTGGACCCGCCCGGGCTCGTAACCTCGGTGCAGAGGTTGCCACATCAGACATCTTGTTTTTTGTTGATGCTGATGTAGAGATTCATCCGACAACGGTGGAAAGGGTAAGACACGCTTTTCAGCGCGATCCTGAGCTGGCTGCGCTCATTGGCTCGTACGACGATTCGCCGGGGGCAGGCAACTTCCTATCGCAGTACAAAAATCTTTTTCATCATTATACGCATCAGGACGGCTGTGAGGAAGCCTCTACATTTTGGGGCGCTTGCGGAGCCATTCGCAAAGATGTGTTTCTGTCATTAGGGGGCTTCGATGAGAGCTACCGCAAGCCCTGCATTGAAGATATCGAGCTCGGCTATCGGCTCAGACAAGCTGGCTATAAAATTCGGCTCTGTAAAGATATTCAGGTCAAGCATCTGAAGCTTTGGACGCCATTTTCTCTGTTGAGGGCCGAGGTATTCTACCGGGCGCTGCCTTGGACGGCACTGCTGCTAAAGATTCGCCAAAGCAATCCGCAGCAGTACCAGCGGTTTTCTGGTGATTTAAACCTGCGGTGGTCTAGCCGACTGAGCGTGATTTTAGTCTACTGCGCTGTGCTTGGGCTGTTGATGACTTGGTGGCAGCCCAACTCGCTCTGGGTCACATGTATTGCAAGTCTTGTGCTAGTCGTGATAAATCTGCCGGTCTATCGGTTTTTCTATCAAAAGCGGGGGGCGCTGTTTGCACTGCGTGTTTTACCCTGGCACTGGTTTTATTACTTTTACAGCGGGTTAGCATTCGCTATAGGAACGGGACGGCACCAGCTTCGTCGCTACCAGCCAGCGAAGTAAGACAGTACCTGGCCCAAGCAAACTCAGCATTTAGCAATTGACAGCGAAAGTTTACTATTAGTCAATCTTAGAGGTATTTGAATGTCCAGTACGGTTGTTATTGGTGCAGGGCCAGCAGGCTTAACGGCTGCTTATGAACTGGCTAAGCATGGCGAAAAGTCGGTAGTGCTGGAGCAGGCGGATAAGGTCGGCGGTATTTCACGAACTGAGGTGTATAAGGGTTACCGCTTTGACATTGGTGGGCACCGTTTTTTTACTAAGGTTGGTGAGGTTCAGCAAATTTGGAAAGAGATTCTGGGCGATGAGTTTATTCAGGTGCCCCGACTCTCGCGGATCTATTACCAGGGCAAGTTTTTTGACTATCCGCTGTCTATTGTCAGTACGCTGTCTAACCTGGGCGTAACTGATAGCAGCATGATTATTTTGAGCTATCTCAAATCTAAGCTCAAAGGTAAATTGCAGCCCGGCCCTGAGGCAGAAAATCTAGAAGACTGGGTGATTGAGCGCTTTGGTGGTCGGCTCTATCGTACCTTTTTTAAGTCATATACCGAAAAAGTCTGGGGTATTCCCTGCGACAAAATTCAGGCAGAGTGGGCAGCGCAGCGCATTAAGGGACTATCCTTAAAGAAAGCGGTGATCAACGCCATGTTTGGCAGCAACAACACCAAGACACTGATCAAAGAGTTTGACTACCCGATCTACGGCCCTGGCATGATGTGGGAACGCTGCCAGAAGATTTTAGAAGAAAAGGGATCGCCAGTGTATATGGAGACACGGGTCACCCGAGTTGAACACGATGGCAAGCGGGTGCAGCGCGTGATTGCTCAAAAGGGCGAAGAAATGCTCGAACTCTCAGGAACCGACTTTGTCTCTAGCATACCTATTACCGCTTTAGCCCGGTGTCTTGACCCTGCACCGCCCGAGCCCGTTTTGAATGCGGCTCGGGGATTGAAATATCGAGATTTCTTAATTGTGCCACTGGTGATTGATCTCAAAGATATTTTTCCCGACAACTGGATCTACATTCACAGTCCTGAGTTTAAGGTTGGCCGCATTCAAAACTTTAAAAACTGGAGTGCGGCAATGGTGCCAGATGCTAGCAAAACTTGTGTTGGTATGGAGTACTTCTGTAACGAAGGAGATAATCTCTGGGAAATGTCTGATGAAGAGCTTATTCAGCTGGCCAGTCAAGAAATCGTCGGGCTGAAGCTAGTTCCTGACATTAAATACGTAAAAGATGGCACGGTGATTCGGCAAAAAAAAGCCTACCCCGTCTACGATGGCGAATATCGTCAGCATCTTCAGGTCATTCAAGACTACTTGCAGCAGTTTGAGAATCTGCAAACCGTGGGGCGCAACGGGATGCACCGCTACAACAACCAGGATCATTCAATGCTAACAGGGCTGCTCGCTGCTAAGAACATATTAGGAGAGGAGCATGATCTTTGGAATGTGAATGTCGAGCGTTCGTATCATGAAGATTTTACAAAAGAACAGTGGACTGAGGCAAAAGAGAAGCTAAAGCAGCCAGTAGGAAGTTACGCCGGGTGAAGGCGGCATAGCTGAGGGACAGTAGTCTGTTTGTTTCTATCATTATCTCTGTCTTTGACAATGCTAAGCGACTGCGAACAGGTTTGCAGTCGACGGTATATTAAACCTAACAGCCGGTACGCAGCCATGTTGTCCGGCTGTGGTTCGGATGCCAGTCGGTATATCGCCGATGTGGCTGCTGACTTTTCTGAGGCTACATACGACTGTGAACTGTAGGCAGGTTCTTACGCAGTCCTTAAATAAAAGACTGAAAATAAAAGACTGGTCTGGCCGAGGGTTGAAATTCTGGTGCTTGCTGATGCTGACTACACTCTAAGTTGATCTACCCTGACTTATGCCCAATCCACTGCTCACTGTTATTATCCCCACCTATAACCGTCCGGAGCTGCTACAGCGGTCAGTGCGAAGCGCGCTGGTACAAGCTGCAGATATGCCGGAGGGCAGTCTTGAGATTATCGTTGTTGACGATGGGTCTTCTGTCCCCCCATCACTGCCCGCGCATGCTGGCCTACGCCTGATTCAACTGCCAGAGAATCGCGGTGGGGCGGCAGCACGTAACGAGGGTGCTAAAGTCGCTCAGGGCCGGTATATCACCTATTTAGACGATGACGATCAGCTCTTGCCCGGAATGGCCGCCGCCGCCCTTAAGGCGCTGCGGGAGACGACGCTGCCTCAGCCAGTCGCGGTACTCGCAGGCATTGAGGTAGTTAGCTCAGCCGGGCAGATCATCAACACCCGCCTGCCGCCTACTTTGCCCAAAGGATCTTACTTTTCTCTGGAGGCGATTCAACCGGGAGAATCCTTCTTAACGAAGCAAACCCTGGTGGTTGAGCGTGAGGTGCTGCTCAGTATCGGCGGATTTGACGAAACTTTTCAATCCCGTGTTCACTCAGAGTTGTTTCTGCGGCTGAATCCGGTTTGCTCGCTTTTAGGGTTGCCTCTTGTCACCTACCAGCTTGCTGCTCACGAGGGGCCACGGGTTTCTCGTAATCCAGCGCTGCGTCAGGCGAGTTTTGAGCAGCTCGTTCAGAAGCATCGCGCCCAGTTTGAAGCACATCCTAAGCAGTTCGCTCGGTTTGTCTATCAGCATGCCCAGGTTTGCTGGCGCATAGGTCAGAGAAAAGCGGCGCTCGAAGCGCTGGTTTGGGCGACGCGGATACATCCCTTACACAGCTCGATGCTGATCATGAGGGAAATCAAGTGTCGGCTGGGTCGTTATCTCGCTGACTTTAGAGCTGAGCCACTAAAGACCTCTCAGACCTGAAAATATCTGCTGGCGTCGAAAGCGTCCTAGCATTAAGAATATTCTGAACAATCTCTTGATGCCAGTGTCTTTTCCCTGGCATCTTCTCCTGAAAAGAGGGTTTAATTCACTCCAGAGCGTTAACTGCCCATGAGACTAAAGCTGCCTGTTGCGATCAGAAGAGCCATTAAAACCACCGATTTTTGGCGAGAAAATCATTTAATCCTGCGCGAATTCAGAAACTTCCGCAGAATTGCCCTACTCGCTGTCTTATTTGCCTTGGTCGCCGCTTTTTTCGAAGGAATCACAGTTGGCTTCATTGCGTCATTTTTACAGGGATTGACGAATCCCGAAGAGCCTCCCCTGCAGACCGGAATCGCCTGGTTCGATGTCGTATTTTTAGCCACGGAGGCGTCGGCTACCGACAGAATTTACCGGCTTTCTGGGCTGCTGCTGGTGGGTGTGTGGCTGCGAGCTGGGTGTGACTATTTAGGCGTCGTATATTCTAAAAAAGCCTCTCTCACTTTAGTCGACTGCCTGCGCCGTCAGATTTTTGACCAGCTCAAGAGCTTTAGCTTGAGCTTTTATACGACCGCCAATCCTGGCGCTTTGATCAATACGGTTAGAGGAGAAGTAAAGCAAGTTCAGCAGGCCTTTGACCTGCTGTCTACTTCTCTGGTGTTTGGGGCAAAGCTACTGGCCTATTTGATCGCCATGCTGCTGCTGTCCTGGCAGCTATTTCTCGCCTCCTTCCTGGTCTTCGGGCTGATGTCTGTCGGCTTATCTTCTCTGACGAGCCGGGTGAGAGAAGCTAGCTTTGGCGTGCCTAAAGCAAACAAAATATTTACGTCTAGCGCACTTTCGTTTGTCAACGGTATTCGAACCGTGCATGCGTCGGGGACACAAGAGTTTGAGCGCCGACGCTATCATGCGGCGACCCACGATGTCTACCAGTCTCAGATCAATGTGATTAAGCTCTCGGCACTGGTACAGCCGCTGATTGAGGGTGTGGGCGCGACGCTGCTGGTAGGGCTGGTGATTGTCTCTTATGGTCTGCTGATCGCGACCGGGCAGATGAAAGCTGCGGAGCTGCTGACGTTTTTGTTTGTGTTGATTCGGACGACACCTATGCTCTCTGCGCTCAACGGTGCGCTGATCGGCTTTATGTCTTCTCAGGGATCGCTGAGCTGTGTAACTGATCTTTTAAGGCGTGACGATAAGCCCTACTTTGAAGACGGCCATCGGGCGTTTACCGGCCTGCAGCGCTCGATTGATTTTGAGACGGTTGACTTTGCTTATAACCCCGGTGAGCCGGTGCTAAGCGAGATTACGCTATCGATAAAACGAGGTGAGACGACGGCTTTGGTTGGTGCTTCAGGCGCGGGCAAGACGACCCTGGCCGATTTGCTGCCGAGGTTTTACGACCCAACTCAGGGCCGAGTGCTAGTCGATGGGATCGACCTGCGCGAGCTCAAGATCAACTCGCTGCGGCAACGCATGGCAGTTGTGAGCCAGGACACTTTTATTTTTCATACGACGGTGAAAGAGAATATTGTCTACGGGGTTGAGAGTGCCAGTGATACAGATGTTTATGAAGCGGCGCAGATGGCCAATGCCTTAGACTTTATCCTGGCGTTGCCGCAGGGGTTTGACACGGTTCTAGGCGATCGCGGTGTCCGTCTGTCAGGCGGGCAAAGGCAGCGAATTGCGATCGCCCGAGCCCTGCTGCGAAATCCAGAAATCCTGATTTTAGACGAGGCCACTAGCGCCTTGGACTCGGTCACTGAGCGGCTGATTCAAGAGTCGCTTGAGCGGCTGTCGGCAGGGCGCACGGTGATTGCGATTGCCCATCGCCTATCGACTATTGCGAATGCTGACAAAGTTGTAGTGATGGAGAAAGGGCGAATCGTAGAGCAGGGCGGCTATCAAGATCTGCTCAGGAATCGGGGGAAACTATGGAAATATCATCGAATGCAGTTTGAAACCAGCGGAGTTGGAGCAGACAAGTAAGTCTATTTTCGAGCCTTTGGCGCTGTCGGATGCTGTCGGATAGAGTATGCTACCGACAGGCACAACTCCGTAATATTCTCTGCAATCCAGCCCCGTCTTTCGGAAGCAGTCTTATGCTTTTGACCGAGATTCCTTTCCGGAGCTAGAAGACTCTCCTGAGTCAGGATGCTGATACTGAAGCATTTCCTGAAAGAAACCAGCAGCATTGGCAACTTGAGATACAAATAGCACAGCGGTTAAAGCTAGCCCTTTATAACCTTCACCATTTACAAACGGATAGCGCAGTAAGTTTAAGTAGTAGTTTTCTTCGATTTTAAAGTTACCCCAGCCCTTTTCTGCGCGAGTTTTGTGGAAGCGAAAGGCTCCTTGCCCATAGCTATAATGCTGTTTCCAAAAGCTCTTTAAGGACATGGGATGCGCATGATAGATGATGACCTCAGGGGCGTAGGTCATCTGGTATCCCTGATGCAGCCAGCGATCGCACAACTCCCGATCTTCTGAGGTTATAAAACTTTCATCGAACCCATTCAGTTCTCGAAAGCGATCAGCAGGTACCACCATATTGTTAGAGGCAAAGAACCGGGCCTCGTCGCGGACCGCGTTGTAGTGGTCATACCCCATACTGATGATATTTTGGCTGGTGGCAGAATAAGGATTATCTGGCAACGCATTGACCGTTCTGCCCCCGACGATATGGTCAGGTGCGGTAGAAAAGCAGGCTTCCAACGAAGTTAGCCAGTCTGTTGCAGGGCGACAGTCATCGTCAGTAAATGCCAGGTATTTTCCATTGGCCAGTTGAGCGGCGTGATTGCGCGCAGCGGCAGGGCCAGCATTTTCCTGCCGCTGTAGGCGAATATCCAGGCGATCAAGGAAGGGCGCAACCACTGAATCTAACCGTTGGCGGCTACCGTCATCCATGACGATAACTTCAAAGCGATCGCGGGGATAATCCATCTGAGCCAACGACTCCAGGCAACCCGCTAACTGCTGCGGACGATTATAGGTGGGAATGATGATTGAAAATAAACAATCTTGTGTCATAAGTCATCTCAGCTAGGTAATTGATTGCTAACGCTTGGCATAGCTGGCAGTTGAGGCTTCCATCAACACCTGAGAGTCTTGCTGTTGCGCAGAATGATGTTTTGCGTGACGAGTCGTCAACGTGCGATTCAGCATTCGTTCGGGCCTGACCAAAACGCTTTCTATCTTTCCGCTCCCTAGACCCAGCGTTAGTTTCGTCACAAATGGGCTGATAATCGTGCCTCGCCGACGCCATCCCTTCTGCAACTTTTTGTATTTGGTTTTAAAGTAGCTATCTTCAGCGAGATTCCATTTGCTCCGCAGACGCTTAAGGCTTCTCATTGTCCAAGCATCGCTCCAGCGCAGCATATAAAAATGCAGATCAGACCATTCTAAGGGAGGGCCAGGAACATAGGTCACAATACTGTCTGGTTCAAAGTAAACCGTCCCGCCCAACTGACGCACGCTCATACAAAAGTCCAGATGTTCTTTGGTATTGAGCATCTCTTCATCGAGAGCGCCGAGCTGATCAAAAATTGAACGGCGGACTAGAACACAGTGAAATTCTGCGAGTTCTGTCTGAGTCTGCTGCAGGCGATCGCGAATATTGGCAACCCGTTTGCCCTGGTGATACATTTTTTCTCGCAATCGCTGCTGCCCAGTTTTATCCGTCCAAATATGAGATTCCCCGCCAGCAAAGTGGACGACTTCATGAATCGGCTCGTATTGACACATCAAGGGCCCCACAACGGTCGCCCCTGTAGTCTTTGCGCACTCGACAAGAGCCGTGAGCCAGTTAGGCGAAACGATGACATCGTTGTCTAAGAAGACAACGTATTCCGTTTTGGCTTTCGACAGTCCCAAATTCCTAGCATGATTGGGGTAAGGATAATACTCAGTGCGCACTATCTGAAAGTCGTGAGCGATCGCCTGCTGCCTCAAATAGTCTCGAACGGGTGCCGGGGAATTGCCATCGACATAGATAAGCCGGTAGGGAAATTGAGTGTGCGCTAGTACGCTTTCTAAAGACTGCTGCGTGCAGCTAAAACGTTCGCGAGGAACGATTACAATTGTTACTGAAGGCTGCTCCAATGAGGAGGAATCGCTCGGTTTTTGAGCAATAGAGATAGTCATAAGGAATCTTTCCGGTATAGCTAATTAACTCAAAGGCTGTTTAACTTGCTGTTTAACTTAAAAAAAGGGCAACTTTTGAATGGGATACTGAACCGTCATTCAATAGTGATTGATAGAGGGATGAAAGCGCATCATTCAATCGGTCGAGATCATAACTTTTCTCAACAAACAGGCGTCCGGCACGCCCCATTTCTGGCCAGCGTTCTGGATGTTCGACTAGATCAATTAGCCGAGCTGCGATCGCTTCGGCGTCCCGTTCAGGCACTAAGTAGCCCGAGATCCCGTCTTCTACTAATTCTGGAATGCCGCCATGAAAGGTACTAATGACTGGTAGCCCCATCGCCATAGCTTCCTTCAAAACGTTTATGGGTGCATCTTGGTTCCCATTAGCAGCGGTCACACTAGGCGCAATAAATAGATGCGATTCTGCCAGGATCTCAATCAACTCTGCCTGGGACTTTTGCCCGATCAGTTTAATCGAGTCTTCAACGCCTAGCGAACAAATCAAATCTTCAAAATCTGGTCGTAGCAGACCTTCTCCAATGATTGTGTATTCTATATTGGGATACTGCTTTAGCGTTTGGGCCACGCCTCGAATACCATATTCGATACCTTTTTTTTCCACCAGACGGCCCGTCGTTGCAATGCGAATCACGCCATCTTTAGGAAGCTGACGAACCCGAAAAGGAAACCGGCTGTAGTCCAGGCCTGACCCGTGAACCCGAATTTTTTCCGCAGGGCACCCTAAACTGATAGCCCGGCGCTTAAAGAATTCGCAGTTTGCAAGAAAATAATCCCCGTTCTTAAACAGGGGAGCATAAATATTGTCGCCATGCTCCTGAACGAAGTTGCTGATGTCATGGCCTCTAAAGATTGTAATGAGTTTTGCAGAGGGGCAATTCATCGTCCGAAATGCCATGCCTCTGAACCCTACCGTACCAAATTGGCAATGGACGATGTCGTAATTGTAATCGTGCTGAGGATCTAATAGCAGCGTGTATAGTAACCAGAGTGAGATCGCCTGCTTCTCGTATCGGAAAAAGTTGAGAGCTTTTAAAGTTGACCGTGGGGCCTTAATAAAGTTAGAGGCCAGCAGCCTTGTTCCTTTAACAGCGCGCAGAAATAAGTTCTCAGGTATTTCTGGAAAGACGTAAGTCCTGTCGAGTAAGTGATACTCGGCCACATCTTTATGAGCTTTTGCGTGCTCGACAAGCTGGTCAGCGAAAATATCTACTTCATGACCTTGCTTCAATAAGCCTACTGCTTGATTGATAATGAATGTTTCGGAGATTACAGGAAACTCACCGACAATGAAGGCAATTCTCATAGCTGTCTTAGGAAATGGCTGCTTTGGGGGAAGAGAGTCGATGATAACTTAGACTTGTTTAAAGCGTATTTGAAAGAAAAGCTGCCCGGCATCCAAATCACCTAGTATCTAATCGATACTTGACCAAACTTCAGATGTAGCTTAGCCCAAGCACTAATGTAGCGAATTCTGAAAATTACCCAGGCAACCTTCGATTTCTCACTCCAAGTCGTGAGCTTTGGACTGCGGCAGGAAGTCTTTACATAATTAATGGGGGGGATTAAGTCCTGCATCAAAATAATCAGAAAAATGATTTCTTTGAGCAGAGATTTAGGTAGAAACTTTTGTTCTGTTAGGGTAAATAACAAAGTGTGTCTGTGAAAGAAATGATAAAGCCCGCGTTCTAATAAATCGTAGTGTCCACCCGCAAGTCGGATAGTTTTTTGCCTGATTTCCTTAAAGGAGAATCTTGCAGGATGTTTTAGCCGTACTTCTTCAGCATAAACCTGCTGATAGCCTGCTTCGTAAACACGTATGCCCCAGTCTAAATCTCCACCTGACTTGAGAGTTTCATCGAAATTTCCTACCTTCTGAACCACAGAGTCCCAGGTAAACAAATTGGCTGTTGCCCCGTACTTCATCTGCTCTAGATGTTCCGCTTGGGGAAAAGCGGTCGTCAGTTCAAACAGTTCGACTGCAGTAGGACAACTAGCATCCTTAGGAAATATCTCAATCTTGCCTGAGACCAGACCACAGTTTGGGGTGTCCAGCAATCGCTTGATACCTTTCTCAAGCCAGTCTAGGGCAGGAATGCAGTCGGCATCGGTAAAGGCAATGGCCTCTCCCTTAGCTAAGGAAAGACCTGTGTTACGCGCAGCATAGGAACCAGGCGTCGGTTCGAAGGCCAAGGTCACGTTGCTATAGGGCAGCACTGTTGTTTTAATTAGCTCTAGCTCGTTAGAGCCATTGTCTACGACGATAATTTCGAAGTTCTCTAAGCCGTAGCTCTGGTGAGCTAGCGCCGTCAAGCAGAGCTTCAATCGCTCTCCGTCATTAAAAACGGGAATAATCACCGAAACAAAGGGGCATCGTGCACCGGTCAGCATAACTTCTCTCCCTCCACCTAACTTAAACTGCACAGAAGAACGAACGAAATTCTGCTGGTGCTTTCATATCTTGCTGCCTCAGCCATGCCATTCTCTAACTGATAAGTTTTCATGGCATGAGCGTTCGAATCAATATTCCAGAGGTCATGCTCCTTTCGGGCGCTATTCTTCGTAGCTGCTAGGGTAGCTGATAGGGCTAAAAGCATAGAATGATCCCGATTGTTATAGCGGTCCCACCATCACGTCAGAGTGCCTGTGCCATTTTCTTCAACGGCGCAAGCGTAGTTGTCAGGTATTCATAAATGCTAGTGAGTTACTCCGGGCTCAGTACCATCAATATGATAGACAATGATCCAAAAACAAGTGTTCGCAATTAGCAGTTGACGTTGTTTTTTGATCCGCGACTCAATAGATTACGTCTCAGTTTTACGATCCATTAAAACTTCCAAAAGGATGCCTGATACACGCAAAATAAGAACGCTTTCGTTCGAGTAACAATGCCATCAAGGAAGTCTTAATCTAAATTGCTTCCACATTACTTCCACATTACTATAGTATTCAAAAGCCTGATGGTGCGTGAATCTTCTTTGAATCCCAGGCAAAATACCTCACCCTTCATAGAAGATTTATGCAAGCTTTACAGTCAGTGCAGACCTTAAGCCTCGCACACCCTTTCAAAGTCTTGCTCACCTGCTGACGATTGAGGGTAAGTATTGGGCGGACTGCTTGAGCAGTTCTTGATAAGTCTCAAATGAAGCCGAGGCACTCTTGTGCTTCAATACCCGTCAAGCTAAAGGCCCCGCCCGTCCTTGATGCACCACCGCCAGCCGAATCAGGCAGTATTCCTCCCAAAACAACGAGGTGTCTAAACTCAGATAAAGGCACTCTGCTTCCCACGTCGCTAACGCTGCCTGAATCATCGGGTTTGTATAAACGGTGGATGTTGATGCGACTATTGCCGAGCCAGTGCCTGACTCGTCTCTGTTTGCTTTGCGCATAGGGGCCACGGCAGGGCAAGTAAGTCGTCCATTTCGTAACTTCTCTGCACCACTAAGGGCCAGACCAGTCAAATTGACCCCATGACTAACCCTTCTGCTTCCCCTTTCCCTTCTTCCTTGCCGCCTTAGCCGCCGCAGGCTCTGCCAGGTGAGCCGTCTTCAGTCCTTCCCGATGATTGCGAGAGGCTTTGATCGTCGCCCCGATCAGGCCCACATGCTGATTGAGCACCACCCGTACCGGAATCTCATCAAGCAGATGGCTGACTCTCCCCTTGCTGGCAAAAGCGTACATAAATTCACCGCCTGTAATCAGCGGCAGGTTTTTAGCTGTCACCCCGCCCGCAATGTATAGTCCGCCTTTGGGCAGCAGCTTTAGCGACAGATTTCCCGCTTCTGAACCATACGCCTGAATGAAAATCTCCATCGTTTTTTGAGAGAGCAGATCGGTCTTTTCGGTTGCGGCCTTAGAGATCATTGCCGCTGGGTCGTCAAGTTCGCTGCGCTGACCTGCACTGCGCTCCCACATATCCATAATTTGGCCAATTTCGTGAGATTCGCTGGCATACTGGCGATCGCGCAAAAACTGGTAAATCGAAATCAGCCCCATCCCCGACACTACCCGCTCCTCAGAGACCCGCGAAATGCCGTGCTTTTCGATCAGATACTTACGCAGCTGAAACTCCAACTCCGACTGCGGTGCAAAGTCTACATGCCCCCCTTCAGAAGGAAACACCCTGTACTCACCGTTGCAGGGCAGCAAAAATCCTTGGCCCAGCCCCGTCCCGGCCCCGAGCACGGCAATCGGCGCAGACTCATCGGGCTTGCCGGGCTGTAGCTCGTAGATATCTTCAGGTTCTAAGCCCATTACGCCATAGCCAATCGCCTCAAAGTCATTGATTAGCTGCACGCTCTCAATATCTAGCGCCGCCATGAGAAATTCGCCCCGCAAAAACCAGGAGAGGTTCGTGAGCTGCGAGGTATTGCGGACGATGGGGCCAGCGATCGCTAAACAGGCCGCATGAGGCTTAATCTCAGGGACCGTCTTAGCGGCAGCGGCGAAAAACGCTTTTACCATCGGCACAAATTCGGAGTAGTCAGCGCTAGAAAATTTAGCTTCAAACAGCGTCTCTATCGGCAGTTCGTGGCTAGCATAGCGCTGAATATCTTCATCTTTGGCTTGAGCGAGCCTCAAAATAGTTTTCGTTCCGCCAATGTCTCCAGCAAGCAGTTGTACCATAGGTCTGAATGGATTTTAAAAGAGGGCTACGTTGGCAATTATCCTGAGAGCGTTCAGGCGCAAGACCAGCGTAATCAAATATTTCAGGGCTATGCTATCGGGCGTAAAAACTATTCACAATCCCTCGGAGGGCTGCTTTATGTCGTTAGCTACTCCAACCCTGCCGCCCGCAGCTTAGCTAATAAAGCAGCTTTTTCCTGCTCCGCCTGCTGAGCGCGAGCCTCAGCCTGCTGGGCCTGAACCTGGGCCTGCTGAACCTGAACTTGGGCCTGCTGAACCCGCTCTTCTGACCAGGGCACGAGCTCACCAGCGGCTGTCCACCAGCGCAGCCACGGCCCGGTGCGCACTTCATGAGTGCCTTCCCACACGCCCAAAAAGAGATCGAGCCCCGGAATAAAATAGCGGCCCTGCTCGTCAGCGGTTTCTAGCTCGTAACGGTTGTCTTGCAGAGCATATACCTCTAATTCAGCCGAGTCAGGATCGAAAATGACATATCTCGGCACTTCGATAATGCGCTCATAAAAGTACCATTTGCCAATCTTGCGGCCCGGTTTCATTGAGTATTCGCCGCAGTCGCGCTCAGACAAAAACTCCATCACCACTGGGGGAACGACGCCTTCTGTATGCGGCGTGTAGCTGCGGCGGATGCGATCGCTGGGCGGTACAGGCGCAACGTACATCCAGTCAGGCGCTTTGCAGATGATCTGACGGTTGATACCCGCGCACAGCGCAAAGTTCGAGACAATAAGCGCGTCTTTAATCACCGCTGGCTGACTGGATAGGGCCTGGGTAAGGGCAGCGGCGAGTAGCGGTTGAGCTTCGTTTTCCACAGGGTCATCCGGTAGGACAAAATCGTCTGGCAATAGCGGCCAGGTAATGCTGTAGGGCGAGGTGATAGGGGTAGTAGCGGTCATGATGACGGTGCTCTTGTCTACTCTGTTTCTATTTTAAGGTGCAGCGGTTTATCGGGTTTGACCCTTTATAATGGGGAACTTGTAAAATTTGGACTATAGACTGCTCCAAACATATTGTTCACAACTCAGGTAATCGCTGTGACTGTTACTCCTCTCTCTGCTAAAAAAACCCTTCAGGCGACAGATGAATCGCTGTCGCTCAATGCCCGCCCGGATAAGCTCGGTCGATTTGGGCGCTTTGGCGGTAAGTATGTGCCCGAAACGCTGATGCCAGCGCTGAAGGAGCTAGAAGACGCTTACTACCAATACCGGGACGAAGCTGGGTTTAAAGCAGAGCTAGAAGGACTGCTCAAAGACTACGTAGGCCGGGCCAATCCATTATATTTTGCCGAGCGGCTCACCCAGCACTATGCCAGACCCGATGGCAGCGGCCCGCAGATCTACCTGAAGCGCGAAGACCTCAACCATACGGGCGCTCATAAGATTAACAATGCGCTGGGCCAGGTGCTGCTCGCTAAGCGCATGGGCAAGCAGCGGGTAATTGCCGAGACCGGGGCCGGTCAGCACGGGGTGGCGACGGCGACGGTATGCGCTCGCTTTGGCCTAGAGTGCGTCATTTATATGGGCGTCGAAGACATGCGGCGGCAGGCGCTGAACGTGTTTCGGATGCGGCTGATGGGGGCGACAGTGAGCCCGGTCACAGCCGGTACCGGGACGCTCAAGGATGCGACATCTGAGGCGATTCGCGACTGGGTGACGAATGTGGAGAGCACTCACTATATATTGGGATCCGTCGCAGGGCCGCACCCCTACCCAATGCTGGTACGCGATTTTCACGGCGTAATTGGCAAAGAAACCCGCGCTCAGTGCTTAGAAAAGTGGGGCGGTAAGCCTGACCTGCTGCTGGCCTGCGTCGGCGGTGGCTCAAATGCAATGGGGCTGTTTCACGAGTTTGTAAGCGACACTGAGATTCGCCTGATTGGCGTTGAAGCGGCGGGCGAAGGGGCTGAGACTGACAAGCACGCGGCGACGCTGACGAAAGGTCGGGTGGGCGTGCTGCACGGGGCGATGAGCTATTTGCTGCAAGATGGTGAAGGGCAGGTGATAGAGGCGCACTCGATCAGCGCCGGGCTGGACTATCCGGGCGTGGGGCCAGAGCACAGCTATCTCAAAGATTTGGGGCGGGCGGAGTATTACAGCGTGACCGATGCCGATGCGATCGCTGCTTTCCAACTGGTCTCACAGCTAGAGGGCATCATTCCAGCGCTAGAGACGGCTCATGCGTTTGCCTACTTAGAGACGCTCTGCCCAACGCTCACCGATGAGAAAATCGTGATCAACTGTTCTGGCCGGGGCGATAAAGATGTGCAGACGGTGGCGGAGGTGCTGAAGTTTGAGTAAGCGGACGGCTGTCGGTCTGCTGAGCTGTTAAGCTGGTCTGCTAATAAAGGGGAGTGATGAGTGGAAAACTTTGAGGTGTGCGATCGCGATCTGTCGCCCGCACTGCTAGCGCGCTACCAAAAGGCTAGTGCGCTGGCAATAGATACGGAGACCATGGGGCTCAATCCGCTGCGCGATCGCCTCTGCCTGATTCAGATCAGCGACCCGGATGGCTACGTTTGCGCCATTCGGATAGAGCGCGGCCAAACCGCAGCGCCTCATCTCAAGCAGCTGCTAGAAGCTGAGGAAATTACCAAAATTTTCCACTTTGCCCGGTTTGACCTGGCGACGCTACAGCATCATCTGGGCATTGCCACCACGCCAGCTTTCTGTACCAAAATTGCCAGCAAAATTGCCCGCACCTACAGCCCTCGTCATGGGCTCAAAGCGCTGGTACAGGAGCTAGAAGGCATCGAACTTGACAAGAGTCAGCAAAGCTCCGACTGGGGCAATGCCCAAGCCCTCAGCGACGAACAGCTCAGCTACGCGGCTAACGATGTGCGCTATCTCCACTCGCTGCGCGACAAACTCACCGCCATGCTGAAGCGAGAAGATCGCTGGGAGCTATTTCAGCAGTGTTTGACCTGCCTGCCAACCTTTGTAGCCTTAGATTTGCAGCAGTACAGCGGTGTTTTCGAGCATTAGGTTCTTCTAAGCCGACAGCGCCTCAAATAAAAACCCACGCCCTTTCCGAATGGCCCGATCCAGGTAGCTAGCTGACTGCGTGGCAATCAGCACCTGCTGCCGCTGCCGGGGAGAATACTCGCACCATTCCGCGTAGGCAGGCACCGCTATCACTTCTAAAAATACTTCCCACTTGCGCAAAATCTTCTCGGGAGTGTAGTCCTGTGCTCTCAGGCTGCCCTGAGTGATTAGCGATCGCCGCCAGCTCGCATCTGCTTTTAGCCGGTCCAGGCTGTCTAGCAGCTCCCGAAAAGATTTGGCTTCCACATAGTCCTGTCCGGGCTGGCCGGTCTGCCGGTAGGCGCTTTCTACCCCTAAAACGGCAATGGTGCCGCTCAGCCAGGCGTTGTAGAGTTTGGTCGCAGGCTTACCGGCAAAGCCTCGGGTTAGCCGTCGTCGCCAGGTATCAAAAGAGCGAACGGCAATAATCGCATCGACATCGCTGTAGTCATTCCATCGGGTGTCCAGATCACTGTAGTGATTCCAGTGATTGCTATTGACGACCATGCGACCGCGCAACCCCCGTTCGGCCAGAGCAATTTGCCAGTCGCGCGACTGGAGTTCGTCGGCCAGACTATTTTCGTGGCCGAAGAAAGCAACCATCTCGAAGCGATCGCCTCGGTCAGCCTGACGCGGTATCAGCTGCGGCTGCGGCCAGTGAGGAATGTAGTAACGTTCAGCCGCAGCCGACGCCTCCGACGGATTCTGAACAATATGCATTGACGCCACTGCGCAAAGCGGTGCTTCTGCCTTCATGCAGATCAGCAGTCTCTTGGCAGCAGGCGCAATCTCGACCGTGCGAAGGGCATTGCTATGGCAAAAAACGATCCCTTCAGCGGGTAGCTGACTCGTCAGTTCGCAGGCTACACCTGCTGCCTTGAGCCACATGTAGGTCTGCACCGTCCAAGCGTAAAGCCCCAGCCCGTAACCCGCCCAATTTTGATTAGGGCCAGTCGGCAGCTGATCGGGCCAGAGAGAAGGCGGAATAAAAAATGAGATGGACGGCGTCGTCACAGCAGTATTTGGCCGATGATCATGGAGCGGGTCAATTAGGCTACAGCTTTTCACTCCGTAGACTATAGAAACAAGACATTAAGATAAGACCAAGATAGGGTTATGCTGCGCGCACAAAGCCTGCTCTACTTGTCGCCTGACAAGACCCAATGACACACACCATTTTGCCAAGAATGTCTCAGTTGGTATAAAAACAAGAGATTCCGTCCTGAAAATCTAGAGGCTTCAACAGAATATTAGCAGCGGCTAACGTCGATGTTCACTTGATAGCTTTTTCTAGCATTTGCTTCATCTGGAGCGATCGCAGTCTCTAGTCAGCGAAAACAGGCCGCGCATTGATAACCCTTTCATAACCTTCCCTTTACCTGTAGGGAGAAGAACTCTGGTAGCTT
Organism: Leptolyngbya sp. BC1307; assembly: GCF_002286735.1. Taxonomy (GTDB): domain Bacteria; phylum Cyanobacteriota; class Cyanobacteriia; order Phormidesmidales; family Phormidesmidaceae; genus Phormidesmis. Next base: position 112,476 of record NZ_NRTA01000008.1, read on the forward strand.
ACAAAAGACATCAAAAACAATTGATAACAAGAGGGTTTACAGCCTGTAATCCTGACTCCAGTTAAGGCTAGGAAAAACTCCCAAGTCTCTGCTGAATGCTGCCATTCGGCAATATCAAGGTGTGTATCTGTGCCCGCTCCACTAGCTAGGGCACTGTCTGCGTAAACGTCATGCCAAATTCTCATAGGTTTGTCTAACGGGTTGTTCTTAAATTCTGTTAGTGACACTTACTGCGCTGGTATGCGGAAAGTGAGCTATTGGGCTGAGAACTGGCTGTAGCAGGCGCATGTAAGAACTTCGGCAGCCGCGAAAGAATATTAGGAAAATCATGACGCCCTCTCTTGAAAGAATCGGTAGCTTTGTCAGCGAAATTGGCGCTGAGATTATTGCCTTCGACGATACCCAAAAGCTGCTCTATGTAGTTTCCGGGCAAACCACGATTCAAATACTCAGTCTGAGCGACCCGACTGCGCCCGAAGAAGTTCTTTCTTTAGACTTGGCGACGTTGGGTGTGCCCATTGCCGGGGCTAACAGCGTCGCTTATCGCAATGGGTTGCTGGCAGTCGCTTTACAAGCTGCTGTTAAGACCGATGCGGGCACAGTCGCTGTGATTGATCTGGCCCTGTCCGAGACAGCTGGCTTGCCAGGTGCGTCCCAACTCTTCACGGTGGGCGCACTGCCCGACATGGTTACCTTTACCCCAGACGGCAGCAAAGTGCTAGTCGCTAATGAAGGCGAACCTCAAACCGATGAGGAGGAGGCAGACTTTGGCGTTGACCCCGATGGTTCTGTCAGCATTATTGATGTCTCTGGCGACTTTGCCAGCCTTTCTCAAGCGAACGTTTCGACCGCTGATTTTCTGAGGTTCAATGGTAGCGAAGCCGATTTACGCGCCGATGGGGTGCGAATTTTTCCCGATGCGATGGCCGCGCAAGACTTTGAGCCTGAATACATTGCGGTCTCGCCAGATGGCACCAAGGCGTTTGTGACGCTGCAAGAGAATAATGCGATCGCCATCATCGACATTGAGAGCGCTACCGTAGAAAGCGTTAAGCCACTAGGATTAAAGGACTTTAGCCTTGAAGGTAACGGCTTAGATGCCAGTGACGCCGACGGCGGTATCAATATCAGGCCGCAGTCAGTGTTTGGGCTGTATATGCCCGATTCGATTGCGTCTTTTGAAGCGAATGGTGAGACTTACTATCTAATAGCTAATGAAGGCGATGATCGTGGCGATGCTGACGAAGCCGGGCGGGGCGATGCTATTCGGCTCAACGGTCTGGCCGATGTCGTCTCTTTGGGCCGCAGCGGTTTAGCGCTTGACGAAAGCTTTGATGCCGCCGTAGAAAATGGCCTCTTAGCAGATGAAAACCTGGGCCGATTAACCATTTCCTCGATTGACGGCGACCTCGATGGGGACGGCGATCTTGACCAGATTGTGGCTTATGGGGCGCGGTCTTTTTCAGTGCTCGATGACAATGGCAATCTGGTCTTTGACAGCGGCGACCAGATTGCTCGGATTACTGCTGAGCAAACGCCCGAACTGTTTAATGCAAATGACGGTGATCCAGCCGAGGTAGATACCCGCTCTGACAACAAGGGCGCAGAGCCCGAGGCGATTACCACCGGCATAATCGGCGGGCGCCCCTACGGATTTGTCGGCTTAGAGCGCGCAGGCGGCGGCATTTTGGTCTACGACCTCTCAAATCCGCGTCAGCCTGAATTTGTGCAGTATGTGCGCAGCGATGAAGATATTGCGCCAGAGGGTCTAGCATTCATCTCGGCTGATAAAAGTCCTAACGGTCAGCCTCTGTTAGCGGTGGCAAATGAAGAGTCTAATACGGTCGCGATCTACGAGGTTGATATTCCGGCAGCGGCTGTGAGTGAAATTCAAGGGGCCGCGCATCTCTCACCTTTAGCCGGTGAAGTGGTGAAGACCGAGGGCATCGTCACGGGCGTGGCCTTTAACGGGTTTTACCTGCAGGGCAAGAGCGATGGAGATGACGCGACTTCGGACGGTATTTTTGTCTTCACAGGCGCTCAGCCGACGGTGAGCTTAGGTGACCAGGCGCGGGTATTTGGCACCGTTAGCGAATTTATCCCCGGCGGAGCAGATACGGGCAACCTGTCGATTACGCAGCTGACTTCGCCCGATGTGGTCGTGCTCTCTGAAGGCAATGAGCTGCCAGCGGCGATGGTGATTGGCCAGAGCGGTCGGGTGGCACCCAGCGAGATTGTAATTAGTGACGATGAGCTGCCGGTAAATCTGCAAAGCGATCCGGGTAACTTCGACCCTGAGCAAGACGCGATTGATTTTTATGAAAGCTTAGAAGGGATGCGGGTGACGGTAGAAGATGCGATCGCTATCTCCCCCACTCGTGTCTTCAACCCATTTTCAGCCGAAGCCTTTACCCTGCCCAACCAGGGCGCAACCGCTACCCCAGAAGGCGCACTCACAGCACGCGGCGGCATCAACCTGCGCTCCGGCCCAGAGAATATAGGCGACCAAAACCCGGAGCGGGTACAGATTCAGTTTGATCCGAACCTCTTGCCTGAAGGATTCGAGACGCCAGCGCTCACGGTCGGCGATCAGCTCGGTGATGTCACAGGCGTGGTTGGCTATAGCTTCGGCAACTTTGAAGTGAACGTGACCGAAGCCTTTGAAGTGACGCCTAGCGGCTTAACTCAAGAGGTGACTTCCCTAGCCGGTAACGAAGGCGAGCTGACAGTTGCTAGCTACAACGTGCTCAACTTGAGCGCCCTAGAGGAAGATGACAGCCAGCGCATGCTGCTAGCTGAGCAAATTGCTAATAATCTCAACTCGCCCGACATCATTGGCTTACAGGAGATTCAAGACAATGATGGGGAGACTGACGGCGCTGATAGCCCGGTGACGGATGCCAGTGAGACTTTGCAGAAGTTGGTAGATGCGATCGCCCTCGCTGGCGGCCCTACCTACGCCTTTGCCGACATTGCCCCCGTAGATGACTCCACAGGCGGCGTCCCCGGCGGCAATATTCGCAATTCGTTCTTGTACAATCCTGACCGGGTCTCTCTAGAGTCGCTCACGTTGCTAGGCGGCATAGAAGCCTTTGCCGGTAGCCGCGAGCCGCTAGTCGGAGAGTTTTTATTCAATGGCGATTTAGTCACTGTTGTTAATAATCACTTCTCTTCACGATTTGGCTCTACGCCCATATTCGGTGGTCCGCAGCCGTTTGTGCAGGCGGTAGAAGAGACTAGAGAAGCCCAAGCTCAGGCAATTAACGACTATGTCGATGGGCTTTTGAGCGACCGGCCCGGCGCTAACGTTGTTGTCCTGGGCGATTTGAACACCTTTGAATTCACCAACGACCTCACAGAGATTTTACCGGGCGTAGGCGATGAAAAAGTGTTGACCAACCTGGTCGATCAAGCGTTAGCGGCTGGCGATGCCTACAGTTTTATTTTTGATGGCAACAGTCAGGTCTTAGACAATCTGTTTGTCTCTGACGCGCTATTGCCAGGTGCCAAATTTGACATTGTTCATGTCAACAACGATTTTCCGCGCGACGACAATCGCCTTCGCTTTGCCGATACCGTCGTCGCCAGCGATCACGAACCAATTGTTGCTCAACTCACTTTAGCTGGTTCTAATTCAGGAGAGCCCCCCATGACGAGTGCGCCTTTTCAGCTACAGCTTTTACACCTGGCCGACCAGGAAGCGGGCATTCCCGCACTAGACGATGCCCCTCGCGCCTCGGCAGTGATCAACGCGCTTAAAGACGACTATGAGAATACGCTCATTCTCTCTTCGGGCGATGCGATTATTCCGGGTCTCTTCTTTACCGCCAGTGAAGAAGCCTTTGGTGGAGCCGGTCGCGCGGATATTCAAATTCAAAATGAGCTGGGTATTCAGGCGATCGCCTTTGGCAACCACGAATTTGACCTGGGTACAGCGCTGCTGCGCGACTTGATTGCTGGCGGTGAAGACGACCCTGAAACGCCCGACATTGACGAATCTTTTATCGGCGCTCAGTTTCCCTACCTCAGCAGCAACCTCGACTTCAGCACAGACCCTAATCTGGCTGACCTGGTAGTGACCGACGATCAGTCGCCCAAGCCCAACAGCATCGCCGCTACAACCGTGATCGATGTAAATGGTCAAAAGATTGGCGTGGTCGGCGCAACGACCCCAACCCTGCCATCCATCTCCAGCCCTGGCGACGTTACCGTTTTACCCGAAGACTTTGATGGGACGCCGACGCCTGAGCAGCTAGACGCCCTGGCTGCTGAAATTCAAACCGATGTCGATGAGCTGCTAGCGGCTAACCCCGACTTGAACAAAGTGGTCTTGCTTGCTCACATGCAGCAGATCTCGATTGAGCAGGAGCTGGCAACCCGGCTGAAAAATGTGGACATCATCGTAGCGGGCGGCTCTAACACGCGCCTGTTTGATGAGAACGATCGGCCTCGCGATGGCGATACGGTGCAGGGTGAGTACCCCATCTTTAAAGTCGATGCTGACGGTAAGCCAGTCGCTGTGGTCAATACCGATGGCAACTACAAGTACATCGGTCAGCTGGTAATTGACTTTGATGAGAATGGCAACATTATTCCTGAGAGCTACGATCCGGCGGTGAGTGGCGCTTACGCGACCGATGAACAAGGCGTCGCGGCGCTGAATGCACAGGGATTAGTAGATCCTGAAATTCAGGCGATTGTCGATACGCTGGAGGCGGTCATCATTGCTAAAGAGAGCAATGTCTTGGGCATTAGCGATGTCTACCTCAACGGATTACGCAGCAGCGTGCGCACCGAAGAGACTAACCTGGGGAACCTGACGGCGGATGCGAATTTGGCGATCGCCAAACAAACCGACGACAGCGTTGTTATCTCGATCAAAAACGGCGGCGGCATTCGTGACGACATCGGTCAGGTGATTGTGCCACCGGGCGGTACGGGCGAACCTGAGAGACTGCCAACAGAAGAGATTCCGGGCGTGAAGCCAGCTGGCGGCATCTCGCAAAACGACATTGCCAACAGCCTGCGATTTAACAACGGCCTGGCGCTGCTAACGGTCACCGCCGAAGAGCTGCTAGCGATCATAGAGCATGGGGTATCAGCTAGCGCACTCGACGATGCGGAGACGCCAGGGCAATTTCCGCAGGTAGCGGGCATTGAGTTTAGCTTTGATGTGACAGCCGCACCAGGCGATCGCGTTCAGTCTTTAGCCGTACTCGATGAAGCCGGTAACGATGCCGACGTGATTGTTCAAGACAGCGAACTCGTCGGCGACCCCGCTCGAACCTTCCGATTGGTGACGCTCGGATTTTTGGCAGGCGGCGGCGATGGCTATCCTTTCCCCGTGCGCGATGTCGTAGACCTGACCCAGCCTGACGATGCGGCTCGCACTGGCACGGCAACCTTTGCACCCGATGGCTCCGAGCAAGATGCCCTGGCGGAGTACTTAGCCGCTAACTTTGGCGTCACCAATCCCTTTGACAGCCCTGATCAGCCTCGCGCCGGAGACACCCGGATTCAAAACCTGGCCTTCCGCGAAGACACGGTGATTGACGGCGCAGGCGGCGGCACTGGTGGCGGCAACGGCGGCGGCAACGTGGGCGAAGAGCTGGCGACTACCCTCAACAATCTGCTGGCGATCGCCAGTAACAGCGTCACTCAGCTCACAGCGACTCTCACGGGCCGTGCTGCTAGCGAAGTCAGCGAGATTTTGGCCATTGTCACCGACGATGAGCAAGGCACTATCGACGGCCTAGCGCCGGGGAGTTCTGGCTATGTGCAAGCGGCCTTAGAAAGAGCGACCGTCGTGCTCTCAGCTTTAGCGACTGGCCAGTTTAACGATCTCAACCCGCAGCGCATTCTAGATGTCGCGGGCGGCGAGTTCTTGCAGTTTGCCACCGTCAGAGGCGGGACGCTCGGCGACCTCCTCAGGGGCGGCGCAGGTGAAGTCATCTTTGCCGATGCAGCGGCCAATGGTGATAGTCAGTCAGCGATTCAACCCAGCGCATTCACTGACGGCACTGTGCAAATAGGCTTCCGGCTACCTGGCAGCAACCGCTTTGACGACCTGACGCTGAATCTGGCTTTGGGCGACGCGGCTCGTCCGCTCGGTACGCTGCTACAGGGCCAGGGGGCCGAGGGCGAATTAATTGACCTGACCGGTATCACAGACGCGGTTGTGACCGCTGCTATCGAGGTCTTCCGCGAGGCCGGCTTCGACAACACCATGGGTTTCTATACAGTTGACGATCAGCAGGGTACGGTTCAAGATCTGCTGACTGGCAACTCACTCAGCCCCGGTGACGAGGGCTATGTGCGAGCGGCATTGGCTAATCGGGTGGGGCTCGACCTAACGGGGCAAAACGGACAGACCACGCAGTTTAGTACTGAGCTACCCACCGGTAAGCTGCTGTCCACATTCTTAGTCGCCAACGGCACAGTCGAGGCGCTGCTAGATACCGATGCCTTTAACGACCCTGCGGTTTACTTCAACCACATTGGTGCGAACGCCGACGGCAAAGACCACATCCGATTGCTTGGCGATAACCTGTTTGGCTATGAAGACCTGCCGGGTGGTGGCGATATGGACTTTAACGATGCGATCGTGAAAGTGTCTTTTGCTTAAGCAAATCACCCACCCATCGAATCAGCCAGGGGGCCGTGCGCTGCACAGCCCCTTTTTTTGGATATCTTACGCCGTCTTTTTGCCGTTTTTGCCCTTTTGCTTACTGCGCACGTAAATTGTCTTATCTCTGCGATCAACTTCAAACGAGTCAATCGCTTCAAACAGCCCGCTGAGATTTGCATATCCATAATTGCGCGAATCAAACGAAGCCTGATTTGAAATGTGAGCGCCTACCGTGGAGAGCCGCGACCAGCCGTTCTCATCTTGAATAGCTGTGACAGCGCCTCTCAAAAGATTCATCAGCTTAGTATCCTGCTTGAGCTGTTCACCCGTTTTCCGGGTACATGCAGCAACGCCGACAGAAGATCCGTACTGAAGCAAAGACTTTATGAGGTTGCCCAAACGCATAAAGACGCGAAGCAAGGCAGGTTTCATAGCCACCTACACCGTTCGAGAGCAGCGTTATAGCCATTGCCGGAACCTGTAGGACATTCCGTATATCCCTGGGGCGATGGCTATATGCCACGATAAAAGCTAGGGCTGGCCGCCGCCGCCAGGAAATTCCTGATCTATGGGGTACTGGGGCCTGAGATCGCCATTATTTCTGAAATCGAGCCGTTAGCGCCGCCCGTTATTAAGACAAGAGGCCTGTGTAGACTTGGGGACAGCCCTGGCCACAACCCGCCTGCTAAGTCAGGGCAATGACTGTTCAGGTGCGCAATAGAGGCAATAGAGGCCCAGTATGTCAATTATTCAGCTGGTAATTGCCGATAACCACACTCTGGTGCGGGCGGGCTTTCGATCGCTAGTAGAAGAGCTTGACGGCATTGAGGTGATTGGCGAAGCCGAGAATGGGCGCGACGTCCTCCAGCTGATCGAAACCCTCAAACCCCAGATTGTGCTGATGGATATCGCTATGCCAGAGATGAACGGGCTAGAAGCCACTGCCCGCATTGCCCGCGAGTTTCCTCAGGTGCGGGTGCTAATTTTGTCGATGCACGCCAACGAAGAGTACGTCTACCAGGCGCTGCGATCAGGGGCCAGCGGCTACCTGCTTAAAGACAGCGGCACCGAAGAATTGGAGTTGGCCCTGCGGGCGATCGCCCGAGGCGAAACCTACCTCTGCCCGGCGGTGTCTAAATACGTGGTCAGCGACTACGTACGGCGACTGAGCGAAGACCAAACCCCCCTCGACCAAATTACCCCCCGCCAGCGCGAAATCCTCCAGCTAATCGCCGAGGGCAAAAGCACTAAAGTCATCGCCGAACTGCTTTACATCAGCACCAAAACCGTCGAAACCCACCGTACCCAGCTAATGAATCGCCTGGATATTCACGATATTGCCGGGCTGGTGCGCTACGCGATTCGTATAGGGCTGGTGGTGTTGGAGTAGGAGGATGCAGTTACGAAGAGAGTGGGCGCACCTGGCAGGAGGGGCGCTGCCGGGGGAAGCACCAGATCAGGAGACTGACGGCAAAACTCAGCCTTTTCCTGATGCGGAGCCAAGGCTCTATTACGTATCGTAGATGTACCCATTGGTAATGCAAATGGATGATTGTCGGGGGCATAGAAATTTTGGGAAGCCGCTATGAAGCATCCATGCGTTGATGGTACTGAACCCTGTACCGCCTATTTAGGGTCGGCCGTTGGACCTCGCCGCCTGCCGCCTGAGACGCCCCAGCCGGTTCTGAGCCAGGGGGCTGGACACAGCGATCGCAACCCCCTGGCGCAGGCATTCAGTTCGCTGCAGCACATTCATCAATCCTTAGATCTCAATGTGGTGCTGCCGACAACGGTGTCTGAGGTGCGGCAGCTGTTGCAGGTAGAGCGGGTGTTTTTATTTCGCTTCGAGCCCGACTGGAGTGGGATAGTAGAGGTCGAAGACTGTGACCCTCGCTGTCTGCCGCTGAAAGGGCAGCGGGTGTATGACGAAATCTTTGCCGAAAAATGGGTCAGCGCCTATACCCAGGGCCGCATCCAGGCAGTGGCCGATGTAGAGCAGGCGGGGTTGACACCCTGCCATTTGGAGTTGCTCAGAGGTCTAGGGGTAAGGGCCAATTTGGTGGTGCCGCTGCTGGCAAAGGGCCGCCTTTGGGGGCTGTTGGTGGCCCAACACTGCTCGGCTCCGCGCCATTGGCAGGAGTCGGAGGTGCAGATGATGCAGCAGCTGGCGGTGCAGGTGGGCCTAGCCATTCAGCAGGCAGAGCTGTACCAGCAGATGCAGACAGAGCTGACCGCCCACCGGCAGGCAGCGGCCCATCTGGTGCAGCAGGCGCAGCGATCGCACGAGCGGCACCTGGAAAGCCTTAGCACCCTAGCCAAGGGCATGGCCCACGACCTCAGCGATATTCTCACCCCAATCATGCTGGCGGCAGAAGTGCTCAAGCAGCCCGATCTCGATAGCGAACAGCGGCGGCGGTGGCTCAGCCGCATTCAGACCAGCGCCCGCCAGGGTGTCAGCCTGGCAGATCAGGTGCTCACCTTTGCCCAGGGGATGGGCGGTCAGCGGACAGAGATTCAGCTGACCTACCTGCTGGGGGAACTGGTGCAAACCCTGAAAGAGATTTGCACTAGGGATATTTCTGTGACCTCGCGGCTGCGGCTGCCTCGTCTGTGGACTGTGGAGGCCGACGCCACTCAGCTAAACCAGGTGTTTATGAATCTCTGCCTCAACGGTTTGGAGGCCATGGCCGAGGGCGGCATCCTGCACCTGGAGGCATGCAATATTTGGTGGCACGGAGCGCCCGACCATCCCCAACTTACGCCCGGGGCCTATGTGGTAGTGACAATCGCCGACACGGGCACAGGGATGACGGCGGCAGTCTGCGATCGCAGCTGCGAACCCTTTTTTACCACTCGCGCCCAGGAAGGCCACTCGGGGCTAGGGCTGTCTACGGCTCAGGGCCTGGTCAAGGGCTGCGGCGGCTGGCTGGAGGTCTATAGCCAGATGGGGGAGGGCACCACTGTCGAAGTATATCTACCGGCCAGGGTTGACACCGCCGATCTGCCCCTCCTGCCGACCGGGATAGAAAGCCCAGGTGCCCAGGTGCTCTTGGTCATGGCCGATGATCCAATTCGTGAGCTGCACCGCGCCCTGCTGGAGAGCTACGGCTATCAGGTGCTGGTGGCGGAGGAAGGGGCCGATGCGATCGCGCTCTTTATTCAGCACCAGACCGAGCTGAGCACCGTGGTCTTAGATCTGGCTCTGCCCACTCTCAATGGCACAGCCATGCTGCGCCGCATGCAGCACATTTTGCCTGCGCTACCCCTTGTGGCCCTGGGCCATGGCGACCTCGCCGAGGTGGCAGTGACCACCCTAGACTCACCCAATAGCGCAACCCTACTGACTACCCTGGCTCAGGTATGCCCCTCGCCTCAGGCTTAACTCAGGCATAATCTGCCCCAGACTCAGGCATTTCCTGATGGGTAAAGCCACCTGCAAGGCCTAAGCTAGAACTCTCTAAGCGGTGTGTTACCGGGGTTAAGCCAGGGCTGGCTTCACCAGTAGGGTGTTATATATCTTGCTCCGGTTTTTTCGCCCTTGCCCTAACGGGTTGCAGACACCATTTTCCTATTCCCGTATACCTATTTCTGTTTACTATGCTATGGCACAGTCTCTTACCACTGCCTACCAGCACATTCCCTTCGTGCCCCCGGCTGAGTCCGCAGCAGATTACCTTGGCATGACTGTCGCCCCCGACCAGCCCCTGCGTCAGTGTGCCGCTGAGTTCAGTGCCTACCTCCAGCGCTGCTCAACCCTGCCCGACCTGTTGCAAACCGCAACGGCCAAGATTTGTAGGGCGATCGCCGCCGATGTGGTAGCGGTGAGCCAGCGGTCGTCGAACGACGATGAGTGCCGGCTAGCTACAGTCTATGGCCAGGGCCTTACGCCTGAGGTATGCCCTCGCTATTTTCGCTGGGCGTTGGGCTCGGCTGGCCCAGAGCACACCCAGTGTCTCAACGCTACTGCCCTACAGCAGATGCCCGCCGTTCTGGGGCAGAGTTTACAGTTTCAGCACATGGACAGTGGCTGGATTGTTCCCCTGTGGTACAACGGGCAGCTCTGGGGGCACTTGATGGGGTTTTGGCGATCGCCCTTTGCCCCCAGGGTCGTGGATATTATGGCTCACCTAGAGCAGATGGCGGTTCAGCTGATGGTGGGCGTCAGACTGATTGAACTTCAGCGGCAGGCCGACTACAGCCAGGGCCAGCAGCGGGGGCTAGAGCAGTTGCTCCATCATATTCAGATGCACGACCCGCTGACCGGGCTGCCCAATCGCAATTACCTTTTGCAAGAGCTCATCCAGGCGCTGGCCGCTGAGTCAGCCTCCCAATTGACCGGGGTTGTACTGGTGAATATTGATCGGTTTCAGGCGATTAAAGACAGCCTGGGCCACGATACAGGCGAGCTGCTGCTGCTAGAGGTAAGCTTCCGGCTAGCCCAAGCCCTAAAATCTACCCACGCTTTGGCCCGCTGGGGCGAAGACACCTTTGCCATTGTGCTGCGGCAGTTGGCTGACTCAGACAGCGCGGAGGCGATCGCCGCCAAACTACGCCACGAACTTGAGCGCCCCTACGACTGCAACCAGATCGAAGTCTTTCTCACTAGCTGCATGGGCATTTCCCTGAGTCACGCTGCCCACACTACACTCGAAACGCTGCTGCAAGAAGCTGGCACTGCCCTGTACCAGGCTAAGGGCCAGGGCCAGGGGAAAATTTTGAGCTTTCATCCCGCCATGCACGATCAGATGGTGGCCCGTCTCCAGCTCGAAACCGATCTGCATAAAGCCATCCAGAACCAAGAGTTTTTGCTTCACTACCAGCCCATTGTGACCTTGAGCGACCAAACGCTGGTGGGCTTTGAGGCCCTAGTACGCTGGCAGCACCCTATCCTAGGCATAATTTCTCCAGCGAAGTTTATCCCCCTCGCCGAAGAAACTGGGCTAATTGTAGCCATCGATCAGTGGTGCTTACAAACGGTCTGCGAGCAGATGCATCAGTGGCAGCAGCGGTGGCCCAACCTACCGCCCCTGACGATTAGCGTCAATCTCTCTAGCCATCATTTTTTTCAGCCCAACTTGGTCAAGTATATTCAGACACGTTTAGAGACAGCTAAGATTGCTCCCGATCGCCTCAAGCTCGAAATTACCGAGAGCACTTTAATTAGCGACACCAGCTTGGCCACCGCTGTTTTGACTGAGCTTCAGCAACTCGGCATTCAAGTCAGCATGGATGACTTTGGCACAGGCTACTCATCGCTCAACTATCTGCACCAGTTTAAGTTCAACACCCTCAAGATCGATCAGTCGTTTATTGCTTTACTCAAAGCCGATACCGAACAAGGGGCGATCGTTCAAGCCATTATTACCCTGGCCCACGCCCTGGGCATGAATGTGGTAGCCGAAGGGGTAGAAACCTCAGCGCAGCACAATTTATTGGCAGCTATGCATTGCGAGTACGGTCAGGGATATTTATTTGACAGGCCGCTAACTTTAGACGACGCCACCAAGACAATCGAACAGCAAATTTTCCTGGGGTAGACATTAGGAAGTTGATTAAGCCAGGGATAAGCGAATCATTTTTTATCCCTAGCTAAGCCTGTGAGCAGGGCAGTAATCATTTCAATAAGGGAAGTGCGCCTCAATAAAGCACCGGGATCGTTGATCACTTTAGGGTGCATATAGCGGTTCTCGGTCGAGTGCGGTACGCTTTCAGCCCTGAAACCCTCGCCAGTCAGGAGTTGTTGCACCTCACCCGTTTAGGAGCCGCTATAACAGCCTCTGCTATGGATGGCGAGACTGAGGATGTCTCTGTAGGCTGGGGTCACAATGCTTAAAGAGCAGATTGCCAACTCCGCAAAAAGCAGAAAAAATCAATCTTTGACAACTCCGGAAGGGCTTAATATATCGATACAAACTTAGTATAGGCCTGGCAAAATACGATTTTTCGCCAATCCGGAAAGGCCTTGAAACTATTCTTATAAAGTTAAGAATAAGCTAGATTTTTAATTGCGTTTCGACATATTCTTTATCAAAATTAAGCAGCTTAAACTAGATAGCTTTTACTCTTTAATTATCTCAACATAATTACGCAAAAAAATCTAATTATGAAAATATCACTAGCAAAAATTAGGTGCAATTAACGTGGGTTAATTTGGTTAGGCTCACTAAAGTAGTAAACATGAAGGAAAGAGATAAAAACCTGATCGAGAGCAAGCGGTTCACCCATCTGCTATTCGAAGATCGAAACGACTAGCACTTTCGCCAACAGCTTCAGCAGATCATCTCTCTATTTCAGTGCAAACTACCGCCATTCTGGTCGAGGAAGAGATTGTTCCTTTAGTTACAAAGAGGAATGTATTTCTAAACCTAACCCAGACTGCAAGCCGCAGGGGGCATTACCTATACCCTGCCAACAAACTCACTTCAGGCAAAACTTGCCACTTCAGGAGAACACATCATGTTTGCTAAAACCTTCCGTAATATTCTAGTTGCTTCTAGCCTGCTCATCGGCGCATCGCTACTCGCTGGCCCTGCTGCCCTAGCAGCCACTGACAACGGCGAAGTAACCGGTACTGTCGCAGCCGTTAACGCCATTACGTTTAACCCAGCGACAGGTACAGTAATTACCGGTGGGGCCGCCGTGCCAGCTTACCCCATGGGGACATTAGACCTTCAAGACAACGCGGCCGCTGGCTGGACCTTAAATGTGCAATCGCTTAACGGTGGCGAATTGCGCAAGGTAGGCTCTCCCACCGATCTTATTACCTACACGCAGCTAAAAACAGGTAATATTGGCGCTTCGACATCTGCCTCTGTAGACCTTGCGACGGCAGCTACTGACGAACTGTTGCACAGTTCTCTCTACGACCCTGCTGTAGCAGCAGGAGTCACTGGTGTTGCCGTTACTGCTGACATCGCAGTCGGCCAGTTCGTTCCTATTGGCACCTATGCCGATACCTTGACCTTCACCCTAACCTCTCTATAATCCTTCCTTGAGGAATTTAGAGCTAGCTTGAAAGGTCTGACTTAATCACCAAGTTGTGTGGAAGTGCTCTAGGGCATCTCCACACAATGGGTGTGTTTTTGAGGGCAAAAAATGCGAAATTATGACCTCTTAAAATGGTTTGCACCGGCAGCATTAGGGCTAAGCACACTATGCCCAGCAGCAGCTTTAGCCTTGGACATTGTTGATTACACCCCTGGCAGTAGCTTTACCCTCAGTCTCAGTGCCGGTAACCCTAATCAAGACTTTGGCACAGTTCATATTCAGTCTGACAGTGCTACCGGGTGGGTGTTGCTCGTGCGCTCTACCCAGGGCGGCAAGCTCTCCCATGGCACTCATCCATCTGCCGTTCCCTACACTTTGACCGTGGATGGCATTCAGGTCAATAATCTGGCGGGTGGTAACGATGTTACAGTGCTGACCAAATCAACTCTGACCTGCCCACCCCCTACAGGCTGCACCCTGCCTGTGCGGGCCACTGCGCTAGCCAGCGACATAGCCGGAAAACCATCGGGCTCTTATTCAGATACGTTGGTGTTTACCCTAAATAACCAATAAAAATAAATCAATTTTGATATTCCTTAAAAATCCCTGAAGAGACTAATAAATTGCTAGAAAAGATGCACTATTAACCCAGTGGTTAGCTACAAAAACTAGGGTAATTTACCGCATTTCTTCAGCAATTTTAAGCCTAGTCTCTCCGCCGCACTCCATGGAGAATCGACAATGAAAACTTTCGCAACCATCGGCTGTCTAGCCTCGCTTTTACTGGGGGCAGGGGCATTGATGGCCCCACCCAGCTGGGCCGATGCCACCTATCAGCTCTCACCCTCTAGCCTCACCCTCGAACCCAGCGGCTCTCGCTCCACTGGCTCATTTCAGGTGCGCAGCACAGGCGATGAACCTGTCGCCATTGAAATTCGCGTCACCGAACGCCAGATGGATTTGAACGGCAGAGAAACCCGCCCCGATGCAGAAGATGATTTTGTGGTTTACCCACCCCAAATTTTGCTGCAACCAGGTCAAGTCCAGACTGTACGAGTCACCTGGCTAGGCGAGCCTAACCCAGAGCATGAACTGCCCTTTCGACTGATGGCCGAGCAGTTGTCCATTGCCTTCGACGAGCCTGAAGCTGAAGTCACTACCGCAGTGGTGAGAATTAATGCCCTTTATAACTTTGTGGCTTCTCTCTACGTTGCCCCCCGAGGCGTCAGCCCCAACGTGGTGCTCGAAAGCGCCAGCCATCAAAACATCAACGGCCAAGATGCTCTGGTGGTGCAGTTTCACAACCAGGGTACAGCCCATCAACTGCTGACTGGCCTGCACCTCACCCTCACCTCAGAGGCAGGCGGGCAGACGGTGACCCTAAACCCCGAACAACTGCAAGGGATAAGCGGCGAAAACCTGCTGGCCCAAAACCAGCGACAATTTACCGTGCCCTGGCCAGCCGGGTTGCCGGTAGGGCCAGTGACCGCCACCTTCGATCTGCGATAAGCCCTGCCCCGTGTTAACGCCCTATCTCCTCACGGCAACGCCGCCGATTCTGCTGGTCAATCCACTGCCGCCCCCCCCGGTAGAGTCTGTGCTTACGGCTGCGGCTGAAGCCCTGACACCCCCCCAGATTGCCGTGGCTCCCACCCCTGAAGCGGTTGGGGGCCATGCCTTAGTCTCTGGTTTACTCGCTCCGCAACCGTCGTTTTCTAGAGCCCGACAGCCCCTGGCAATAGCAGATCCCCCTTCGTTAGCAGAGGCGACGATTCAGACGACTGCACCGTCTTCCGAACCTACAGAGGAATCGGCTGAAACCGAGGCTGAACTGTTTGAGCGGGTATTTGGCCGCCCGCCGCCGCAGGATCAGGCTATTGCTGTGCCCTTTTTTATTAACGATCAGCCCCAGGGGCAGGCGATTGTGGTGATTGCCGAGGGCAGTGCCAGCCAGGTACAGGCCGCCCCGGTGCTCGACAAAACCGCGTCCATTTTGCAGCCAGACTTGCAAAGCCAATTGATGGCGATCGCCGACAGCGAAGGCTACTTACCCCTGGCCCAGCTGCAACAGTTAGGCATTGAGGTTGTTTTTGATCAAACCCAGCTAGAGCTTTATCTACAAATTCCGGCGGCGCTGCGGCGCACCAATGTGGTGGGTGTCTCTGGGTTGCCCCCCGAGGCGGCGGATGCCCTGCCGGTGAGCACCGCCAGCGGGTACCTCAATATTTTGGCTGGCGAAGATATTGCCTGGTCAGGCTCGGGGAGCACCGGACGGCAGCCCCTGCGCATTGCCCTCGATGGGGCGCTAAATCTATCGGGCTGGGTACTAGAGGGACGCGCCAACGCGATCGAAGGAGGTGCGCCGAGGTTTAGTCGGGGCGATGTGCGACTGGTGCACGATGACCCGGTCAATGCCCTGCGCTACATAGCGGGGGATTTATCGATTCCGGTGAGTGGGGCATTTCAGACCGTGGTGCCGCTGGGCGGTATTTCGGTGTCTCGCAACTACAGCTTGCAGCCCTATCGCATTACCCGCCCCACCGGGGAATTTACGTTCTTTTTAGAGCGGCCTGCCAAAGTAGAAATTTACATTAATGGAGTCAGGGTGCAGCAGTTGCAGCTGGAGGCCGGGCCTCAAGACATTCGCAACCTGACCCTGAGCACCGGGGCCAACAATATTCAGCTAGTCATTACCGACGACCTGGGGCAGGTGCAGCGCCTCGACTTTGCCACCGCCTTAGCCGGTAATTTGTTAGCGCCGGGGCTGCAGCAGTTTTCTTACAATCTGGGGTTTCCTACCCGAACCCTGAGCGGGCAGCGACAGTACCAGTGGGATGAGCCGCAGCTGGCCCTGGCCCATCGCTGGGGGGCGAGTTCGACACTGACCCTGGGCGGCTATGCGCAACTGACGCCCTCCTATCAAATGGTGGAAACCGATGGGGTGTGGGCATCGGCGGTGGGCAACTGGGGTTGGGATGTGGCGGCCAGCCACACCAGCGAACTGGGCACTGGCCTGGCCATGCGGTTGCAGTATGAGCTACCCCCCAGCCCCCAAGACGCTACGAATCGATCGCTGCGAGTGGCGGCAGAGTACCGGGGCGATCGCTTCACTACCTTTGGTTCGCTCAGCCCCAGCCCCGACTGGCTCACCCTGTCAGCCGCCTACAGTCAGCGCATTTTTGGTGACACGAGCTTGAATATCGGCGGCGGCTATCGCCTAGGGCGAGATGGCCCAGATAGCTATACCGCTAACCTGGGGCTGTCGCGATCGCTGGGCAACGGTTTCAGCGGCAGTATCAACCTCAACCACAGCCTCGATCAGCAGGGCCAGGATGAAACTCGCGCCTTTTTAGGGCTGTCTTGGCTGATGCCGCAACGCCGTCAGTCGGTGGCGCTCAACACCACAGTGAGTAGCACAGAGACGATCAGCAATCGTCTGTCGTGGAGCCGCAGCCCTGAGCGCAGACTGCAAAGCCCTGGTCTAGCGCTCGATCTAAATCGAGGGAGCCAGGGTTACGATCTGTCGGGGCGGCTGACCTACACCGACTATCGCTTTGATCTGGGCCTGACCCACGATGTCGCCTGGCCTACCGCGGCGGCGGGGGCCACTACTAGCAACAACATCAGCAACACCACTCGCCTCACCCTTGGTACCGCCCTAGTGTTTGCCGATGGCCACGTTGGCTGGTCGCGACCAATTACCAACAGCTTTGTGCTGGTAGTGCCGCGCGATCGCTGGCTGGGGCAAACCATTGGGGTCAACCCCAGCCAGGAGGGCTATGGGGCCGTAGTCGATGGGTTTGGCCCAGCGGTGCTGCCCGATCTCCAGCCCTACTACGTCTCGCGGGTACGGCTTGACGCTCCAGAGGCCCCCCTAGGCTACGACCTGGGAGCCGATGAGTATGTGATTATGCCCAGCTACCGCAGCGGTACGCTCATCATGGCCGGTACCGAAGCTTCGGCGTTTGTCCGGGGCGTGCTGGTGGATAAGGCCGGGGCACCTCTGGGGTTGCAGGCGGGCGAGGTCGTCTCGTTGTCAGACGCTGACTGGGTGACCCAGACCCTGTTTACTAACCGAAATGGTCGGTTTGCCCTGCTGGGGTTTACCTCAGGGCGTTATGAGATTAGACTGCGCGATCGCGCCCCGCTGCAATTTGAAATCGCCCCCAATCAAGAAGGACTAATAGATCTCGGCACATTGCAGATTGGCCCTCCCTAAGCCACTGACACCCAGCCCTTGACCAGGGCTATGCGCAGAGCGCATAGCGGCTACTGGTTTTTTTCTTCGACCGCCCGCTGGGCCCCCAGGCGAGTTTGAATCATGCGCAGCAGGTCATCGCGGGTAAAGGGCTTGGTGAGGTAGTCGTCGGCCCCCAGGTCCATACCGTCGCGGAAGTCAACCCGTTCGGCCTTGGCGGTAAGAAACACAAAGGGCAGGGTGGCCAAGCCGGGATCTTGACGAATCTGCTTCAAGACGCCGAAGCCGTCGAGCACGGGCATCATGATGTCGCAAATTACCAGATCGGGCTTGAACTCGTGAATTTGGCGCAGGCCCTCTTCGCCGTTGGCGGCGCTGTCAACGATAAAGTCTTCGGCGTTGAGAATATCAACGATGCTGTCGCGTACCCCAGCTTTGTCTTCGATCACCAGAATCTTAGCCATGAGGGTCACTCCATAGTAAAAGGGGTAAAACAACAGTAAAGGTGGTGCCTAGGCCCACTTCACTGACAAACGAGATGTGCCCATGGTCCTTGCCCCCGACACCTTCCCTTAAGCCCGAATCGGCACCCGCAGCGAAATCTGGGTGCCCTCTCCCGGCGCAGAGATGATCGTCAACTGCCCACCGATTAGCCGGCCTCGTTCTTCCAGGCCCAGCAGGCCCAGGCTGGTGCCTTCGGTTTTGGCCTGGCCAATAGCCTCCAGGTTAAACCCTACCCCGTCGTCTTGAATGGAGAGGTACAGGGTGTGGTTGGTTTGCCCCAGGGTAATGGTGACAGTTTGGGCCTGGGCGTGGCGGGCAATGTTAGTCAGGGCCTCCTGCACAATGCGAAAGCAGGCGGTTTCGGTGGCAGCGGGCAGCCCCTCGGGGGGCGGGTCGCACACCAGGGTTTCTTGCAGGCCGGTGCGATCGGCGTGGCGGTTGATGTACCAGCGCAGGGCGGGTACCAGGCCCAAGTCATCGAGCATAGAGGGGCGCAGGTCAAGGGAGAGGTCGCGCACCTGCTGGAGCGCTCCATCGACGATCAAGAGGCAGTCTTGCAGGGGGGCTTTGGCTTTGGTGCTGTCAACGATGCGATCAAGGCGGTGCAGGTTGAGTTTGACGGCGGTGAGGGCCTGGCCCACCTCGTCGTGCAGTTCGTGGGCCAAAAAGCGCCGCTCGGTTTCCTGGGCCTCTAATAGCTGGCTTGAGAGGGCATGCAGGCGGGCGCGATCGTGCCTGACCTGCTCAAACAGGCGGGCATTTTGCAGGGCAATGGCCAGGTGGTTGGCCACCTCTTGGGCAACTTGCTCGTGGTCGTCGCTAAAGTGGGCCGGGTGCGGCGAGGTCAGGGTAATCTCGCCGATTACATCCCCGTTGGCCACCAGAGGAATTGTCATCACCGACTGTACCGGGGTCGCTGTAAACCGCTGCAAAACGGCTGGGGGCGATGTCAGCTGCTCAGGGCTTTGTATCCGAACAACTAAGGTGGAGGGGGGGCTCTGGGCCAGGACAAAATCTTCTATGGGTAGCACCAACCGGTGGGGAAATAGAGGGGCGGTGGTCGGGGTGGGGCTGCTGGTGTTGGCCAAAATTTCGCCCAGATGGATGTCTTTGTTAAACAGGGCGACCATGCCCTGAGGGCATCTGAGCAGCTGGCTGAGCAGCTGCAGGGCAGACTGGGCAATGTCCTGGGGTTCAAAGTTAGTGAGAATGGCCCGGTCCATATCGTGTAGCCCCCGCAGGCGGTGGGCGTACTGCTGAAGGGTAGTTTCAGCCTGCTTAGCCAAGGTGATGTCTTGCAGCACCACAATGAAATATTTGGGCTGCTGCATCGGGTCGCGCACCAGCGACACCGTCAGATTGGCCCAAATTAAGCAGCCATCTTGGCAGAAGTAGCGCTGCTGCCAGGTGTAGCTCTGGCGCTGGCCCTGCAACATCTCGTCGAGGTAGCGTTGGTCGTCGGCCCGGTCGTCGGGGTGAATGATCTCGTGGAAGGATTCCCCAATTAGCTCATGATGAGGGTAGCCGAGAATCTCACCCAGCGCAGGGTTGAGCCACAGCAGCAGGCCATCGGGGGCCATATGGGCGATGCCCACCGCCGCCTGCTCAAAGGTGGCGCGAAAGCGGGTTTCGCTCTCCATCAGGGCGGCTTCGGCCAGCTTGCGCTGGGTGATGTCTTTGATGGTGGTGACAAAGAAGTCGGTGCTGCCGTCGTCCTTGAGAATGACCTTAATCTCTAGGGAGGTGTAGATGATCAGACCGTCTTTGCGCAAAAACCGGGTTTCGAGTGTGCCGCTATCGTCGGTGCGGGCTTCGAGCTGAGCAAACTGGTCGCGGGCCGGGGGTAGGTCGTCGGGGTGGGTGAGGTCAGCCCAGGTCAGCTGCTGGATCTCGCTGCGGCTGTAGCCCAGCATGTCGCAGAGATGATTGTTGAACCGCACCCAGGTCTGGGTATCGGCGGCAATAATAGCCATGCCCAAAAACGGCAGGTCGTAGAAGAGGCGCAGGGTGGCCTCGGCCTGCTGGAGCTGAAGATTGACGGCCCGCAAGTCTTCCATGCGCTGCTGGGCCTGGGTGCGGAGTCCCTGATTGCTGGCCCGCAGGGCGGTTTCGGTCCGGGAGCGCTGGGTGATGTCGTAGAGGCCCATAACCGCCCCTAGGGTTTGGCCGCTAGCGTCGAGCAGGGGGCGACTGTTGACCAGCACCAGGTAGCGATCGCCCTGAGGATGTACGATCGCCAGCTCCAAATCGCCCAGGGTTTCGCCCTCTAGCCCCCGCCACAGCGGCAGGCGATCGCTGGGCAGCGGGGTGCGATCGCCTGGTATGTAAATGCTCACCTTCTCAGTCAGACTAGCGGCGGTCAGTTCGCCAGTTCCCAGGCCCAGTAAGCGGCGGGCGGCGGCGTTGACCAGGGTAATGGTTTGGTCGCGATCGCAAACCACCAGACCCTGATCTAGGGTTTCAAGTACCGCCGAGAGATCGAGCCCAAGTGGGGGAGGGGCAGGGGCCAGTGGAGGTCCGGCAATACCGCTGTCTGTAGAGGGGACAGGTTGAACCATAGCGACAGAACGTTAGCAACTCAACTATACCTAGAGGGTGCTTGCCACAGCTCCGTTTGCGCGCTCTGGGGAGCAACCCGTTATGGAACGTCACGACAGCTAAACCGTTACTCGACAAATTTTCAGCTCAATCGGGATGGCGGGATTCGAACCCACGGCCCCCTCGTCCCGAACGAGGTGCGCTACCAAACTGCGCCACATCCCGCGATGTTGCTCTACTGTGAGCAATCGCTTACTAAGATTATCACAGGCTTTCAAGTCTTAGGCAGCAAAAATGGGTAAGAAGCTGAGGAAGTTGGTAGAAAAATGGTAGAAATCTCAACCACTTGATTTGTATAGGTTCTGGCGTCTAAACCCAACTAGACGCTAGAAAATGAAATTTAATCTGACGACTGACAAGGGCAACTACCGTATAGACTTCACCCTCGAAGGAAAACGCAAGCGCTTTTACCCTGGGACTCAAGATGAGGTCACAGCCAAGCAGCTTATCAAGCAGATGTCTTTTGACTACTCCCCGCTCTGAAGAGACGGGGATTCCCCGGTTACCCAGAGAGTTTCCTGTTTCATAGCAGTTGCCTTCAAAGCTAATGCTTATCGGGT
>NZ_NRTA01000009.1 GCF_002286735.1 Leptolyngbya sp. BC1307
AACTGCCTTGCGTCATCGAGGTAAGCCTCATGCCACAACTCCACAATAGCCTGCTGCCAGGCGATTGAATAGGCATTCCTCATAATGAGAATTGCTGATTAAACGCCAAACCTGTAGCTTTACTCGGCTGCTGCGGAGGCTGGCTCGCTGGCTTCGGGAGTAGTGGTAGCGGCTTTAGCTTGAGCAGCTTCTGCTTTGGCCTTTTTAAGACTTGCCTTTTTATCTGGTTTAGTTTCGACAGAGATGGGGCCTTGTACCACTGTCTGACAGGCGAGCCGGCAGCTAGAAGGGCGTTTACGCAGCTTTTTTTCCTCTACGGCAGTTCGAGGCGATAGGTTCTCTACGCCCTCAATAATGTCTACTACGCAAGTACCACACTGCCCGTAGCCACCACATTGAGTCAGCTTGCCGACAAACGTGTAGATGTCAATATTGTTCTCCTGAGCTTTGAATCTCAGATTCGAGCCGAGGGCAGCCTCAACCTCTTTATTTTCTTTAATAAACTTAATACGAACCATGTCTGTATCCTACCTGCTTGCTTGAGCGCGATCAGAGTACCGTTCCACTAGAGAGCTATAGTCCGCGCAGCGTATATGTAACCAGACTTTAGCTCAATCATTCTTTCTGCATAGGTCAGCGCTGATATGAGCTGACGCGGGCAAAGAGTGGCTTTGAGACAGTGTGTCTGCTTGCGCTGGCCGTTGAGAGCTAGTTACACTTCTTTATACACCCTCATTTTCGCATTTTTGTGAGCAAACCTGGCTAGGGTGGTGTAATTTCGCTTTTCAAGTATAGAAAAGCGAAAGGGTTGAAGACCCTATATCAGGTCTTTCTGGGTTTGTAGGGGGTCTATATCTGGTAGCCTAGTATTATCTGAAGTCCTTCTGTTTAAGGGCGTCAAGTTTTAATCAACCAGGCTTTCGCTTTACTTAACTTAAGGGGCGATACGTAGTTTTTAGCAAAACAAGGAGGAGCGTAGTCAATGGGTCTACCTTGGTACCGAGTACATACCGTCGTCCTGAATGACCCGGGTCGGCTGATTTCTGTACATTTAATGCACACCGGCCTCGTCGCTGGCTGGGCAGGTTCGATGGCACTGTTTGAGCTGGCCACTTTTGACCCGAGCGATCCGGTGCTCAATCCGATGTGGCGGCAGGGCATGTTTGTTCTGCCCTTTATGACCCGTCTGGGTGTGACGGGTTCTTGGGGTGGCTGGGATGTCACTGGTGCAACGGGCGTCAACCCTGGTTTTTGGTCATTTGAAGGTGTAGCACTCGCTCATATCGTGCTGGCGGGTCTGCTGTTTTTAGCTGCGTGCTGGCACTGGGTCTATTGGGACCTAGAGCTGTTTCGCGATCCGCGCACAGGTGAGCCCGCTTTGGACTTGCCCAAGATGTTTGGCATTCATCTATTTCTATCGGGTTTATTGTGTTTTGGCTTTGGAGCCTTTCACCTGACAGGGCTTTGGGGGCCGGGCATGTGGGTCTCTGATCCGTATGGCTTGACCGGACATGTGCAAGGCGTTGCCCCTGAGTGGGGGCCAGCCGGTTTTAATCCCTTTAATCCGGGCGGGGTGGTGGCTCACCATATCGCAGCGGGCATTGTCGGTATTATTGCGGGCTTATTTCACCTGACGGTGAGACCGCCTCAGCGTCTTTACAAAGCGCTGCGGATGGGTAATATCGAGACCGTCTTGTCGAGTTCGATTGCGGCTGTGTTTTTCGCGGCTTTTGTCGTGGCTGGCACGATGTGGTACGGCTCTGCTACTACGCCGATTGAGCTATTTGGCCCGACCCGATATCAGTGGGATAGCAGCTACTTTGGTGAAGAAGTTGACCGCCGTGTCCAGCGATCTGTAGCGAGTGGCACTGCACTCGAAGATGCTTATGCCGCCATTCCTGAGAAGCTGGCCTTCTATGACTATGTAGGCAATAGTCCTGCTAAAGGCGGTCTCTTTCGGGTCGGTCCGATGGACTCGGGTGATGGTATTGCTACTGCTTGGCTGGGCCATCCGGTCTTCCACGATGCGGCAGGTCGTGAGCTATCGGTTCGCCGACTGCCCAACTTCTTTGAGACCTTTCCAGTGGTCTTGACGGACAAAGACAACGTGCTGCGTGCTGATATTCCGTTCCGCCGGGCTGAATCAAAGTACAGCTTTGAGCAGACCGGTGTGGTCGTAGACTTTTACGGCGGTGAGCTAGATGGCCAGCACATTGACGATCCGGCGGCTGTGAAGCGCTATGCTCGCAAAGCTCAGCTGGGTGAACCCTTTGAGTTTGACCGGGAGACGCTGGATTCTGACGGGGTATTCCGCTCAAGTCCTCGTGGCTGGTTTACCTATGGTCATGCGGTGTTTGCGCTGCTGTTTTTCTTCGGCCATATCTGGCACGGGGCTCGTACGCTGTTTAGAGATGTGTTTGCCGGGGTTGACCCTGACCTATCGCCTGAGCAGGTTGAGTGGGGCTACTTCCAGAAAGTGGGTGACCTATCGACCAAAGCGGCTAACCGAGGTTAGGCCGTGAAGACGGCGGCGCTCTGTGGCGTCGCTGCCTCCAGTTTTTGCTTTTTGCTCCAGCGGGCTACAGGTTGAGTAGACTTATGGGGTCTGGCTGTGAAAAAGCGTGTTGTTTATTGGGAATGAGTTATGGAAGCCGTTGCTTACATTTTGATTTTCGCCTGTGTGATTGGAACTTTGTTTTTTGCGATCGCCTTTCGCGAACCCCCCAAAATCACTAAAGACTAGTTGAGTGCCAGGTTTGTTTACGATCAGCCAAGTCGTCAGCTGAAAAGCTGAAAAATAGACAAAGCGAGGGTTCGGTTCTCATACTTAATGGTGAGCCGGGCCCTTTTCCTCTATATTTTTGGCTATGGCGTTGTTCCTACCCTGATATGCAGCGGACTTTTAGCGCAGCGTTGCCGTTCTACACAAACCGGGCCTTTACAGATCGGGCCTTTTTGGAGGCTTACTTCTATGCAGTGTCCATTTTGCCAGCATCCCAACAATCGCGTTTTAGAATCTAGATCGGCTGAATCGGATCGGAGCATCCGCCGTCGCCGGGAGTGCCTGGAGTGCGATCGCCGGTTTACAACCTATGAGCGCATTGAGTATGTGCCGATTACGGTAATCAAGCGGCGGGGCGATCGCGAATCTTTTGATCGCTCTAAGCTGCTAAGAGGCATCGTCACGGCCTGCGAAAAAACTGGCGTTAGCGCCCATACGCTAGAGATAATTGTCGATGAGATTGAGGCCGAATTGCAGCAGCAGGCCGTCAGAGAAGTAGCGAGCGCGGAGATCGGTGAGCGCGTACTGGCGCGGCTACAGCAGCTGAGCGAGGTGGCCTATGTTCGGTTTGCCTCAGTTTACCGTCAGTTTCAAGGCATTCGCGACTTCACCGAAGCGCTCAGTCAGCTCAAAGACCAGAATAAAGGGCAACCCAAAGGGCAAAACTACGCTGCTCAGTCCGGGCAACGTGATCGCCTGCCTGCCCCCCAAGCTGACACTCAGCGCGATGGAGAAGGACAGTTTGCTTCGCCTGTAGAAGCGTGATTCGACGATAAGCGAGCTGAGGCGATTACGACTTCAAGAATTAAGTGACTTTTGCATGCTTATTGATCTATGATTGATGTTCTTGTGACAGGAGACCTCAAAGCCAGTTAAGGCTTCCCACTTGCAACTTAGTAATTTTACAAGCGGTGCGCGCACTGTCTGGTGACTTGTGCGATCGCGAGGTGTTCACTCGTTCGCGGAGAAAAAACTGTAGGAAACATCTAGCATGGCCAACCCGGATACTCAAAACACTGACATTGGTTTTACTCATGAAGACTTTGCAGCGCTCTTAGACCAATACGACTACAACTTCAACCCTGGCGATATCGTTCCTGGCACGGTATTTAGCATTGAGCCTCGGGGGGCGTTGATTGATATTGGGGCCAAAACCGCAGCCTATCTCCCGATTCAGGAGATGTCGATCAACCGGGTGGAAGGTGCTGAAGAAGTCTTGCAGTCGAATGAGACTCGTGAGTTTTTCATTCTTACCGATGACAACGAAGATGGTCAGCTAACCCTTTCTATTCGCAGAATTGAGTATATGCGGGCCTGGGAGCGGGTGCGTCAGCTACAGCAAGAAGATGCCACCGTGCGCTCTCTGGTGTTTGCTACCAATAGAGGTGGCGCTCTGGTAAGGATTGAAGGGCTGCGTGGGTTTATTCCGGGCTCTCACATCAGCACCCGCAAACCTAAAGAAGATCTGGTGGGCGAAGAACTGCCCTTGAAGTTTTTAGAAGTGGACGAAGAGCGCAACCGACTGGTGCTCAGCCATCGCCGCGCACTGGTAGAGCGGAAGATGAACGGTCTGCAGGTGAGCGAAGTTGTGATTGGTACCGTCCGTGGCCTCAAGCCCTACGGTGCGTTTATCGATATCGGCGGCGTGAGCGGCCTGCTGCACATTTCCGAAATTTCACACGATCACATTGATACGCCTAACTCGGTGCTCAATGTGAACGATGAGATTAAGGTGATGATCATCGATCTAGATGCTGAGCGCGGTCGCATTTCACTATCGACGAAGCAGCTAGAGCCAGAACCGGGCGATATGGTGAAAAATCCTGACCTGGTTTATGAGAAAGCTGAAGAAATGGCAGAGCGCTACCGTGAGCAGCTGCGTCAGAAGGCACTGGGCGAGTCTGGAGAGGCCAGCAGCGATGACGAATATGTCGTTGAAGAAGAGCTGGCAACTGTTGAGTAAGAACAGTTGAGTCAAGGCGCAGTGCCGATAGCGTAAGTATTGTCCGGGGAGGCTAATCGTCCTCCCCTTTTTATTGACCTTTGCTGTCTAGTGAGTAGAGCAGACAAGATGGCGACTATTCGCTGCCTGGGGCATACCTTTGAGCACATACAGGCGGTTTTATTTGACAAAGATGGAACCCTGGCCAATGTGGAAACCTATCTGATCGCGCTGGGGCAACTGCGATCGCAGCTCATAGAAGCCGAATTCCCAGGATTGCGACCTACTTTGCTATCAGCCTTTGGTCTTAAAGGTAGCGCCATTGATCCGGCTGGGCTGCTAGCGGTGGGTAGCCGCTACGAAAATGAAATAGCCGCCGCTGCCTGCATCGCCGTGACCGGACAGGGCTGGGTAGCCGCGATCGCTATCGCCCAAAAAGCCTTCCGGCAAGCGGCGAGTTCACTTGCGCCAAAAGTAACTCAGACCCCATTGTTGCCGGGCGCTTCGTCGCTCCTCAAGCAGATGAAGGTAGCCAAAGTCAAACTAGGCATCGTCTCTTCGGACACTCACATAGAAGTAGCCGCCTTTGCTGAGCAGTATCAGCTTACAGAAGTCAGCTGGTACTGCGGCGCGGCTCCTGACGTTCTTCCTAAAACCCATCCGGATTTTTTGCAAATAGCCTGTGAAGCGATGGGAGTTAGCCCAGCCGCTACTTTAGTGATTGGAGATTCGGCGGCAGATCTAGCGCTGGCCCGGCAGGGGGCTGCTGGCTTTTTAGGCATGACTGGCGGCTGGCAGCAGGCTCCCCATTTAGACTCAGCGATCACCGTTTCTCGCTTAGCACAGGTTGAAAGTTTCATCTAGACTGCTATCGATGCTTTAGATAGGTAGATCTTCGAAGATTGATGAATACTGATAACGGGGCAGCTTGCTAGGTCGTCAAAAGGACTATGGTTACTAAAGGCCAAAAATTGCCGTATAGACTAGATGCTCACAAGTTGCTGCTCAGGCTTTTAATGCCCACAACTTAAACAAAGAAGATGAAGAGGAGGATTGGCTATTGTCTCGTCGCTACCTGTTTACATCAGAATCGGTCACAGAGGGACACCCCGATAAGATTTGCGACCAAATCTCGGACACGATTTTAGATACGATGCTAACGCTGGACCCCAACAGTCGGGTAGCGGCCGAAGTGGTTGTGAATACGGGTCTGGTGCTGGTCACGGGTGAAATTTCTTCCCAGGCCAAGGTGAACTTTGTCGAGGTCGTTCGGAACAAAATTACCGAAATTGGCTACACAGACCCAACCAATAATGGCTTTTCTGCCAATAGCTGCTCCGTTTTGATTGCGTTAGATGAACAGTCAGCAGACATCGCCCAAGGTGTTGACCAGGCCCAAGAGAATCGTGAGCGGTCTAGCGACGAGCGCTGGGATGCCATTGGTGCGGGCGACCAAGGCATTATGTTTGGCTTTGCCTGTGACGAAACGCCTGAGCTAATGCCGTTGCCCATCTGCTTGGCTCACCGCATTTCACGCCAGCTTTCGGTCGTCAGGAAAAATGGTCAGCTGCCTTACCTAGGCCCAGATGGAAAAACTCAGGTGACCGTC
The DNA here is from genome assembly GCF_002286735.1 of Leptolyngbya sp. BC1307. Classification (GTDB taxonomy): domain Bacteria; phylum Cyanobacteriota; class Cyanobacteriia; order Phormidesmidales; family Phormidesmidaceae; genus Phormidesmis. The sequence goes on from NZ_NRTA01000009.1 coordinate 6,334, forward strand.
GAGTACGAAGACGGACGGCCCATTGGCATTGATACGGTGCTAATTTCGACTCAGCATACCGAAAGCATTGGTGACCTGACTGACAACGATCAGGTTCAGGCCAAAATCAAAGCCGATCTCTGGCAGTCTGTGGTGCTGCCTAGCTTTGCTGGGATGGTTGTGCAGCCGGGCGATCGCACTCGGTTTTTGGTGAATCCGACCGGCAAGTTTGTGATTGGTGGCCCTCAAGGTGACTCAGGTCTGACCGGACGGAAAATCATTGTCGATACGTACGGCGGCTATTCTCGTCATGGCGGTGGTGCATTCTCTGGCAAAGATCCGACTAAAGTAGATCGCAGCGCTGCCTATGCCTGCCGGTATGTCGCTAAAAATATTGTGGCAGCAGGCTTAGCGGATAAGTGCGAGGTACAGCTGAGCTACGCTATTGGTGTGGCACGCCCAGTCAGCATCTTCGTAGAGACATTTGGTACTGGCCGCGTATCCGACGATAAGCTGCTGGCCCTGGTCAACGAACATTTTGAGCTGAGGCCTGCTGGAATTATCGAGACCTTTGACCTGCAACGGTTACCCGCAGCGCGACAGGGTCGCTTCTATCAGGAGATAGCGGCCTATGGCCATTTTGGCCGCACCGATATCGATCTGCCCTGGGAGCGTACTGACAAAGCGGCGCTGCTCAAAGCAGCGACGACTGAGCTAGCCGCAGCAGGCGTATAGTTTCATTCAGTTTGCAAGATCGCCCATTGTGAATAAAGCAGCCGGATGAATAAAGCAGCTGGATGCCAGCAGCGATTTGGCCTGTTTTCTCACGTGGGCAGCTAAATATTGGTGGTAGGGTAAGAGAAAGATGTCAAGGTAGCAGATGGCTCCTCTTCCTCCTTATCAACCTAAAGTTTTATCTTTAGGGCCGCTGGAAACTGAGATTGTCGAGGTTTTGTGGCAGCTGGGGCCGACTTCGGCGACGGCTGTGCATCAGCGTATTTTGGCAGATATTGATCGAGAGCTAACCTATTCGTCGGTTTCGACAGTGCTCAAGCGGCTGATCAAGAAAGGATGGGTGGTCTGCGATCGCCAGGGTCGAATTCACATCTGGCAATCGCTGATCTCCCGGCAGCAGGCTGAAATTTTGCACGCGCATGAGCAACTGCATCGGTTTTTGGCGGTGGGTAGCCCTGATATTGTGGCGGCTTTTGCCGATACGCTCGATGACGCTAGCCTGGCGCAGCTCGATGCGATCGCTCAAAAAGTTCAAGCCGCTCGCGCTGCTAGGGAGAAGCTGTCATGATGCACCTGCAGCTGATTGGACTGGCGGCGGCGATCGCCGTTGTTAGCCGCCTCCTGAGTCACCCCGTGCCCCTGGACTGTAGCTGGCAAACGCGCTGGCACAGGGCATTGACAGCCTTTGTCGTCCCGCCGCTGCTGCTGCTGGCGACGGCGGTCTCGATCATCACGATGGGTGCAGACAGCGCTTATCTGTGGGAGGGGCGGCTCAGCTTTGCCCTGTCTACGGGCTTTTTGGCTCTAGCCGGCGGGCTATGGGCCTATCTGGTCTGGTTAGCGCTGAAGACACAGCGAGAGCTGCAACGCTACCCGGTTCAGTCTATTCAAACTGGCGCAGCTACGGTAACCGGCAGAGTGATGGACGTGCCTGCCGTCTTTAGTGCTCAGGTGGGGCTGTGGTCGTCAGATTTAATCGTAAGTCAGGGATTGCTGGGTCATCTGGATGAGGCTCACTTAGCCGCCGTCTTTGCGCATGAAGCCGGGCACGCTCATTACCGGGATACGTTCTGGTTTTTTTGGTTGGGCGGACTACGGCGATTAACTTGCTGGCTTCCCTATACCGAAGATCTGTGGCAAGAGCTGCTGCTACTGCGGGAAGTGCGAGCGGATCAGTGGGCAGCGCGAAGCGTAGACACGCTGGTGCTAGCTGAATCTTTGCTCAGCGTGATCACAGCCCCTCTGATGACGACAGAGGCTATTTGCGCTGGGTTTAGCTGCGCAGCTCCCCACAGCCGACTAGCACAGAGAGTAGATGCGCTTTTGGCAGACCGTCCAGATAGGGCTAGTGATAAATTGGGATCGCCCTGGCAGTGGACGGCGATCGCCCTGGCCCTGACGCCGCTGCTAGCCATTCCATTTCACCATTAACCTGTTTCTCTATTGCCGTTTCTCTATTCAAGGACGGTTTTGCTTTAATCCATGACTGATGCTAGGACGACAGGCATATCCTCGGATTGCGCTGACCTTATTCAACAGGCTTTGCAGGCTCAACGGTCGCTTTTTGCCAGTGGAAAGACGCGATCGCTCACTTTTCGTCGCCGTCAGCTACAACAGCTCAGGGCTAGCCTGGTAGCAGCAGAAGACGATATCTTTGCAGCGCTGAAAGCTGACCTGGGCAAGTGTGAGCTAGAAGCCTACATCAGCGAGTTAGCCCTGGTGACTGGCGAGATTGACTACGCACTGAAGCACCTATCGCGCTGGAGCCAGCCGCGCCGCGCTAGTATTCCATTTGCCTTGCAGCCAGCTAGGGGGCAAGTCGTGCCGGAACCACTGGGCATAGTGCTGATTATCAGCCCGTGGAACTATCCTTTGCAGCTAGCGTTAGGGCCGCTGGTCAGTGCGATCGCAGCAGGTAACTGTGCCATCATCAAGCCGTCTGAAATCTCTGCTCATACGTCAGCGCTCTTGGCAAAGCTAATGACGCAGACCTTTGCCGCTGACTATGTGAACGTCATCGAAGGCGGCGTCGAGACCGCTCAGGCGCTCTTAGCAGAATCATTTGACCATATTTTTTTCACAGGCAGTTCGGCGGTTGGCCAGGTGGTGATGCGAGCAGCGGCTGAGCACCTGACCCCGGTGACACTAGAGCTAGGCAGCAAGAGTCCGTGTGTGGTGGCGGCAGATGCCAATATAGCGGTCGCCGCGCGGCGAATTGTCTGGGGAAAATGCTTTAACGCCGGGCAAACCTGCGTAGCGCCGGACTATCTGCTGGTGCAGAAGCAAATTAAGGACGAGCTACTGGCGGCAATCGCCCAAACAGCAGCTGATTTTTTTGGCAAAGACATGGCGAAAAGCCCCGACTATGGGCGAATTGTCAGCGATCGCCATTTTCAACGGCTGCACACACTCATGACCGATGCCTTAGCCAGTGGCAAAAAGATTATCGGCGGACAGAGCGATCCGGCAACGCGATATATGGCCCTGACCGTCATCGATCAGGTACCACCCGCCGCCGCCGTCATGCAGGAAGAGATTTTTGGGCCGATTTTACCGGTGCTGACGTATGAAGATTTGGGAGAAGCGATCGCCTTCATCAACCAACGTCCCAAGCCCTTAGCCCTGTACTTTTTTTCCAACGATGCAGCCCAGCAGAAAGCAATCGTTACTCAGACCTCCTCTGGGGGGCTGTGCTTTAACGAAACCATCAGTCAATATGCGGTGCCCGCTTTGCCCTTCGGTGGCGTCGGCCATAGCGGCATAGGCGCTGCCCACGGCAAAGCCGGATTCGATACGTTTTCCCACTACAAAAGCGTGCTGAAGAAACCTAACTGGTTGGACCTGTCGCTGCGCTATCCGCCTTATCAGGGCAAGCTGTCGCTATTGAAGAAACTGCTGTAAATCTCTATCTTTTTAGAAACGGGCTAGCAGGTACTGTGGATTTATGTTGCTAAAAGCGGCGCTAAAAGAATGGGCAGTAGCAGTAGATGCCTTGGCCCAGGGTGAAACCGTCGTACTGTTACGCAAAGGTGGTATCAGAGAGCATCAGGGCCGGTTTTCAGCCGAAGCTGATCGGGCCCTGCTTTTTCCTACCTTTGAGCATCAGCGGCCCGAGTTGCTTAAGCCTCAGTATCGGGCAGCTGTAGCGCCTGTCGCCACCGGCTGGCACCCGGAAACAATCACGCTTAAAGCGTGGGCAGATATCACTCACATATTTTTAACCGATGACGAAAATGAAGTCGCTGCGCTGTCGGCTCTGCATATCTGGCAGCCACAGCTCGCCCAAGAACGCCTGAAGTGGAAACCCAAACAGCCACTGTATGTGCTGGCGCTGCGAGCGTATTTGCTGCCTGAGCCGGTGGTGGTGCCGTGGCAGGCTGACTATGGGGGCTGCAGGTCTTGGATAGAGATGACAGCGGGGATAGAGATTGAGGGGAGTCAACCGGCGATCGCCGATACCGCCTACCGCCAACAGATTGCCACGATTGAAGCTATTTTGACTGTTCCCTCACCAAACGTCGCTAGGTCACCAGAGGGTCGCTAGCTTGCTTATGAGTCGGCAGAGACAGCGGAAGCCGGTTCGTCTGTTGCCTGTCGCTCACCTGACTGACCATCATCAGCCATCTGGGTCGGATTTGACTGACTAGCAGCTTCTTTCACGATCTGGGGGACGACGATAGTGACCGTTGTCCCTTTCCCTGCGCCATCGCTTCGAATCGCAATATCGCCCTGCATCAGTCGCATAAAATTTTGTGAAATGGCCAGCCCTAGCCCTGTGCCCTCGTAAGGGCGAGTGTGAGAGCCATCTACCATCACAAAGGGCTTAAAAAGCTTAGAGAGGTGCTGCGGCTCAATGCCAATACCGGAGTCTTTGACAGTAATTTTGACCCAGGGCGGAGGTGGCAGAAAGAGTTCAGGCGGGCTATCTCCTTTGTCTATGCTTTCATCAGTCGTGACACTAATGGCAATGGAGCCCTCTTCAGTAAACTTCATGGCATTGGAGAGCACGTTGAGTAGCACCTGCTTAAAGCGAGAGTGATCCACCGGGATAATAATCGGTTCAGAAAACTCTGGCCGAATGAGCTGCAGCCCTTTCTTCTGAAACTGCAGGGTTTGCATATCTAAAACATCTTGCAAAATGTGCCGCAGATCTACCGGCGTGATGTTGACATCTAGAGTGCCTGCCTCGATTTTGGCAATGCTCAAAATATCTTCGATGACCGATAGCAGGTGGAAGGCTGCTTTATCTGCCTGCTGCAAAAACTCAAGCTCTTCAGCGCGACTGTCACAAAGGTCATCTCGAATCACATGAATAGAGCCAATAATGCCATTCAGCGGCGTTCTCAGCTCGTGCGAAGTATTGGCTAAAAATTCGTTTTTGAGCTGGTTGGCCATCTGCGCATCTTGCCAGGCATGGCGCAGCTCTGCTGAGCTTTCTTCCAGTCGCCGCAGCATGCGTTCGATCACGGTGCCTAGGTAATCAAGCTCCCAAATTTGCGAACTGTGAGGTGCGGGCTTGAGCTGGCTGAGATCGTCTACGTCTTGGGTGTAGCGGATCAGTCGCTCAATCGGTAGCGATAGACTGCGGGCCACGTAGAGCGCTAGCAGAGTGCTGGCAGCCAGCAGGCCGATGGTCAAGACCACCAGCACCTGACGGATTTCGTTGAGACCGTAGAGGGCCCGGTCAATCGGCGTAACGGCCAGTACCGTCCACACGTTGTTTTGCTTGGGGCTCACCGGCACTTTGAATCCGCTGTAGCCGGCTAACCACTCGCCACCCTCTTGGGGTAAAAATCGGAAAAGATGAACGAAGTCGCTGTTGCCCGCTCTGACGCTGCCAATGGTGCTGCTGAGCTTTCTGGCGTCGCGGAGTTCGGAGATATTTTTGCCTACCTGGTTGGGGTCGGGGTGGGTGACGATGATGTTGTTAGGGTCGATGACGACGGTTTCGCCGACGAGAGACTGTGCGCCAATATCCTGCAGCTGAAATAGACAGACCTCCATCGCCAGGGTGTAGCGAAGCTCGCCATCGTCGCCGTAGATGGGGCTAGCGACGATGAATTTGATTAGGGCGCGGTCTTCTCCGTTCAAGGCCGTACTGGTCGCTGCGGTCGGCGCATCTTGTCCGGGTGAAAAGACGTAGAAATCGGAACTTTCGACGCTGCCGCTCTGTAGCCAGGGTACCTGTTTGGCATTGGGGATGATTGAGCGATCGCACGTATTAACCGTATCCGCTTCCGCCTGTGGGGCCCTCAGTTCGACGCAGCTGATAACGTAGGGCGTATCCTGGTCAAACTCCACTAGAATTTCTTCGATTGCCTGCTCATCACCCGCCTGAAACGCAGCAGTTTGGGCTAGCAAATCAAGATTAGCTTCGACAGACCGGATGCCAGTCTGAAGCTCTTCCGCCTTACGGATAGCGCTGCTGGTTAAATTTTGACGAGAGGTTTTCAGCAGACTGGATCTGGCTTTGCGCAAGGCGACCCCTTGCCCAATCAGTAGAATGGGCACGCTGAAAGCCAAGATTTTGAGCAGTAAGTTGCGCCGAAATGAGCGCGGGTGGTTGGCCATGACGTTAGAGAATGCCGGTCTGAGAAGGGATTTCAAAAACCGCGATCAGGCTGAGAGGATGCTTTAAAAGTAGGCGGAAAAACATCAGACCTCAACGAGTTGAATAATAGTTCAAAGATTTTTGCTCGGCTAATCTTCACTCATTCTGATGGGCAGCAAATAGGTGGCATTCAGGGGACTGAGCCGACTCTTTTGATACTGGGAATACAGAAGCTATTGAAAAGTAGCCAGAATACGGGTGAAGGGCTTATACCCTAGAGCGATCGCAACAGAGCACACCTCTATGTAATTATCCTTAACTTAGTTTATCTGCGAAGTCCGCATCATTGTCGGGGTAAGGGCAAAGCTCGCCTACTCTTTAACAAACATAAAAACTCGGTATAGATTACAACCGAACTTGATAGATTCGGTTTAAACTCACAGCCTCCGTCGCAGCTCCCGACATTCAGAGAAGACCCATGCAGGCATTATCGCGACCCCAGATTACGGTAGTGCTGGCTATGAGTGCCGATGGTAAAATTGCTGACGCCGCTCGTTCTGCGGCGCGGTTCCCCTCGGCGGCAGATAAAGCCCATTTGGAGGCACAAATTGCTGAGGCCGACGCGACTCTATTTGGCGCAGGCACACTGAGAGCCTACGGCACCACTCTACCGATTTCAAACCCTGACCTGATAGCAGCGCGACGGCAGCGGCAACAGGCCGACCAACCCGCTCAAATTGTCTGCTCCGCTACAGGCCGCCTCGACCGGCAGTGGCGATTTTTTCAGCAGCCCATTTCTCGCTGGCTAGTTACCACGCTGGAGGGAATACAGTTCTGGCAGTCGAACCTCAGCGAGCCAAAAGCTGCTGCGCCTAAATCACAAAATTTTTTTGAGCATGTCTTGATCAACGAGCGCCCGTTTAACTGGCACCAGGTCATGCAAGAATTACGAGCTGGAAAATCGACGCTTTCGGCAACCACCAGTCGCCCGCCCATTGAGCGCCTGGTCGTCATGGGCGGCGGTGAACTTGTCGCCTCACTACTTGCCGAGGGTTTGATCGATGAGCTTTATCTTACGGTCTGCCCTCTACTAATTGGCGGCAAAACCGCGCCCACCCCAGTGGGAGGACTGGGCTTTACGCTGCCGAGGACGCCACAGCTAAAATTAGAGTCGGCGCGGGTTGAGGGGAACGAAGTATTTTTGCACTACAGAGTTGACAGAATTGCTTTTGAACCTACTCAGCTAAAATAAGGAAACCGTAATCGTAGTCTTAAAGGCATGAGGCAGATGAGAGAGATCCAAGCGATACCTGTGGGCCTGCCATTACGGAAGCTTGTTTTCTGTGACCAATGAAATCATTGATGATTCACAACCTACTGACGAAACAAAGGCTGACGAAACAAAGGCACGATGATTTTCCAGTGGTCTTCGTCTTCTGTTACAACATCGTGGTGCTGAATTGTACTGAGGGCTTGGGCGATTGCCTCAACCGAAAGCCTAACTTTTGCGGCGGATATTTGAGAGTAATCGCTATCGTATTCTCTAGCTAGAACCTGAAAAATCGAGATAGCATCCCTTTACAAAATACGATCCTTTAACTTTCTACTCTTCTGAACACTTCTAAACATATTCCAGACGTAGCTTGCTTTGTATCGTTCACTCACGTCTTTCTCAATCTTATCAATAATTTTACGAGCCATGTCAGGTACATTGCTGTTAACAAAATTACTGAAATCTAATTCGCTGGTGTCAGAAGAAAATACGTCTTGTTTTGTTCGAGCAAATACAAGGTGCAAGACAAATAGATTGCCGTGATTAAGCACAGCCTTTCTTGTTTTGTTATCCGTATCTTTTTGCTCTTTACAAACTAACTCTTCGACTCGTCGTTTTATATCTATGCATCTACATAACCTTGTTGCATCGACATAAGAATTGAACAAAGATGTATATGGTGGCTGTGTAGAATCTGTCCACAAGCTGCTCAGTTCTTGCTTGGCTTGAATAACTAAGGCGACGTCTTGACTCATACAGGCTAATGCTACAGTAGCCTCTTCCAACTCGTAGTTTTTCTCATCTCTGACAATTGTCTCAGCAGTACGTTTGTAATGGTATTTATTTCCACATGTTCTAAATTCTTTGCTTAGTCTAGCTTGTTCAGAATCCAAAGCAATGAAGTCTCTGCTCTCGACTCTGTTTTGTGTATTAGTCGCTTTGGTAACTCTTGAACCAAAATCTTCCTCACACCCCTCTAAGGAAATAAACCTAATCGAAATTTCCGCATATTCAATTTTTTCACGTTCTTCAGGAGAAGAGCTTTGATACAAAGCACCTATGCAGCCTATTGTTTGAGCGCCGTTGACAATGCTGATCCCTTTCGCATCAAAATCTCCTATGTTTCTGGTCTTCTTAGCTCCAACCTTATTAATTTCTTTGCAGAGCACTGTAATGCCGTTGTTGAAGTACCAAAAAAGCTCCGGCTCGGCATTCATAGTACCAGAGATTTCTTGATTGACGCTGCTTTCCCCTATAAATTCTCTTATATTCTGGTCAAAAATCTTGTTCTTATGTTCAACCCACCATCTGCCTACATCTGAAGCATTGATCTGTCCGTAGAAAGCTTTGTAAGGCTCATCTACTCTTCCCCAATTTGATAGTTCAAACTGAACATTAATATCTTGCTTATTATGGCGATCTGACAAAGCTTTGAATGTGCTTTCTAAGTCGAATATGTCGCACGAGGCGATATCTTCACCGTCATTCAAGTCTTCAGTTAAGTCACTCAAAACGCCTCTGCTATGCTTTCCCAACGCGGATCCAGTGTAAGCAACAACCGCTCTTATTTTCAATCCAGGGCAAGTGAGAGCAGCGTTTATCTCGTCTTCCTTGCACTCAAACTTGTAGTTAAATCTATCCCTGGAACTATTGAAATCTAATAAATCAAAGATGCCATCTTTGAAACTTCTAAGTTCTGCTGCCTGCGGAGACTTCTTGCCAGTTTGAATCCATTTTGATTGAACCAACCACAATGTACTCTGACTTTTCTGAAACAGTAGTGCATCAATTCCGTTATCATCAAAGCCATCAACAATAGACTCTGCGGCTTGATGCGAACTTACTCCTGCCAGAATATGCAGGGAATAGGCTGCTAATGCTCTGCTCTTAAATGCTAGCTGCTTCTCGTTTAACTTTTTCTTGCCGTAGTCTGACATATCTATTTTGTCTTCAAACAAATTGACTAGTTCAGAGTCGATTTGCTTAATCTGAAATGTAGATAGTCTTCCGTTATTCATTCGTCTTCCAGTTGTACTCCATTGAGAATACCCTGTAGGTATAGATCAAAGTTGAGGGAGATGCCTGAATCTGTAATGCTAATAAGACAGAACTAAGAATTAGTTTGTCGATTTGACGCCACTTAACCAATGTTTCTATGATTCAGTGCTAGCAAACCCACTCAATCCAAACTCCCTGGTCCCTGCGATGAAGGTATTTGGTTTAACGATAACTTACTCCTTGCAGGAATGGGATTGCTGCCGAAAAAGAACCAGAGGTAGCAATAGATACACCTAGCCAATTGGCTAGGTCTAAATACGTCTTATGTGAATGCAATCTTTGACACGTTATATCCAAGTTATCTGGATGAAGTTACTGTACACCTCCTTAAACCCCATTCACTAGCAGGCCTTTATCAGTCTTAACTCTGCAATCGTTTTACACTACCCCGTATTGATTCCGTTTCACGCCGCATACATTCCTGACCATACTGCACTCTTTCAAAACTTCTACTACCCTATATAGGAAGTCCCCTATCGTTAGATTGCCTGTGACAACCCCTTCTGTGCAGTACACCGCCCGTTGGATAGGTCGCCTTGCAGAGATTTCAGCCAGGCAGTGGGATGCGCTAGCCATGCCACTAGCAACACCTGCACTAGAGTGGGCCTGGCTTCAGAATATGGAAACGTCTGGCAGCACCGGGCCGAAGACCGGCTGGGTGCCGAACCATCTGACCCTGTGGCGAGACGGCGTATTAGTCGCGGCGGCTCCGCTGTATTTAAAGGGGCATAGCTACGGTGAATTTGTCTTTGACCATCAGTGGGCGGAGCTGGCTCAGCGCTTGGGTGTAGATTACTACCCGAAGCTACTGGGTATGTCGCCGTTTACCCCAGCAGAGGGCTACCGCTTTTTAATCGCGCCAACCGAAGATAAGACGGCAGTAACTCAGCTTTTGGTGAACGTCATTGATGATTTTTGCCTGAAAAATAAAATTTCGGGCTGCAATTTTCTCTACGTCGATCCCCAGTGGCAGGTGCAGATGGAGGCGCTGGGCTTTCACAAATGGCTGCACCACAGCTATGTCTGGCAAAACCGGGACTTCAGCAGTTTTGACGACTACCTGGCGCAGTTTAATGCGAACCAGCGGCGCAATATTAAGCGAGAGCGCAAGTCGGTCGCTAAGGCGGGCATTCACTTCGAGGTGCATACGGGTGAGACGCTGACGCCGGAGATGTGCCTGAAAGTGTACGACTTTTATAGCGATACCTGCGACAAGTTTGGCTGGTGGGGCAGTAAGTATCTCAAGCGTAAGTTCTTTGAGCAGCTATATCCGGACTGGTGTCATCGCGTCGTTATTTTCGCTGCCTATACCGAGACCAGCCCTGACCCGGTCGGCATGTCGTTTTGTCTGACTAAGGGCGATCGCCTTTACGGTCGCTACTGGGGATCTTTTGAGGAATACAACAACCTGCACTTTAACGCCTGCTATTACGAGCCGATTGAATGGGCGATCGCCAACGGCATCCAAATTTTTGACCCAGGAGCGGGCGGTCGCCATAAGAAGCGGCGCGGCTTTCCGGCTACCCCGAACTACAGCCTGCATCGGTTTTACGCGCCTAAACTCAATCAGATTTTGGCAGACTACATTGAGCAAATTAACCAGGCAGAGCAGTTCCAAATTGACGAAATCAATGACAATCTGCCGATCAAATCTACAGACCCATCGGCATGTAACGAAGAACAGCAGGTTTAAGAAGTATGGGGCCGTGCCTTTCGCTACTGCGATAAAATAGTGAGCCCAAGAGTTCACGTAAATTAAGGCATCAGGAGATGACGATAGCTGCACCTGTAGAGGCAAAGGCGCTGGCCGCGCTGGATGACAAGCTTTCTAAACGCTACATTGCGCTAGATCCGAACGGCTACTTTTTAATCTATCTAGACCGTGAAGCTGGGCTAATCTGTGCCAAGCACTTCACTAACACCATCAATGAAAAAGGGCTGGCATGCGATCCGGCGACTGGCAAACCGCTCTCAGTGAGGGGAAAGACCGTTCGTGCGGAGACCCGGCTTTTTACCGGACGCACGGCAAAAGAGCTGTGCATCAAAATATTTGAGGACAAAGACAATCCTTGCCCAATCACGTACCTGGATCATGCCGCCTACTTAGGGCGTGAGTTTGTCCGAGCGGAGATGGCGCTGATTGCTGGGACAGAGTATGTGCAGGATTGACTGTACGGCCTATACTGCCGCTAGCTCCGGGACGGCCTCGCTGGAAAGCAGCCCTTCAGCCCCGGCCATGTACAGCATCAGATCCATGACGCGGTTGGAGTAGCCCCATTCGTTGTCATACCAGGCGAGCACTTTGAAGAAGTGAGCATTGAGTTCCATTCCGGCTTGGGCATCAAAAATGCTGGAGCGGGGGTCACCGGTAAAGTCTGAAGAAACCAGCGGCTGGTCGGTGTAGCCTAAAACGCCGCGCAGCTCGTTTTCAGAGGCCGCCCGCATGCGATCGCAGATCTCGGCGTAGGAAGTGGCTTTCTCGGTGCGGAAGGTTAGATCAACCACCGAAACATCGGGTGTAGGAACGCGGATGGCCATGCCGGTGAGCTTTCCAGCGAGTTCTGGTAGTACTAGAGTGACGGCTTTGGCTGCGCCGGTAGAGGCCGGAATCAGATTTTGGCCAGCGCCTCTGCCGCTGCGTAAGTCTTTACTATTAGGCCCATCGACGGTGGGCTGGGTGGCTGTGGCGGCGTGAACGGTGGTCATCAGTCCTTCGGTCAGGCCAAAGCTGTCGTTGATGACCTTGGCGATCGGGGCCAGGCAGTTAGTGGTGCAGCTAGCGTTTGAGACTATATAGTCGCTGGTCGGATCGAAGGTTTTGTGGTTGACACCGACTAAGAAAGTGCTGACTGTCTCAGGGCTCTTGGTGGGCGCAGAAAGCACCACTCGCTTAGCGCCTGCCTCCAAATGAAACTGAGCGGCGTCATAAGTTGTAAAGCGCCCGGTAGATTCGACAACGTAGTCAGCGCCTAGCTCGCCCCAGGGCAGCTCTGCCGGGTTGCGAATAGAGGTGCAGGGAATGAGGTGACCATTGACGATGATGCCGCTGTCACTAGCTTCTACGCTGCCAGAGAAGGTGCCATGGGTAGAGTCGTACTTGAGCAGGTAAGCTAGCGTTTCGGGCGGTACCAAGTCGTTAATGCCGACGAACTCGATATTGCTATTGTTAATTGCCGCGCGAAAGACCAGACGACCAATGCGACCAAATCCATTGATACCAACTTTTAAAGCAGCCATAAGCAGTTATTGGGGGTGAAGTGCGTGAAAGTGTACCGCAGAATCGTTATCGGTTTTGCTTGTTCTCATTACTTATAAAGACAAAAGCCGAAAAACTAAAGATCTACACTTTTCTTTCAGAGTTGCGATACAAACTGCTTAAGAAATGTAACCAAATGTATCTGAATATGACGACAAGTTACTGATTCAGAACACTTTTCGATTATTTCGATTATGCAGATCGATTCTGAACCGCGCTAATGAAGGCGATGCTGCGGCTCCAGGTAACGGTTTGATTTTTGAGCTGTTGGTGAAACTGCGATCGCACCTCCTCAACATCCGCAGCAGACATACCGGCAGCTGTCAGGCGATCGCCATACTTTCCCTTCAGCCATCGCGCTAACAGATCTGAGGTGATCATTACCTGTGTCTGAAAAATCACAACTTCAATATCGCAGACAAATCCTGCTATCTCAAAATCGCGCTGCAAATCGGGTACATCCCAGTTCACCATTGCATCTTCAGGATTGTTGTACAGGTGCGCTTCGGCCTCGCTAAGCTGTTGGTAAAGATCAGGCGCTATTTTCGTTGAGTTGAGTAAACGGGACAGTCGCTGGCCACGGGCGGGGATGGATTCGGCGATCGCAATCTTCCCATCTTCACCCAGAAGCTGACCTATCTGTTGAATCGCTGCAAGCTTGTTGTCTACTGACATCAGCGCATTACGGCCAACAATGCCATCGAAAACAACAGGTGTATCTTCTGTCGTCCGCTGTAGCCCTGACCAGTTTGATTTCCTCACCTTTACGACGTTAGGCCGGGAGAGTTCATGCAGCAGAGCCGATTGTTCTATCAAGGCGCTGTAGTCTTTTTCGCTGTGGGTGCAGGCGGTTACCCCGCCTTCGGGAACGCGGCGGATAGCTTCCCAGGTGAGCAATCCAGTGCTGGCGTTGAGATCAAGCAGTCTGTGATGACGTTGAGGGGTGAAAATGGTGAAGAGGCGATCGCGCACTTCTCCAAGCTGTTCTCCTAAGACGCCGGTTGCCCGCTGCAGCCACCGATCCTGCGGTTGGTCAGTCGGGCCATAAGTCAGGGTTTCTGAGCCAGGCTCTACCAAAGCCGCGAGCTGAGCCTCCCGACGCCGAGCCACCTGTGACTGAATGCCCGCTTCGTAACCCTGGTCAGACGGCTGATAGAATATCTGGCCCTGTAGGCTGCCCGGCAGATACTGCTGCGCCACCCAGTGATCGCGATAAGCGTGAGGATATAGATATCCGGCCCCGTGACCAAACCCTTTCTTATCCCGAGTCGCATCGCGCATGGCGTTTGGCACCTCGCCCTCGCGCTCCTGTTCTACCGCCGCCAGCGCATCAAAGAAGGCCATTGCACTGTTTGACTTAGGGGCAGTCGCTAAATACAAAGTCGCCTGCGCTAATGGATAGCGTCCCTCCGGCATCCCGACCCGGTCAAAAGCTGCCGCGCAGCCGGTGACGACGACCACCGCATTCGGATCGGCCATGCCCACATCTTCGCCAGCCAAAATCACCAGCCGCCGAAAAATGTAGCGCGGGTCTTCACCGGCATATACCATCCGAGCGAGCCAGTAGAGCGCCGCATCGGGGTCGGAGCCTCGAATGCTTTTGATAAAGGCGCTGATAGTGTCAAAGTGGGCATCGCCTTCTTTGTCGTAGAGAACGGCCCGCTGCTGAATGGAATCTTCGGCAACTGGGAGGGTAATGTGAATGCACCCCTGATCGCTTGGCGTCGTCTCTACCGCTAGCTCCAGAGCATTGAGCAGCGTGCGGGCATCGCCGTTGGCAATATTGACGAGATGGCCTTGGGCATCGGGGTCGATCTGCACATTTCTATCGCCATAGCCGCGTGCTCGGTCGGTCAGTACTTGCTGAAGAATCGCTTCGAGATCGCTGGCGGCGAGGGGCTTGAGCTGAAAGATGCGGGAGCGGCTGACCAGCGCCTTGTTGACTTCAAAGAAAGGATTCTCGGTGGTCGCGCCGATCAAAATTACCGTGCCATTTTCTACCCAGGGCAGCAGCGCGTCTTGCTGCGCTTTGTTAAACCGATGCACCTCATCGACAAATAAAATAGTGCGCTGGCCGTATTGTCCCCGGTGGGTTTGGGCGAGGGCGATCGCCTCCCGAATATCCCTAACGCCCCCCAATACCGCGTTGATTGCGACAAACTGAGCCTGCGTGGTGTTCGCAATTACTCGGGCGAGCGTGGTTTTACCCGTACCCGGTGGGCCGTAGAAAATCAGTGAGGAGAGCTGGTCGGCCTGAATAGCGCGGCGCAGCAGCCGACCGGGGCCGATGATAGCGTCTTGACCGATAAATTCATCGAGCGATCGCGGTCGCATCCTGGCCGCTAACGGTGCTTCTGCTTCAATCAACCGCTGCTGCTGCTGTTCAAAAAGATCCATTCGGGCACATTAGGATGACTGCCTGATAGTGTGGCTGAGCGAGCTGTCTCCACCGAAGTCTAACAAGAGATGCCAGTAGAGGTTAAAACCATTGATGACGAACAGTTGTTTGACCGATGCCCCGCCTGAAGAGACCGAACCCGTTTTAGATCCGATGGCCTTTTATAATGCGCTGTGGCACGACCCTACCTACGGCATATATGTTGTGGAGGTTTTAGAAGATGGCGCGGACTTTCGTTTTTTAGCGTTTAATGCGGCCACTGTCGCTGCTAGCCCGGTGCCCGTCGAGCAGATTCGGGGTAAGCGATTGAGCGAGGCGTTTCCGCCTGAGGTCGCTGAGGTATATCAGCGGTACTACGCCTGCTGCGTACAGGCTGGCCAGAGGATGGCCTTTGAAGAGAAGCTGCCTGCTGAGACAGGAGACACCTGGTGGAACCTCAGTATCCATCCCATAAAAAACTCGGTTGGTGAAATCTACCAATTGCTGATCTTGTCTACCGATATTACCGCTAAAAAACAGGCCGAAGTCGCTTCAGAAGAGTCTCGCCAGTTGCTACAGCAGGTGATTGACACAATGCCTTCTGCTATTTTTTGGAAAGATAGAAAAAGTCACTATCTGGGCTGTAACAGAGCATTTGCAGGCTTTGCTGGATTAGAAGCTGTGGCGGATATTATCGGCAAAAGTGACCGTGAGTTGGTGTGGAAGCAGCACGCAGACTGGTTCCATGACTGGGACCAGAAAGTTATGGTCGATGATCGCTCAGAACTAGATATCGTGGAGCCGATGCTTCAGTTTGGAGGGCGGCAAGCCTGGTTGAAAACCAGCAAAATACCGCTACACAACAATGACGGCCAGGTCATCGGTATATTGGGAGTCATCGAAGATATCACTGAGCAAAAAGAGCTAGAAGATAAACAGTCCAGGCTGCTAGCGATTTTAGAGGCAACGCCTGATATTGTCGGTATGGCCGATACCACAGGCTATGGTCACTATCTTAACCGCGCTGGCCAGCTCATTTTTAATATTCCAGCCGACCAAGTCAGTCAGGCTCATATCAGCGATATCACCCCTCCTGAGACCACCGACATTATGCTCAACGAGGCATTCCCTATTGCTGCGAAGCGGGGCAGTTGGCGCGGTGAAACCTTCATTCGCGATCGCTATGGACGAGAGATTCCGGTCTCGCAGGCGATTATTTGTCACAAGGCAGCAGATGGCACTGTGGAATATTATTCTTCGATCATGCGCGACATTAGCGATCGCAAAGCTGCCGAAGCCATCTTCCAGGAAACCGCCGAACGTCAGGCCGTCCTTAACCAAGTCACCACCAAGATCCGTAATTCTCTCGATTTAGATACTGTCATCTCCACGACTCTCACAGCTGTACACCAATGCCTAAAGCTGCACTACTGCGGTTTTGCCTGGTTAGATACCACAACAGCCGTTCCTAGCTGGCGAATGGTGCAAGCGGTTGATGATATGGGGCGCGACGGCATGGGAAATCATCCCGATGATTACTTAGGAATTGACACCAATCAGTTGGTAAATCAGGTGATCAGCCGGACAGATGATGCTCATATCTGTGAAAATGCAGACTACAAAGCGACCTTGCACCGGCTGGGCATCCGCTCAGAAATTTTAGTGCCAATCCGCACTGATACTGACGAAACCGGGGTGATTATCTGCCATTACGTTGATCGCCCGCATGTTTGGAGCGCTGGTGAGGTGGAATTATTGCAGGCAGTGGGCGATCAGTTGGCGATCGCCATCAACCAGGCCACCCTCTATACCCAAAGCTGCAAACAGGCTCAGGCGCTCTCAGCAGCTTTGGCGCAGCTCCAGCAGTCCCAAGCCCAAATTATCCAGGCCGAAAAAATGTCCAGCCTGGGACAAATGGTGGCCGGAGTCGCCCACGAAATCAACAATCCGGTGGGCTTTATTCACGGCAACCTGCAGCCCGCTCAAGACTACACTCAAGATCTGCTGGGTCTGATTGAGCTATATCGCCAAGCCTATCCCATGCCGACTAAGGACATTGCCGCACGGCTAAAAGCCATCGATCTAGATTTTGTCCGAGAAGATTTACCCAAACTGCTCAACTCTATGACCATCGGCACCGAGCGCATTCGAGAAATTGTGCTCTCGCTGCGCAACTTTTCTCGGCTCGACGAATCTGCAGTCAAAACGGTCGATCTGCACGATGGCATTAACAGCACGCTAGTGATTTTGAGCCATCGTCTCAGAGCCAACGACCGCGACGAAAGCATTGCAGTCGTGAAGCAATACGGCCTGCTGCCTCAGATAGACTGCTATCCCGGTCAGCTCAACCAGGTGCTGATGAACATTTTGGTCAATGCGATTGATGCGCTAGCCGAAGCTGAGCAGCCGCAGATTACGATTGCCACCAAACTGAAAAAAGACCGGGCGATTATCTGCATTGCTGACAATGGCCCCGGCATTCCCATTGAGATTCAACCTAGAATTCTCGATCCGTTTTTCACAACCAAATCCGTCGGCAAAGGCACTGGCATGGGCATGTCAATCAGCTATCAAATCATCACCGAAAAGCATCGTGGTGAGCTGAAATTCATCTCCAAAGTCGGTCAGGGCACAGCATTTTTCATCAGTATCCCGATTTGGCAGCGTGAGGCCACCTGAAGGAAGAGTTGCCGTGATAGCTATCCTTTGCTGCCTCGACCTACTGGCCCTGCGGTGTGGCCCGCCGTGACTCTAGCCACCAGGTAATCGCCACCCAACCGATCACAACGATCAGCGCGACGCCGGTAAATTCTGCTGCCCACCTAACCAGCACGTCTAAGGGAAACAGTCGCCCTAGAAAGTAGGTGAGGCTGACCATGACCGATGCCCAGGTAGCCGCGCCGATCGCGTTGCAGAGTAAAAACTTAGGGTAAGGCATGCGGGTGATGCCAGCTAAAGGCCCAGCAAAGACTCGCAGCAGCGCTACAAATCTACCGAGTAAGACGGCTTTGTCTGCGTTTTGGCTGAAGCGATCGCGCAATCCCACCAGCTTGTCTTCTGAGATTCTGAGCAGCTTGCCAATGCGAACCAACAGCGGCCAGCCGCCGTAATAGCCCAGCAAGTAGCCGCCACTATCGCCAATGATCGCCCCAACTGTAGCGGCTGCTAATACGTACCACACGTTTAATTCATCGCTGCCTGCCAAAAAACCACCCACCAGGGTGACCGTCTCTCCGGGAATGGGAATACCCATGTTTTCTAGCAGGATGCCGCAAAATATAGCCCAATACCCATATTCGCGAGCGATCGCTTGCATCGTCTCCAGAGATATCAATTCATCCATGCAAAATGCTCTGCGCCCAAACGCGGTTGGCTTTTTATACTATAGCTTTGCTCACAGGGGCCCTGACATGAAGTGTCAATAAAGCCGTTATGCGGCAAGGCCATGTGAACTGCCATCTGCTAGATGATCTGGCGGATGGCTATACCTATCAATCTTGGCGCGTTGTTTCGTGAAGTGTCAATTCAGTATTTACGGACAAACCCAATCTACAGATGAGCCGAGGACAGTGTCTGTAACGATCTATTCTGTGGTGCCTGCCTTGGCAAAGCTAGCCATAGAGTTAGTGCCCAGCATTTCACTCGGAAAAGTAGGCAAATCTAAATGCAGGCTGCCCTGACGGCTACGTACAGCCAGGCGATAGCTGGTGCTTTGCAGCTCGGCGTGAAGCTGACGGTTTTCCTGTTGAATTTTGGCTACCCGGTCTTTAACAGCAGACATGCGCTCTGCAAACTTTTCTTTGTAGATCTTGGGCAGCTCTTGGACGACCTGCTCTAGCATGCGGGTGCGGTCTGTCAGCTCTTGAGTCGTTTGGCGTAGCTGGTAGGCTTCTTCGTCTCGCTCTTCAATTTGTGCCTGATAGAAAGTGACCTGCTCCTCCAGCTTTTGTAGCTGCTCGCGCAGCGATCTGACTGCCTGCTGATGTTGCTCAGAGACTTCGGGGGTCGGCATGAAGTCCTGATTGCCTTTGACCAGTCGAAAAAGTTCTTGAGAAAGCTGCTGTACGAGCTGGTCACGCATTGACAGCTCTTCTTTTAACCGGGCGATTTCTGACTGACTGCTCGAAACATTGCTGCTAACTAGCTGAGTCACTGGCGAACCTTCCTGTGTAATCGAATGGATTAACGGTCAAATGGTCTGGTAAGGATGCCTTGTCAAAACCTTAGCGCGGGGTAGAGCTACACCCTTTGACCAGTCGCTTCTGGATATATATCACTTCTAAAACGATAAAGAAAACCTGATGAAGACTGAGGTGGCTATGTAAAAAAAGAGACATTCGTTACTGTAAGCATGAAAAAGCAGACACTTCCCGAGGGCCATGTCTGCTGCGTGCAGCCTGCTATCTTGTTGGTGCCTTGCCTTACGAACCGAGCGGTGCGGCTGTGGCGATCGCTTCTGGCTCATCGCTTTCTTCGGTCGGCTCTTCAAAGCGGATAGTGAGATAGCGAATCACGTCTTCGCTCAGGCGCATGGCTCGCTCCATGGGGGCGATCGCTGTTCCGGGAGCCTGGTAGTTCATCTGGATATAGATGCCTTCCCGATAGCGATTGATTTCGTAAGCGAGACGGCGTTTGCCCCGGTGCTGGGTTTCGAGCATTTCAGCGCCTTGCTCTTTGAGGAGATCCTGATAGCGGCTGATCGTCTGGTCAGCGGCTTCGTCACCGAGATCAGGCCGCAAAATGTACATGGTTTCGTAAAGTGTGTTCATAGCCTTTAAAGTTGAGGTCCTTGTGGTCATGTGGCTTTTACCGCTGCCGCTCTGCGCCCGTTTGAGCCCCGTTATGAGCGTTATCTGGGCATCGAGCGTAGCGTGGGTAAAAGCAAGGGCTTACAATCATACCAAGAACCGCGCCTGCTTGTGCGGGCCAAAGAGCATGTCCACCTAAGGGATAACCCAAAACCTATGTCGCAGCGCTATGTCCGAGTTCGATCATCATCAGGGCAGCTTCACTATGGGTTACTCCAGGCAGATCGCCGGGTACGGGTGCTGGATGCCCCGCCGTGGCGCAACGGACAGGCAACGGCTACCGAACTTGCGTTAGAAGAATACACGCTGCTAGCTCCCTGTGCGCCCTCCAAAGTGATTGCGGTCGGTCGTAACTATGCCCAACACGCCGCCGAGCTAGGCAACGACTTACCCCAGCAGCCGCTGCTGTTTATGAAGCCGCCGACGGCAGTGACTGCTGCTGACATGCCAATCTTTTACCCGCCTCAGTCTCAGCGGGTCGATTACGAAGGTGAGCTGGCAGTTGTGATTGGCGATCGCTGCAGTAACTGCGAAGTCGCCGAGGCCCGTAGCAAGATCTGGGGCTACACCATTGCCAACGACGTGACCGCTCGCGACCTGCAACGACAAGATGGGCAATGGACGCGGGCCAAAGGGTTTGACTCATTTTGTCCGCTCGGCCCCTGGATTGTCAGAGAAATTCCAGCGGGGGCTCACCTGAAAACGTTTGTTAATAGTGCAACTCAACCGGCTCAGTCGGGCTCTATTGCCGACATGATCTTCGCGCCAGACTATTTGGTGGCCTATATCAGTCAGGCCATTACGCTGTTGCCAGGAGATGTGGTGCTGACCGGTACGCCTGAAGGGGTAGGGCCGGTTGAGCTGGGCGATCGCATCCGTATCGAAATTGAAGGCATCGGCTGCCTGGAGAACACAGTACATGCCAAAATCCTAAAAGCGCCAGTCTCAAAAGAGCTAGCGCTTCAGTCAGAGGTATAGCGGGTGTGCTGCTAGCCGCTCATTAGTAGGGCATCTGCATGTTGACCGCATCTGAAATTGTCGGAATCTCAGCGTAGCGACCTAATACTGATTGAGCAACGGAGTAAATGACGATCGCCATGCCGCCCAAAAATAGGACGTTCAAAAGGGTTTCACCCACCAGCCCGCGAGTTAGCTCCAGCACATCTAGAATCAAGCTGACGATAGAAATCATGAAGCTGACCAAAATTGCCTGAAGCACGTTGAAGCGAATGAACCGGCTGATATTCGTATTTCTGATGACGAAGACGAACAGTGCAATGAAGATAAACAGGCCAAAAATGCTGTTTTCAAGCGCAATCAGGGGCTGTAAAGGAGCGAGTATCAGGGAGATGACTCTGAGGACAGCGGGTGCCTGCACCTGTAAGAATGTAAAAAAGTAGCTGCCCGCAGCGAGCGCAGAAGCTAGCGGCATGACATATGACAGGGCTGCAAAAGCTCTATCTAGGGCGGTTGCAGATCCATTCATAGCAGACTCCTACAGTTCTCAGGGACAATTCTGGCTACCACAGCCTCGCTCTTAGCATAGCGTATCCATTCTACCTGTCGGTTCTATCTGTCGGTGATTTTTGGAGCGATCGCCTATCGATCTGATAGTTCCGCAATCCGAAAGCCCATTGTGCATTCGTACTGGGCTGGCCCCTGGTGCAGCGGTTGGTCAATCGGATGGCCGCAGCGCAGACGGCCCTGTTGCCAGCGAGGCAGACCGCTCTGGTTCGCCATCGGGCAACTTTGACAGACGGCAGCGGGAGGTAAGAGCTGATTTTCCATCAAAATAACTAACATAGGTATCGCTTCCTCCCAGTAAGGCCAGTAGCAGCACAGTGAAGTGTTCCTATATTAGGCTACCCACCCACAGAATCTGTATGGGGTTTTACACAGCTTCAGCACAATTTGAGGTTCTTTGCACAATGCCTTGAAATTGCAGCGCAGTCAGTCAGGTTGAATCTCATGTCTGATTTTGAGACAGCAAAATAGGGCTCGAGCTTAAAGCAACCTGTGGAAGCATACCTCATTCAATTTCTAGATAGAATAGTGGTTAGTTCAGGATCTGGCAGGCAAAGGGGTAAACCTGAATGGTACAAGCACTATCTAAAGCGCTGACCTTAGCGGAGTTTTTGCAATTGCCGGAGACGAAGCCTGCAAGTGAATACGTTGATGGCCAAATTATTCAAAAATCGATGCCCCAAGGGAAACATAGCGTTATTCAAGGAGAACTTGTACCTGCTATCAATGGGGTAGTCAAGCCTAGGCGTATTGCTCGTGCGTTTCCTGAGCTACGGTGTACCTTTGGTGGCCGTTCAACTGTTCCTGATATTGCAGTTTTTCGCTGGAACCGAATTCCCCGTGATGAGAATGGAGAGGTTGCCAATACGTTTCCTACTGCACCAGATTGGACAATTGAAATCCTCTCTCCTGATCAAAGCCAAACAAAAGTAACGAAGAATATTCTGCACTGTCTACAGCACGGAACCGAAGTGGGTTGGTTAATTGATCCCGGTGAACAAACTGTGTTTATCTATCGTCCAAAACAAGAACCTGAGGTATTGGATGAGCCAGATAGAGTTGTTCCCGTACCATCATTTTCAAATGAGTTAAAGCTCACGATCAAAGAACTGTTTGCTTGGCTGCTGGAGTAAGACTCAAATAGTTAATAGTTGCGTGTCCTCGCAACTAGGCAAAGCCTAACTCAATAGATGAAATAAACAGCTTCAAACAAATGCCCTGTGATTGTTTATCACAGGGCATCACAGGCTTTAGTGCGGCTCCATCACTGAGAAGTTGAAACGCGATTCTCTTGAGGAGTAGCTTCATTACCGTTCAGTTTGACTGGCTTTGGCTTTGGCTTGTCAGCGTATTCCTCCGCCCTTAGCTGAGTCGGTCGCGCCTGATCATAGGCCATTTGTAGTGCCGCCGCCGCAATCGTGCGAATGTCGTATTCTTCACCAAGCTGAGACACGATGGGTAAGAAGGAGGCTACGCGCTCACTGGTGATCGCTTCTCGCACTCGGGTCTGTAGTTTTTCCAGATGACGCGCGGCGATCGCTGCTTGAGTGGGCACCTTGCAATATTCCATTGGCTTGTGAAACCGCTTTTCTACTCGGGTGAGTTTGTACTTTTCTAACGGGCTCACTATCGAGACGGCGCGGCCCTCTTTGCCAGCGCGGCCCGTTCTACCGATGCGGTGGACGTAGCTATCTAAGTTATCTGGCAGCTCGTAGTTGATCACGTGGCTGAGGTCGTCAACGTGGATGCCCCGCGCTGCAATATCGGTCGCCACTACCCAGCGCACCTGCCGCTGACGAAAACGCTGTAGCAGTCGCTCTCGCTGAGACTGAGTGAGGTCGCCGTGATACTCATCGGCACTGTGGCCTGCCGCTTGCAACTGGCGGGTAAGGTCCGCCGCCGTGCGCCGGGTACGCACAAAGATGATGGCTGATTCGGGGTCTTCTATTTCTAAAATGGGCATCAGCGCTCTCGGCTTAGTCCAACCCTTGGGCACCACATAGGCAATTTGCTTGATGCGAGCGGTCGAGGCTTTTTGCGGCTCCACGCTCACCGTCACTGGAGACTTGAGAAAGCGAGCGGCCAGCTTTTGAATTGCGGGCTCCATTGTGGCTGAGAAAAAGGCCGTCTGCCGCTCATCGGGCGTGTGAGACAGGATCTTTTCTACATCTTGAATGAAGCCCATGTTGAGCATTTCGTCGGCTTCATCTAGCACCATGACGCTGACTTGGTCAAGTACCAGGCCGCCCCGGTCAATCAGGTCAATCACCCGGCCAGGGGTGCCCACGACGACTTGAGATCCTCTTCTCAAACGACTTAGCTGCTGCCCAATCGACTGCCCACCATAGACAGCGGTAACTTGCAGCCGCCGATCTATCGTAAAACCCTGCATGGCTTGACTCACCTGCATCGCCAACTCCCGAGTCGGCGTTAAGACCAGCGCCTGCACGTAGCGGTTGGATACATTGACCTGCTCCAAAATCGGCAGCGCAAAGGCCGCTGTTTTCCCGGTGCCCGTCTGTGCCAGCCCGACCGCGTCGTGACCGGCAATCAGATGGGGAATGGCCTGAGCCTGGATTGCTGTTGGCTTAGTAAAGCCCATATCGTTCAAATGTTTGACGCGACCGGGGGAGAGTCCTAAATCAGCAAATGAAGAGGTCATTGTGTTCCTAATGAGAGTGAGACTGAGAAACAGCAGCGCAGGCGCTAGCTAGGGGCTGAGGCCAAGACTGGGGCAACGACAGCCCCAAACAGGTCGTAAGCGTCTGCCGATTCGATGGTGACCGGCACTAGCTGACCTAGCGCGGCCTGACCTTTGATATACACCAAGCCATCGACATCGGGGGCAAACCGGGCGCTGCGGCCAATTAATTCGCCCGTGGATGGATTTTCTTGCTCGATCAGTACATCGACGACGCGGCCTATCTGGGCCTGGTTGCGCTGAAAGGAAATCTCCTGCTGGGCTATCATCAGCGCGTCGCGGCGAGCGTCTTTAACGGACTGCTCAATTTGGTTGGGCAGGTCGTAGGCGGCAGTGCCTTCCTCGGGGGAAAAGGTAAAAACGCCGACATGGTCAAACTGATGGCGCTGCACAAAGGACTTGAGATGCTCGAAGTGCTCGGCGGTTTCACCAGGGAAGCCGACGATAAAGGTAGTTCTCAAGACGGCGTCGGGCAAAGACGCCTTGAGATTTTGAATGATCTGGTCGTTGACCTGTCCTTGCCAGGGGCGGTTCATCGCTCGCAAGACTTCTGGATGGGAGTGCTGTAGGGGCAGATCTAGATAGGGCAGCGCGTTGGGCGTATCTTGAATAGCGCTAATCACAGCCGGGGTAAGGCCAGTAGGATAGGCGTAGTGCATTCTCACCCAGGGCACATCGACTCCGCCTAAGGCGCGCAGCAGCTCTGCTAGCTTGGGCTTGCCGTAGATATCGACGCCGTAGTTAGTAGTAATTTGAGAAATCAGAATGATCTCTTGGACGCCTTGAGCGGCGAGCTGATGAGCTTCGGCCACGATGGACTCAATGGGGCGCGATCGCTGCTTCCCCCGCAAGTGCGGAATAATGCAAAAGGCACACTTATAATCACAGCCCTCAGCTACTCGCACATAAGCCACCCCTTCTGAGGTCGTACGATAGCGAGGCACCGTTTCGTCAGCAATATAAGTAGGCTCAGCCGACACTTCTTTGACGCGCTCGCCCGCTTCGGCCCGCTCGATTACGTCGACTATCTTGTGATAGTCACCCGTACCCACTAGCGCCACCGCTTCGGGAATTTCTGCCAGCAGCTCGCCTTGAAAGTGCTGAGCCAGACAGCCGGTGATGACGATCTTTTTATCCGCTTCGGCGAGTTCTACCAAGGTGCGAACAGACTCTTCCCTGGCCGACTCAATGAAGCTACAGGTATTGACAATCACGTAGTCAGCGAGTTCCTCGTTGACACCTACGCCGTAGCCCGCTGCCGCGAGCAAGCCCAGCATATGCTCACTGTCTACTCGATTTTTCTCACAGCCCAGGTGCGAAACTGCAATGGTGGGTTTTTGTCCCATGAAATGCTCTCAGTTTAAATAGTCGTACTAGCCCAATCTGACACAAAGCAGGTGTAGCGATCGCTCTGTGAATGGCCCATCCGAACTTGACCCAATCTGTTCCCGAACTTGGATAGGCACCAGGCAACCCTAAAGCCGTGCTTTCAGGAACTCGAAGCAAAAAGCAATCCTCTTCTCCAAAATCATAACATAACTACACAATTGACGAGAGAAAAATCGTTGCCGCTGTCGTCAAAGCGTCTGCCTGGCAAACTTCAGCTCAAACTCTCAGCATTGACTGTTAAGGTAGATCGAGGTCTTGAAGCGATCGCTGACGGCCCTGTCCCACTTTATACAAAATAACGACGTGACGAGTCCGAGATAATAACCCCGTGGACTTAACCCAGATTTTTAGAACGGCCAACCCTGCGATTGGCGTTGTTCATCTGCTGCCCTTGCCGACCTCTCCCCGCTGGCAAGGCGACCTGCAGGCAGTGATTGCCCGCGCCGAGCAAGAAGCGACAGCCCTGGCGGCAGGCGGCGCTCATGGCCTGATTGTAGAAAATTTCTTTGACGCGCCATTTCCTAAGTCGCAGGTAGACCCGGCGGTCGTCAGCGCTATGAGCTTGGTGGTGCAGCGCCTGCAGCAGCTGGTGCCGCTGCCGATTGGGATTAACGTATTGCGTAACGATGCCCGGAGTGCGCTGGCGATCGCCACCTGCACAGAGGCTAGCTTTATCCGGGTCAACGTACTCACAGGGGTGATGGCGACCGATCAGGGGCTGATTGAAGGTGAGGCTCACGACATTTTGCGCTATCGCCGCGAACTCGGTAGCGATGTCAAAATACTGGCCGATGTGTTGGTCAAGCACGCTCGGCCACTGGGGACGCCCAACCTGACAACAGCCGTGCAGGATACGATTTTTCGGGGGCTAGCCGATGGCGTGATTTTGTCAGGTTGGGCCACCGGCAGCCCGCCGAGTTTAGAAGATCTGGAGCTGGCGCGGGCAGCCGCAGGGGAGACACCTGTATTCATCGGTAGCGGCGCAACCTGGGAGAATATTCCGCAGCTGATTCGCTCTGCTGACGGGGTTATTGTCTCTAGTTCGCTTAAGCGCAAAGGTCAAATTGAGCAGTCGATTGACCCGATTCGGGTGCGGCAGTTTACCACTGCGCTGAAGCAGGGGCTGGCGCAGCGAGATGACGTGATTGCCCAGGTAAACCGCTCGCTGCCAGTCGGCTAAGCCGATCTTTGGATAGAGCCTAAACAACGATGACAACCGTGGATCAAGCAGCCAGTTAAATAGCTGTGACAGATTCCTGTTCGATCACGGGTATTTTTGTCTAAGATTCTCTAGGGGCTTTCGATCCAAAATTTCAAGCGCTATTGATTTTTGAAGACTTTACTCGCCAGGCATTCGCCCAGGCATTTGCTATGAGACGCCGTCGCCAGGAAACGCTCTGGATTCACCGCTGGTCGCGCCCGCTGATTGGGGCGATCGCTGCCATTGGCGCAGCCGGTACCGGCTATCTGACCGTCGTGAAACTGATGAATAAAACGGCGGCTTGTTTGGGAGGGTGCGATCGCGTTCTCTCTAGCGAATGGGCGACTATCTTTGGCCTGCCGCTGACGCTGTTTGGCTTTTTATCCTACCTCTCGATGCTGGTACTAGCCGTAGCGCCGCTGCTGGTCAGTATTGAGAAAAATAAAGCGCTGCGCACTAAGCTAGAAGGTCTCACCTGGCCGCTCTTGTTTATCGGGGCGACCGGCATGATGGTCTTCAGCGGCTTTTTAATGTATGTGCTGTCTACCGAGATCAAAGCGGTTTGTCTCTACTGCATTGCCTCGGCCACGATGACAGTTCTAATGTTTTTGCTCACCTTGCTAGGGCGGCGCTGGGATGATCGCGGTCAGATCCTGTTTACCGGCGTAATTGTGGCAACGCTAGCGCTAGTCGGGACATTTGGCATTTACGCAGTGCCCGGCGGCCCATTAAACTCGGGCGTGCAGGCCGCCGATGGGGCTCAAGTTGAAGGGGCCGGACCAGCGATTACAACGGCCTCTGGTGAGGCTGAAATAGCGCTAGCTCAGCACCTCAACGACATTGGAGCCAATATGTATGGTGCTTACTGGTGTCCTCATTGCCATGATCAAAAGCAGCTATTCGGCAAAGAGGCAGTTGCACAAATGCCTTACGTCGAATGTGCGCCAGATGGCCTGAACTCGCAAACTGCCGTCTGTCAGGCTATTCCGGAGCTTAAAGGGTTTCCTTCCTGGGAGGTAAACGGTCAGTTTCTAGAAGGGACTCAAACCCTGGAGACACTGGCCGCTGCTTCTGGCTACGAAGGCCCGACAGATTTCACTAACTGATGCAGCACAGCTGAGAGGGCTGAGCGCAGTCGTAGGCACTTCGCCTTCTTTTGGAGTAGCCCGGCCCCCCTTACAGTTCTTCGGTTTCTAATTCTTTGATCGGCACCGACTGCCGCTTTCTCTCGATGGTCTCTAGCTCCGGGGCTCTAGCCGGAATCAGTTCCTTCTGCCGCTCCTTGCGCTCTTCTAGCTTCAGCGGTAGCCGCACGGCTTGAGGCTGCTTTTCTTCGACAGTCTGCGCCTTAGGTAAGCTGCGCTCTAGTTCACCTAGTGGCCGAGGAATCACCATCACCGAGTTGAGTTCGCCGATGCGCTCAGCCTCATTCATGCCTGCTTCTACGGCAATCACCACATTAGAAAGTGAGCCCTGAATAATAATCGTGCAGAGCCCTTCACCGATGGTTTCGTGAGAGAGCAGCGTAATTTCGGCTGATTTGGTCATCGCGTCAGCCGCACCGACCATCGCCGGAAAGCCTCGGGTCTCTAATAGGCCAATAGCGCTGCCGCCCATTGACTGGCCCACACCTTCTAGATCTTCTAGCCGGGCGGTGATGGGTAAAACCGCCTCCAGGTTAGCCATTGGCCGAGGAATCATAGAAGAAGAGATAAACTGGCCAAACTGCTGAGCAGTCTTTTCACCGGCATGAACCGCCATGCGCACGTCGGCGACACCGCCTCTGACAATAACTGTGCAGTGGCCACCACCCGTCTTTTCGTAGCCCACCAAAAATACGTTAGCAGACTTCATCATGGCATCGGCTGTGCCAATAATTGCCGGGAAGCTCGTCGTTGAGACCATGCCCAGCGCCGTATCGTGCAGCCAATTGCGGGCAGTTACGGTCGGCTTGCGAAGGGGAGTAGCATCTGACTGCATACGTTTAAGAAGAAGAGTTGTCGTTCAGCGGCTGCCGGTTGGGAAACAGCGCTGAAATGAGTTCGGTCACCTGTGATTTGCCGTATACCTGATGGTTAGGGGTGGGCGCAGCGAGTGATGACGATCCATAGCCTGATTGTACGCCATTAGTCGAGGAGCCGTTATGGGGGCCGTTGAGTGATCCGTTGGTCTGAACCGGCTGGCTGAAGGGCTGGTTGAGCAGCGGTGGTGGCACAAAGGTGCTGGTCTGATCGCTCAGATCGGGAACCGATATGGGTTTGGGTGCAATTGGCCCAGGTTCAACAAAAGTATTTTTGAACGTTTCTGTTTGAGCACTGACCGGTTGAGTTCTGACCGGCTGAGCCCGGCTATAGTCATTGCGCTGTGGCGAATCTGGCTGAGCGCCGATTAACGTGTCGGGCGGCAGAATTGTGTCGGCTGCCACGGATGGATTGATCAGCGTACTGCCTGGGCTGACGCAGGCGTTCGTTCCAATGGTGCCCTTGCCGACGACTAACACGCTGGACCCCAAGCTGACGCCTGCTGAGATCGTCAGCAGGCCTGCCCGCGACTGTACACAAACGCCAGCAGCTAAGCAGGCACCTCTACCAACCACGATGCGACTGCCCGATGCTGCCTGTAAAACCACGCCGGGTGCGATCGCTGCCGATTCATCAATAGTGACATCGCCCATCACACAGTAATGGGTCGAGCTGACGAGAGTAGGGTCCCTTAGGGTCACGTTGGTTACAGAGGATGCTTGCAGTGACGGCAGGTCGCTTATGGGCGCTGAATCGTCGTCTCTAGGACACGACGCTTGGCTTGCGGATCGACACCAACTAAACGGACATAGTCGCCCTGATGCCGGGCCAACTGCTTGCCGAGTGCAGAGATAGCCTCAGCCGGACGGCGGGCATCAATCGCTTCACCAGTCTTCCAGATGCCACTACGATAGCGCCGCTTGTCAGCATACTCAACCGAGATGCGATGGCCCTGGTTTACTAGCTGCGTGACTTGATCCATCACCTTGGACTCAAGTCCGCTGCTGCCACCGTTGCTGCCACCGTTGCTGCTGTAACCGCCGCTGCTGTAACCGCCGCTGCTGTAACCGCCGCTGCCGTAACCACCGCCGACGCGATCGCTGCTGTAGTGATCGCTGCCGTAGCTGCTGGGCTGACCGCGATAAGCCGGATCATCATAGTGAGGTGGGTTGGCATTAATAGGGTCTGGGCCTGTCCCGGAAACCCCCTGGCCGGGTTTTTGAATCGTCATCTCTACGACCCGTCGCTTCGCTTGCGGATCGATCCCGACGAGCTTTACATAGTCATCTCTGTGCTGTGCTAACTGCTTACCCAGTGCCGAAATCGCTTCAGCCGGACGCTGCGCGCTAATAGCCGCTCCAGTTTTCCAAATGCCGCTGCGATAGCGACGCTTGTCGGCGTATTCAACAGAGATTTTGTGACCCTGATTGACGAGCTGAGTCACCTGATCCATAACTTTGGGGTCCATGCCGCCACTGCGGTCACTACCGCCACCTCGCCCAGACTGAAGGTAAGCGGGGTCGTCGTAATGGGGCGGATTCTCGTTGATGGGATCTTGGCCAAATCCACCTTGCTTGCCCGTTGACTGACTCTGGCTACCTTTTTTACCCGGCTTCTGGATAGTAGTCGCCGCTGTCCGCGTCTTCATAGCGCTATTGATGCCAAAAATCCGCACGTATTTGTCAGCATGCTCATTGAGGAACCGCTGGAGCTGGCTAATTGCGCCTGACTCATTGCGGGCCTGCAAGATGGGGGCAGTCTGCCAGATGCCGCTGCGATAGCGCCGGGCGTCGGCATATTCCACGCCAATCTGGTTGCCCTGCCGGACGATCTGGCCAACGGCTTTGACCGCTGCTTCGTCGCTGCCGCCGGTAATGCTGTGGCTTTGGCTGTGGCCTTGGGAATTGCTTTGTCTGGGATCTGGTCTGGAGCTGGAGGTGCGATCGCCACTCACATCCGCCATTGGCCGACCGGGTGAAACGTTCACCGGCTTGCCATCAGCCCGCTGAATAGTCGTATTGGCCGTCCGACGATTGACCTGAGGATCGATGCCAAACATGCGCACATACTCACCGCTGTGCTCGTCTAGGCAGTGCTCTAGATGGGAAAACACTTCCTGCTCGCGATTGGATTTGATCGGAGAACAAACCTTCCAAACATTGCTCCGATAGTGACGCGGATCAGCATGCTCAGTGCCAATTATGTAGCCGCTTTGCAGCAGATTTCGCACCTCTTGAGCCACCCCCGGACTCAGTTCTGAGGAGCTGCCGTTACCATTGCTGCTGTAGTTAGAATTGCTGTAGCTAGAGCTGCTAGAGGTGCTGTAGCTAGAACTGCTGCTCGCTACTGCCTTGGCATCAATGCTGACAGGTCGATCATCTGGACGCTGCACAGTCACCATGCCTACTCGTCGCTTGACCTGCGGGTCGATGCCAAACATGCGCACATACTCACCTGAGTGCTCTGAAAGGCACTGCTCTAAGGCCGCAAACACTGCCTGCTCTCGCGTGTCCTTAACGGGCGGACAGGTTTCCCAAACGCCGCTGCGATAGTGACGCTTATCGGCATGTTCCATCCCGATACGATAGCCCTGGCTCAGGTGCTGACGAACCTGCTGGACAATTTCTGGTGCGAGTCTCTGGGTTTGCATGGCTGCTCCTTCGGTAGCGTAGGAATGGTTGGGTAAGGTTTGATGGGATGGGCTCTGCCGGGCAGAACGGCTGACGCTCGCTGAGTGACTTTGAATGGGAATGAAACGCGCCTGGGATGACTGGCTAGCGTAGCTGCCCTGCTGGGATTGGCCTCGGCTATTGGCGTAGGCTGCGCTGCCCATGGCTTCTCTGGCAAGCTCAAGGTCTTGGGCGCGCACGTCAGGGAGCTGATCGGCCTGGTGCTGGCTGGTGATAACGCTGCCTGAAGGTACTTGCTTACCGGGCGGCACCTCCACGTCTTGAATCAGCGCATGCATCATCACGACGCAGCCATCGCCCAGGCGAGCGTTGAACACGGTGGAGCGAAAGCCGATGAAACAGTCCTTGCCGATGAAGGCCGGACTGTGAATGATAGATTTGTGCGCGACGACGGTGCGATCGCCCAGCCAAACCGAACAGGGGCCACGATCACCCATCACCTGAGCGCCGCTAGCCCCTTCTATGATGACCCCCGGCAAGAGGCTAGTGCGATCGCCCACGACCACAGCAGCGCCCGCTTCAGCCGTAACCGCCGTGCCCGGTGACACCAGTGCCCCAGCACCCACCCGCACATCACCCTCTAGTAAAGAGAACTCATGAATGTTGGCAGAGGCATCCACCGTCGGACCTATCAGTCGGCTCAACCGTGGGTTAGCGGGAGCCACGTTTTGGGCTACCATTTGACCCCATTCCTTACCTAAAAGTCTTCTCGTTTATCGTAGAGCAGGCCAGAGTCTAAGCTGACGGTGTCAATAATGGCGATAATGGCCGCATCCACAGGTTTCTCGCTATAGCGCTGCTGCTGCCTAGCCGAGCTGCCTCTAGCAACCAGCACCCACTCCCCAATCCCTGCTCCAACCACATCAGCGGCCACTTCGTAGTCATCCTGGGGGTTGCCAGACTCGCTGATCAACTGCACGAGCAGTAGCTTCACCCCCCTGAGACTTTCGTCTTTGACGGTGCTCACCACCGTCCCCCTAACTTTGGCCAGGCGCATGCCTATCTACCGTAGGGGCGGATGCCGCTCACGCTCTCGCGGAACTGCTCTACTGCCTCGGTATAGCGAATCGGCAGCACAAACTCCAGGTTTTCGTGAGGGCGCGCAATGATGTGGGTGGAAAGCACCTGACCACCATTCACTCGCTTCACATTTTCAACGCCAGCGGCGACCGATGCTTGCACTTCAGAGACATCGCCTCGCACGATCACGGTGACCCGGCCACTCCCGATTTTCTCGTAGCCTACCAAAGTGACGCGCGCCGCTTTGACCATCGCGTCAGCCGCTTCAACCACTGCGGGGAAACCCAAAGTTTCCACCATTCCTACTGCAATTGCCATACTCTTTTCCTAAAGAAAACTAAAAACAACCAATCGCCTCATGCCTTTGCCTGCACTACGTTCGAGACAAAGGTGTTAAGACCGCACTCACCCAACTCTTCTAAAATCCTACCTGTTTAGATAGGTCGTAACCGCCTCGACCTCAATCGGCTTAGATTGACCGCTTCTTACCCCTTAGCTGCTTTCAAGAACGCTCTCAAACAGCCACGCGCATGAAGACGAATCAAGCTCTCAGCTGCTATGAGCGGAACTGTTCCACCGCCTCGGTGTAGCGAATTGGCAGCACAAACTCCAGGTTCTCATGAGGCCGCGCGATGATGTGAGTGGAGAGTACTTCGCCGCCATTCACCCGCTTTACCGACTCAACGCCAGCAGAAACAGAGGCCTGCACTTCAGAAACATCGCCTCGGACAATCACAGTCACCCGACCGCTACCAATTTTCTCGTAGCCCACTAGGGTGACTCTGGCCGCTTTGACCATCGCGTCAGCCGCTTCAACCACTGCGGGGAAACCCTTCGTTTCGATCATTCCTACAGCAATAGGCATTCGTTACAATCTCCTTCAAATTAAAAAGCTATGGCAGGTTGTCTTTCCGGTAGAGTAAGCCGCGCCTAACCGCTTAGTGCTGACCACGGAGATCTCAGGTCAGTACTAAATGGTTAGGAACCAGCTGTTTCTACGCTCAAAAATTTTCCAGGCTAGCCTGCATAACTCACTGCGTCATCATTCAGAATAAAGTGACGCTGTCGCTTTGACAACATAAGCCTCAATGATTGTCATTAATATGAGTCATTATTAAAACTTATGAAGAGATCGTTGCTATTTGTGTTGAAAAATGAATTTGAGTTAACCGATGTAAGAGACCTAGCGCGACGATGAGAAGGGTTCACCGCTCAGGTAAGATGGAATTCTGAGAATAATGAGATGCTCGGGTCGCTCATGCGATCGCTCGTCTCTCATAAAAGTTTGAGTTTGAAAAAAGTTTAAGTCTATTGAAGTTTGCGCTGTCGTCTTTGCTAGGTTACCGCCCCTGAGTCAACTTGAGCGCTTTCCCTTTTCGACGCCGCCTATCTCCAGTTTTGGCTGGGCCATCAGCGCGACGTGAAGTGGAATATAGCCAAGACGAGATTTAGCCACTGTTTTTGAAATTTTGAAATGTCAGTAATGCAGTTTTTGATTCAATGGAGCTGGTTGATTCCCCTGTATGGACTGCTGGGAGCCTTGCTGGCCCTGCCCTGGGCTACCCGGCTAATCCGCCAGACCGGACCTCGGCCCGCAATGTATATCAATGTCTTCATGACAGTGCTGGCGTCTCTTCACGGCCTGCTGCTGCTACAGGCGATCTGGAATACCGGTAGCCAGGAAGTGA
Source organism: Leptolyngbya sp. BC1307 (assembly GCF_002286735.1). GTDB lineage: Bacteria > Cyanobacteriota > Cyanobacteriia > Phormidesmidales > Phormidesmidaceae > Phormidesmis. Next base: position 40,605 of record NZ_NRTA01000009.1, read on the forward strand.
GCTTTGAATGGCTTGATGTAGCTGGGCTCAATCTCTCTATTTCGTTAGATCTGTCAGCAGTCAACCTGATCTTTTTGGAGCTGACCGCCGGGCTGAGTTTGCTCGCTCAAATCTATGGCATGGGGTACCTGGAAAAAGACTGGGCACTGGCCCGATTCTTTGCTCTGATGGGATTTTTTGAAGGCGCTATCAGCGGCATCATCTTGAGCAGTTCGCTGTTTCCGAGCTATTTCTTGCTGGAGATGCTGACGCTCTCTACCTACCTGATTGTGGGCTTTTGGTACGCTCAGCCACTGGTGGTGACGGCGGCACGCGATGCCTTCTTAACCAAGCGAGTGGGCGATGTGCTTTTGCTGATGGGGTTAGTAGCCCTGAGTACTTACGCTGGCAGCCTCCGATTTGACGATCTTTATGTTTGGGTAAAAACTGCTGATCTGGCTCCGGCGACGGCGACTTTGATGGGGCTGGCGCTGATTGCTGGCCCGACCGGTAAGTGCGCTCAGTTTCCGCTGCATCTGTGGCTCGATGAAGCGATGGAAGGCCCGAGCCCCGCGTCTATTCTGCGAAACTCTGTGGTGGTTACCTGCGGCGCTTATGTGCTGATCAAAATTCAGCCAGTGGTGGTGCTCTCGCCGATTACGCTCGATGTGCTGATTGCAATTGGAGTCACTACCGCCATTGGCGCGGCGCTGGTTTCCCTGGCACAGATCGACTTTAAGCGTTCTTTTTCGTATTCCACCAGTGCCTACGTCGGTCTGGTTTTTATCGCGGTTGGCACAGAGTGGCCGGGCGTGGCTCTGACGCTGCTCTTTACCCACGCAGTCGCGAAGGCGCTGATTTTTATGAGTATCGGCGCAGTGGTCTTCACCACGAACAATCAAGACCTGACGGAGCTGGGGGGGATTTGGTCACGGATGCCGGCGACGACGTTGGCTTATCTAACCGGTGCGCTCGGATTAGCAGGCGTGCTGCCTTTTGGCTGTTTTTGGTCGTTTTGCTTGGGGATAGATTTTTTGTGGCAGGAGCATCCGGTACTGGTAGGGGTGTTTTTGCTGGTGAATTTCTTGACGACGCTGAATCTGGTAAGAGTATTTCGGCTGGTGTTTTTAGGTAAGCCGCAGCCGAAGACTCGCCGGACGCCGGAGGTAGGCTGGCTGATGGCGCTGCCGATGGTGATTCTCTCGGTTTTTGTGCTGGTGTTGCCGCTGCTGATGGCGCGGATGTCGCTGCTGCCGCCGCTGGAGTACTTTAATTTGCCAGCCGTGCTGCTGCTGGTCGGCTCTGGTCTGTTCGGAACGGGGCTGGGCTTCTACCTGCCGCTGAACCGGGCATGGTCCCGGTCGAGTTTGGCTCCCCTGCGGGTACTTCAAGATTTGCTGGGCAATGACTTTTACACCGGGCGGCTGTATGAGGGCACGGTGGTCAGGCTGGTGGTACGGCTGTCGGATTTGAGTAGCTGGATGGATCGCTATGTCGTAGATGGGGCGGTGAACTTTGTCGGAGCGGCGTCGCTGCTGAGTGGCGAGGGGCTGAAATATAGTGCGTCGGGGCGATCGCAAAACTACATTTTGACTATCGTGTTCGGCGTCGGACTACTGGTACTGATGACGACTTGGGCGATGTGGTGATGCCAGGAGTCGTGATGCCAGGAACAGTGATGCCAGCAGTAGGAATGCAACGAGTGAGAATACGAGGAAAACTGTGATACTGAGCGCGCTGCTGTTAACCCCTCTGGTAGGGGCTTTGCTGATCAGCCTCTGGCCAAGGCCACTCGAATCTGCCCAGGCTCGCTTAGGGGCGCTGATTACCCTGGGGGTCACGATGGCCCTGTCGGTCTATCTAGTCAGCCAGTTTGACATTGGGAATTCCGGGTTTCAGTTTGTTGAGCAGATTAGCTGGGTGGAGCCGCTCGGGCTCAGCTACCGGCTGGGCGTAGATGGAATTGCGCTGCCGCTGGTGGTGATGAACAGTCTGCTAAGTTTTGTGGCAGTTTATATCAGCAGCAATGTGAAGCGACCCCGGCTGTACTATCCGCTGTTGCTGGTGATTGCCAGCGCAGTAGCAGGTGCTTTTCTGGCGCAAAATCTGCTGCTGTTTTTCCTGTTTTACGAGCTAGAGCTGATTCCGCTATATCTGCTGATTGCTATCTGGGGCGGCGAGCGGCGCGGCTACGCGGCCACCAAGTTTTTAATCTATACGGCGTTTTCTGGCATTTTGATTTTGGCGGCTTTTTTGGGGCTGGTCTTCTTGTCAGGGACAGGTAGCTTTGACTACGACCCGGCGCTGGCGCAAGGGCTGACGCTGGTGCAGCAAACGGTGCTGATGGGAGTTTTGCTGATTGGCTTTGGCATCAAAATTCCGCTGGTGCCGTTTCACACCTGGCTACCGGACGCGCATGTGGAGGCCTCAACGCCGGTTTCGGTGCTGCTCGCTGGGGTGCTGCTGAAGCTGGGTACCTACGGAATGCTGCGCTTTTGCGTTGGCCTGTTTCCGGCAGCCTGGCTCGATCTGTCGCCGCTGCTGGCCTGGTGGGCAGTGGTCAGCGTACTGTATGGGTCGCTAGCGGCGATCGCCCAAACTGACATGAAAAAAATGGTGGCCTACAGCTCTGTCGGTCATATGGGCTACATCTTATTGGCGGCGGCGGCGGCAACACCGCTGAGCATCTTGGGCACGGTTTTGCAGATGGTGAGCCACGGTTTAATTTCGGCGCTGATGTTTTTACTGGTCGGCGTGGTCTACAAAAAAACTGGAACCCGCGACCTGACCGTACTGCGCGGTCTCTTAGCGCCAGAGCGCGGTCTGCCTTTTATCGGCTCGCTGATGGTGCTAGGGGCGATGGCTAGCGCCGGTATTCCAGGGATGGTGGGCTTTATTGCAGAATTTATTGTATTTCGCGGCAGCTTTGAGAGCCGGGCTCCTCAGACGCTATTGTGTATAGTAGGCTCCGGACTCACGGCGGTATATTTTTTGCTGATGATCAACCGAGTCTTTTTTGGCCGCTTGGCGGTCAAGCCTGCCAGACTGGGGGTGCCTGTAGACACCGAACTGCCAGGGGTGAAGTGGCGCGATCGCATGCCGGCCTTAGCGTTAGTTCTGCTCATTTTCGCTTTTGGTCTACAGCCAGAGTGGATCACCCGATGGATGGAGCCGACCACTACCGCCTTTACGCCCGTTCCTGAACAAATGATTGTCCTCACGGTTGCGCCGGTGCCCGCTGCCTCGACCGCTGACATTCTGCAATAGCAATTTCGATCTCTGACCGGCTGTTTTATGCAAGCGCGATCGCTATGACCCCATCCTCTGCTAGGCAGACTAAGCTCGCTCCCATCTATTCTGCCGCAGACTACGTACAGCGCCTGCTAGCAGGACAGACTTTACTGCCCAACACCCCCGAAAACCTGAAAGAAGTCGTCGGCGTGCTCGACACCTATGGCGTTGTCTTAGACGCCTATGCTATCAACCTGACTTATATCGCCGAGCATCAGTTTTTAGTACTATTCCCAATCTTTAAGTACTTCAATGGCGAAATAACGCCCCAAAAAATTGCCAAGCACCTCTGGCACGACCGAATTAACTATGAGTATGCCGAGTACGTCATGCGGACGATGGTCTGGCACGGCGGCGGCGGTTTAGATGACTACTTAGATTCCGACGAGTTTTGGGCTTCCTGTAGCCCGGCGATTCAGGCCAGAATTCGGTTTAACCCACTGCTGCTGACGCTCAACCGATTCTTCCCAGACTATCTGCCAGAACAGGTGCGACAGCTTGCCTATTACTCGGGTCTCGGCCAGTTTTGGCGGGTTATGAGCGATATGTTTGCTAAGTTAGCAAAACAGTATAGGCAGGGAAAAATCACCGCGATCGCTGATGTCGTTGAGCTGATCAAGGCAGAGCTGGTAGCCAGTGCAGCGCGGCCTATTACCTACGGCGTTACGATTGGCGGCACCCGCTACGACATTATTCCAGAGTCTGCAGGGTTAACCTTCTTGTCCGATACGGCAGTGCCCTACGTAGAAAGTATTTTCATTCGCGGGACGCCGTTTTTTGGCACCGTTTCTTACAACGCTCAGGCGCATCAGGTGCCAATTGACCAGGCTCAGTTTGGCTACGGCGCACTTTTTGCCGACCCGCTGCCCATCGGCGGCGCGGGTATTCCCCCCACTTTACTGATGCAGGACATGCGCCACTATGTGCCGGACTATCTGCAAGAGATGTACCAAGCGTCGGTGCGCGGTCAAGATGATATTCGGGTGCAGCTCTGTCAGAGCTTTCAAAAGTCGATGTTTTGTGTGACCGAGGCAGCGGTGCGCGGCATGATGCCTTACCCGGCTGATACTGACATTCCCAAAGAGCAGGCGCTTAACCGCGACTATCTAAAAGCTTGGGTCAAACGGCTCGTAGACTCCCGACTGGATGTCGTACAAACCGATTGATGGCAAAGCGCTGTTTGATAGCGGGTCTTATAGTTGATTCGTGATGGTTCGTCGCAGAATTTCGGTGACCTCAGCGGCCATGAGCGCATCGACGTATCTGGCTTCTTGATTGGCATCGCCCGTTGCTTTAGCTGCTATTAGCGTAAAGCTCAGAGAATACTGCTGATGGGTGGCGGTGGGGTCGGGCGCGCCTTGCCGGGGCAGGCTGAACTGGACGAGAGCGCTGTAGGTGAGCTCGGTGCGATCGCGCTGATCGCTCCGACCAAACCCACTTTTAGAAATAATCACGGGCGATCGCACATACCCGGTCAATCCCAAAGTGTCTAGCGCGACATCTACGTACCGGGCGGTATCTGCGCCCATCGCCTGAATAAAGCTGGACAGGCTATGTCCCTGAATGCCGGGGATCACTGCGGACTGAGGCAGATGCCAGTGCCAACCGGCCATGGTCAGCAGCCGGGTGAGATCGTAAGTGGAGACCAAATTTTGACCCTGATGCTTTTCGCCAGCCGCCTGCAGCAGCACCTGCCGGGTTTTAGGATCCCATAGCTGCGGAAATTCGATGAAGGGCGCTTCACCGTAGCGTCCCTGAAAAGACAGCTGGCCGTTGCCCGTGAGCTGCCGCGTCCATTCCTCCAAACGAGCGGGCGTTTCAAAATGCTTGAACATCGCCGCGAGCGAATTAGAGGTGGCAATTCGATTGTCATAGGTGACAATGCCCTTCGCCAAATCGTCAAATGAGTAGCCGCTTTGCGTTCCGACTGCGCGCACCTGGCAGCGGCCAATCTCTACAGCAGGGGCAGCGATATTGGCACGGGCGGTCACATTCAGCAGCGGCACAAACTTAGTCGCGCTCCAGAGCTGGCGATCGCTCAGCGCATCTTTGCCTAGCCAGCGCGTTTGCAGCTCACCCTTTTGCACGGTAGAGACACACACACAGGCCGATAAAATATCTGACGAGAGAAAATCCAGTGCGCCCTCAGTCGGAAAGAGCAAATCGCCTCGGGAAGGGTAAGCCACCGGCTTTGTCAGCGGCGTCGCCACAGCAGCCGACAGCTGAGGCACAGACTGTAACTGCGGCGCGTATTGAGAGAGTTTGTTGCGGAAGGGCGATCGCTGAATGCCTCGGTCCAAAAAAGCTAGTTTTTCCGCATTAAAGCCCGCCTCCTGTCGATGTAGGGATTGAAAGGTAGCCTGCCGGTTCTGAGCCTGCTCTAGCTCAGGATAGCTGCGAATGAGTTCTTTTGAGGGCACGCTCAGCAGTCGGCAAAGCAAAGCAGCGACTTCACCGCGAGTAATGGCCTGGTTGGGTCGCAGCGGGCGAGGTTCGCTCAGCGGCTCTAAAAGCTTGCGATCTAGCGCCGAGGCGACCGCTTCTCGGGCGTAGGCCGGTATCTGGTCAATATCGCTAAAAGCTTGTGCCGTCAGGTCGGGAATCTGCGCGGCGATCGCATCCACTCCCTGTGCGGCCTCGATACCGACTGTTAGCACCGTGATGACCTGCACTCTAGAGATCGTTTGACCGGGGCGAAAGCTACTGTCTTCGTAGCCGCTAAATAGACCACGTCCGCTCGCCCAGGCGATCGCTTCACTAGCCCAGTGCTCTGCCGGGACATCGCGAAAAACTGCCGGGGCCTGACGCTCGCTGATCTGAGAAAACAGTTTGGGCATCAGAGCGGCAAATTCGGCGCGAGTAACCACACCGTCGGGGCGAAACGCGCCGTTGGGGTAACCGCTAATCAGGCCGCGTTGAGCGAGCGCTAGAATGCACTCGCTGGCCCAATGCAGCGCAATGTCAGAAAACATATTTCTCTCTACTGGCCGTTGTAGAGCCAGCTTCTATACGGGGACTATCACTACTATCACACCTCATCTCACCCGTTAACCGGATGGATTGAAGGGTTACTGAGCCATCATGAACCGGTGAATTGGGGATATCTCTACCGGCTGTAATGAACCTACTGCCCACAGGAGAGAAAATTTGACGTAGGCTCAAAAGAGGGATTCTCGACGCACTGCAATAATCTATGACCCAGCTCGCGCCATCTGCTCAGTCTGCTACTCCCACTGCTGACCCATCGGCTGATCAAAACCCAACTGAAACGGTCGTACTCGATGTAGAAGGCATGATGTGCGCTGGCTGCGTGAGCACGGTAGAAAAGAAACTGGCCCAGTGTGATGGCGTCGTCACCGCCACGGTAAATCTGGTGACCGAGGTGGCAGCAGTCGAATGTCGCTCAACTGCCGACCCGCAGGCGATCGCCCAGACCCTCACCGCCGCTGGCTACCCTAGCCAAATTCGCCCAGCCCACGGACAGAGCGCCTTAGCGGCTGAAACCGATTGGCTTGTCCGCAAACAGCAAGCCCAAAAAGACCAGGTCAGACAGCTAGCGATCGCCTCACTGCTGCTAGTGCTTTCCGTAATTGGCCATCTACAGCATCTGGGTCAGCCTTCGGCAACAAACGGCTGGCTCAATAGCTGGCAGCAGCTACCGGTACTCAGCACGCTTTGGTTTCATGGCACGCTGGCGACCTTGACGCTAATCTTTCCGGCTCGTGAGATTTTGCTCGACGGCCTCAAAGGCGTGCGCCGGGGCTCACCTAATATGAATACGCTTGTCAGCCTGGGGGCGGTGAGCGCTTACACAACCAGCCTGGTCGCCCTATTGTTTCCCCATTTGGGTTGGGAGTGCTTTTTTGATGAGCCGGTGATGCTGCTCAGCTTTATTTTGCTGGGGCGCACCTTAGAGCAGCGGGCCCGGTTTCAGGCGGCCAGTTCACTGCGATCGCTGATTGCCCTGCAGCCGACCCTGGCTAGACTGGTGCCGACTCCTGAGCTAACGGCTGATCCTGATGTATCTGATCGACAGATAGATCCCGCTGATAGTACAGCAGGTGTGCAAATTCCCGCTGCTCAGGTGCAGGTAGGCGAGTGGCTGCGGGTGCTGCCGGGTGAAAAAGTGCCGGTCGATGGCGTGATTGCAGTTGGCCAAACGACGGTAGATGAATCTATGCTGACCGGAGAATCGCTGCCGGTCGTCAAGCAGCCAGACGATGAGGTGGTCGCTGGCACGCTGAATCAGACGGGTGCGATTACGCTGCAGGTGTCGCGCACGGGCGAAAAAACTACCCTGGCGCAGATGATCCATCTAGTAGAGACCGCTCAGACCCGAAAAGCGCCGATTCAAGGCTTCGCCGATGTGATTTCGGGCTACTTTACCTACGGCGTGCTCACCTGTGCGGCTCTGACTTTTGGCTTTTGGTACTTTGTCGGTCTACCCCTCTGGCCAGACGTGGCGCAGACGGCGATCGCTCACACCCATCACAGCGCCCTGTCTCAGATGAGCGGGGAAATGACCGGAGAGCCTCTGCTGACCGGTTCCTCACGGCTGTTGGTGAGTCTTAAGCTAGCGATCGCTGTCGTCGTCGTGGCCTGCCCCTGCGCTTTGGGTTTAGCCACACCCACGGCCATTTTGGTCGGTTCTGGCATAGGCGCGGAGCAGGGGCTACTCATTCGCGGCGGCGATATCTTAGAAGCCACCCGAGGCTTAGATACGCTGGTCTTTGATAAAACGGGCACGCTGACCACCGGCAAGCCGCAGCTCACCGACTGCCTTCCGCTGACGCCAAACGTCTCAGCCGATCAGCTTCTGCAAATCGCCGCTACTGTTGAGAGCGGCACCCGCCATCCTTTGGGCATTGCCATTCAGCAAGCCGCTACGCAAAAAAAACTGCGCCTATTGCCAGCCGCAGACTTCCATACTCAAGCGGGCTTTGGCATCGCCGCTAATGTCATCACTCATCGCGAGACCGCTCAGTACTCTCTAGGCAATCTGGCCTGGATGGGGCAAAATGGCTGCGCCGTCGATAGCCAAACTCGCAGCACCGCTGACCAGCTTGCTCAGTCAGGTAAAACGGTCGTGTTTGTCGCTACCGGGCAGCAGGTAATCGGTCTGATGGGTGTGGCAGACGCGCTGCGACCAGAAACTGCTGAGACTATTCAGCGGCTACAGTCCCTGGGTTTAGATGTGAAAATTTTGAGTGGAGACAGTACGGCAGTCGCAAGGGCGATCGCCCAGCAGCTTGACCTAACTGATGACCAGGTACAGGCCGAAGTAACGCCCGAGGGCAAAGTGAAGGCGATCGCCCATCTGCAAGAAAGCGGTCACCGTGTCGGCTTTATCGGCGATGGCATCAACGATGCTCCAGCACTGGCCCAGGCAGACATCGGCATGGCCCTTAACTCAAGCACCGAAGTCGCAATGGAAACCGCTGACATTGTGCTCATGCGTGACGACCTCTCAGATGTACAGGCTGCGATTCAGCTCAGCCACGCCACCTTTAATAAGATCCGCCAAAATTTATTCTGGGCCTTCGCCTATAACTCAGTGTGCATTCCGCTTGCCGCAGGTGCCTTCTTACCGGCCTTTGGTCTGTCTCTCAATCCTGGGTTTGCCGGTGGTCTGATGGCTTTAAGCTCGGTGACCGTTGTGCTCAATTCCCTGCTGCTAAGGGTTAGCGGCCTCAAGCGTTCAGCGGCCTCAGCTACCGGCTAAGACGCGCTACCCGCGAAGACCGCGATAGGCTAGCCCTGCTTTTTCCAGTCGGCACTGTGAGGAATGCAAATTAGATTTTCACCATAGCTCTGGATCAGCCCGCCCTGACGCAGCTTGCCCATCAGCCGGGTAACCGTCACCCGAGTCGAACCGATTGCGCTACCAATTTGAGCGTGAGTGAGTGGAAACGGCAGATAGTATCCTTGCTCGCAAGGTTCACCATGCTCGTCAATCAGCAGCGTCAAAAAGCCCAGAAGTCGGTCAATCGTCCGGCGCTGTCCGAGCGTACTCAGCCAGAGCAGCTTGCGCTGATGCTGACGACGAAAAGCATCGAGCACCTCTTTTTGAAAGTGCGGCCAGGTATCGAGGTCGTTCCAGTAGAGCCAGATCACTGTCGTCTGGTCAACATGCGCAAAGCTCTGCAAAGTAAAGGGCGGCTGCGCGACTACCTCAAACGGCTGGCCGGCCCCGACAAATCCCAAGAAAGCTTCTTCAGCCGCGACAGCAGGCAGGCGGGTCGCGCTGCTCTTGCGCTTGGGAGTGGCACTGACATGGGCATTGCCCAGCAGCCTAACCGAGCCTTTTTGAACCAGATAGAGCAGTCCGGGCCGGGCCGGAATCTTCTCGTCTTTATTAAAGGTGCGACAGCGGTAATGCTCAGCAGCCCAATCAGAGATGCGCTGCCACGCTAAAAACGGGCGGGCACTGTCCGGTTGGGGAGGAGTAGACATGTTAGCTGCACTAGGATTGGGTTCAACTGTAGTAGATAGTGTCATCTAAATAAGAGTGAATAATGGCCTGACGAATGAGCACAGCGCAGACTTAGCAAAACCGATTCCCAGCTATCCGCGATCGCACGGACAAAGCAAGAGCGGTCTCTGTATCAGATAAAGCTGTCCGAGGGTGGTCGCGCGCAGCCATTTTCAGAAAGGGGCATTCAATGGCCGACATTCACACAGTCATTGCCGCAGTTGCTGCGTAACAGTACCTACAGTAGTCAGACATAAGCGCGTGAATAATGTAAGTAGACTAATATATATTGCTGGGTTTTGTATGATGAATTTATCTTCTTTACAACTACTTCAGCATTTACCGAGATAGTCCGCCAATAAATATTCAAAATCGCCCGTAAAATTCAGGAAAACACGGCTTGTCAAAGTGCTTTAAGATCCTCTATGGCAACTATGGTTCTATCACTTAAAGGAACCCTCCTATATTACTTAAGTAAAGTCTTGCCCGGCAGATGTGAAGTGGATGTATTCAGCTTCATTAATTTTTTACATCTTGATAGGAGCAGGTCTGATTCTGTTCACAGGATAAACTCAGCTAGCTTTGGAGACCGGCAGCGCTGCTGGCAGCGAATCCCGCTGCAGAAAAAGCAGCACATGACGGCTGCTCTCTACACCTCAGCCATTCCCCAGATGCTGGCAAAGTCCCCTCAGTTTGTAGAGCTGCCATCGCTTACAGAGGTTTCTAGGCAGATAGCTAATCAGCTCAATCAGCTTCAGTTAAAGACGTTAGATAGTGAGCTAGATCACAAGAATCACGACCTGTCTCTACTGCCGCAGTTGTGGTCAGAATTCGAGATAGAAACTCAGCGGCCAGGATGGGTGAGCTTTCGCCTTTCAGAAGTCGGAACCTCTCTATGGTTGCAGCAGCTTTTACAGCCAGAGCACTCCTCAATTTTTTTGAATTCGGCCTTCTCAAAGCTAGCTCAACCGCGCCCTAAATTATTAGATGGAGCTGATCTAGATCACACTCAGATCGATGACCAGCTGATGAATAGTTCTCTGAAGAAACCGATCGCAAAAGACAGCTCAAAAAGTAGTTCAGTTCCTGTTTGCTTCCCCCGCAATTGCCTCGCTGCTGAGCCAGCAGCGAGCAATCCAGGTTCTGACTTGGCCGGTGCCGATTTATACGGGGGCAACGCTACCATTTGGCGGGTGCAGTATACTCATGCCCGCTGCTGCACATTGCTGCGTCTGTGGCAGGTAGTACAGCCCGATCTCCGCATAGTCGGCAGCCCGTTAGTCGGCAGCCCGTTGAACCAAGCCTCAGTCCCGACTACCCTCCCCTGGCTTACTGCCGATCAGCAGCTGCGGTTTCATACCCTACAGGCTCAGCGACTGATCCAGACACTCATTGCCACTGCAGATGATTTGTTTTGGATTCCTTATCGATGGCCAGATCGGTCATATCTTTTGCTTCTAAAGTGTGCAGGTCAGCTGTGTCAGTCATTTGAGCAGTTTTACAGTGCTTGCCTGTGCGGATTTAGCCAGATCTCGGCACCATCCGTTTCATCAGAATCCCGCCTGTTTCAGGCCCGATTTGGTTTAGTAGCAGCCACTCAAAACCTGCTGGAAACCCTATTGCAGGGTCATTTAGCGGCAACAGCTCCAGATCTTCTATAGCGCTCCACTCAGTTTTGACTGTGCCAGTACGGCTGATGTCCACTCAAGATGACAAATTTCAACCTATCCCCTATATTGATGGAGTGTGAGGAGCGAACCAGTAAGGGCACCGAGACGAAACACGGCCAGTCGTCGGTGCCCTTTCTGATTTTAAATTTTTTGCTTGGATCTTTTCCTGACTGGTTTTCTGACTGGGCCCTCGTCCCCTTCGCGATAGCCTGTTCGCTATGAATGTAAGCGGACATCAGCGGCGAGTGAGCTACCGCCTGCTACTCATGCTCTTGTGGGTGGCCCTTCTGGTGTTTGCCGTCGAACTGACGGCCGGTTGGGTGAGCCATTCTCTATGCCTGCTGGCGGAGTCTTTGCATACGCTAGTCGATATTTTTAGTACGCTACTGGGTTTGGTGGCGGTAGCTTCCCCTCAGCGGACACTCGGTAAAGAGATTTGGGGCCACGGGCGGGGAGAGGCAGCGGGCGCTCTAATTTTGTCAGCTATATTAGGGTTTGCCGGGATTTCTCTGGTGATCATTGCGCTTGATCAGTTGGAAGCCGCTTTTCAGGCCGCGCCCGGTGCTTTTCAAATCGTCATGTCCCCCGCTCTCATCGGATTGATCTGGGGGATAGTCGGCCTAATGCTGGCGGCTGTGCTATTTGCGGCTTATCAGAGTAAACCCATCAATGGCTTGGCGCTAAAGCTCAATACCCAGCACATTTTAGCGGATACCTGGCTGACCCTGCTGCTGCTGGTCGGCCTGTTGGCTATCGGTCAGGGTTACCGTTGGCTAGATCCAGCACTCTCTATTGTATTGGTTGTCTTTGCTGTGAGAAGTTTCTGGCAGATGTTGCAACGGCAGTTGCCAATGTTGCTTAAGCCGACGGCCATTGCCCCAGAAGCGATCGCCCAGATTGCCTGTCAGGTAGAAGGCGTCACCCGCTGCACCCGAATCTTGTCGCGCGGCATGGTGGGTCGTCAGGTTTGGATCGAGCTGCACCTGGCACTGCATCCAGAGTTTATGGTGATTGCCCATACGATCGGCGAGCGAGTAGAGAAGTCGCTGCGAGAGCAGTATGGCCCCGTACGCGCCCAAATTTGGCTAGATCAAAGCTGCTACAGCGGGCTGTCAGATTCATCTAGCCGTCAGACGTAGTCGTCAGAGTCATAGTCGTTGGAACCATAGCCGTCAGCCAAAAGCTAGATCCTAACCATCACTGCCTGAGCGATCCGCTGAACTCATCGGCCCTAAATAGCGAATCAGATACGGAGAAAAAACCTCGTAAATCAACGTCAGCGGCTTACCGTGATGCCAGAACAGATAGTGCCGCCCCCAAAATGGCCCCTTCTGGTCAAAAGCCCTTTCTAGCGCAGCCGAATGGCCAAAGTAAATGCCCTGAATATCGCGGTAAAGCTCCGTACGCAGCTGAGCTAGGCTAGCCCATATCGGCAGCGATCGATTCTTTAAATACTCATCTACATGACTTGCTTCCCACCAAGAGGCGGCATAGGCCAGTCGCTGCCCTGAGGCCGTTCGCAGCCAAACCTGTCGCCGCAAATGAGGCCCAGGAACCTGCTCAATCTGGTCGGGAGCTTGGTCGCCCGTTTGGCTAACTGGCGACATGTCAATCACATCGACCTCAGTCGGCTCTCGGGTTAGCAGTTGTAGGTGCCGGGTTGGTGAACCATCTCCCAACATCAGTATTTGCCAGGCAGGAGAGAGCTGGTCATGAGGTAGACCCTGATTGACCACAGCTTTATCACCCTGCCAGAGAGGTTGTAGAGAATGCCAGGCGGCACGTTCGGAGCTGATTACAGGAGAAGCGAAAGCCAAAGCGTTTACAAAAGTTTACGTCTTTAGCCCATCATAGCGAACGAGCGGCTGACTTAACAGCTGACAGCAGTTCGCCATAGCTCCAGTCAAAAAATATGCGGATGGCGAGACTCGAACTCGCAAGGCGTAAGCCACACGCCCCTCAAGCGTGCGTGTCTACCAATTCCACCACATCCGCAGACAGCATCTGATGCTGAACGTGGAGCCATCGGATAGCGATTGGCGGCGTCTGAGGAAGACGACCCCGCTTCAGCCAATGGCTACACATCGATTTTTAACAATACGGCATAACGAGCTTTTTTAGCGACTTTCTTTCTGGCGCTGCGCCTACAAACGAGGGAACAGGTTCTGCATGATACGATCAGCTTCTTAACAACTCAGTGAAAAATGCTGGCTGCCAGATGAGTTTTTCTAAAATTTTAATTGCCAATCGCGGTGAGATTGCCCTGAGAATTTTGCGCACCTGCGAAGAGATGGGGATTGCGACGGTGGCAGTGCACTCTACGGTAGATCGCCATGCGCTGCATGTGCAGCTTGCTGACGAAGCCGTTTGCATTGGTGAAGCCCCTAGCAGCAAGAGCTATCTTAATATTCCTAATATCATTGCCGCAGCGCTAACGCGGGGGGCAACAGCGATTCATCCAGGCTATGGCTTTTTGGCTGAAAATGCCCGCTTTGCTGAAATCTGCGCTGACCACAATCTTACTTTTATTGGCCCTACCGCTGAGGCGATGCGCTCGATGGGCGATAAGTCTACCGCTAAGGCCACTATGCAGCGCGTAAAGGTGCCAACTGTGCCTGGCAGTGAAGGTCTGCTCACCAGTACAGAAGAAGCGGCTAAGCTAGCAGCCGCCATTGGCTATCCAGTGATCATCAAGGCGACGGCAGGTGGGGGCGGGCGAGGTATGCGCCTGGTCCGAGATGATAGCGAGCTGAGCAAAATGTTTTCAGCCGCTCAGGGCGAGGCGGAAGCGGCCTTTGGCAACCCTGGCATCTATCTAGAGAAGTTTGTCGAAAATCCGCGCCATATTGAGTTTCAAATTTTGGCTGACAGCTATGGCAATGTTGTGCATTTAGGTGAGCGCGACTGCTCGATTCAGCGCCGTCATCAGAAGCTGCTAGAAGAGGCTCCGAGTGCGGTTTTAGATGCAGATTTGCGCAGTCGTATGGGCGAAGCGGCAGTGCGAGCGGCTCAGTCAATTAACTATGTAGGCGCTGGCACAGTGGAGTTTTTGGTGGATCAGACCGGTAGCTTTTATTTCATGGAGATGAATACGCGCATTCAGGTAGAGCATCCGGTGACCGAGATGGTGACGGGCATCGATCTGATTGCCGAGCAAATTCGGGTGGCGCAGGGCGATCGCCTACCCTTCACCCAAGCCGACATCGAACTACGCGGGCATGCCATAGAGTGCCGCATCAATGCTGAAGATCCGGAACACAACTTTCGGCCAAACCCAGGTCGCATCAGCGGCTATCTGCCTCCCGGTGGGTTCGGCGTTCGCATGGACTCTCACGTCTACACAGATTACGAGATTCCGCCCTACTACGATTCGCTCATTGGCAAGCTGATCGTCTGGGGCCCCGACCGCGCGACCGCCATTAGCCGCATGAAGCGCGCCCTGCGTGAATGTGCAATTACTGGACTACCCACCACGATTGGGTTTCATCAGCAGGTACTAGAAAACCCTGACTTCTTAAAAGGAGAGGTGTACACCAATTTTGTCGCTACGATGATGGCGAAAACAACAGTGGCACAGGCGACTTAAGGGCCTGTGCCAGAACAGCTTGCCGAATCGCGGTGAGACTTGCCTGCCTGCCCTACGTAGTTTCTGTATACGTAGCTCCTCAGCTAGCCTCAGGCAGCTACGTCATCTTCTATAAAGGTGACCCGGTAAAGCTCGACAACAGCAGTCCCCTCTACCTTGTTAGCCAGACTGACCAAGCGGTTGAGTAAGTGGCGTGAAGCGATCACCCCAGTCAGGATCACCACGCAGCCGCGCTGACGCACTTTAAGCTGGGTGACTTCATCGCCGACAGACTGCTGAAAGCAGTGCATAACGCGCTTTGCCAGACCGTTGTAGTCATACTCGCCTTGAATTCCGATGCGCTCAGGTGGGCTCTCGCGAAAGCTACTGATAGAAAAGCCGGTTGTCACCGCCCCAAATGTCTTATCAACTGCCGGAATTAACACTACTGAAGATTCGCCCAACACACCCATGATTTCACCCTTCTAAGTCAAACAGCAGTCACACAGTCAGCAGTCACACAGTCATCTCGCACGGCTCTGTAGCCCAAGCATCGAACGTAATCTCTGAAATCTACCCATTGGATCTAGCCCCAGGCAGATTTATTAAAGCTAACGCCGTATAAATTAGCACGTAACTAAGAACAGCTAGCTGCTAATCTCGCCGACAACTAACTTCCTATTCAAGACCGTCCCTAGCAATACGCAAAGTTTGAGTGAGTCTTTACAGACGGCCTTTCAAACCAGGCTAAATCCTTGATGTACCTACCTTTAATAATTGACAAAGATTGTATAAACAATACTGGGATATTTGCGTATATTCTGATACTTCTCTTTGTCTGTTTCTCTAAAGTGCCGTATTTCCGCTAGGACTTGGTTTACTTTTGAATAAAGTTAGTCACTTCCCATGAAAATATAGTGAAGCTTGGCCAAATCATAGAGAGCGGTGGCCAGATTCTAAAATTGTCTACTGCTTTTATCTGGAGACTACTTTTGCAGTAAAGCAACTGCGTAGGCGGCGATGCCTTCTTCGCGGCCCAGAGGGCCCAGCTTCTCGTGAGTAGTTGCCTTGATGCCGATCTGATCGGGCTCGATGGCTAAGGTTTTGGCTAGGCGATCGCACATGGTGCGAATATGCGGTTTGAGCTTTGGCTGCTCGGCAATAACGACGCTGTCAATATTACTGATGTGCCAGCCGCGATCGCGTACAAGCTGATGCACCTGGGCTAGCAGCTGCTGGCTATCGGCACCGGCCCACTGCGGATCGTCCGGGGGAAAGTAAAGCCCGATATCGCCCAAGCTCAGCGCCCCCAGCAGCGCATCCATAATCGCGTGCGTTAGCGCATCAGCATCGCTATGGCCTAGCAGACCCTGCGTATGGGGAATCTCTACTCCCCCTAAAATCAGCTTGCGACCCGTCGTCAGCCGGTGAATGTCATAGCCGTTGCCGATCCGAATGTTCATAAGTTCCGAATGTTTATAAGTAGAGTGGCGCTATTGATCGGCGCGGTTCTCAGTTTTTGCAGAAGACTGCTGCCAGCGCTCAAACAGGTCGGGGCGACGTTGCCGGGTTCGCTCAATTTGCTGCTGCTGCCGCCACCTGGCGATCGCACCGTGATCGCCAGAGGTGAGCACCTCGGGTACCGGCCACTGGCGAAACTGGGCCGGGCGGGTGTACTGCGGATAATCTAACAAATCGGTTTCAAAGCTCTCGTACTTTAGCGAATCTGCCTTGCCCACCGTACCCGGCAGCAAACGAATCACCCCGTTGAGCAGCGCCAGAGCAGGAATCTCTCCACAGGTCAGGACAAAATCGCCCAGAGAGACTTCTTGCGTGACTAGATTGAGCACTCGCTCATCGACCCCTTCATAGTGGCCGCAAATAATCACCAGCTGGTCAAACTCGGTAGAGAGTTCTCTGAACAGCGGCTGATTCATCGTTTGCCCCTGCGGCGTCATCAAGATCACAGCTCGCCGTGGGCACTGTGGCAGCGACTCCACTGCCGCGAAGATGGGTTCCGGCTTCATCACCATACCGACGCCCCCACCGTAGGGAATATCGTCTACCTTATGGTGCTTATCGGTCGTAAAATCGCGCGGGTTAGTCACCTGTACCGCTGCGATTTGCCGCTTGAGTGCACGCCCTAAGAGCCCAGAACTCAGCGGCGAGGTAAAAAAGTCAGGAAACAAGCTGACAATATCAAATCGCAGCGGCGTAGGCAGAGCGTCCATGAGCAATTTATCCGGGTGCGAAGCCCCTTAAACCCTCAGGATAATACCGCATGGGCTGAGCTAACGAAACCCGGTAAACGGCTCAATCTACCGTTAGCAGTGCTCAGTTGTTCATACGAGCGGATAGCGACAGCAGGCGGTTGGTGAGTTCTGCCTGAACCTGCTTGCGCTCCAGGGTGTGAGCAAGTGTTAGCGCCCGTTGAAAAGCGTCATAGGCAGCCGCTAGATCGCCATTGTCCTGATAGATCTCACCTAACGTGCGCAGGGTGAGCAGGTGCTGCCAATCGTCGCCAGTGCGCAGCGTCAGCGCAATCCGGTCATTGAGATAGGCTGATAGCTGAGCAGGCTCATCGCGCTGACGGTAGATGGCGATCAGCCCGTCAATTGCCCGTAGCTGAATGTAAGGATCGTCAATATCGCGGGCCAGGGAGAGCGAAAGGCGGTAGGCTCCAATCGCTGATCGAATTTCGCCAGTGGCGAGGTAGACATCGCCTAAGTTGCTATCGGTGTTGGCTTGCCCGGCGTAGTCGCGGGCTCTGGCCCGGTAGTTTGCGGCTATCTCGTAGTATTTGCGGGCGTCGCTAGTCTGCCCTTGGGCAGCGGCCACTAGGCCCAAGTTGCTCATGGATAGGCCGATGCCGCTCTCGCTGTTGATAGATTGAGCGATCGCCAGCCCTTCGGTAAAGGAAGCTTGAGCAACCGTTAGGTCACCACTTTGGAGGACGAGGGTGCCAAGGTTGTTGAGCGCTAGGATCTGATCGCTAAAGTTCAAGTTGCTGCGAGCAACCCCTAGCTGCTGCCGCACAATTCGCTCAGCTGCGTCATATTCGCCGAGGCGACTGTAGATTTTAACGAGCTGCTCATAAGCCTCGCCCATGCCGACAAAATCACCCAGGTAGTGATAGGCCTCGGCAGCTGACTGTAGGGCGGTAATTGCCGTCGGGTACTCCCCCTGGTTAATCTGCTCCCGGCCCAGCAGCAGAAACTGGTCAGCAATATCACGCTGCTCGCGGACTTCCTGTCGCGGACTGTGGAGTTGCTCAGTGAGGCTACTCGCAGCTTTTGCAGGAATGCCTGCGCTCAGTGACACTGCCAGCGCTATCGCAGACAGCGGCCCCAGACAATACCAGCGATCCGTATGCCAGCGATCCATCGTTAATTCCTCATCAGCCCAGCGATGTTGCCCGGTGGTGCCAGGCGGTGATGAGCCTAAGGTACCCAAATTAGCTGACGGGCAAATTCATCTCGTCAAATTCAATCGTCATCAGTCCTGTGAGAGCTGCTGAGGGCACTGGTGAGGGAGTTGGCGCGATCGCTGCCGGGCGGTCTAAATAGATAGACTTGATATCTGCGGGAATAGCCTGCTCCAGAGCGCTATAGGCCACTTCTAGCTCTGCCTGCACGGTTTGGGGAGAGATCTGCGATCCTTCTGCCTGCAGATAAGCTGCAATGCGAGTTTCGCTCCAGTGAAAGGTTTGGGCCATCAGCACCATCAGCCGGTGCGAGGGAGAGAGGCTTTCGAGGGCGCGCTCGGTGTAGCACCACAGCGGCGGCGGCGCGGCGCTCAGGGCGTAGTGAATAGATTCCACATCGGGCAGTATCGCCTGATTGATATGGGCGGCTGTAAGGTTGATTAGCCACTTTTGTAAAGAAAAATCGGCGCTGGGGCGATCGCTCGTAGCGGCAACTGGGTCATTCCAAAGTGACAGCTCAAGCCCGCCTAACTCGTTGAGAATATGCCGCCAGGTCAGTGCGAATAAATAGTCCGCTTGCACAGGCGATCGCGCTGAATGCCGAATCAGCGAATACACTACCGAGCTGTAGCGACAAAAAATCGCTGTGAAAAACCGTCCATCAGAGGGCGACTTTTGCAGTTTGTTTACCAGTTCGCGATCGCTGCAGTGAGCTAGCTTTTTAACCAAATCGCGATCGCATTCAGGAAAAGTAGGGATGTTCACAGGCTTTTCAATCAGCTTTTGTTGATATCTATCGTTGATTCAGCTTGCCCGCCTCTGGCCTCTGGCTATCATTGCGCATTATCTAGCGGGCATTCTGCTGGCCGACATACTCACAGGCATGTCGTTCTGTCAACGCACTTGGTAAACTAGGAGGCGAGCTGTTTGATTAGGCAAACCAAGCCTAGCTTTCCGCCCTCGTAGATATCACCCTTCACTGCTGCCTCACCATGATGACGAGTTTTTTCACCCAAATGCTAGCCGCCAGCATTTTTCAGGGGCTGCCTTTGGACGCGCTAGTGTCTACTCAAGGCATTATGGTGATGCTATTGGTTGCCTATGCCGGGGCAATGTGGGCGTTTTTGAGCAGTGCGCCCAAGGTGCATACGGTGATGGTGTCCGATCTAGATCTGGCGCGGCGCTTTTACGAGGGCGTGCTCAATCTATCGGCAGCAGAGGTGCCGCTGCACTACTACTACAACTATGAGCAAACCCTGGGGACGGCTGGCATGGACCCGATATTTGGCTCTCTCGGAACGATGGGGTCTGCTGGTTTGAGCGGTCCCGGTGGCGCTTACAGCAGCCCGGATGGTTTGTGGTATCAGCTCAAGAAAAATACCCAGATGCATGTCATTGCTGGCGCTAGCTTGGGCAACCGCGACCGGCAGCGCCACGTGTGTTTTGATCACAGCTGCCTGGAATATTTGCTCATGCAGATCCAAACTAGAGGCATTCGTCATAAGCTGAGGCGCGATCGCCCCCTGAACTTCTTGGTCAAAGACTTTGAAGGTGAAGTGATTGAGATGGCCGAAGTCGAAAACTAAAACCCTTACAGACACGCTAATGAATCAGTCTGTAATCAGTCTGCTAAGCGGGTTAGGCCATAAACGACTGATCTCGACTGATTTAAATAGATAGCATCTAGGTAAATCTCCCTATCGGTGCTGACTCAAATAGCGGATAATTTCGAGCATGAACATTTTGACAGCAGGTACGCCAGCCATCGGCGTCTTTCGATCTCCGGGGCCAGAAATTGTCAGCATCGGCCCTCTGACCCTGCGCTGGTACGGCCTGCTGATCGCCTCGGCGGTGCTAATTGGCGTAGCGCTCTCTCAATACATTGCCAAAAAGCGCGGTGTCGACCCTGAAAAAGTAGGCGACCTGGTCATTTGGCTGGTGGTGGCCGCTATTCCCTGTGCCCGCCTGTACTACGTACTGTTTGAGTGGCAAAACTATGTAGGGCGACCCGCTGATATCTTTGCTATTTGGAAAGGCGGGATTGCCATCCATGGCGCAGTCTTAGGAGGCACCCTGGCCACCTGGCTATTCGCCCGATTTAACCGGCTCTCCTTCTGGCAAATGGCCGACATCATTGCGCCATCGCTGATTTTGGGGCAGGCGATTGGCCGCTGGGGCAACTTTTTTAACTCCGAAGCCTTTGGTGACCCGACCAATCTGCCCTGGAAGTTGTTTATTCCGCTGGCTAATCGACCTGCTATCTATCGAGAGTTTGAGTATTTTCACCCGACCTTTTTGTATGAGTCGCTGTGGAATCTAGGCGTTTTTGCGCTGCTGATGGGTCTGTTCTTTTGGGGGCTTAAGCGACCGGGTCGGCTGCGAGTAGGGACCTTGTTTTTGGTCTATATGATTGCCTATGGGGCAGGCCGGGTGTGGATCGAAGGACTGCGCACCGATAGCCTGATGATTGGCCCCTTGCGCATTGCTCAGATCATCAGTCTGGGCGGTATCACACTGGGCGGGCTGGGGTTGATCTGGACCTACGGCCTGGGCAAGCGGTTGCCAGATACACGGGCAGAGAATAAGTCTTTGAGGCAGACAGAGCAACTTGGGCCGGGCGGATCCGGTCAGCAGCCCAATCGCGATACCAAAAAAGAGGACGGTGACTATTAGAAACGCGCTTACAAAGATAAAAAAAGCCCCGAGGACCTTGCGACCTCGGGGCTTGGAATCAGGGTGCATCTACATACCAAGATGCAGCATTTTTGCGACCTATTGGCAGATTCACTGGCCCCTTTATTCACTCTTCAAAAAGCAACCAGTGATAATAGTGAATTGATGAATATTAAAGTCTCATATCAATTTTGTTTGATCATTTTAGCGGCCTATTAATCCATCCTTAGCCTCTTCTTAGACCCCATTCTATTAAAGCCTTTATGAATTCCAGTAAATCCCCCGATGCTATCTCTTCCGAGCTTTCTGCAACTTTTTCTGCGAGGCTTTCCCCAGCGGTATACATTGTCGGTGCTGGCCCTGGGGATCCTGACTTATTAACAGTAAAGGCGCTGAAATTGATTCAGCAAGCAGATGTTTTGATCTACGCCAATTCGCTGATCCCTAAACAGATTCTTTCTGCTATGAGGGCAGACTCAGAAAAGATAGCGACGGCAAACATGACTTTAGAAGAGATTGTGCCGCTGATGGTTGATCGAGTGCGATCTGGGCAGTCGGTGGTGCGCTTACAGTCAGGCGACCCTAGTTTGTATAGCGCTATTCATGAGCAGATGCGGCAACTGAGTGAAGCCGCCGTGCCGTTTGAGGTGGTGCCGGGTATCAGTGCTTTTCAGGCTGCTGCTGCCAAGCTTCAGGTGGAGCTGACAATCCCGGGGCTGGTGCAGAGCATTATCTTGACGCGCATCAGTGGCCGCACTCAGGTGCCCCCAGCTGAAGAATTGGCCGGTCTCGCAGCACATCAGGCGAGCCTGTGCCTTTACCTGAGTGCCCGCCACGTGGAGGAATCTCAGACCCAACTGCTTGCTCACTATCCGCCGGAGACGCCGGTCGCTATCTGCTTTCGGGTAGGGTGGCCCGATGAACAAATTTTGGTAGTACCGCTCGCCCAAATGGCGCAAACTAGCGAGGCTGAGAACCTGGTGCGGACTACGCTATACATCATCTCACCGGCATTGGCTGCAGACGGCGGGCGATCGCGCCTCTATAACCCCGCCCACACCCACCTATTTAGGCCGAAAGGCGCAACTGCAAATTCTTTAGAATCGTTACCGGCAGCAGCTACGCCGGGCGATGCGCAGGATACTGCAAAGACGATACCCTCAACAGCGGGGCAAACGACCAGTCAACTTAAGCAAGAACGGGAGCAGGCCAGAAGATGAACTATTTAGTGGCTGTATTGGGCGATCGCATTCAAGCAGAAGAAGTATACTCCGCGCTAGAAGCCGCTAACCTGACAATGGATAAGGTGTCTATATTAGGCAGGGGCTTCAAATCCGCCGACGAATATGGCCTGATTGACCCTAACGAAGAAGCCTGGAAGCAAATCAAAAGACTGGTCTTTTGGACGATTCCGTTTGGCTTTGTTGGCGGCTTCGCTTTTAACTTCATTACCGAACTCAACACCTTTCCCTGGGCCGGAACTGTGGGGAACCAGATTATTGGGGGGCTGTTAGGGGCCGGGGCCGGTGCGATGGGCGGTTTCTTTATCGGCGGTGGCGTAGGTGTGGGTATTGGCAGCGGCGATGCGGTTCCCTATCGCAACCGGCTGAATGACGGCAAATATCTCATTGTTGTCAAAGGGTCAGAAGCCATAATTTCTCAAGCTACCCGAATCATCCGACCGTTTCGCCCCGAAAATATTCAGGGCTATACCGAGCCTCTCTCTTGAGCTATCGCTTGATCCGAATGAATTTTTAGGGCTATGCCAGCCAGGGAGACCCCTGTTGAGCAGCCGAGTCTAACTGTTTGAAGCTATGATAAATGTCTAACTCATAGTCATTGTGAGTTAGGTGCCAAGCTTGATGTCCGTCAATTGGGCAAGCCGCTTTTCTCTTCACTTTCGCCCCCACAGGTTTATCTATGAGCGCCATTTCTTCACCTGCTAAAGCCACCCCGATTAGCAATCCTCTACTCATAGGTGACGGCCTGCCGCCCTTTGGCGAGATTGAAGCTACGCATGTGGTTCCTGGTATTGAGCAACTGCTTAAAGAGCTGTCTCAGGCACTGGCACGGCTAGAAGAAACCCTGGCAGACAAGCTTCAATCCACAACCCCAATCACCTGGGAAGACACGGTGACGCCGCTGACGGCTATTACTGAGCGGCTGAGCTGGAGCTGGGGCATTGTTGGCCATTTGATGGGGGTAAAAAACAGCGCTGAGCTGCGATCTGCCTATGAGCGCGTTCAGCCACAGCTAGTTCAGTTTTCTAACCAGGTTGGGCAGAGTCAAACCGTTTATCAGGCGCTAAAGCAGCTACGCTCAGGCGCTGACTGGTCTCATTTAGCGTCCGCTCAGCAGCGAATTGTCGAAGCGGCGCTGCGAGACGCCGAGCTTTCGGGTGTGGGCCTCTCTGGTGAGCCAAAAGAAAAGTTCAATCAGATTCAGCAGTCTTTAGCAGAGCTGTCTACCCAGTTTTCTAACCATGTGTTAGATGCGACCAAAGCCTTTAGCCTGATGCTGACACAGCCGGAAGAGATTGCCGGACTGCCGCCGAGTTTGCTCAGCCTGACGGCCCAATCCGCTCGCGATGCGGGTGAACCCAACGCCACGGCTGAGGCTGGCCCCTGGCGAATCACGCTAGACATGCCGAGCTACGTGCCTTTTTTGCGCCACAGTCAGCGACGCGACCTCAGAGAGCAGCTCTACCGCGCTTCTATTACCCGCGCTTCGAGCGGAGACCTCGACAATACGCCGCTGATCGAAAAGATTTTAGATTTGCGACAGCAGCAGGCAGTGCTGTTGGGGTTTGAAAACTATGCTGAGCTGAGCCTAGCTCGCAAGATGGCCCCTTCCGTGGCAGCAGTTGAAGCGCTGATGGAAGAACTGCGCTCGGCCAGCTACGACGCGGCGGTAAGCGAATTGGAGGAGATCAAAGCCTTTGCCCAGGCGCAGGCCGCTTCAGAAGCGTCAGAAGAGACAGAGATTAAGCAGTGGGATCTGCCCTTCTGGACAGAGCGGATGCGAGAGACTCAGTTTGACCTGAACGACGAGGCGCTGCGGCCTTATTTTCCGCTGCCTCGGGTGTTAGAAGGACTGTTCGATTTGGCAGAGCGGCTGTTTGGTGTGAGCATCTCCGCAGCAGATGGTCAGGCTCCGGTTTGGCATGCGGACGTGCGCTACTTTCAGGTGGCCGATGCTGGCGGTGGTCGGGCGATCGCTCACTTTTACCTCGATCCCTACAGCCGCCCGGCAGAAAAACGCGGCGGTGCCTGGATGGATGAATGCATCGTCCGCGCCCGAGATGCTGATTCGGTGCGTCTGCCCGT
Source organism: Leptolyngbya sp. BC1307 (assembly GCF_002286735.1). Lineage (GTDB taxonomy): Bacteria > Cyanobacteriota > Cyanobacteriia > Phormidesmidales > Phormidesmidaceae > Phormidesmis. The sequence continues at coordinate 65,005 of NZ_NRTA01000009.1, forward strand.
AGCCTATCTGGTGTGTAATCAGTCGCCCCCGGTGGACGGCAAGCCCAGCCTGATGACCTTCCGTGAGGTAGAAACACTCTTTCACGAATTTGGCCACGGCTTGCAGCACATGCTCACCCAGGTAGACTACGCTGGCGCGGCTGGCATTAACAACGTGGAATGGGATGCGGTGGAATTGCCCAGTCAGTTTATGGAGAACTGGTGCTATGACCGTGACACCCTCTTTGGCATCGCCCGGCACTACGAAACTGGTGAGCCTTTGCCAGAAGCAGACTATCAAAAACTGCTGGCTGCCCGGCACTTTATGACTGGCAGTGCGATCTTGCGTCAGGTAAACTTTGGCTCGCTGGACATGGCGCTACATGCTCAATATCAGCCAGGGGGCAGTGAGTCGATTTGGGCGATACGCGATCGCATTGCAAAAACGACAGCGGTGATGGAGCCTTTGCCCGAAGACGCGACTCTGTGCAGCTTTGGCCATATTTTTTCAGGCGGCTACGCAGCGGGCTACTACAGCTACTTTTGGGCAGAGGTGCTCAGCGCCGATGCCTTCTCTGCCTTTGAAGAAGCTGGTCTTGACGACGAAGAAAAGGTAGCGGCTATCGGTCGCCGCTTTCGAGAGACTGTCCTTGCCCTCGGTGGGAGCCGCCATCCGATGATAGTCTTCAAAGCGTTTAGAGGGCGCGAGCCTAGTACGCAAGCCTTGCTACGCCACCGGGGGCTAGTCACAGCGGCTTGATCTTTAGCTGCGTCCTAAATGGGTAGGCGGTCTCGGGTCAGTTAGCCATCTGATGGCCAGTTAGCCGTTAAGATCGGTAAACTAGGCCGCTGCGCTAGTAGACTGTAAGCGTCGCATGGGGGGATCTAGCTTTGCCAAATAGCGAATCTACCGCTAAGTCTCAGACGGTCTCTCGTCATGAGCTGAGGGAGCTGGTGCGATCGCAGCTACAGGCCCTGCTAGAGCAAGAAAATCTGCGTGGGGCGAAGGCGCTATTGGTACCGGTGCAGCCCGCCGACATTGCTGAAGCGATTGAGGGACTGCCGGAGACCATGCAGGCGATCGCCTTCCGGCTGCTCTCTAAAAATGAAGCCATCGAAGTTTATGAAAACCTCGACTCTCCCGTTCAGCAAGCGCTAATTGAAGAATTTAAGCGGCAAGACCTGATCGACATTGTCGATAAAATGTCGCCAGATGACCGGGCGCGGCTGTTTGATGAACTACCGGCCAAAATCGTGCGGCGGCTGCTAGAGCAGCTCAGCCTCCAAGAGCGTCAGGCCACTGCCCTGCTGCTGGGCTACGAAGCGCAGACGGCAGGCCGGATCATGACGCCGGAGTACGTCTCACTTAAAGAAAACTGGACGGTCGCCAGAGCCCTAGAGCATATCCGCGCCCAGGCTGACCTGAGCGAAACGGTTTACTACCTGTTTGTCACCAACTTTGCCCGCCAGCTAACTGGCATTCTCTCGCTGCGGCAGCTTGTAGTAGGGCAAACTGAGCAGACCATTGGCGAAATCATGACCCGTGAGGTGGTCTCTGTACAAACCGGCGCAGATCAAGAAGAAGTGGCCCGAATCATCCAGCGCTACGACTTTTTAGCGGTGCCGGTCGTCGATACCGAAGATCGGCTGGTCGGCATTATCACCGTAGACGATGTGATCGATATTTTAGAAGCTGAAGCTACTGAAGATATCTATACGCTGGGCGGGGTACAGTCGGGCGGTGACAGCTACTTTCAGAGCAATCTGCTCGATGTTGCCCGCAAGCGGGTGGTCTGGCTCTCGGTACTGCTGATTACCAATACCGTCACCGCCGCTGTGATTACCAGTCAAAAAGACGTGTTAGAAAAGGTAGTAGCGCTGACGGCCTTTATTCCGCTGCTGATTGGCACTGGCGGCAATGTGGGAGCCCAGTCTTCAACGGTCGTTATTCGCGGGCTGAATACTGACGAGCTGAAGATCAAAAATGCCTTTCGGGTGATTCGGCGAGAGGCGATCGCTGGCGCATTCTTAGGCATGATGCTGGGCATTGTCGTGACCGTTTGGGCCTACTTTCTACAAGGGGGCTCACCCGCCGATCTGCCGGTAGCGATCACCGTCGGAATTTCTCTGGTCGGCATCTCAATTTTGGCCTCTAGCGCCGGGGCAGGGCTGCCTTTTTTGTTTCAGTCCTTCGGGTTAGATCCAGCGCTGATGTCAGCACCCTTTATCACTACGATTGTGGATGTACTGGGCGTTTTGATCTATCTCAACTTAGCCCGGCAGATTTTAAACATCTAAGTTTGGCTAGCTTCGGCTGAGCAGTGTGAAGGCGACAGACTGGATTTGTTAAACTTGATATAATCCCCGTAAAAGCAAGACAAAAGTTAGGGACTGTCACAAGGAGTGTAGAACCCGTCAATTGCCCAATCTAGCCCGTGAACTGCCCAACGGCTGGCAGGCTGACTGCGTTATAAATCGGCCCTTTATGGTCCTTTAATATAGCTGTCGCTAGAAGCGAGATCTGCCGCTAGACTGCCGGTAATCCGAAGCCAGGCATACGCGCTTTAGCACAAAGAAATTGTTTAAAATAGACGTTAATCTTAGCCAGTGTCTGTACTGGCAAATGGGAGCCTGTGCTGCAAAAATTTAAGCAAGATCTCAAAAACGACTTGATCGCCGGGCTGGTGGTCATCATTCCGCTAGCAACGACTATTTGGCTAACGCTGAATGTGGCCAACTGGGTAATTCGGTTTCTCACCAAGTTTCCGAAGCAGCTCAACCCCTTTACCGGGTTGAATCCCTTTTTAGTGGCGCTAATCAATCTGGGCATCGGCTTTGCCGTGCCGCTGCTGTCGATTCTGCTGATCGGTTTAATGGCTCGCAACATTGCCGGGCGCTGGCTGCTAGATGTGGGTGAGCGCATCGTCCAGTCGATTCCGCTGGCTGGCTCGGTCTACAAGACGATTCAGCAGCTTTTACAGACTGTTTTTCAAGATTCTAAAACCCGGTTTCGGCGCGTGGTACTGATCGAATATCCTCGGCGCGGGCTGTGGGCGATCGCCTTTGTCACAGGCGCAGCGGTCACCGGTTCCTCTAACAAAATGCTCAGCGTCTTCATTCCTACTACGCCCAACCCAACTAGCGGCTGGTATTCCATCGTTTCTGAAGACGACATTCTCAATCTTTCTATCTCTATTGAAGAAGCCTTTAAGGTGCTGCTGTCTGGCGGTATTGTCGGCCCTAATCTAGCGGTCGAAATTCCTATGCACAGGGCGGGTAGCGGCTCACTCAAGGCAGGTCAGCCCGGCGAAGAGACCTATACGCCTTCGGAACTGCCAGCTGATAAGATGGCTGAACCCCACGCTGACGGTATTGCATGAAGGCGCGTTCTATTGCCCGCGAATTGGCTCTTTTGGGCGCTAGCCAGCTCACCGATAGTCTGGATACAAAGACTGCTGCTGAGCGCGAGCCGCTCTCGAATAAACAGCTAGACGCGCTGCTGCTAAAGGCGCTAACGGCTCTGAGTGCCGATGCGCAAGAATCGATAGAAACCGCTGAGGGCGAACTGCAGCGCGGCGAGCGGCTGATATTAGAAAGTGAAACCCGCACAATTGAAACCGATAAGGTGCGATCGCGCATTCAGCTTACTGTGCCGCTCATAGAGACCGCCATCAACCGGGTAGGCAGTAATCTAGAGCTGCTAGTATTCGCCCGACAAGGCGGGAAAAGATCGGTCATGGCCGCGCAAAATGCCTTAGAATCTGCCGCTAGCCTGTTAGAAAAGGGCGATCAGCTGCTGCTCGACAATGAGCGCCGGGCGGCTGATATTAGCGAGGCTCGTCAGCAGATTCAGCAGGCGATCGCCGCTGTCAAAACAGCCATTGCCGAATTGAAACAGTCTCTAGAGCCCGCTACCTTCGCCAAATTTATCAGCCAGACAGACATCCGGGGCTATGCGGGCGATTTGCTGTATAGCTGGACCCGCTACTGGCAAGCAGTCGATGTCCGCCTAGATGAAGCCATGGAAAAATGGAACATCCGCCGGCTCGCCCGAGTAGACCGCGATATTTTACGGCTGGCGATGATCGAAATTATGCATCTGAGCGTACCCAAGCGGGTTGCAATTGACGAAGCGATTGAAATGGCTAAGCGCTACAGCGACGAAGAGGGCTATCGCTTTATCAACGGGGTTTTACGCCGCGCGACTGATAAGCTAGAGTCGACCAGCGCCGAAAACTAACTCGCTCAGATCTAGCCATTCGCCGTTAGTCACCTTAGTCGTCTGTAGAGTTATCAATAGCCACGCGCTAATCTTTATCAAGCAGTGAAGTCGAATCAAGTGAGTTTAGGGTAATGGCATTCAACTGGTTTAAGCGCAGCTATGAGGAGCCTGAAGAACCGGCCAAAGCATCCGAGCCCGAACAGGCCGAACAGACCGAACAGACCAAAGCTGCACCTGCTAGCTCGGAAGACTACCTGAACTGGGCCAAAGCTGCCTATCAAAACATCCAGGCCCGCCAGACTGAAGCGCCTGCTGAGATAGCCGATAGTGACGAAACGGTTGATAGTACTGATGCGGTTATTGATGCGGTGGTGGGCGATCGCTCATCAGAATCGCCAGCATCAGAGCCTGAGGAAGCAGTTGAAGATTTCCCAGCAGTCTCTTCAGAGGAGCTCACCCGCGAGATATCAGATGAAACGTCCGCACCCGAAGCGGCGCTAGAAACTTCAGAAGACAATGCCGATGTAGCACCAGAAACTATAGAACCAGAAACCGTAGAACCAGAAACTGTAGAAGCGTTACTCACAGAGACAGTATCTGACGATGCCGAAGCATCAGCCATCAGTCCTGAGGCAGCGTCTCCTACAGCAGCAGTTCCGCCGGTCGAAGCGGCAGCATCAGCGCCAGATACGGCCAGCGCCGATGGCAGCCCTGCAGAAACTGTCACAGATAGTCCTGCACCTGCCCAACCTTTCTGGGCTAAAGCGCAAGCAGAGCGAGAAGCGCGTCTAGAGCGCTTACAGGCCGAGGCCATTCTAGAGCCAGCGCCCGAACCAGAGCCAGCCGCTAGCCAGCCCGAATTTGAGCCGCTAGATATTGACCTGGACGAAGCCTTTCTCTGGTCGGCGGAAGTACTAGCAGCCCAAGGACGGCGAGCCGACCAAATTTCTCTCGAAGAAATCACTTGGCTCAACAAGCTACGTCAGGGGCTCGATAAAACCCGTCGGGGCTTAGTTAATCAACTCAAGGCAATTGTTGGACAGGGACCACTCAATGACGCAGCAGTTGACGAAATCGAAGCGCTCCTGCTCCAGGCAGATGTAGGCGTCAGCGCTACTGACTACATCATCAGCGCCCTGCAAACCCGACTCACAGAAGAAACACTACCGCCTGAGCAAGCCATTAGCTACCTGAAATCGCTGCTGCGTGACATGCTCGACGCGCCGCTTGCAGGCGGGCACAACCTCACCTTCACCCCCGAAAAAGACCGGCTTAGCATTTGGTTGATGACCGGCGTCAACGGCGCTGGCAAAACGACCACCATTGGCAAAATCGCCCACATTGCCACCAAGTCGGGCTTTAGCTGCCTGATTGGTGCAGCCGATACCTTCCGAGCTGCCGCTGTCGAGCAGGTGAAGGTATGGGGAGCCCGCAGCGGCGTAGAGGTGATCGCTAACCCCGGTCAAAACACCGACCCAGCGGCAGTTGTTTTTGATGCGATTAGCGCTGCGACCTCTCGCAATATAGAGTTGCTGCTGATTGACACAGCTGGCCGCCTGCAAAATAAGAAAAACCTGATGGACGAACTGTCTAAGGTTCGCCGAATCATCGATAAAAAAGCCCCAGACGCTAGCGTAGAGTCCCTGCTGGTACTCGATGCCACCCTTGGGCAAAACGGCTTGCGTCAAGCGCAGGTATTTTCTGAAGCCGCTCAGCTCAGCGGCGTGGTACTTACCAAGTTAGACGGTACTGCCCGAGGGGGCGTCGCCCTAGCAGTAGTACAGCAGTTAGGGCTACCTATCCGCTTTATCGGCGCGGGCGAAGGTATCGAAGATTTGCGGCCCTTTTCTAGCTACGAATTTGTTGAAGCGTTGCTAAGCGGCTAAAATTCCGGCTGCTTGTAGGCTTTGTCACTACACAGCCTGGTTGCACAGTCATAACCAAGCTAAAGCCAAATTTTATATCGCTCGAAGGGCCAATTCTGAGGAGCTTAATCTAAGTAGCCCATCAGTGTAAAGGGCTCTTCGTCAATATCGTTGCTAGCAATTGGGCGATGACCCGGCAGCGTATCGATATCGGAGATTTTCAGCCGACTGACGGCAACCGGGCGGTGGCCGGGCAGTGAATCAGTTGTCGCAATCTCAAACGAGTTGGACATAATCGGGCGGCGACCGGCTGATGAAAGAGAGTCAACTACATCGATATCGCTCAAAGTAATCGGGCGGTGGTTGGGCAATGAGTCCGATTCAAAAACGCGGGTGTGGTCGTGCAGCTCCAAGATTTCGTGTGTAGGTGCTTTGACCAGTCCACCTTTCGACCCGCTTTTGGAGCCACTTTTTGACTCTGTCGAAGCGGCACTCGCTGCTTTTTTCTGAGACTGAGCGGAGGTAGTGTCTTTTTCGGTGCCGTTTTCTGCGTTGCTGCTCATTTACATTAACCTTTTTGCTGTTAGCGGAACCCTGCCGGACCCAGCGTCTGAGGGGTGATTACTGACTACAGACGACTGGCTGGCTGATATGCTCGATAGCTCTCGGCTTCCAACCTAAGCTTCTCAGACAAGCGGTCGAAAGACTGAGTCAATCAAAGAATTTTCAATAACCTTAAGAAAATATTATAGGTGAAAACCTGTCTGATTCAGTTTACGAAAGGTAATGGCAGTGATAATCCAGACTACTGTGTACAGCAGCACAACCTGAGCGCTATAATAGAAATCGCACACGGGGCTGAAACGGTTTCGACGTTTTGACGAAAGTCGTGTTGTGATTCAGGTCGAGAGTGAGCCACCTCTCGTTAATCAAGACTCAAACTAAAGATAGATGCAAACAACATCGTACCTTTTGCTCGTAAGCGCGCTCTTGTAGCTGTCGCCTAACAACCTCTTATAGGTTCGAGCGTCTGAGCTGTGACTCCGTTAATCAGCCCGGACTAAACCCCCAACGGATGCGCCGACAAACTTTCTTTGATGGGTGCGTTGGCTAAGACTTTCATCAAAGCATCCTACTTCCGGGATAATGGAAGATTCCCGCCCTGAGGATTAGAGGGGCTATACCTGTGAACGAACGGCACGTGATTACTTAAAGCGGACACGGGTTCGACTCCCGTCAGCTCCATTAAAACTAACTGGGCCTAGCGCATTGCTAGGCCTTTTTGCTAGGAAAATTTGTTTGTGATGCTGATTCCCCGGCTGAATTATTGCAGAACCAGAGGGTGAAGCCTTTATGACGGTTCCCGGATGCACCCGTATGTCGCTATATAGGCAGTCAGACAAAAGGGAAGCGTACTGGGCTCCCCTCTATCGATCAAGCTTTTAGTGGCTCTTAAAGCTTCGCAGCTAGCTAGTGAATAGTGCTGATGGCAAATGTAACCAGTAGGACACTGACCGCATAAAACACGCCAACGACCTGAATTTCTGACCAGCCCGACAGCTCAAAATGGTGGTGTAGAGGAGCCATCTTGAAGAGACGTTTGCCTTTGCCGTCTGGGCCTTTGGTCGCTTTGTAATAACCTACCTGAAGAATCACAGAAAGCGTCTCGGCGAAGAATAATAGCGTGACTACCAGCAGGCCGAAGAGGTTGCCGCTAAGGATACCGGCTGCTGCAAGTGCGCCGCCCAAAGCCAAAGAACCCGTATCGCCCATGAAGACGTTAGCCGGATTGCGGTTGTGTACCAAAAAGCCCAAGCAGCCACCGCTGAGCGCTGCGCAAAAGACCATCAAATCGGGGTGGGTCGGTGCAATCAGTACGCCTAAGCCAAAGAGCGCGATCGCCCCAGCTCCGCCCATCAGCCCATCGACGCCATCGGTCAGGTTGGTTGCATTGCTCTCGGCTACCAAAACAAAGCCCGCTAACGGCCAAAAGAGGAAGCCCAACGGCAGCGTAAAGCCAAAGGGAATGGCCACTGACGTAATATCTGGCGATTGAGAAGCCATCACCCAAAGGCAAAAAGCGATCGCGCATCCCATTTGCAACATCAGCTTGAGCTTGGGGGAAATCCCTTTGTTAGAACGACGGCGGATCACCTGCCAATCATCTAGCCAGCCAATCGCCATGTAGGCCAGCGTCAGCAGACTTGCCGCCAGCACCGGAGAGGAAAACCCAGTCCAGACGAGGGCAACCAAAACCGCTGCGGGGATAAAGAAGATCCCGCCCATCGTTGGGGTACCTGCTTTTTTGAGATGGGCTCTAGGGCCATCTTCTCGCACAAACTGAGCAGCCTTAAGCTGATGCAACAGCGGTAGCACGCCGTAGCCCGCTAAAGCCGATAGCAGCGCCCCGACTAGCAGCGGCAGCGTCAGATTCACTCCCCAGCCAACACTACGCCCGGCTAGTATATCTAATCCAATGGCAGCGCTTAATAAACCAGCAGCCAATATTACTGAAAGCCTGGTTCCAGAGAGGCCCACAGACTTTGATGAAAACCTAGCATCCACGACATCATTCCTTCACTTCCACACACCTTTCCCATGTTTCACTGAGACCTATGCTACTAGGCAAACCGTCTGCCAACCCGGCAATCAGTCAGTGATTTCAGCGCTTCGGCAGGTTGGGAAGCCCAGCCGCACTGTATTCGATTTGCTCAACTCGGCATTTGCTAACCCCGATGTTCTCTTAGCAGGTTCAGCACTGGCGCTGAAACCCTGATGAAATCGACTCATCCGACGCCATCCTACGACAGCGGCGGAATATTTGATAGAGGATTTATCAAGAAAATTAGGTATTTTAGCGCTGCCTGCTCTGAAGCCTGCTAGCTATGCCTAAGACCGACTACAGAGAGACTACAGCTCAAGCGATCGCTTTTACGCTAAAAAAACAACTGATATAGCGCCTTGCCAGGTCACTTTTCAAACGTCCTCTAAAATAGCCCCTAAAATAAATAAAGGGCGACGGATAGGCACCTAGTCATCGTCATCGTCATCGTCGTCGTCATCCAACGACATATCGTCATCTTCGGCGTCATCATCTTTGTCTGCATTGCCCATGAGGTCGGCGAGTTCTTCGGGCTCGGGCTCATCGCCGACGCTGTCTATCGGTTCGCGAGGGATCATTCTGCCAGTGCCCTCTAACCAGCCTAAAATTGACGAATCCCGCTGTAGGGAGATAACGGCAGCAGGCTCACTGCGAGGGATTTGACGAACGGACGGATTGTAGTTGTTCATTTAAGTTTGGCTGAAAAAGGAACTCGGATTGAGGCTGCTAGCTGCCTGCTAGGTCTAGTCAGACGGACTGTCAGGGCGGATATACTACTTAATTTTATCCGTATACTTCTTAGTTTTAAGGTCAAGAAAAATACACTCGAAAACGCTAGGACAGTCAGCCGCTGCGAAATAGATTGGGAGATCTCCGGTAGCAATCTGACCATTGAGCTAGCAGAAGACCTTAATTTACATTACCACCGCATTACTTACCTCGAATAGTAGATAGTGTCAATCGCTGCCATATATTTCTTATGAAAGATCTCTTCTCGCTCGCCGCCGCCTAACTTATGCTAAACAAAACCGACTTGCGAAATGCGATCGCCCAGAAAAACCGGGGGCTATCGGCAACCGAAACCGACCGGCAGATGATCGCCAGTGCGATCGCCCAAGTTGAAGATCGCAATCCTACCCCAGATCCGCTCACAGCTCCTGAGCTTTTAGCTGGCGATTGGCGATTGCTCTACACGACCAGCCAGGATTTATTAGGCATCGACCGGCTGCCCTTCATTCAGCTTGGCAACGTCTATCAGTGCGTTCGGCCCGACCTATCGCGCATTTACAATATTGCTGAGATTAAGGGCTTGCCTTACTGCGAAGGGCTAGTGTCAGTGGCCGCTAACTTTGAGCCTGCGCCGTCAGACTACTCTACCCGAGAAGCGAATCAAGTACCGCTCTCAGAATCGCTCAGTCCTTCTGCGCCACCGCTGTCTAAACGGTGTGTCAATGTCAGGTTCAACCGAGCGGTATTAGGATTGCAGCGCCTGCTTGACTATCGATCTCCAGCTCAGTTTGTTGACCGGCTAAATGCCGCTGAAAAGATGAGTCCGCTCCAGGGCATCGATTTTTCTATCGATGCAGATCGTCAGCAGGGTTGGTTAGAAATTACCTATTTAGATCGCGACCTGCGGATTGGTCGAGGTAACCGAGGCAGCTTGTTTGTGCTGACAAAATAGGAGACGGCCTGAGTCGGCCCCCTCTCCGCAAATTGATCCGTTCACTACTCGTGCCCACTGTTTGCCCACTGCCTGCAGATGCTGCCTCTCTCCCAAAGCCACCTCACCTTGCTCGATGCCTGCCCGCGCAAATATCAATACGTTTTTTTTGACGCGCTCTCGGGGCCTTCTACCTATGAGCAGCAGACGACCGCTCAGTGGGGTAGCCAGTTTCATTTGCTCATGCAGCAGCGATCGCTCGATTTGCCCGTTGAGCTGCTCTCTCAGGCGAATGCGGAAATGGCTGCGAGCATGGCCGCATTGGCGAAGGCTGCGCCAGAGGTGTTTGAACATTTGCCAGCGTCTGGTGACCCTTCTGAAGCGCTGACCTTTAGCCAGAGTGAGCATCGCCGCACGCTGGCGTTTGGACGCTATCTGCTGACCGTGGTGTATGACTTGGTGGTGCTCTCTTCTCAGCAGGGCCAGATTTTTGACTGGAAAACTCACCAGCATCCGCCCCGTCAAAGCTGGCTGCAAAATGACTGGCAAACCCGGCTGTATCTATACGTGCTGTGTGAGACAACCGCGCTGAGCCCAGAGCAGCTCTCAATGACCTACTGGTTTGTCCGGTTGGGCGATGCCCCGCCGTCAGGTCAAGAACCTGGTTTTTACCGGTTTGGCTATAGCGCAGCGCAGCACCAGCAAACTCAGCGAGATTTGCAGCAGCTAACAGACCGACTGACAAGGATGCAGCAGCAGGCCGATTTTCCTAAAGTGGCGATTGAGAAAGGGCTGTGCGATCGCTGCCTGTTTAACGTGCGCTGCGATCGCGCTCCCGCCTCTGCGCCTTCACCATCTAGCCCGCAGCAACTGTTACAAGCAGCCAGCCAGCTTACCGCTGACAGCGTCGAAGAGATTCCGCTATAGTGAGTGCCTTAGTTAAAGTTAAGTGTCTGCTAGCCAGTGGGTAGCTAGTAAGACCCGCTACAGCTGATTGGGCCCTCAGCATTTTTCGCTTCGCTGTTCGTCCAAAACGCTATGCTGAATGACTCAGCTGGCTCGCTGACAATTTATTTCTGCCGGTTGCTACGCCGCCTTTGCTGCCGGTCACCTAATAACTCTATGGAAGCGCCTTTTGAAATTACCCTGCAAATTGTTCTGACTGTCCTAGCAGGAATTTCTGCTCAGGTCGTAGGGGCCTATCTGAAGCTGCCCAGCATCATTTTGCTGCTGATCTTCGGGATTGCCCTGGGTGCAGACGGGTTGGGCTGGATAGCGCCTCAGAGCTTGGGTGTAGGGCTAGAAGTAATTGTCTCGCTGTGCGTGGCGCTGATTTTATTTGAGGGTGGCCTCAACCTCGAACTCAAAGAGATTGGCAAAGTTTCGGGTAGTTTGCGCAATCTGATTACTATTGGCACGTTTATCACGCTAGTGGGTGGCGGCATGGCAGCGCACTGGCTGGGAGAGTTTCCCTGGTCGATTGCCTTTTTGTATGCCTCGCTAGTCGTCGTCACTGGCCCGACGGTCGTCACCCCTCTATTAAAGCAGGTAGGCGTAGAGCGTAAGGTGTCTACCCTGCTAGAAGGTGAAGGCGTTTTAATTGACCCGGTGGGGGCGATTTTAGCGGTCGTCGTGCTCGATATTATCCTCAACGGGGATGCTAACCCGGCTCTTATTCTGGGCGGGCTGCTAGCTCGGCTCGGCATCGGAGTTTTGATTGGCGGCGGCGGCGGTGCGGCGATCGCCCTATTTCTCAAACAAGCCGATTTTCTCTCAGAGGAGCTGCGCAACCTGGTGGTGTTGGCTGGCATCTGGGGGCTCTATGGCCTGGCGCAGAGCGTCCGGGGTGAATCGGGGCTGATGGCAGCGGTGGCCGCAGGCATTGTCGTGCGGGCTATTTCTATTCCGGAGGAGCGTTTGCTGCGGCGATTTAAGGGGCAGCTGACTATTTTTTCCGTGTCGGTGCTGTTTATTTTGCTAGCGGCCGATCTCTCTATTGCCAGTGTGTTTGAGCTAGGGCCAGGCTCGGTGATGACGGTGCTGGTACTGATGCTGGTGGTACGCCCATTAAACATCTGGGTCTGTACCTGGAACAGCGACCTCAACTGGCGGCAAAAGATGTTCATGAGCTGGATATCGCCTCGGGGGATTGTATCCGCTTCGGTGGCGTCTTTATTCGCGATTTTGCTAACCGAGCGGGGCATCAACGGGGGTGACTCGATTAAGGCGCTGGTATTTTTGACCATTATGCTGACAGTGTTTGCCCAAGGGCTGACCGCGCGGAGTCTGGCTCAGTTACTCAGCGTCACCTCTACGAGTGCGACTGGGGTAGTGATTGTTGGCTGCAATCCTCTGGGGCTGGCAATTGGTCGCTTGTTTAAGGACCGGGGCGAGTCGGTAGTGATGATCGACACTGACCAGGCAGCCTGTGAAAAAGCGGCGAGCGAAGGATTTGAGACATACGTTGGCTCGGCGATGAATGGGGAGATTTTAGAAGAGGCGGGTCTAAGCTCTATCGGCACGTTTTTAGCTATTACGAACAATGGCGAAGTCAATTCTGTCATTGCCGAGCGTGCCCAGGAAGAATTTCAGCCGCCACGGGTATTTGCGGTCATGCCGCGCATTGAAGTGGGTGAACCCGATGCCAAAGTTCGCGGCGATCTGCGCACGCCCCGGCTGCAGGTAAAGCAGTGGAATACGTTTATCACTGACGATGCGGTGCAAAAGGGCGTTTACGACTTTACGGCAGAGGCGATCGCTGCCCAGCGTGACCAGGTCAACAAACTCATCCGCGAAGGCGATATGGTGCCCTTAGTTACCGAGCAAAACGAAAAGTTAGAAGTTGCCCTTGGTGAAACGACCTGGCCGGTCAACAGCAAGCTGATCTACCTGCTGCATGACCCCACCCCGCAGTTGATCAAGCGTTTGTCAGGGGCACGCAAGCCTTCCAGACAGATTGTGAAACCGACTAAAGAAGAGCCCAAAGCCGCGCAGCCTGAGGTCAAACCAGCAGTTGAGACCGGCACGTCACCGGCACCGATGCCAGAAGCGCTGCCTGAGCCAGGCCAGTAGCGCCAGGCTGTGGTTAAGCTAACCACGAACTCCACTTCTCTACCACAGCTTTAGACCCGTACCAGAGCCGATCAGGTCGCGGCGAGTGAAAAACCTGATCGAGTACCAGAGGCGTCGCCCCGTTTAGCTGAGCGGCTGAGACGGGCACAATGCCATCGCCCCAGACAAATCCATCGCCCCCGGTGATCTTGTAGCTGTTAAAGGTAAACCAGTCAGCCTTGTTGCCCTCAATGGCCTTGCCAGCTACGCATACGTAGCTGACATCGTCATAGAATGCCCCTGGATAAGTCTGATTGACAAAGTCTAAGTTTTTGCGAGTCCAGCGCTCCTGGCTGGTGTGAGGCGTGCCGAGTGTGACCAGGGTGCTGACGTGAGTTCTCGCAGGTCGGGGGAGGGTGCGCTGGCGATCGCTCAGATGAACGTCATAAGGCACTTCGCCCAGGTAGATCCGCGCTATCCACCCGCCGGCCGAATGACCCACCAAATTAATGCTGTTGCAGCCGTGGTCTACCATGGCCCGCTGAGCGGTCGCATCTAGGGCCTGAATGATGCCGGTGACCGAGCGCCCACCGATGGTTGGTAGCCAATCGCGGCGGCGTAGCGGCACAGTTACCGCTGGGAACCCCTGTGCGGCTAAGGCGTTGACCATCTCCTGGTAAGGCAGTGCACTGGCGAGATATCCCGGTAAGATTACCGTGGGTAGGGGCATAGAGTAAGCGGCAAAAACTTGGGTTGAGGTGAATAGAGCGCGCTGAGCAATAATATTTGTTTACTATCTTAGCCGACTCAAAGTTTTGCAAAAACAATCGTTCCAGCAACCGGACAACCCAACAGGCACGCTCTACGGAATTGGCGTCGGCCCTGGCGATCCGGAGCTGATTACCGTTAAAGCGCTGAGACATTTGCAAGCAGCGCCAGTCGTTGCTTTTCCCTCGGGGATCAAAGGGCAGCCTGGCGTCGCTGAGCAGATAGTCGCGCCCTGGCTCTCGGCTGACCAGCAGCGGTTGCCCCTAGCCTTTCCCTATGTGCTAGACGCGCAGCAGCTAGAAGCAGCCTGGCAGAGAGCCGCTGAGAGCGTATGGCCCTATCTGCAAACCGGCGACGTTGTGTTTGCCTGCGAAGGAGATATCAGTTTCTACAGCACGTTTAGCTATCTGGCTCAAAGCCTACAGCAGCAGCAGCCGACCGCTAAAATAGAAGCGATCGCAGGCGTCTCTTCACCCATGGCCGCAGCGGCGGCTTTAGGCATTCCCCTCACCTGTCAGTCTGAGCGTCTGGTCGTCTTACCGGCTCTCTACACCGTCAATGAGCTTGCTGCCGCGCTAGATTGGGCAGAGGTTGTGGTGCTGATGAAAGTAGGCAGCGTCTATGCAGAGGTCTGGCAGATTTTGGCACAGCATCAGCGTCTGGAGCGGAGCTATGTCGTTGAAAATGCGACCAGAGCCAACCAAAAAATCTACGCCGGATTGCAGGATCATCCCCATTTGCAGCTACCCTATTTCTCCTTACTGATCGTCCAGAGCTAATAGCCACAGTTCTAATAAGTTCAGTTTGTATATGAGCGCCTTGTCCGCCTCAATCACTGGACGACTTAAAATTGTCATACAGCATGACCAGCAGTACCTGATCGATGGCCTAAGCTTATGTATTAGCACTTAGCTAACTCAGCCACGCCCATTGCGCCTCACGTTTACTCTTCTGCAAGCCTCACTACCCCGCTATGGCCCTTTCTCCTCAGGTAAAATCAGCAATTCGCCCCCTCGTCAAGTTGACTAAAGCGATCAGCCCTACCGGCGTTGGCGTGCTGTTATCGGTTGGTGCCCATGTCGCTTTTTTGACGTTAGGCCCCAAGACCAACCTCTCATTTGCGGCCCTCACCGAAGCCGCTCAGCAGGCAGACGCGGAAGAGACAATTGTGCCCCTTGTGCAGCTCACGCCCGCCGAGCAAAATCGCCTGCCCGACTTCGACGGTAGCCGCCAATCGCCAGAACTGACCGGGCTAGGTAGCTTAGCGCTGCCCTCTGGACTCCCTTTTGAGCCCAACACCAGCCTGCCAGAAAGGCGCACAGCAGCGGCTCCCTTTCCCTCAGCAACGCTGCCCCAGACCACTCAGCAGCGCATTAACTCGATTAATTCGCTATCTTCCGGTCGGCGACCGCTCACTCAGGGAACCAGCATTCCTTTACCGGTCAATCGTACCCCTACGCAAACGACTGAGCTTGTAGTGCCTCCTGCTGAAGTGCCGTCTTCTCTTCCTGACCTCAGCGACAACAGCGATGAGAGTGGCGATCGCCCTCCAACTGACTCAAATAGCGACCCAACTGGCACTGCAGACGATTTGCGAACACCAGAAGAGGGGGGGCGATCTCTAGACGAAATTTTAGCGGCAGCGCAAAGAGCCGGAACCAACGAGCCAGAGACAGACGCTCCGGCAGAGCCAGAATCGGCGGCGGCGGAGCCCACGTCACCCTCAGATGCCCCCACGCCGTCCAGTGCCCCTGCCGCACAGGGCAATCCCTCCCAATTGAGAGCTAGCCTGACCTATGACAGCACAGGCGTATCGGAAGAAGAGGCAGAAGCTAATACAGAAGCCTGGCTAGCCGCTATCTCTGAGGAGCAAGGCGAAATGCCGGCTGATACCGCCGAACTCACTATCGACTCTCAGTTCAAAGCCTGCCGAGAAGTGCCGCCAGCTGACGCTCTAGTCGGGGTCGTTGTCAATCCTGACGGCACCCAAGAAAATGCCACAATTCTCAAGAGCACTGGCTACGAAGTGCTCAACCGCCAAGCCCTTGAAGCAGTAGAGAATGCCGACTTTGACCGGCCAGAAGTCGCAACCCGGTATCAGGTTCAGATCGACGTTATTTACAAACCAGCCGGATGCGCGCAATCTCGACTGGAAGGAACCCAAGAGCAGGGATAGGGGCTATGAATGAACAGCGCTACGGATGCGTAGATCTCAACTAAGGCGCTGGCAATCGCCCCGTCGCCAGCGGGTCGATTTGTGAGAACTGGTTAACGCTTCTGTGTAGTTACGCGAACAAGTCCTCGGCGCAGCTGTGATCATTTGGCGATCCCAACTTGAATCTGTACCTACTCTCTACCGAAACAGCTTATAAACAGCTTATTGAGTTAATAGGGCGCTCAAAGCGGCTCGGCTAGTCTCCGTTATCTTTAAGTATCGTTGCTTTTGTTTACCAATTGTTCATTAAATGAAAAGCGCGGGGATCACCGCATTACTGTTATGAGGTATACGGTTGTCACGGCTCAATAGCCTGTCTTTACTATGAAAGTTTCACGTAAAGGTCTAGGGCAATCAGTCGGGTTAGGGCTACTCTTCGTAGCCGGATGTGTAGGGCTAATCATGCTGATGACCTCTATGACCATGTAGCTCCAGCAATTTAGCTGGGTGCTCACACGCTCTTACTTCCACGGGAATTCGGAGCAAATTCAAAAAAGCCGCCAGGTTTTCCCTAGCGGCTTTTTTGATCGGCAATAGTAGTATCAGTTGCTCCGAAGCTCGATTAGAGGCGTTTAGTTAGGATTTTGCCGTGGGTATCGGTGCCACAACTGCTGAGCAGGCTGTGCTCATGAGCCAAAGCTTGCACCCGCTCCGTTTTGCCGGGGCTCGGTCGCCAGGTTTTGGGATTGTCGTAGGCATAATACGTCTCGACGCCATCTATCCCTAGCTGAGCCGCCGCTTGAATTAACGTGACTTCGTCAGTACGATAGCGAACGGGATGCGCCAGTACAGCAATGCCCCCTGCTGTCTGAATCGCCTGAATCACCCGGCTGGCTTGCCTATCTTCGCCTTTGGGTGCGCTCCCTTGGGTGTAGGGCTTCATGCCTTCGTCAGTAGGCTTAAAGGCGTAGCCTAGTATATGAACGTCAGTATCAGCGAGAAAAGACGTAATTTCTATGCCCGCCCAGAGCTTGGGCAGTACTTTGGCTCCCTGATTGCGCTTACGACTCCAGCTAGAGGGGTTATGCCAGCGCCAGTCTTCCATCCATCGGCAGGCTCGGTGATAGCCTTTTACGCTGTGATGGTCGGTGATTGCCATACCGCTCAAGCCAATCTCTACAGCCTGAGCCATCAGCTCTGTGGGGGTGAGTTTCCCATCAGAGCAGTTGGTGTGCATATGAAAGTTGTAGGTTCTCGGGCAGCTTTGCGCGTTAATACTCTGTAATACTTCTCTGAGTAGCAAAGAATCCTGCGTCGCCGTCCGATGGGGAATTACCCAATCAGCAGGATTGACAGACATGGCTGTATAGCACTTATCTTACGACTTAACTTAACTATACCCAAACTACCGACCGATGGGGAGCTTTTACGAGCCGGTCGGCTGTAATCCAAGGCTGAGTAATGTCCGTGCTCGCGCTGGCTGGCTGGGCGAGAGTCAGCTGGGATCATGGCCCTGAGCTAGCCTGATCGATTTAATTAGCCATTTTGCTGAGCTGGTCTAGTGGGTACAGATAAATCAAGTCGTCTGTCAAGCTTGACAATAAGCGGACGGCTATGAGCAGACCGGCTAATGAGCGTAGTCAAAGAGCGTGTCTAAATACACTCGTGATGGGGTGCGATCGCCCTGGCTCTGACCATTCTGAAGCAAAAATAGTGAAACTGCCGCCGCATAGACACGGTCTTGATCCCAGGCAGGATGAGTTTCGAGAAAGCCTTTCAGAGATTCGTGAAGTTCTTCAGGTATCTCGGCCAGGATGCTTACGGTTACTTGCATTTAGAACCTCATAGGTGGTCTCTGCGCTGCTGGCAGGTAGTCCGACTATTTTGAGCAGATGGGTAGGGTTTGTCAATGATAAAAAAACTTGGAATGACTATTTTGGGTTAATTGTGAAAAACGATAAATCAGGCTTTCGAGCGCTTTTTTGTTACAAAAATATTTATTAATCCCGGCTATTCTCATACTTTTAGAGCCTGCTATACAAAATCCCAAGAAAACCGTGAAGTCACTGACTTTGCGTTAAAACCTGTGGAAAACTCTCCTCAACCTGTGGAAAACTTTTGGGAAATCGGTGGATAACCTGTGGAAACTCTCCGAGGAAGATTAGAAAGCAAAAAACCGTCGCGATGTTGGCTAACTGATTTTTTGGGTTGCGTCTGTTGACATTTACCGCTATGAGCAATTTCCCAAGCTTATGTTTTCTAAGGGTTTCAGGCTGATACCTAGAAAAGTCATAGTCCGCAAGTTAACAATGAGCGAATCTGCTCAGGCTCAATTTGGTAGCTGTGGGCGTAAAAATCTGGCTCCGTTTTGAGATTTTGCGCGGCTTCTGGTCCTGCGTCGGGCTATTGGCATAGCCTGGGGAAAACTTATCCATTCCTCACAGTGAGCGATCGCTGACTACGCAAGCAAAGAATTGACCCTATCGCCCTTAAGGAGGGTTTATGCAAAAGCCTATTGATGTCTTCTGCAAAAGTTGATAGTCTCAGATTCCGCTTCAATTCCGAGCAATTTTTTCAATGGCTAAAACTGTCTTTCGGAGCCGCCGCTCTGTCGTTGCTGGGCTGTGTGGTCTGCTGCTGTTTGCGGCCGTGGGCTGTGGCGCTCGCGGACCCAGTGAGGCTGACGCAGGTGCAGGTGATACGGCGGCTTCAACTTCAATAGAGCCTTTGTCTGTAGGCGCGATCCCCGATCAGGATCCGGAGAAGCTACAGCGGCTTTATAGCAAGCTAGCGGACTATCTGAGTGCAGAATTGGGGGTACCGGTGGAATATCAGCCAGTGACTGATTACACAGCGGCGGTGACGGCGTTTAAGGTAGGCGATCTGGATTTGGTGTGGTTTGGCGGGTTGACTGGCGTGCAGGCTAGATTGCAAGTGCCGGATGCGGAGGCGATCGCCCAGCGCGACATTGACGCTGAATTTCACAGCATTTTTATCGTCAATACTGCCAGCGGGCTCACCCCAATTGAGAATTTGGACGATTTGGTTAGTCTCAAGGGCAAAACTTTTACTTTCGGTTCAGACTCTTCGACATCAGGCCGGTTGATGCCGCAGTATTTTTTATCACAGGCCGGGGTAGAACTGTCAGACTTTAAGGGCGATCCGGGGTTTTCAGACTCGCACGACGCGACGCTCAAGCTGGTTGAGTCCGGTAGTTACGATGCAGGTGCTCTGAACGAGCAAGTGTGGCTAGACCGGGTAGCTGAGGGCGAGGTGGACGAGAGTAAAGTGCGAGCCATTTGGCAGACCCCTGCTTACTACGACTATCACTGGGTGGTGAATAGCGATCAGCTCAACGAACAATACGGCGAAGGCTTTACTGCAAAAGTGCAGGCGGCACTGCTGAAGCTCGATGCGAGCAACCCTGAGCAGGCCGAAATCCTGGAGCTATTTGGGGCTGAAAAGTTTATTGAGACCCAAAATGGCAACTATGCCCAGATTGAGGCGGTAGGCCGTGAGATCGGCAAGATCAAGTGAACTAGATAACCCTGTTCTCAGCCTAAATAACGTCACCTGTCGGTTTGGTCAACTGGTGGCACTGCAGGCGGTGAGTTTGGTGGTCGCCCCCGGTGAGCGCGTTGCTTTAGTGGGGCCTAGCGGGGCCGGCAAAAGTACGCTGCTGAGCTTGCTAAATGGGTCATTGAGTCCGACCAGCGGAGAGGTGAGGGTATTGGGGCGATCGCTGCAAAATCTCCACGGTGATCGCCGTCGTCAGGTACAGCGACAGGTCGGCATGGTCTATCAGCAGCACCATTTGGTCAGCAATCTGCCGGTGATTCACAACGTCAATGCGGGTCATTTGGGGCGCTGGCCGCTGTGGAAAGCGCTGTGGTCTCTGGTGTGGCCTCAGCAGGTGAATGTCGCTCAGCAGGCACTGGCTCAGTTGGGGTTAGCCGACAAGCTCTATGCGCGAACAGATCGGCTCTCGGGCGGTCAGCAGCAGCGGGTGGCGTTGGCGCGTGTGCTTGTGCAAGATCCGGCCATTGTGCTGGCTGATGAGCCGGTGGCTAGCGTAGACCCGGCGCGATCGCACGACATGATGAATCTGCTCAGCCAGATCGGTCAAAACAGAACGCTGCTGGTGAGCTTACACGATGTGGATTTGGCGAAGGCTTATTGCGATCGCATTATTGGTTTGCGGCAGGGACGGCTAGTTTTTGATCGGTCTAGCACGGCAGTCAGCCAACAGGATTTAGCTGAGCTTTATGACTTAAAGGCAGATGCCTTTTAAGCGATCAATTTCTCGAAGTCAAGGTGGCTTGCTGCTGTGGATCGGGCTGGTCGTTTGGTCGCTGTGGCTGGCTGGGCTCGGTCGCAGTCCGATCATTAACTGGGCGGGTCTGCCGATTTTGGGTCAGTTTTGGGCAGCGATGTTTCGTCCTGCTCTGGACGGCGAATTTGTCCGGGTGATTGGCGATGCCACCTTGACGACGCTGGCTTTTGCGGTTTGCGGCACGGCTTTGAGCTTGGTAATGGGTCTGTTTGGTGGGGTGGCCTGCTCGCAGGTTTGGTGGCAGGTGTGCTGGCCGGGCACAGCGGGGCAAAGCCTGTGGATAGCGCTGCGGGGAACGTTGGTAATTCCTCGGGCGATTCATGAGCTGATCTGGGGGCTGCTGCTGCTGAATGTGCTGGGGCTAGATCCGCTGGTGGGAGTGCTGGCGATCGCCATTCCCTTTGGTGCCATCACCGCCAAGGTTTTTTCCGAAATTTTGGACGAGACGCCAACTGCGCCCTTGCAGTCTCTAATCAACAGTGGCGTTCGACCAGGCATTGCTTTTGTCTATGGCCATTTGCCTCAGGCCCTGCCCAACCTAATTTCCTATGGGTTCTATCGGTTTGAATGCTCGCTGCGGTCGGCGGCAGTGCTGGGAGTAATTGGCGCTGGCGGGCTGGGCTATCAGATCTTTTTGAGTCTCAAGTCTTTGCAGTATGCGCAGCTATGGACGGGGTTTTACGCGCTGATTTTGCTCAATGGGCTGGTGGATGCGTGGAGTGGTTGGTTGCGGCGGCGGATGGGGTTTGTCAGTCGGATGGATTTGGTGGGGAGGCAGGATGAGGGAGAGGGGGAGAAGGGAGAAAAGGGGAAAGGGGGAAAGGGTTGGTTTGTGAGGCTTTCGTGGGGGGCGATCGCCGCAGCCTTCCCGCTGTGTTTGGCCTATTTAGATATCGACTGGAGTCGGTGGGGACGGGCGCGATCGCTTCTCTCAGAACTCGCCGCTCAGGTGACGCCTGCTCAGGTGCTGCCAGAATTTTCTTTTTCGCTGGTGCCGATGGCGCTGCAAACGGTGGCGATGTCGGTGATCGCCATTACGCTGGCGGGGCTGGGCGGGGTGGCTTTTTCATTTCCGGCGGCGCAAAACTTTTTTTTGCCGGGGGGGATACTGCGCTCAGCGGGTGAAGGGGGGCGCTGGGGGATGGGGCATTTGGCGCTGCTGCTCGCTCGATTGCTGCTACTGGGGGCGAGGGCGATTCCGGCTCCGATTTTAGCTTTGGTGATCTTATACGGGATGTTTCCTAGCATTTTGCCGGGGGCGCTGGCGCTGGGAATTCATAACTTTGGCATTTTGGGGCGGCTAATGGCGGAGGTGAATGAGAACTTGCCGGATGGGCCGGTGCGGGCGCTGCGATCGCTCGGAGCTTCTAGCGGTGGCCTGGTTTTCTATGGCATTTTGCCTGCGAATCTGGCCCGTTTTTTGGCTTACATTCTCTATCGCTGGGAGGTGTGTCTGCGGGAGACGGTGATTGTCGGCCTGGTCGGGGCTGGCGGCTTAGGGCGGCTGATGATGGAGCAGCTCAGCAGCTTTGACTACAGCGGACTAGCGGCGACTTTGGGCGTATTTATTGGCCTGACGATGGGTGTGGATTGTGTCAGCGGCTGGCTGCGTTCGGCGGTGCGCTAAATGAATATAGAGACGCAGGGAGTGATTAAATGAGGTCTGACTAATTTTAAAAGCTGGAAGGGAGCGCTTCAGGCTTGATTTCAGAAGGTAGCCAGCCGAGCGGAGGTAGGTAGTTTTGGGTAAGCGATCGCTAGCGGGAATTGCGGGAATTGTGGCGGTAGCTACTCTGCTCAGTAAGGTGTTTGGCTTGCTGCGGGAGACGGCGATCGCGGCGGCTTTTGGTACGGGGCCAGTGACCGATGCTTACAGCGTCTCCTATGTCATTCCTGGCTTTTTGCTGATCTTGCTAGGTGGCATCAATGGCCCTTTTCACAGCGCCATTGTCAGTGCGGTCTCCAAGCGCAAAAAAGAAGAGATTGCGCCTATTGTCGAAACGGTGACGACCGTTGTAGGGATTGTCTTAGTCATTGCTACGATTGCGCTGGTGATTTTTGCGGGGCCGGTGATTGATCTGCTCGGGCGAGGCTTTCAATCTACTTCTTTGGGATTGGAGAGTCGGGCGATCGCTATCACTCAGCTACGCATCATGGCCCCGATCACGGTTTTCGCCTGCTTCATTGGCATTGGCTTTGGCACGCTTAACGCTGCCGATCAGTACTGGCTACCGTCCATTAGTCCGCTGCTTTCGAGTACAAGCGTAATTGCGGGACTGGGCGTTTTGTGGCTGGTGCTGGGCAGCAATATTAGCGATCCGAGCTATGCCATGGTGGGCGGCATGGTCCTGGCCGGAGGCGCACTGGTCGGGGCAATTTTGCAATGGCTGGTTCAGGTGCCGGCTTTGTGGAGTTCGGGGTTGGGTCGGCTAAAGCTGCGGTTTAATCTTAGCGATCCGGGCGTGCGCGATGTGCTCAAGGTGCTGGGGCCAGCGACATTTTCCTCTGGCACCATGCAGATTAATGTATACACCGATCTGTTTTTTGCCGCGTTCGTGCCCGGTACGCTAGCAGCGCTCAATTTTTCTAACCTGTTGGTACAGACGCCGCTTGGCATTGTCTCCAATATTATTCTGGTGCCGTTTTTTCCGATTTTTTCTCGGCTGACCGACCCGGAGCAGTGGCCCGAACTCAAGCAGCGCATTCGCCAGAGCCTGATGCTGGTCGCCCTGACGATGCTGCCGATTAGTGCGCTGATTATCACCCTGGCTCAGCCGATTGTCACCGTGGTTTACAAGCGCGGTGCCTTTGATGAAGAGGCGGTACGGCTGGTGACGACAATTTTGATTGCCTACGGGGTAGGTATGTTTGTCTACCTGGCGCGAGATGTGATGGTGCGAGTATTCTACGCTCTGGGCGATGGGCAAACGCCCTTCAAAATCAGCGTAGTGAATATCGCGGTCAATGCCGTCTTGGACTATTTCTTTTTTAACCTGATGGGACCTGCGGGCCTGGTCGTAGCGACCATTGGCGTCAATGTTGTTTCGCTAGTGGCGATGACTGTCTTTCTTAGTCGCAAGCTAGGCGGGTTACCTATTGCCGATTGGGCAGGCACCATTTTTACGCTAACGGCGGCGAGTGCTCTGAGCGGGACCTTTTGCTGGCTCACCCGCTACGGATTGGCTAGCTGGATAGGGACAGAAGGCTTTTTTATTAACCTTATACAGCTATGCGTAGCGGGCGCGGTGGGCTTAGTGACCTTTGCATTACTGACTGTAGTTTTGAGAATTCCTGAGGCGGGGCTGCTGGCTCAGCGCATTCGTCAGCGGCTAGGACGTTAGATATGGCGCTAGAACAGGGCCGATTCTAGACGTGAGCGGCCGGATCTCGCTGCCAGATAGAGATCACTTCATCAGCACTGGCGGTGATCAGGGTTTGGCCATCGGGAGAAAAGGCGATCGCCACCACACCCCAATCGTGAGCCAGTTTAGCTACGCAGTCCCCCGTCTCTAGTCGCCAAAGCGTGAGCGTTCGATCTTCGCTGCCAACAGCGAGATAGCCGGTGCTGCTGAGCGCCAGAGCGGTAATTGGGCTGGCGGACTGATAAAACGATGCTGGCGGCGCTGGGTTGAGCTGAGCATCTAAGTCATAGCGCTGCACTTCATTAGTGCTGGTGGCGACAACTAGCTGTTGATAGGGCCGGTTTTGATGAGGGGTATGGAGGAGAGCGGCGATCGCTCCTTTCCCAGATAGATCAATGGTTTTGGCAAGCTGAGGGCGGTCTCGCTGATAGCGCCAGAGCTTCACTGTGCCATCGTCACTGGCGCTAGCGAACAGATTGCCTTGAGCGGATAGCGCGATCGCATTCACCCGCTGCTGGTGCTGGCTCAGCCGAACGATGGGCATCAGCGTCGCAATATCCCACAGCACTATCTGGCCGTCGCTATTCGGGCTGATTAGCTGCGTCCCGTCTGGCGTGACTGCTAGCGCTGTGGGTAGCCAGCCAGCAGTGGACAATGTATTCAATAAGCAGCACTCGCCACTGTCCCACTCTTTGATCGTGCCGTCGGCACTGGCACTATAGAGCGCCCGACCGTCGGGGTGAAACTGCAGTGCCGTCACCTCAGCCGAATGTCCCTCACCGATCAGGCGTCGCCGATGAAACGTATGAACTAGCTGACCGCTCGGCAAATGCCACAGACGGATGGCTCCATCGGTACCAGCCGTAGCAAAAATAGGGCGCTGGGGGCTTACGGCGATTGCCCGAATGAGGCCGACCGGCTGTGTCAATCGCTGGCGGCGCTGCCAGGACTGCGGGGCCGTGACCACAACAGGGCGAATCGATGAGTCGGGGCGATCGCTCTGCAGTACATTTTTAAGTGCAGGCATGGTTTCTTTAGCGCGAGCTAGCAGCTTCTTGGGCGCATAGATCAGCGGATTTTGTGAAAACTGCAAGTCCAGGGCGACTTGATCCATGCTTTCGTAGCGCTGCTGCAAAGAGCGGACGACCATCTGATCGAGCACTTGTGCAAAGCGAGGCTCTACCGGCTGCGTCAAATAGTCTTGCCACACCCAGCGATCTTCAGCCGCTGAATAGAGCGAAAACGGATGAATGCCCGTGAGCAGATGCAGACAGGTGAGCCCCAAGCTGTAGATGTCGCTGGCAAAGGTAGCCTGACCCATCGACTGCTCTGGCGCGGCGTATCCGGCACTGCCAATCACCGTCTTAGCGGGTGTCAGGCGCACCCATTTAGCCGCGCCGAAATCGACCAGCATAGGCAGATTTTGAGGTTCGCTGCTAGTCAAGCTGCTTTTTAAGACAATATTGGCAGGTTTGATATCGCGATGGATGATGTCAAACCCGTGGACGTATTGCAGCACGGGCACAAGGGAGGTGAGCAGCGATCGCACCTTACTTTCTGCCCACGGCCCATCCGCTTCTATCTGCTGTTCTAAGTTTTCACCCGGCGCAAATTCCTGCACCAAAAACTGCCCCAAATCATTCTCTATTGCCGCGAGCAGCCGAGGAATTTGCGGATGTTCTCCCAACTGACGCAGTCGCTCAGCCTCGCTGTGAAAGCCCTCCTCAGCCAGAGAATCGCTGTAAATTTGCTTGATGACGCAGCGAGATGGGCTACCACCATCTGCCAGCAGGTCTTCTGCCAAAAATGTGCGCCCAAAGCCCCCTTTGCCCAGCAGTGATTTCAGTCTATAACGACCTGCCAGCGCTAGCGGTGTGCCGCAGGCCTGACAAAAATTTGCCGTCAGTGGATTTTGCGGCTGCGGGCAACCTGGATTAAGGCAATAGGCCATGACCTTTGAGCTGTAGAGAAAGGCCCTCTCGAACTTTAGCACCGTAGAACGGCCCTACTCTAAAGTTCGGTTCGGGCTGATGGCTCAGGTAGGAACTGCTTCACCGGGCCTTAGCTTTGCCCATTTACCCATTTCTTCAGCAAAGCTGTTGCAGCCCACCACGTCATATTCAAATCCAAATTCGCTGGACTGCACTATCTTCTGACCGCTGACTTCTACTTTTGGCAAGGAGATGTTTGCATTAATAGTCGGGTTGTCAGGTTCAAAAACGGGCGCATCGGTCAGATGCGGCTGCTGATGGTTAGTTTCCACTGCATGATAGGTAATGCAGCTATCAACGTAGTGGCAGTTTACACAAATACACATGGGCCAAACCTCGGTGTAGGACTACAGCTGAACTGAGGATGTTTGTTTGCTATAGATGGCTTTGCTTTACTGTAGCGTAGGATTTTGACAGTGATTTCTTCTCCAAAGGAGAAAACCACGAAATACGCTCGGCAGAGAATTTCATGGTCTTCTTCGGAGAATAGCTGTGATCCCTGTTCGAGCGAGGGCTGAAGCATTCGCTTCTAGCAGCAAGACTTATACCCCCTTGTGGCTTTGCGCGGAGGCAAAGTCTATAAAATGCACTGAGGAAATATGGTTAGGAAGATATTTTGAGACTCTGTTCATGAGTCTATTCATCAAGATGGCCGTAACTTTTGTGCGAAAGCTATTGGGATCGTTTGATCTCAGCTGACATGATTCAGCCGTGGCTTTTGCTTTCTGCCCGCGCCAGTGCGGGCTTATTGATGTCTGCCTATGTCTGCTTTTACGCCCGAAACTTGGCCGTTTTCGCTCGATCTGCTCCCTGATGAAGCTCATATAGTGGGGGGTAGCGTGCGCGATCGCCTACTCCATCGCCAGTCAGCCTACCTCGATCTCGATTTTGTGCTGCCTCAAGACGCGGTGAAAACAGCGTCGATGATCGCCAGGTCTTGCGATGCAGGGTTTGTCGTGCTGGATCAGGCGCGGCAGATTGCCCGGGTTGTCTTTGAGCAGATGACGGTAGATTTTGCGCAGCAGCAAGGCGATAGTTTGGAGGCCGATCTGCGGCGGCGAGACTTTACGGTGAATGCGATCGCCTACCACCCCCACAGCCAAACCCTGGTCGATCCGCTAGAGGGCAAAGCCGATATCGCTAGCAAAACCATTCGCATGGTGAGCTATGAAAACCTGGCCGCCGATCCGCTCAGACTCATGCGCGCCTACCGCCAGGCCGCTCAACTCGGGTTTACGCTATCGCCCGCTACCCAATCGGCGATCAATCAGTTGTCACCTCATCTAGCCGCTATTTCAATTGAGCGGGTGCGCCAGGAGCTAGACGCCTTGCTCAGCGTTCCGGCAGGCACCGACCAGCTCACGCCAATTTTGCACAGTCAGCTGCTGCAATTTTGTCTGCCTCATTTCAATGCCAGCAACATAGAGCAGATAGCGGCGATTGACCAGGCGACAGAGCGACTTACAAAAGACCTTCCTGCTTACGCTAAGAGGCTCAGGGGCTGGCTCAAGCCCGTACCTGCTGGCTTTTATCGCAGCTGGATTAAGGTGACTAAGCTGAGCCGATTGATCGGGCAAGATGGGGCCACCGCCGAAGCCGACCTAGCAACGCTTAAATACAGTCGCACTGAGGCTCAGATTGCGCTGACCCTAGTTCAACTACAGCCCGAGATCGAGATGATGCACCGAGAACCACTGAGCCAGGCGCAGCAGTTTTTTCTCTTCAAAGCAGCTGGAGAGAGTTTCCCGGCGGTGTCTTTGCTGGGGCTGGCTCAAGGCGTGAGCATGATGGTGCTACAGCCAATGATCAAGAGGTTTTTAGATCCCAATGATCCGATCGCTCACCCGCAGGTGCTGATTACTGGTCGCGCGCTGATCAAACGTCTGGGCATGAAACCCGGCCCCGAGATTGGGAATCTGCTAAAAGCGGTAGAGCTGGCTCAAGCGAGTGGAGAAATTAGCGATCAAGAAGAGGCGATCGCCTGGGTCAAACAGCTCAAACCCTACGAGTTCAAACCCTAAAGCGAAGAGACTGAACGCTGAGGCCGCACGTCCATCTTGTGGGCCAAACTGCCGTCTGTCCAATCGAGAGGATGCGCCTCACTAGCCGGAACCACACTGACCACCGACTGGCGGCTAACAGCCTGGGCGGCTACTCGTTTGACCGGCTGCGGTCTAGAGACACGGCTAGTCGGTGCCGCCTGCTGAGCGGTAGATCGGGAAACCAACACGCGGCCAGCAGTAGATTTGGGCGGAGCGGCCATGACTCGCTGCGGACGCGGACGACGCTTTTTAGGCTTGCCCTGGGATGCAGGGCTGTGAGCTGCCGGGCGAACGGCTGGTATAGCTGCTGGCTTAGCGATCTTTTGGGCTGCTTTAGTCAATCTAACGGCAGGCGATTGGCTGCCACGAGCTTGTGCTGGGTGAGCCGCTGTCCGAGGCGTCGCTGTCTTGACTGACTTGTGAATGGCTCCTTTTTGGGCAGGTTTGTTTGACCGGCCCGGCGCTTCAGCGTCGAAACGTACTTTACGCACTTGACCGCGCGATTCTCCCCGGGAGACGCTACGCGAACGCGCTGCCGCTAGCCGCACCCGAGCCCGCTGCCTTGATATAGCTAGGCAACCAGCTGCGCAAGTCCCTACCAATGCTCCGACAGACCAAGCCGGAAAATTTGAATCGTTCTCAGCATTAGCCACTGTACTGGAGCCCGCAGCAGATGGGGCCGTCTCGGTATCCGCCGAAGCCATATCGTCAGTGCCCTGTTCGATATTGATAAACGAATCCTTGGCTACTGAAGTGATTTCGGCTTTAGGTTCAGGCAACTCCATCGTCAGCCTTCTCGGGCTAATCATGCCTTCTAGTGCCACTGCCGCGCCTAGAATAGATACTAGCCACAGGCCAGCTACCAGCACCCAGGGCCTTACCAACAAAAGGTTAAATGCTATCTGAGTTCCTTTCGACCGCTTTAAATTTGACTGCTTTAAATCTGGCTGCTTTACATCAGCCTGAGGAATACTGACATTAGGAGCGCTTGCCTGCGGCCTGTTTTTCTGGGGGGGCTTTCCTTGCGGCAGCTTGTTCGATAGTTGCTTGAGAGGATTAATGTTTTGAAGCTTCAAATGCTTGAGCGAGGCCATAGGCAGCTTCACCTTGCTTAATCTCTCTGACGAACTATTCATGTTAAAGGATTCCCCTTGAGAGCCTTTTGTCCAAAAGATACCGGAATTGTAGAGGCATCTTAAACGATTGGCTAGCTTTAGGCCAGTTTTTCTTTGAGCCTGGTCCACAAACCTACATTTTTTCGTCTTATTAGAATCGCTTAAGTCAGTTGCTGAATGCCTCTATCCCTGTATTCATAGTCTGATCTGACCAGCGCTTGGGTAGGTCAATTTAGGTAGGTTACTATCGACTATCGCAGCTCTAGGGCCGGTAAATACTTCCCAGGGTCTTGAGCAACCCAGCCCGCCGCAGAGTTAGTGCGCACCTCAAAATATAAAAATGTGGGTGCATCACGCCCCAACCTGCCCACGACTGCCGCCTCCGCTACCGACTGCCCCGCCGATACTGTAACCTCGCTCAAGTTGACATAGCGCGTTTGCAGACCCTGCGCATGGTTGATCACCACCATCAACCCATAACCGGCTTGCTCACCGGCAAACGCAACTGTGCCACTCTCTACAGCCAGCACCTCGGTAGAGTTAGGAACGGCAAAGGCAATGCCACTGTTGAAAACCAGCTCGTCTCGGGTGGAGTGGGGCTGCCAACCATAGCTGCTAGCAATGCCTGCAGGCTCAGATAAAGGATAGCCCGGTAGTGCCGCTGTTTGGGGGCGGCTAGCTACGGTGGTGAGCGCGCCTGGAACAAAGATACGGCCGGGCAATTCGGCAGCGCAGCCATTGACTTCAAATAGCAAATCGGCGCGACTACTGTATCGCTCAGCCAGCGACTGCCAGCTTTCTCCGGGGCTCACATTGACGACCATGCCATTGAAAGGGGGAATTTGCAGATCTGTCCCGGGAGAGAGACTGCTGCCAGGGTTGAATCGGGTTAGGGTCGATGGCTGCAGACGATAGGCGATCGCTATGCTATCGAGGCTATCACCTGCGACTACTCGATGAGTGCGCATCTGGTCTAGCGCAGCAGAACAGCTAGTGCTGGCTACGGCGGGTTGGTAAATTCCCATCGTGATCGGGGCTATCAGCCCAGCAACCATCATTTTTATTACTTTGAAGGGAGCTGCTTTGAAGAGATTTGATGAGGTATCTGCGGTCTGGCTGTGCTGGAAGAAATGTGCCATTGATTATAGATAAAGATCTGCTAAATTTAGTGCGCCCGGCATTCGCGAAAGGCCCAACCGACCGAGTTAGATAGAATAGAGACCCGGTTAGAGCACTGTTCTACGGATACCATCGGCTATCTGGAAATTTTACGCTGCCACTAATTTAGCGAATCGAATGGGCTGAGCGAATCGAGTGAGTCAATTAACTGAGTCAATCGACGGATGAATTGAACAGGGCAGTCTTTATCTGAGCAAACAATACTAAGAAACTGACCCGGCTGATTGCGACTATCTTTTCAGTGGCTTTTCAGCGGGTAGAGACCGTCAAAGTAGTGGAAACGTCTCTATACTTTGGGAGGGGAGCTGATTTTTGCGGGTTATTTATAAAAGGACGATGGAACATGGGGGTTTCTCCTAAATACCTGGGGCTGGGTGGAGTCATGCTGCTGCTGGGCACGGGGGCCGGCTGGGCCGGGCATACCTATTTTTCTGATCAAGGTGCAACAGCGCTTCGCTCTGAGCAGCTTCTACCCGCTGTAATTCCCGCTTCTCAGGAGGCAATAGCCCAGGCAGCGCCACCCCCCCCTAGCCTCCCGGTTGACTCCAATTTTATTGCGACGGCTGCTAACCGGGTGGGCCCTAGCGTCGTGCGCATTGACGCCTCTCGCGCTGTCAGTGGCTCATCTGACCCGATGGAGCGACGCTTGTTTAAACGATTTTTTGGCGAAGACTCGCCGCAGCTGCCAGAGCAACCCGAACTGCCAGAGCACATGGAACGCGGAACAGGGTCTGGGTTTATTCTCAGCTCTGATGGCAAACTGCTCACCAATGCCCACGTGATTGAAGGCGCAGATACGGTAGAGGTGACGCTCAAAGATGGCCGTAGCTTTACGGGAGAAGTGATCGGCGCAGATCCGGTGACCGATGTAGCGGTGATCAAAATTGAAGCAACCGATTTGCCAGTTGCACCGCTGGGTAACACAGCAGATCTCTCACCGGGGCAGTGGGCGATCGCCATTGGCAATCCGCTCGGGCTAGACAACACGGTCACTGCTGGCATTATCAGCGCCGTAAATCGCTCCAGTACTCAGGTAGGCATTGCCGATAAGCGGGTGCAGTTTATTCAAACCGACGCGGCAATCAACCCTGGCAACTCTGGCGGGCCACTGCTCAATGCTAGCGGCGAAGTGATTGGTATGAATACAGCCATCCGCGCTAATGCTCAGGGGCTAGGGTTTGCCATTCCGATTGAGACGGCCAAGCGCATTTCTGATCAGCTGTTTGCAACGGGCGAAGTGCAGCATCCCTATCTGGGGATTCAGATGGTCAATCTGGATAAGGAAATCCGCGATCGCATCAATCAAGACGAAGAAATTGGCGTCAAAATCAGCGAAGACCAGGGTGTCGTCATCGTCAGAGTGATGCCGGGTACGCCTGCCGAATCTGCTGGCCTACAGCAGGGCGACGTGATTAAGCGGATCAACAACGAGGCAGTCCTCACCGTGACTGACGTGCAGTCTCAAGTCGAAAATAGCGGTATTGGCGAAGACCTGCAGGTAGAGGTCATTCGTGCTGGCAAGCTGCAAAAAATTGATGTTCAGCCCACAGCCTTGCCGCCTGAACTCCAGTAGATCGCAAACGTATAGTTTCCTCCCGCTGAAGGCTAGCAAACCGGGCTTCGTAGCAGGAAGGTAGTGAGTTCGGAGGGCAGCGCCGATGGAGGGCTGCGGCTACTCTTCTGTTTTGAGAGAGTCCAGCTCTAGATCGAGCGAACCAGAGAGGTTAGTTTCTAGCTCCATCCGCTGTTCCATCTGCCTGAGAAAGTAGCCGGTCATCATCGCAGAGGCTAGCAGCCCGGCTAGGTTCTCCCGGTCAGTGCTGATCTGTACATTAAAGCCGTCTGCCGGGAGGACACCGACCAAACCTTGCACGTTGTGAGAAATAATCTGCTTAATTTCGCTGCTGACTGATTGCGCCACCCGAGTGAGCACTTCAGGGGGTTGGTGCTGCAAATAGTTCAGAAGCTCGTTGGATTTGCTGTCCTCTGAATTCAGGCTGATAAAGTCTGCACTTTCAGGATTAAAAACCATTAGAGATATCGCATAGCGCCTTTAGCTTGACCGCCAAAACCTAGATTGAACGGGATAACTCTCCACCCGTGTGGACCGGCCCGTTCCGTCACAACCTATAGTTTCCAGCGATGGCTAGGGACAGCTTAGCGAATAATTGGTCAATTCGTCATTTTCTCAAGCTTTAGCAGGACTATTCAGGCGGCAATTGGGGGGCAATCTCGCTCACGTCGCTCTCTGCGGCAGGCGTAGCGACGACCTCAGGCAAGGCTGCCGCTGGCTCTGCTTCACCGGGCGCTGCGGCAGGCGCTGCGGAGGCTGTGGCTTCGCCATCGGCAATGGGCTGGGGCAGTCTGAGATTGCTGATTTGCGGCAGCTTGTCAATTTCAAAGTGCTGATAAAACTTTTCGGTGATCTGCAGCCATGAAGATCGCCCATCGGCCTGGCGACGCTTCCGCACAAAGCCTTGATCGACTAAGTCAGGCACATGCTGGTAGACGCCCGATCCGCGCAGTTCGACCAGATCGCTCTGAGCGATAGGGCCGCGCAGGGCAATGGCTGCCAGCGTCCGCAGCGCGCCTAGTCCAATATCTAGAGGTACTAAAGTATCGACTAAGGGCTTGTAGATTTCCCGCAGCTGGAGAGCGTAGCCTTCTTCGGTTTCGGCAATCTCCAGGGCACCTTCTCTATGGGCGTAGTCTCCCATCAGTTCGATTAACCCTTCTTCTGCGGTATCGCGATCGCACCGGGCAAATTCTGCAATCTGGCCGATCTTTAAAGGCTGCGCTTTGAGATAGAGAATTGCTTCAATCGTATTGGCCAGCCGAGTCATATATAGTGTTCCGTTGCTCGTCTATTCCTCTCAATCTAGATTGCGGCCTGTCAGTTCGACAAAGATATCTTCTAGATTGGCCGGTCGCGTCATCATACCGGTTTTGTCTGGCTGCTGATCGAGATACTGATTGGCCTCAGCCAGGGTAGGAAAAAAGAGATACTCCCAGCGATTATCTGCTGCCGCGTCGCCAGTAGCGCTCTGCTGCTTCATCACTAGCCCTTCCCCATGCTTTTGCCGCAGCTCTGAGAGCGTGCCGCTTTCGATCAGCCGGCCTTGATCCATAATGCCAATGCGATCGCACAAATACTCCACTTCTTCCATATAGTGAGTCGTCAGCAGCATCGTCATGCCCTGCTCCCGGTTTAGCTCAAGGATAATTTCCCAGAGCCGCCGCCGCGTCTGTGGATCGAGCCCAACGGTCGGTTCGTCTAAAAATAAGATACTGGGCCGATGCAGCAGTGCCCGCGCAATTTGCAGCCGCCGCTTCATGCCACCAGAGAGGGTTTTGGCCTTGTCTTGAGTGCGATCGCTCAAGCCCACGTAGCCCAACCACTGGCGAATATCAGCCTGCCGCTGAGCCGCCGGAATGTGGTGCATACGGCCATGGAACTCCATATTTTCCCAAACCGTCAGATCAGCGTCTACACTCACCTGCTGCAGTACTACCCCAATCTTGCTGCGAACCTGCGCTGGCTGCTGAGTGACATCGTAGCCCGCCACTACAATATGGCCCTGAGTCTGCTGCGCTAAAGTGGTCAACATGCGAATCGTGGTAGATTTTCCGGCTCCATTTGGCCCTAAAAGCCCAAAAATCTCACCCGGATGAATCGCCAGCGACAGATCGTTGACCACGCAGGTATTGTTATAAACTTTGTGAACGTTTTGCAGAGAAACTGCTGCAACCATCGACTTCGCCCCAAACTGCTGACTCCATCCAGCCTATAGCAATCTCTCCTTTCCTAGACAAGTCCACCCTATAGTTCACCCATGCGCGCCCGAATCGATAACCAGGTCCTGTTCCTTCGCAATGAAGATGTGCCGCCCTACAAAAAAAAGGGGTCGATTGTTCGCAACAGCTACTTCTGGGCGCTCAAATCGATTGCCGACCGTGCCCCCTTTGAAAAAGAGTGGGAGTTTGAAGAAAGTGTCTGGATCGCCCTGACGCGGATGCTCACCTCTTTTGCAGAATCAGGCTACCTAGGGCTAAAAGAAACGCAACTAGAATTTTTGCCTGACGACGAAATTCCACCAAGGCTCAGACCAATGGCGACCTGGTACGACCCGGCAGACTACGATGAAGCGACAGATGACTGGGAATAGCGGCTACCGGCCAGACAAGCCAGCTTAAAAAAACAGCTAAAAAAAGGGCCAGATAAGCGATGCCTGGCCTTTTCATCTAAAAAATGCAACATTCGCTACCACCAACTTCGATAGCAAGATATTGGGTTCTTTGGCCGACTACATCAGCCCTAGCTGAGCTAAAACGCCTTGACCAGTTACGTACTCAGTGATCAGAGCGGCTACGAAGCCAATCATCGCCAATCGTCCGTTCCAGGTCTCAGCAAATTCAGTGAATCCTACCTTGGGAGCGTTGTCGTTCATTGTCGGTATCCTCATGGGGTTAACACATAGCCTTTCTACCGGGCACCCTTCGCAACCGTATAAAAACTATGTAAACAAATGTTAACTGATCCCAAACAGATGTCCATCTTTTCAGCGCTGTTTGCCCAAAGATCCGTACAGCGGCAGGCTGTGGGCCGTATTCCTTTACACTTCTAAACCCTAGCGCTCATTTGAGCATCACAGAGTTTCATCAGCTGCTTATCATTCAATTCGTCAGAACTTGCCCCCTGCAAACATCACCAGGCACTATGAATTTTGCAGCACTTGGTCGCCTGAGGCGATCGCCTGCCGCTCTTTATCCAGCCGGCGCTTGCGCGCATATAGCTGAATGGTCACGACAAAAGATAGGACTAACCCGGCCATCAACCAGGTCGTAGCCCCCGTCGGAAAGCTGTTTTGGAAAATAACCAGCAGCACGATCGCCACTAGCAGCAGAGTAGGTGCTTCATTTAAAGCCCTCAGCTGCTTTGGCCCCCACTGGCACTCGCCCCGCTCCAGCTTTTTCATCAGCCGCGAGCAGTAGTGGTGATAGCCCAAAAGCAGCGCCACGAACCCTAGCTTGGCGTGCATCCAGCCTTCGTGCAGCACATCAGGGCGCTGCCACAGCAAGCCAGCAGCCATCGCCACAGTCAAAATCATCCCCGGCGTGGTGATAATTCTCAGCAGACGCTTTTCCATCAGGCCGTACTGCTTTTTTAAAATGCTGCGAGCAGGTTCGGGCTCTTCATCGGCCTCCACATGGTAGATAAACAGGCGCACCAGATAAAACAAGCCTGCAAACCAGACCACCACGCCAATAATGTGAAACGATTTGAACC
This sequence comes from Leptolyngbya sp. BC1307, assembly GCF_002286735.1. Lineage (GTDB taxonomy): Bacteria > Cyanobacteriota > Cyanobacteriia > Phormidesmidales > Phormidesmidaceae > Phormidesmis. The sequence continues at coordinate 100,616 of NZ_NRTA01000009.1, forward strand.
AGTAGTAAGCCATCCAATCCATCGAAAGTAGCAATTACTCTATTTTCCGCTAGCAGCTTATATTTTGATCGCCTAGCTCATAGGTTCTTAACGTTATTCCTGATCCAGTTGGATCTATGCCCATGTCTATGCCCATGAAAGTCACCTGGCAGCCCGTCAAAGATTACGAAGACATCCTTTATCACAAAGCCGACGGCATTGCCAAAGTCACTATCAACCGCCCTCATAAGCGCAATGCCTTTCGGCCTAAAACCGTCTTTGAAATGTATGACGCCTTTTGCGATGCCCGAGAAGACACGACGATTGGGGTGGTGCTGCTGACCGGCATGGGGCCTCATAGCGATGGTAAGTATGCTTTTTGCTCAGGCGGCGATCAGAGCGTGCGTGGCGCGGCGGGCTATGTCGGTGACGATGGGGTGCCCCGGCTTAATGTGTTAGATCTGCAGCGGCTGATTCGCTCGATGCCTAAAGTTGTGATTGCCCTGGTCGCTGGCTATGCCATTGGCGGCGGTCATGTGCTGCATTTGATCTGCGATCTGAGCATTGCTGCCGACAATGCTGTTTTTGGCCAGACCGGTCCTAAGGTTGGCAGTTTTGACGGTGGATTTGGGGCTAGCTACCTGGCGCGCGTAGTCGGCCAGAAAAAGGCGCGCGAGATCTGGTTTTTGTGTCGCCAGTACGATGCGCAGCAGGCTCTGGATATGGGGTTAATCAATACTGTAGTGCCGGTTGAGCAGTTGGAGGCTGAGGGCATTGAGTGGGCGCAGGAAATTTTGCAAAAAAGCCCTATTGCCATTCGCTGTCTCAAGTCAGCTTTTAATGCAGATTGTGATGGGCAAGCGGGGCTACAGGAGCTAGCTGGCAATGCAACTCTGCTCTATTACCTCAGTGAAGAAGGAGCCGAAGGCAAGCAGGCTTTTTTAGAAAAACGTCAGCCAGACTTTAGGCAATATCCTTGGCTACCTTAAACAAGTTTTGCAACCGTGAGGAATGTGCAATACAGATTGATAGAAGGTTGTAGAAGCGATCTTGATCGCTCTCATAAAAATGCAGCACACCAGCACAGTGGCTGGGCAAAGAGTCAGCGTGTTTCTTGATTTTTGAAGACACTTTTAAACACTTAACCCTGAGGGCGATCGCCAACAGCAACCCTCTTGTGGGATCGTCAACACCGATGCTTTCTAAGACTGATTAGCGGGCGACCCCTGCTGGGGCTTGAACAGGCGAGGCAAGGGTACTGGTGATATGCGCTGAGGCCGACCATGCCGTGATCCCAGCTATAGGCTTAAGCGTAAGTTGAGAAGTTTCCTCAAACGGTGAGGCTGCCAGGCAACAAGCTTTCCACTGAGAATTCACAGGTGCACTAAGCTGACTGCACTGGCCACCGCGTCGCCCTTCGTGACTATAGAAGCGACAGAGTCCGCAGCGAGATGCTCCACACTTTAAAGCAGTCATAATCGGTATTTCTTAATTTCTTAGGTTGCTTATTCATGATGACTTAACTGAGAAAAACAATTCTGAATGTTACGAAACCTAGATCTATTGGTAGGAAAGGCCGAACAAGAGACATTCACTTGCTCTTGCCTTCAGGTTTTCTTTAGGTTCTCTTTAAGAAGCGATACACGATGTCTACCAGTGCTTTAGTGAATTTTACTGAAAAGATATGTTTGGGGATCGCTGGTCTAAAGTCATGTTGTGCTTTTAACTGGCCGCCGCTTGGAAACGATAGATCCGTAATCTTTCGTAGTCGATGAAGATGCCTTTAAAAAGTTTTCTAAAGACAGATCTTTGAAACCGCAAATTGAGGTGGCTGCGATCGCACAGATTCTTAGCCCACTGCGCTAGCCACTGCGCTAGCTAGTGCCACTGCTTGGCCGCACATAGGGCGCAAACAGCCCAACGACCCAGTTCACCCTCAGGACAGCGGCAGCGACATTGCGGGCATAGCGCCTGAGTAGACTGCATTTGCTGGATGGCGATCGCCCAGCGCTGAAAGGCGGCATCAGGCGTTTGCGCGATGACCGTAGGCAAACTGGGTACATTACCTACGTAGCTAGGGTGCTGCTGGCTTTCTTTGTCAGCAGTGATCAAGTTATTAGTTTGCGCCCACTGCGCAGTCGAAAAGCGAATGTTTTTTAGCGGTTGCCGCTGGTAGTGGTTGAGCTTACGCAAAATCTTAAGGCGCTCATAGGAGAGCGTTTGCGCCCAAACCGCTGTCGCTGTCGCCACATAGAGAACTGAGCGCTGAATGCTAATGGGGCGAGTCTGCCTGGCCACAGCAAATCCGACCGCGCTCTGCCAGTGCTGTAATACCAGCCGAAACTGTTTCTGTACCTGCCAGCTCTGCTGTCCTTCTAGTCCCTTAATGAGTCCATTGAGGTCTTCTAATGCCATTTTTCTGTTGCCACGAGCGGTAGTCTGCTGACCTGAATTTTGGGGTTTACGTGTTATCGCGCAGTATATGAACTATTCATGTCGTCATGACAACATTCAGTAGTTATCCGTATTGACCTTAGCTATTCTCCCTGATTAACATACTTTGATTCATTTGCTGACCTATCAATGACCCTTACTCAAGCGTCCGTTATGACACAGCAGCCAGCCTCTAGTAGCCTTTCCCCTCAGCTGCGGGCTGTCTTAGGCAGCCTCACCATCAGCTTAGAAGCTGAGCTTAACCGCTATCGTCGTAATTGCTTTAAATCGGGCTCAGCTAGCGGTGATTTATTTGCCGATTTAGAAGATGCCGCTTTTGATCGAGATTCGGTTGAGCTGCCTGTCACTGTGCCCTATATGGCTGCACCCGTTCCTCTGCCAGCACTTCCGCCCAATCGAAGGTTATTGGCAGCGCAGGCTGCTAGCGCTGATTTGTCAGCGCCCATCGTCAAAGATGAAACCCCTCAAGTGGCTATCACCAGTGCTGCCCTGTCGGGTTCCTTGGTTAAGGCGCTATCAGGGTCTGCTGATGGCCAGGGGCTGATCGAAAATGGCGGTGCTACCATCGCCAGCGGCTATATGGTCTCTTCTGAAAAGCTAATTGAGAGCTTAATAGAGGTGCCCGACCTGCCTGAACCAGTCAACCCGGCTATCAAACCTAACCGTCAGACGGTTTCACTGTTAGCAGGGGCGGTCTTGGGCTTTTTTGGCTTAATCGCGGGACTTAGTGCCAGCTATCTTATGTCTAACCCAGCGGTGGCTCAGCAGCTAGCCGATAGACTTCAGGGTCATGAATTGGCGATCGCTACCACCTCTCAGCTAGCCTTCGATCCGCCCGGTCCTGACCTATCAGCCAGCGAATTTGTCTCTCTCGACCTCGCCAACCTCAGCTCTCTGAAGATGCCTCAAACAGCAGTTGATCCGCAGTCGCTGCCCATTGGCCCATCTGCCACTACAGCGCTCCCCCCGATTGCCAGTGAGAGTACCGGTGCCAACACCCCAGGACTCAATTCTGCTAGTGCTGAGCAAAGTGCGTCAGGCCTCCAGGCGTTGGCGATTCCCGCTGGTGTGACTTATTACGTCACGGTGCCGTTTACAACCGAGCAAGGTCTGCTTGAAATCCGTAAAGCAGTGGATGCTGCCTTTGTCCGCCAGTTCGCTGATGGCAATCGTATCCAGCTGGCTGCTTTCAATAATCCCGAGTCGGCTCAGCAATTTATTAAAGATATTAAAGCCCGAGGGATTGACGCCCAGGTCTACGGCCCTACGGCTGAGTAAGGCGGTTTGTATAGCGGGTCCGCATCCAGGTCTGGGTTCCTAACTAAGCGTAAAGCGGTGAGCCGCCAGTCGCATCAGAAGCTTGCTATGCTGCTAGCTAGGTGTTATTAAATCACTCGCTGGCTTATGGGACTGCTAGATCGGATTTCTCGCCTGGTTCGAGCCAATTTTAGCCAGGCTGTTAGCGGCGCTGAAGACCCCGAAAAAGTCTTGCAGCAGGCGGTGATAGATATGCAAAGTGACCTGGTCTCACTGCGACAGGCGGTAGCTCAGGCGATCGCCACCCAAAAGCGCACAGAGAGACAGTCTGAGCAGGCCGCTCGCACCGCGCAAGAGTGGTACAACCGCGCCCAAATGGCTCTGCAAAAAGGCGACGAGACGATGGCCCGCGACGCCCTGACGCGACGGCAAACCTACGCCCAAAGTGCGCATACGCTGAGCGCCCAGATCGTTGAGCAAAAAGATATTGTTCAAAGGCTCAAGGCTAATATGAGCACCTTGGAGGGCAAGATCTCCGATGCTCGCACCCGCAAAGATATGTATATCGCCAGAGCCAGGGCCGCTCAGTCAAGCGCTCGGATTAACGAAATGATTGGTCAGGTAGGGACAGCAGGGGCACTAGGTGCCTTTGAGAAAATGGAGACGCGCGTACTTGATCTAGAAGCCCAGGCTGAGGCGATGAACGAATTGAACTCAGGTTCAGTAGAAAGTCAGTTCGCTCAGTTAGAAGGCCAAGAAGGTCAGAGCACTATTGACGCTCAGCTAGCCGAAATGAAAATCAATCTGCTCGAAGATCCCGGTTAACACCCATTAGCCTCTATAAACCGGCAAAGTAAAGTGGAAACAGCTGCCTTCTCCCTGCTTGGAATCTACCCATAATTTAGCCGTAATGAGCCCGAACGATGCGCTAACACAGGGTTAGCCTCAAGCCATAGCCGTCATTCAGCCTCCTGTCAGATAATTTGAAAGTCAAGTAATCACAGCACCCTTTGACAAATTCTTTGCACAAGCTAGATGCTTTACACAATCTATATTTAGGCGATCTCGTTCTGATTGACCGACGCTGCGACATTCAGTATCGCGAATTGCCGACGGTGATCAGGTCAGCTTTTAGTATTTTGGGGTTAGGGTTTTCGGTTGCTTATGTGACGGTGCAGCTATCTACGGCAAACGCCCACAGCGACTTTGTCCACAGCGACTTTGTCCACAGCGACTTCAAAGAGCATAGATAGCGTTTGCGATTGGGGTGATCCTCCTTAGCGGCACAACGGCCAAAATCGTCAGCAATCTACCTCAGCAATCTACCGAGATTACCAAACCGACTACCGAGATTACCAAACCGAGCTACTGGCCCCAATGCTCGTCACAGGTTGTTTGGAAATCTTATTACCATAACTTGAAATGGTCATGCTGTCGCCCTCAACGCGCACTAGAGTTACACACTCTTAAAAGCCTGTTGACTTATAACAAGAGATATTAAGGCTTCTTGTGAAGAGGTTTCTTAGCGCTGACTGACCCGCTTACATTGGGTATAGGAGATTTTGGTGGATGGATATTAGAAAATTTGGTGAGCTGTAGTTCTGAGCTTTTAATTCTGAGCTTTTAATTCTGAGCTTTCGGTTCCAATCTTCTATTTCTACATCTTATTTTTAATTTGTATCTGGTAATACTAGCGACCGTTTGTGCCTGTCTCAAAAGCTGGGCAGCATGGCTAGAAGAGCAAACGGTTACCTACTTTGCTTATTTTTAGAGATGAAGGGTTTGATCAATGGTGGTGTCACTGAAAACGCAAGGCGCAAAGTTAGCGATCGCGCAGCGACTCTCTATACCGACTGAAGCCCCGCAGATCTATATGTTGGGAAATCAGCGCTGTCGGTGGGGCACCCTTCTGAGCCGGGCGAGTTTGTTAGCGGGGTTGCTAGCTGTACTAACGGGTGTCAGCACGCCTGCTCGGGCGAATGCCGAGGCAGTCATCAGCGAATCTGCTGTCGTCTCACCTACCTCACTGCTGACGGCTCTTCAAAAACCAGACTCAGCCGACAAGACTACCGCTCAATTTGAGCAGACTCATTTTGAGCGAATTAGGCAGCAGGCCACTCAAAGTGAGACAGCCCAGGCTGAACAAGCCCGCATCGAACGGCTTCGGCTTTTACAAGCTCAGGCCAGGCAGTCTAGAGGTGAATGGCTTCAGCAAGAGGTTGCTCTCCCTGCCACATTACCCTCCTCTGCAGCTCCGCTGACAGCCGATGGGGTTTATCTCTATGGGCAGCAGCCCATTCGTGACCAGCTAGAAACCGCCTATTTTGTCTTCGAAGCTTTAGCAGGCAACGTGACTGGCGCGTTTTACATGCCCTCCTCCTCTTTTGACTGCGCTCAGGGCCGTATCAGCAACGAGCAAATAGAGCTAGCGATCACCAACAGTCATTCTCAAGAAACCTACCGCTATGCCCTCGCACTCGATACCTCTGCTGCTAATGTGGCCAGCCAGCAAGGAGCAGTGACAGCGCCGCTCGGTATCTCCGGGTTCCATCCGCTGCCGGTGAGTGAGGGCGATCGCGCTATCTTAGCGACCTGCCAGGCCCTGTAGCTGCTACAGCGCAGCCCTAACGGCTGAGTACTGGCGGATGTCAGCAGGTTTTGATGAGGACAGGCGTTTCATCAAAATTTGGCCGCTACAATAAAAAGGCAGTGCTTGGTGAAGTGGGGTGAACGCAGCAGAACAAGCATTAACCATTGAGTTTGCTAGCAAAATTGCGGCAACGGTAGGGCTGTTTAAGTCTGAACTGCCAGACTTGCGGGCTGACCTGAAGCCCTGGGCAAATGATCCAGAGACCCGAGACCTGATCGATCCTCACTCGGTCGATATCGGGTTTCACTTCCCTGGTGTCAGTCGGCTGTTTCAGTGCCGGAGTCTGCTCATTCAGATCCGTTTACATCAAGACAGTGAAACTCAGCAGCGGCGAGCTATCGGTCTGGAAGTGGCTGGATTCGACCATCGCGGTCAGCAGTGGCGGCTCTCAACTATCGACGATTGGCGCTTTGAAGGCGATATTACGCCCGAACCGACCTCGGGTGAATCGCTGCGCAGCTGCTGTCGCCGAGTCTTCGAAGTTTTCAACCACTGAAGTTTTTAGCCGCTGAAGGGTTTCACCATTCTGGGGTGGGTCTGAAGCCCCGGACTTTTAGTCTGCTGCTTCTTCTTGTTGTAATCTTTATATACCAATGGGTCAAGCCTTCCTTTGAGTGTTAAAATAGATGTGGGACGAATACATAAACCCCCACCGTACGTTTGCAGTCGATAGGCCCGATAACGGGTTGAAACCGAGCCTGAACTAGAACCGGGAAGCGGCAAGGGCAATGGTCTAAAATCCAACCTGGACGCACTTTCAAAAAACTAAATAGATTTGGTTCAATCAGTCGCCGAGGATACTCGGAGACTCTAAACAGACGACGGAGGGCGTGTTAGACATTTCGATGCAGTGCCCGTTGATGCGTCTAGCCCATTCAGCGATCCTCCTTCTGGGTGGACGTGGTGAAGAATCCCTGCTGCTTTAGCACGGGGAGCATGTCAATACTTACCCTATTAGCGCTGAGCTATGCGGGAGGAGTTCATTACTGGCAGCCGCAGCCTAGAGCCGTTGGCCCCGCCCGTGGTAATCGATAGCGTGATAATTTGTGCATCTATCAGCCGGGTAGCTCCGGGCTGTGCACCAGTGCCTGGATTTACAGGATAGGCCGGAAAGCAGGCGGCGCTGAGGCTAAGACGCAAGGCTTCACCCGGATCTAAGCTAAAGCAGGTGGGGTGCAGCTTGAGCGAAAAGGTGGGCTGTTCTGTCGTCTCTGCGAATTCACGCTGATCTATCCGATCAAATCGCCGGTAGCCTTGAGTGAGGTTATAGACTTTGCCATTGCGCACTCGGGAGAGGACAGCGCAAAGGTCGTAGCTAGGAGTAGAAGCCGCGATCGCGCAGTCAACTTCTACCACCCCGGCCACTCGTAGCTCCGCTGTCAGAGGCGCAGTGGTATAGGTCAGCACGTCGCCCCGACTATCTACCGCCGTCCGCTCAAAAACGCCTGCTGGTATAGCGCTATGGCCACCCAGGGCTGGGGCCGGATTCCACGGGTCATGTACAATCATGTCCTGGTTTAGCGCACTCAGCATATTGGCTGTCTCTACCAATGCGCCGCTATCTTCTCGAATATTGGCTAGGCCGTCGCTCTGCAAAAAGTAAGTCTTCATCAGCGGCTCCGGCCAGTCTGCGAGCTGTCGCCACTGGTTACGGCCCATCTCAAACAGACACACTGGCAGATCTATGCCTGGCTCACCACCTATTAAGTCTTCTACCTGCCAGGTTTTTCCCTTGAGTACCCGGTCAAACCAGCGAATTTGCAGCGAGTCTATCGGACTGATCGCCGCTGGGCCAAAATCCACTGCGCCGACTTTGCGCCCCCAGGGAATATGTCCCCACGGCCCTATCCAAAGCGGATGCGGGTGCGAGCTGCGAGCGGACATTTCCTGATACAGCCGCAGATCGCCACGCAGGTACGGATCAAACCAGCCGCCAATGTGAAGCATGGGTAAATCGACTGGGTCTAGCTGCGGTGTTAGCTGTTGCCAGTAGCTGTCCGGGTGAGGGTGCGCTACCCAGTCATGAAAAAAAGAGTCTATGTCTGCAAGAATGTCTGGACGGGCGGGCACCGGGTCGGACAGCGGCAAATGGTGGGCGGCGGCAACCAGCTCCTGGTGGGTCGCTGTGGCTGTTTCTAGGCGGGCGGTCTCAGCCGCAAGCTGCAGTGCCCAGGTAAGCCCGAGCTGCAGGCACAGCGCTCCATTTTCGTAGGCCCAGTCTTCGTAGAGATAGTAGCCAGTCATGGCTGGGGCAATGGTTTTCAGCGGTTTTGGCTGAGCCTGGGCAGCCTGTAGCTGAGTCATGCCCTGGTAAGAGAAGCCATACATGCCTACTCGTCCGTTGCTGCCGGGTAGCTGAGCGGCCCACTCAACTGTGTCTTCGCCGTCTTCTACTTCATGGGCAAACAGGTGAAACGTGCCCTCAGAGGTGCCGCGCCCTCGCACATCCTGGATGACAACGATGTAGCCATGGGCCGCATACCAGCGCGGATGAGCGTAGACGACGGTGGAGGCGATCACCCGGCCATAGGGCTGACGCATCAGTAATACTGGAAAGGATTCTGCGTCTACCGGCCCGGCTGTGGGATAGTACACATCTGCGTCTAGCCGCACCCCATCTCTTGTCCGCATAGAATGGGTTTGCCGGGTCTGAGGAAAAAGCATAGTTGGTTGGAAAAAGTGGCGATTAAATCGGTTGATATTTTAGAGAAGGATTGAGGCAAGGGGCGATCGCATGGAACCCATTCTGATTATTAGCAACCTGATGTTAGTCGGTCTAACCGGTGCCTATGCCTGGTTCACCCACAAAAATGTCAAACAGCACCAGCAGCAGAGCGAATACTATCGCGGCGTGATCGAGCGGCAGCTACGGCTCACTGCCTTGCCCCATCTCTACTGGGACTTACGCCCGGCTACGGGCAGCGACGGCCTCACCATAGAAGCCTTTAATATTAGCAATGCGCCAGCTTACGATGTCCATGTCAGTATGATCGGAGCTTATACCGAAGAAGGGTTAGGAATTGCTACCTTCATGCGGACCCATGTGCAGCCTCGCCACCGTAAGTATCCGCTACAGCCCGATAAAGTCGGCTACTATGGCGTGCGCAACGCCGTCCGCCTTTCGCTATTGCCCACCCAGCAAAAAATCGTACTCTCTTTGCCCTTTCCCTTACAGCCGGTCGATGTCTATACCCTGGTGCAGTACCGCGACCTATCGGGCGCAAACTACTATCAAGTATGTTGCTTCAGCGCCGTTGACGAATCAGGTACTTACCGGGCCAATATTCTTGAGCCTGCTGAAATTCAGACGATGGCACGCCTTCACCTGTTTGATCTAGAAGACTTTGCGCTACCAGAAGAGCCCTCTGAGGCCGCATCAGACCTGCCTTACTACCTGGCCGATTTTATAGATCTGTGGAATCATTCCATTTCTAGTCGCCTGATTTTAGACGCACCTGTTCCTTCAGAGACAGAGGTGCCGGTTAAAGCAACCTATGACTTTTAGACCCCCCTTTTCGTCGCCATCCCAGCCGCCTGACAAGCAGCCCAATCAGCAGCTCGGCAGCCTCTGGTCATCGGTTCGCGGTGGCCGCAGTCCAGATGACCAGCCCTCTAGCGTCATCGACATTTTGGTGATTGATGATGACCCGATTGTTTTGCAAAGCTTGCAGCGGCTTCTGCAAAAGCGAGGATACCGGGTGGCAACTGCCATTGATGCAGCCGCCGGATTACAGACAGCCATCCGACTTACGCCCTCTGTCATTGTCTGTGATTGGCTGCTGCCAGGCGATATGAGCGGCCTGGATATCTGCCATCGGATCAAGCAAGATCCGCAGCTCTCAACCACCGCATTTTTGATCATGACCGGTCATACCGAGATTGCTAATCGGGTAGAAGCGCTAGAAGCAGGCGCTGATGATTTGCTGATCAAGCCGGTGGATACCGCTGAGCTGATTGCCCGAGTCAAGTCCGGGCTACGGCTACATCAGCTCACTCAAGCGCTCAGGGCGCAGACCCGGCGGCTGGAGGCGGAGTTGGCAGAAGCAGCGACCTATGTGATTTCGCTACTGCCCAAAGATACGCCCAAAGATACGTCTGGAGGGTTATCCGACAGCTACCCCACTACAGATCAGGGTAAAGACACCACCGACCTGCAGTCAGAGCAGCCCGTTTCTATCGCCTCCTGCTTTATTTCTTCTCAGGAGCTGGGCGGCGACTGTTTTGATCACTACTGGCTCGACCCGAACTATCTGGTGATGTATCTGCTAGATGTTTCTGGCCATGGATTAGGGGCAGCGCTGCTCTCGACTTCGGTGCTGAATGTATTGCGATCGCAGTCTCTCCCCGGCGCTGACTTTTATCGCCCTGAAACCGTCCTAACCAGTCTCAATGAAGCCTTTCAAATGAACGGCCAAAATGACAAATACTTCACCATTTGGTACGGCGTCTACAATCGGGAAACCCGCCAACTCGCCTATGCCAGTGCGGGGCATCCCCCGGCCCTGCTGGTCTCGCCAACCGCTATCGCGACCGGCAGCGCGACCGGCAGCGCCACTATTGAGCGGCTGCGCACCCCCGGTATGCCTGTCGGTATGATGCCCGACGCTGTATACCAATGGCAGCGCTGTAGCATTGCGCCTCACAGCCGCCTCTATATTTTCAGCGACGGCGTCTATGAGATTCAGCCTGCTGGCAGCACGTCTTATGCCGAAGGCCCACTGCTCGGGCTAGATGGCTTTGTTCAGCTGCTCACCCGCTTAGAGTCTAATCATCAGCTCAACCTCGATACGCTCATTCAGCAGGTGAGCGCTTTTGGCGGCAGTCGCTTTGAAGACGACCTCTCGCTATTAGAAATCAACTTTAAAGCCGCGTCTTAAGACCGACGAGGTGCAAAAGACGCCCATGAATCAGGTAAGGGCCGCTGCGAAAAGGTTAGCTGAAACACCTGCTCAAACTGCTCAATCAGTACCTTTTGAACCGCCGCCAGACCGATGCCTGGCAAAAACTCTGCCAGCGAACCGACGGGTTTCCCGACAATGCCGCAGGGCACGATCTTTTCAAACCCGCTGAGATCTGGGCACACGTTCAAGGCAAAGCCATGCATCGTAATCCAGCGGCTCACCTTAATCCCAATAGCGGCGACCTTACGCCCTTCTAGCCAAACCCCTGTGAGCCCTTCGACGCGATCGCCCGGCAACCCAAATGCTGCCAGCGTCTGGATCAGCACTTCCTCTAGCGCTCTGAGATACCAGTGCAAGTCCAACCGATGATGGTGAAGATTTAAGATCGGGTATCCCACTAGCTGCCCGGGGCAGTGATAGGTCACTTCACCACCGCGTTCTACCCGGTGAATTTCGGTATCGCTCTGGTCAGGGTCAAACCGCAAAAACTGAGTATCTGCGCCCTGCCCCAGTGTATAGACCGGCGGGTGCTGCAGCAGTAAGAGGGTATCGCGCGCGCTTGCTGCCGTTGATTCGGCTATAGATAGCTTGGCCTTGTGATGACTGACTAATTGCTGCTGCCACCGCCAGGCAATCTGATAGGGAACCTCGCCCAGCAGATATAGATCGCTTGCTCTGCCTACAATTGGGCGCGGCGCAGCTGTTTTTAGAGAGAAATTGTCCATCAGGTTTAAAGGCAGGTTAAGAACTGTCAACGGATGCTTAAAATCTTGACAGTTCCCCTGCGGGTAAAAGCCGCAGTGCTAGGCTTGAAGAAGTACGCATACACTAACCGTCTAGGAGGGCTGCTCTATGAAGCTAGTAATCCAGGGTAAGAATATTGAAATCACAGACGCGATTCGTAGCCATGTACAGCAAAAGATTGAGAAAGCAACCGCTCATTTCCAGACACTGATCAATAAAGTAGATGTCAATCTATCCGTCGAAAACAACCCTCGGATCGTCCCCAAACAGGCGACAGAAGTCACGCTCTATCTTAACAACGCGGTGGTACGCGCTGAGGAAAGCAGCGAAAACCTCTATGCCAGCATCGATATGGTGACAGACAAGATCACTCGTCAGCTGCGCAAGTACAAAGAAAAACGTCGTCACCAAGACCACGCCTCGGTTCGCCCCACTGATGTAGACGTATTGAGCGACCCAAATATCGCAACAGTTGAGGGTAGCCCAGATATTTCCGAAGTCCTCAGCCATCAACCGTCACTGCCTGCTGAGGTCGTCCGTACCAAATATTTTGCGATGCCGCCCATGACAGTCGAACAAGCTTTAGAAAATCTAGAGCTTGTCGGCCACGACTTCTATATGTTCCGCAACATTGAGACTGGCGAAATCAATGTGATGTACGAACGTAACCACAACGGCTATGGTCTGATACAGCCGCGTAACCGCGACCAAACCCATCAGAACGGTCATAAAGAGGGTCATAAAGAGGCCGCTGCGTCGCGAGTTTCGTAGGCAGGAGGAGTCAGGCTGCAGATAACAGCTAGGTTTGCACGGCATTGACCATATCTCACGCAGCTAGCCAAGCGATATGGCCAATGCTATCTAAGCTTGTGAGCAATCAGCTAGCTGCTATGAGCCCGTCTAGCTTGCCCTGACGGTCTAAATAATGCAGATCGTCACAGCCCCCAACGTGTTCGCCATTGATGAAAATTTGCGGGAGAGAGCGTCTGCCTGCCCGCTCGGCCATTTTGTCGCGGGCGGCTTCGTCGCCGTCGATGCAATATTCAGTATATTCAGCGTTTTTTTGATCCAGCAGAGACTTTGCTCGAATGCAAAATGGACAGCGGCTCCACGTATAGATTTCGATGTTAGGCTGCATCCTTTCCCTCCTAATGTATTTATGCGGTCTCGGGTAATGAAAGGTCTTCTGGCCCTTTCAGTTCCTCCACAAGATAGCTCTATGCCTGGTGAGTAGCCACATACTATCGGTATGACTAATCGACACGCAATCGACAAGGGCTAGTCAGGCAGGCTTATTCTGCTTCATCTGTCGGTGAGATTTGCACTGTAAAAGATACTTCATCAACAGTAACGACATCCTGGTCATAGAGCTTGCGGCCTCGCCGAAGTTCCATTTCTCCGTTGACAGATACTTCGCCACTGCGGATGAGTAGCTTAGCTTCTCCGCCCGACTGTGCAACGTCAGTTACTTTCAAAAACTGATCGAGCTTGATAAATTCTGCTGTCATAAGCCTCAAACTAGGAAGATATAGTTTCCTAGTTTAGAGCGATCGCCCTGCTCGCATTGCTCACAATCTGAAATAAAGTCAACCCAAGTAAAACCGCCTATACCGGCAGCGGGCTATTAGCTTCTAACGCGCGGACGATTTGCTGCGCTTCAGCGATCGCTCCCTGCTGCTGCGCCTCAGCTGCCTGAAGCTGATCTACCACACCAGCTATAGACTCTAGCTTTTGCTGAGCCGTAGCGAGCCACTGATCGACTGACGGCAGGAGCGGTTCGTAAAGGGCGACTTGCCCCTGAGCGAAGCTGACTAACTGTTGCTGCGCAAGGCAGCTAGCTTCGCTATCACCTACAGCCTGCCGCTGGGTTTCAATCGTCTCTTGCTGCTGCTGCCGGGTCTGCTTCAGCGCGTCTATCTCAGCTTGCAGGGTTGCGCTCTCGGCTTCCACCTGCTGAATCTGCTCACCGAGCTGAGCCCGCAGCTCGTCGATCTCATTTAGCACGGGTTCGAGTTCGGCGGCGGCAGCCCCGCTGCCTTCGGTGGCTAGCCCTTGCCTTCTCAGCAGCACAGCCTGATGCTGACTGAGCATTTCCTCACGCTCTAGCAAGTTGCGGCGCTGACCGACCAGCGTCCGATTGAGCATGACGTGGCGGTCTTTTTCATCGGTGAGTTCTGTCTCTAGCTGCAGTCGGTCATATTCACTAGCACCGTCTATTTTTGTCTGCAGCTTATCAATATCTTCTTGCTGTAGACGCAGCTCCTCTTCCTGGTCTTGGACAAACCGGGACATTTTGTTGAGATCTTGCTCTAACTTGACGACTAGATCCTGCAAATTGTTAACAGGCATTGCCTCTAAAGCAGCAACATCGACCTTTTTACTCAACCGTACCTTGTCACTGGCGTTGAGCAGCTTGTAAAGATGCTGATGCAGATCGGTCTGATGTTCTAATTGTTCAGTGAGTAACTGGTTTTGGGTTTGCTTCGCGCTGACCCATACCTGCTGCTGCTGGAGACTGGCCTGAGTTGTGCACAGCGCCGTTTCGGCTTCGGTGAGCGATCGCCTGGCTTCAGTCAGCGCCTCCGTTTGTGCCGACAGCGCGGTCTGCCCTGCCGCCATCTCAGCCTGCTTCTGCGCTAAGAGCTGCTGGTTCTCCGCCATCTCAGCCTGATACTGAGCAATCAATTCAAAAGCAGTAGTCAGCTCACCTGCCGCCGTTGCTGCCGTGATACCCGTCTCTAAGAGCTGTGCTAAAGTGCCCCGAAGCTGACTGGCTTGCCCATCGCTCAAACCGCTCTGGGCCTCACCCTGCTGCTCTTCAAAGCGCTGAGTTTCTCCTTTTAAGTGGGCCCAAGCCCCGGCTAATTCGGCGTTATTTCGCGATAGCTCTGTCTGTAGCTTTTCAACTTCTACCTGCTGCGTTTCCACCGCCTGACGCTGAGCCTCTATCTTTTCTAGATCTGCTTCAGCCTGCTCAATTTGCTCCTGCCGTGACTCAATTTCAATCTCCCGGCGGCTGAGCGCCTGGCTTTGATAGGTCAGCGACTCCTTCCACTGCTCAATCTCCTCACTCTGAGCCTTTGACTTCTTACTGAGGTTAGAAAAATTCTGTAAGATGCTAACCAGCGCCCGTCCCGCCTCCTGATGACGCTGTATCTGACGGCTGCTGTTCAGCTCAATCATCACCAGCGCGCCTGCTCCATAGGTCGCGTCGTCGGGCGCGGCGATAACTTCATCGCCCGGTACCCCGCTCCACTCCTGTTCAGAACGCTGGCAGGCGAGCAGCCTAAACTCTGCTTTACCGCTGCCTATAAATGCACTCTTCTTTTGTATTTCAGCTAGATAAAGCACGCTGGCAGTCCTCTATTTATGCAGGCCCAGTGGGGCTCTCAGTATGCCCATATCTGATCTGATCAGGCCTATGTTTTGATATAAGTCCCACTGGATATATAAATTCCCGCCTGGCCAATAGGGATTAACACCCCAGCAGGATTGCCTGCGGCATCAGCTCAGACAGAAATCACCGCACAGCTCAGCGCCATCCAGTCAGCAAGCAGCAAAACGAAAGACTTTTGGGAGTATTTACGATAGGTGCTTAACAAATAAAACAGGTAAGGGTACTTTGATTACACGGCAGCCATTGCTAACACCCCAGCGATCGCCTTTTATAAAGTGCGCTATTCTCTATTTCTCAGGGAATTCTTGACCCAGCTAACCGTCCCCTAACAAATATTCGCTTTTGGTTAAGCCGACCGAGCTGAGCCGATGCAGGCAGGTCTCATGACCACAGGTTTAGATTATGAGTACAGTTTTGGTCGTCGAAGACAGCGTCACCCAGCAAGAGATGATTAAAGACCTGCTCAAAGAGAGTGGCTTAGAGGTCTCCGTTGTTAGTGACGGTATCGAAGCACTAGATTTCATTCAAGGGAATCCCCCCGATCTGGTCATCCTCGATATAGTGATGCCAAAAATGAATGGATATGAAGTCTGTCGGCAGATCAAATCCAACCCCACCACTCAAAATCTACCGGTTGTGATGTGTTCCTCCAAAGGGGAAGAATTTGATCGTTACTGGGGAATGAAGCAAGGGGCAGACGCCTATATTGCTAAGCCCTTCCAGCCAACAGAACTGGTCGGCACCGTCAAACAACTCTTGAAAGGGTAATCATTGAGAAGCAACGCCATGGTAGGAAACCCTGACTTTCAGACAATATCAGGACAAGATCAAGCCCCTGAGTTTCAGGAAATTGAAACGCCAGAAGGCGAGCTTCACCTGCGATTTTTCATCACCGACGGTGAGGAGTTTGCCCTACCCGCCACGGGTATCCGCCGCATTATTGAACATGCACCCGATCAAATTACGCCCGTACCGAATGTGTCGCCGCTCTTATTGGGCACGCTCAATGAACAAGGTCGGGTCATTTGGGTTGCCGATCTGGGGCAGTTTTTAGGATACGCCAAACCAATGAATACTGACCGCGCTGAGATTCCGATCATTGCGGTAGAGGAGCAGGGCACTATGCTAGGCTTAGCCGTCAATCAGATAGTGGGCACTGATTGGTTAGATATTGACGCGCTCAAGGTCACCGTCGATCCTTCAGATGCCATGGCTCCTTTTTTAAAGGGGGAATGGCTATTAGAGACCGACAAATCGCTGAGGTTGCTAGATCCGGTCGCGATCTTACGCTCAGCTCGCTGGGTTGCTTAAATCCCTATTAACATTAAGGGCCTATTGGCCTGATCTCGGTGATAAACGCATAGGACTTTACGGGCAAGAGGAAAGAAAATGGCATCGGGCACTGACTACGCACAATCCTATCAGGCCGCAGAGAAAGCCTACATGCAGGGCAGCTACGAGGAGGCTGCCAAGGCGATTGATCTGTTGGCTGACGATTATCCCACTGACCCGAGCGTGCTACTGCTGAAAGGGCACATTTACTGCTACGGGCTGCACCAATATGAAGTTGCTCAAAAACAGTATCAATCTGTGTTGCAGCTATCCTCTGACCCTGAATTTGTGGACTATGCCAATAATGGGTTGGCCTATACCACTCAGGCTGCGAGCCAAACCACGGATGCCGCATCGCCAATGCCAGATGAGTTCGACGACGATCTGTCAGACTCAGTCGATGCCTTTGAAGCGGCTGATGAGGCAAAAGCCTCTGTCTGGGCAGCTTCTATGGAAGACGGATACGATAGCGACTTAGATGCTCTCAGCGGCCTGACCGCAGACAATTTAGCCTCAAACCACTTCACCTCAGATGAACTAGGGGCAGAACGTAGTGCCGATGAGTCCGACAATCCCTTTGATCTGGCTGCTGAGCCAGTAGATTTCTCAGCGAACGACAATGACGATGACAACCCCTTCCATGTAGAGAATTTGGCCGTAGGACGGCCTGATCGGCAGGAAGACCGCCCTGTAGAGGCCGACCCGTTTAGTTTTAGTGCCACTGAAGAAGCGTTCGATGAAGGACCAGTGACGACTTTCAGCGAGACCACTGACGATTTTGACATGGCCGAATTTGATGAGGCGTTCGGGGCTGACCATTCGGTGGGCAATTCGGCGGGGGGCGTCCCATCAGGCGGTCAACCTGACAGTCATGAGTGGGGAGCAGCGCCAGATGCTGCCGATGATGTAGCCGATAGTGACTTTACGGCCTTTGAGGAGTTGTCTTTTGGGTACGAGGCTGAGACGGAAGACAACACCTTCTTCATGACCGAATCTGAGGAGCCAGTGCCGTCTATGGGTGCAGATGAGCTGCAGACTTCAGCCACGCTAGTAGAAAATTCTTTTGTCAGCGCGTCAACGTCTGAAGGTGAAGCGGCGAGCTTTGAGAGTGAGGATGGCGCCCCGGACAGCGAAGCTGACTCTGACGATCTTGTCGATACTTTTGATGATTTCGACGATTTTGAGAGTATTCCTGACTTTGAGCTTTCTGATAGCTCTGCTGGCTTTACAAGCCCTTCTATCGGGTCGATGCCCAGCCAGTTTGGTACGACTAGGGCGGGCGACTCAGCAACAGGCAGCGGTTTTAGTGAGTCAGAGGCTGCTTCACTGCCAATCTTTAATAAGCAGGTGGTGAGCAATCCAAAGCCAATGAAGCAAGGTGCGCTGGCCCCTTTAGAAAACGCTTCGATGTCCACTAAGCGGCTGATTTTGGCGGGTTCGGCTGGGGTGCTCTCGGCGATCGCCGTCACCATCGTCAGCGCAGTCGTTTCCCCAGCCCCCGCTCAGCCAGACCGGGCCAATTCACCGCTCTACCCCCTGGCCGCTGGTGGCACAGCCGGACTGGTCAGCTTTGGCAGCGTGCTTGGTTTGGGCTATCTGATGGAGCGGCGCACTCGACAAACTGCCAACGAACTCCAGATTCGCTTCAATCAGGTTTCTAGAGGCGACCTCAATGCCAGAGCCACTATTTTTACCCGAGATGAATTTGGCCAGCTCGCTGAAAGCTTCAACCAGATGGCAGGCACCATCCTGACGACGACTAGCGAAGCTCAGCGGAAGGCGCAAGAGCAGGAGCAAGCCAAAGAAGATCTGCAGCGGCAGGTAATTCGGCTGCTCGACGATGTCGAAGGGGCTGCTAGAGGCGATCTGACCGTTAAGGCTGAAGTGACTGCAGATGTGCTCGGTGCAGTCGCTGACTCATTTAACTTAACTATTGAAAATCTGCGTGAGATTGTGAAGCAGGTAAGTGTAGCTGCCCGGCAGGTGAGCCAAGGCTCTACCGAAAATGAGGCATTTGCTAGAGCGCTCTCGGCCGATGCGCTGCGTCAGGCTGAGGAGCTAGCGGTCACGCTCAACTCTGTGCAGGTGATGACTGACTCTATTCAGCGAGTAGCTGAGAGCGCCCGGGAGGCGGAAGAAGTGGCTCGCTCGGCCTCTGAAACGGCGCTGCGGGGCGGTGAGGCCGTAGCGCGAACCGTAGCTGGCATCCTTGATATTCGTGAGACGGTGGCTGACACCACCCGAAAAGTTAAGCGCCTGGCCGAATCTTCGCAAGAGATTTCAAAGATCGTGGCCTTGATCTCGCAGATTGCCTCTCGCACCAATCTGCTGGCTTTGAACGCCAGTATTGAGGCAGCTAGGGCAGGAGAATCGGGACGGGGATTTGCCATCGTTGCTGATGAGGTCAGACAGCTAGCTGATCGTGCTGCCAAAGCCTCTAAAGAAATCGAGCAGATCGTCTTGCAGATTCAAAGTGAGACGGGCGGTGTGATGACGGCTATGGAAGAAGGCACGCAGCAGGTGATTGAGGGCACCCGGCTTGCTGAGCAGGCTAAGCAATCTCTAGAGGACATTATTCAAGTGTCTAATCGAATTAATGTGCTGGTTCGCTCAATTACGGCTGATACCGTAGAGCAAACCGAAACGTCTAGAGCGGTTGCTCAGGTTATGCAGTCCGTTGAGCTGACGGCTCAAGAGACATCGCAAGAGTCTCAGCGGGTATCGGGCTCACTGCAAAACCTGGTAGGCGTTGCTAAAGACCTATTGACCTCAGTTGATAAGTTTAAGGTGAGCACCCAAGAGGATTAAAGGGGTGGTAGGTTCCTTGTCACGCGCAACAGATGCCGGTGATGCCATGAAGACATTTGCACATCACATGCCTGATTTAACGTCGGATTGTACTAGGGGAGAACGCGGCTATGCTGCCTGAGCAACAACAGCGCATCATGGGCTACTTCATTGAGGAAGCCAAAGACCACCTCAACACTATCGAACAGGGGCTGCTCAGCCTTCAGTTGACGATTGAAGATACTGAAAAGGCCAACGAGGTATTTAGGGCGGCTCACTCTGTGAAAGGGGGGGCGGCGATGCTGGGCTTGGAAAGCATTCAAAAGACGGCTCATCGCTTAGAGGACTACTTTAAGATTCTTAAAGAGTCGCCAGTGCAGGTAGACCGCACCCTGGAAACTATGTTTCTGAGGGTCTCTGATGGGCTTAAAGACCTTTTAGAGCAGCTCGAAGGGCCTTTTGGCCTGACGGCAGATAAAGCGCACGAGATTATGGCTGGTGTCGAGCCGGTTTTTGATCAGCTAGAGCAACATCTTGATGCGCTCATTGAAGAGAGCGACGTAGACACTGGCGGCGAGATGATAGCCCCAGTCGCCTTTACCTATGGCGATGTAAGCGCTGCGGATATCTCTCCTGATGACTTTAGCAGCCGCTTTCAGCGAGAGGTGGCCTTGTTGCTACGTCAGATGCTGACTACGTTTAAGCAGCCTGATACGGCGGCATCTAGAAAAGTATTGCAGGATGTTTGTGCTCATCTGTCTGCGATTGGTGAGCAGTTTGACCTGCCTGCCTGGTGCGACCTGATTGAGACGGCCCGCCTAGCCGCTGCCAACCTAGACAATGACTATCGCACGCTCGCCCCTGTTCTCATTAAAGACATTAAGAAATCTCAAGATCTGGTGCTTTCAGGTCAGGCTGCTGAAATAGCGGTCTCTGATACGATGCAGTCTTTGCTGCCAGAAGATGCTTTGTTTGCTGGGCTAGATGCCAGTGAGCTAGAGAATGACGATGCGAGCGACGACCTAGACGGCTTGGGCTTTAATATCGCAGATACGGGCAACGCGGATGAGATTACTCAGGAGCTAGAAGATCTGTCTCTAAACGGGTATTCGTCTGCTGAAGCAGATGTGCCGGTCGCGCTATCGGGGCTAGATGAGGAGCCGCTCGATGCATATTTAGAGGCGGGTGATGATGCAGAGGATGATTTAGACAGTCTGTTTGATAGAGATTCAGAAGAAGAGAGCTTGTTTGACGATGCTCTAGCAGATTCATCAGATAATGACCTGGTAGAACTGGCAGACCCTCAGGCGTTGGTCGCGATCGCCCCCGACGCAGAAGCACCCGCTGCCGACGACATTGGCCGCTTGAGCGTAGATTTGGAGTTTGATGAGGTTCCCTTAGAGCTGTCTACTCTTAACCGTCAGTTTGATAGTGAAGGGAGAGCAGATGAGTCGCTAGATGCCTTAATGGCGACCGTCAATGTGACTGGGCCAGATGTCGGCACAGAAGAACTCAACAGCCTGGCCGATTTGTTTGATGGCGATTTAGATGAGCTAGACAACACTCTCGGTGGGCATCCGTTTGCCACAGTGGAGATGCAGCTCAACCCTGAGAATATTGATCTGGCCGAAGCAGACGATCTGACAGACTTGCTAGCGGGCGACATCCCTGATGATACGGATGATATTGCTCGGGAGATAGCCGAATCTGACGAGATAGCAGACGATCTCTTCGGCGGCACGCTCACAGGCGGAGAGTTTGCGACCATGGACGAGAGCGATCTAGATGACCTAGATGGCTTGGCTGCAGCAGCAGACGAACTTAACGGAGCTACCACTGAAGCAGACCTAGGCGCACTAGCTGACACTTCCCTAGCCGAATCAACCAGTGCCCCTACTGAGGCTTCAGTCTTTGATACGCCAATCCCTGATCCGCTAACCTCCGATATGCCAGGGGATATCACCGCTGATATGGCCGCCTTGTCTGAGGATGTTTGGGCAGATGATATGTTCGACAGCGCTGAGGAGCTGTTTGACAGCGTCGAAGATGATTTGCTTGGGGCCAACGGTTTAGCTGAGACAGTGGGCTTGGCTGATGTAGCTGCTGAAGATCTCCCTGATCAGCTAGATGAGGCGGGTTTGGGCTTTTCTGAAGTAGAACAGCCGGACGCTGAGCTAGCGGCAGACGCTGTAGAAACGCCTGCTGAAGAGAAGCAGATAGTGAGCGATGAGGCGATCGCGCCTGCGCCCACCAGCGCTAACCTGCCAGCAAGAGCCGTCGCTGCCCCTCGTCAGACTGGTCCCAATTTTCATCTGCTGACCGGAGAAGCCCTACAGGAAGCTGAAAAAGATATCGATAGCTTTTTCTTAGGCGACGCTGCGAGTAAGGCCGTTGAACGATTGGAGGAGAGACGCTCTGCGCCGCTGGAGGTTGAGCGATCGCGAGATCCAGAAGAACAGCCCGCAGACGATTCCTGGGGTGAGCTAGCCGCACTCTCAGATGCTGATGAGGAGACCGACGAAGAGATTGATTGGGCCGACTCAACAATAGATGATTTAGATAATCCAGCCCCTGTAGACAACTCAACAGGAACAGAGGAGGATCTGCTAGATCTGGAAATGTCGTTCGATGAGCAATCGTTCGATGAGCCGCTATCGATAGAAATGGGGTTCACAGATGAAGACGCTTCGCTAGATCTGGAGGCTTTGCTAGAGAGCGAGCCGTCAGATGCTGCTTTGGAGGATCTGTTTGATGCACCTACAGACACAGCGGCCTTCTCTGATTCTAATGACTTATCAGCCGAAGCGACTGACGGCTCCGAAGCTGAGGATTTGTTGGATTTTGGTTCTCTAGAGGGCGATGCAGAAGAGACATCACTAGAAGAGGCATCACTAGAAGAGACATCATTAGAATCGACAGATGAAAGTAACGCGGATAGTGACGAACTCATTTTAGACTGGGAGACTTCTGAGAGCGACGCTGGTGAAGATAAACTGTCTGAGATTGAGGGGTTTGAGATTGAAGGGACTGCAGGCGATTTTGCTGAAGAGAGCCTTCGTCATTCCGCTGACGAATCATCAGACGACGCCGTTGAAAATCTTGAATCAATGCTGTTGGAGGAGACAGTAGAGGCGGATGACACCTCTGATGCTGATGAGGAGACCGACGAAGAAATTGATTGGGCCGACTTAACAATAGGTGATTTAGATAATCCAGCCCCTGTAGACAACTCAACAGGAACAGAGAAGGATCTGCTAGACCTGGAAATGTCGTTTGGTGATGAGCAAGACGCTTCGCTTGAAGACGCTTCGCTAGATCTGGAGGCTTTGCTAGAGAGCGAGCCGTCAGATGTTGCTTTACTAGAAGAGGCATCACTAGAAGAGACATCGTTAGAATCGACAGATGAAAGTCACGCGGATAGTGACGAACTCATTTTAGACTGGGAGACTTCTGAGAGCGACGCTGGTGAAGATGAACTGTCTGAGATTGAGGGGCTTGAGATTGAAGGGACTGCAGGCGATTTTGCTGAAGAGAGCCTTCGTCATTCCGCTGATGAATCATCAGACGATGTCGCTGAAAATCTCGAATCAATGCTGCTGGAGGAGACAATAGAGGCGGATGAGACCTCTGACGAAGCTACTGGTGATGACTTTGACGATTTTGCTGAAGAGAGTCTTCATCATTCTGCTGACGAATCATCAGACGATGACTTTGACGATCTGGACTCGCTGCTGTCTGAAGAGACGTTAGAGGCGGATGGCACCTCTGATGAAGCTACTGGTGATGACTTTGACGATCTGGACTTGCTGCTGTCTGAAGAGACGGTAGAAGAGAGTGCGCCTAGCAATGCTGCTGGCCCTCTGCTTACCGCTGATATGGAAACGCCCACTCTTGGCGGGGCCGTCTCAGCCGATGCCGACGACTTTGGAGACTTGGAGCGGCTTCTAGAAGATCGGGTGGAGGGCAGCGCGTCAGTGTTGCCCCGGTCCATGCCGCCTCGGCTGGCGCGACGGGGAAGTGGGCTACGCGAGCAAAATATGCGCGTGTCTGTCAATCATTTAGACAACCTGAGCAACTTTGTCGGAGAGCTGGTAGTCAGCCGCAATACGCTGGAGCGAGACCAAGAGCGGCTGCGGCAGTTTCTTGATAATTTGCTGTTTCAGGTGCAGCAGCTTAACGATGTCGGTCAAAGAATGCGCGATCTGTACGAGCGATCGCTGCTAGAAAGCTCCCTCATGTCCAATCGCCGCGCCTACTCATCGGCCAATAGCCGAGACAGAGACAAGGAGAAAGAATCGACGGCTGGCCACGCTACCGGGGCGACCTTCGACGCGCTGGAGATGGATCGCTTCACCGGCTTCCATACGCTTTCGCAAGAGATGATCGAGCTGATTGTCAGGGTGCGAGAGTCATCTTCGGATATTGGCTACACGGTGGAATCTTCTGACCAGGTGACGCGCCAGTTTCGGCAAATTACCACTCAGCTGCAAGAAGGGCTCAATACGGCGCGGATGGTAGCCTTTTCGCAGGCGGCTGACCGGTTGCCTCGGGCGGTGCGGGATATTTCGCTGAAGTGCGGAAAAGAAGCTCGGCTAGTGGTCGAAGGGCAAGACACGCTGATTGACAAGATGATCGTCGAGCATTTGTACGATCCGCTGACTCACCTGGTGAATAACGCTATCACTCACGGCATTGAGACGCCAGCGGCAAGGCGTGCTGCGGGTAAACCCTCTGAAGGGACGATTACGGTACGGGCTTTCTATCAGGGCAACCAGACGGTGATCTATGTCGCGGACAATGGCGGCGGTATTGATACCGAGCTGGTTAAGCGCAAGGCAATTGAGCAGGCTCTGATCAGCCCAACTGAGGCCGAGGGACTCTCGGCGATAGAGACTTATGAGCTGCTGTTTCACCCTGGCTTTACTACCCGAGACCAGGCTGACGACTTTGCCGGGCGCGGTGTCGGTATGGATGTGGTCCGCACCTCGCTAGCAGAAATTCGCGGTAGTGTCACTATCGACTCGGAGCAGGGCAAAGGTACTAGCTTTACCATTCGCCTACCGCTGACGCTGAGTATCTCTAAGGCCCTGAGCTGTGTGAGCAACCAGGCCCGCATCGCCTTTCCGATGGACGGGGTGGAAGATATGCTGGATGTGCCGCGCGATCGCATTGTCAAAAATGACCAGGATCAAGACTGTGTGCGCTGGCGCGACACGCTACTGCCCTTCCAACCCATTACTGATCTGCTGAAGTTTAACCGCACCTTGGGTCGGGGCCGGGTGTATGGCGGCGGCCAAGATGAAGATGTGCTCTCAATCATTGTGCTCAGGAGTGCCAATACCTTTGTGGCTGTTCAAGTCGATCAGGTGATTGGCGAGCAGGAGATTGTGATTAAACAGCTAGAAGGCCCAGTGCCTAAGCCGCTAGGGATTGCCGGGGCGACGGTGCTAGGCGATGGCCGGGTGATGCCGATTGCCGATGTGCTAGAGCTAATTGACATTGCAACGGGCCGCATTCGCCGGGAGCCGGCCTCACTGATGTGGGCGCAAGAGCCAGTAACTGAGGCACCTGTGAAGAGAGATCCGACCGTGCTGATTGTCGATGACTCGATTACAGTGCGCGAACTACTCTCGATGAGCTTTAGCAAAATTGGCTACCGGGTAGAGCAAGCCCGCGATGGTCAAGAAGCCTGGGATAAGCTGCGCTCCGGACTGCCCTGCGACCTGGTATTTTGCGACATAGAAATGCCGCGCATGGATGGCCTAGAGCTGCTTTCACGGATGCAAAAAGACGGCCAGCTCAAGCGCATTCCCATTGCGATGCTGACCTCGCGCGGGGCTGACCGGCACCGGCAGATGGCGGTCGATCTAGGAGCCAGCGGCTACTTCACTAAGCCCTACCTGGAAGAAGCCCTGCTAGATGCGGCGCAGCGAATGCTTAACGGCGAGACACTAGCCAAAGGGCGCGGTGGCTAGACATCTTGAGCGAAACATCTTTAGTAGCGATTTGCGAGGCTTTTCTACGTTAGGATCACAGGACTCTGTATCTCTGTGACTCATCACTATGGTTGTTGCTGTAGCCGCTCGTGACTGGCAGCCGGTTGTTCGCGCTTTAGAAGGTGTGCTAGACGCTGACCGGGTGATGCGGCGAAAAGAAGAGCTGCTGGTGTATGAGTGCGACGGGCTGACTAGCTACCGGCAACGGCCCGCTGTAGTGACACTGCCTAAGACGACTGAAGAAGTGGCCGCTGTTGTCAGGTTTTGCCATCAGCAAAATATTCCTTTTGTGACCCGAGGGTCAGGTACGGGGCTGTCGGGCGGGGCCCTGCCCGTAGAGGCCTGTGTGCTGATTGTCACGACATGCATGCAGCAGATTTTAGACGTGGATTATGACAATCAGCAGGTGGTGGTGCAGCCAGGGGTGATCAATAGCTGGATTACTCAGGCAGTGAGCGGGGCTGGGTTTTACTACGCGCCCGATCCGTCTAGTCAGCAGGCTTGCTCGATTGGCGGCAATGTGGCCGAAAATTCGGGGGGCGTTCACTGCTTGAAGTATGGGGTGACGACTAACCATGTGCTGGGGCTGAAGCTGGTATTGCCAGACGGCGAAGTCGTCACGATAGGCGGGGCTGTGCCAGAGATGCCCGGATACGACCTCACTGGCATTTTGGTTGGGTCGGAGGGGACGCTGGGTATTGTCACCGAAGTGACGCTGCGCATTCTTAAGTCGCCGGAGTCTGTGCAGGTGATTTTGGCTGATTTTACTAGCGTAGAGGCGGCAGGTGAGACGGTTTCGGACATCATCGGGGCGGGGATCATTCCGGCGGGAATGGAGATGATGGATAACTTTAGCCTGAACGCGGTAGAAGATGTGGTCGCCACCAACTGCTACCCACGCGATGCGGTGGCGATTTTGCTCATAGAGATAGACGGGGCTCCGGCGGAGGTGGCAGCTAGCGCTGAACAAATAGAGACGCTTTGCTACAAAAACGGAGCGCGACAGCTAACTCACGCGAGCGATCTTCCTGAGCGGCTGCGGCTATGGAAGGGGCGCAAGGCGGCTTTTGCGGCGATGGGCAAGCTTAGCCCTGACTACTACGTGCAAGATGGGGTGATACCGAGAACGCGACTACCGGAAGTGCTCAAGGAGATTGAGGCGCTAGGTGAAAAGCACGGCTACCGGGTGGCGAATGTTTTCCATGCAGGAGATGGTAACTTGCATCCGCTGATTTTGTATAACAACAGCATTCCGGGGCAGCTAGAAGCGGTGGAGGCTTTGGGCGGAGATATCTTAAAGCTGTGCGTGCGAGTGGGGGGGAGCATTTCGGGGGAGCATGGCATTGGGGCGGATAAGCGCTGCTATATGTCCGATATGTTTAGTGAGACGGATCTGGAGACGATGCAGTGGGTGCGAGGGGCGCTGAATACCAAGGGACTGGCGAATCCGACGAAGATTTTTCCGACGCCGAAAACCTGCGGAGAATCTGCCCACGATGTCACTGGAAAGTTTGCCAGCTTAGAGAATTTTTAGACTGCCCTGCAATTGCTGCAAGAGATCTCAGCCTTTAGCTGCGTTGCTGACTGTGCGCCCTGCAAAAATTTTGTTTTGATGCAGGTTTTGGTTTATGCAGATGAGAGGGGCTAAGGCTGCAAGGCGCTCAGTACGTCTCGAAAGCTGCCTAGCCCTGCTTCCAGGTTTTCGATGATCTGTTCGGCCAGGATGTCGGGGTCTGGTAGGTTTTCTAGGTCTGCCAGGCTTTTGTCTTTGAGCCAGAAGATGTCGAGGCTGGTTTTGTCGCGATCGCACACATCATCATAGCTATACTTCCGCCAGCGGCCTTCGGGATTAGTTTCTGCGCTCCAAGTTTCGGTACGGGCATGGCGATTTTTAGGGTTGTAGCAGTCTACGAAGTCTTGCAGGTGGGCGCGGGTGAGGGGCTTTTTCTTGAGAGTATGGTGGATGTTGGTGCGGTAGTCGTAAAACCAGACGGCTTTTGTCCAGGGGGCTTTGCTGGCGGGGTGGTTGTCAAAAAAGAGAACGTTGGCTTTGACGCCGTTGGCGTAGAAAATGCCGGTGGGCAATCGCAAAATGGTGTGGAGGTCGGTAGTTTGCAGCAGCTTTTGGCGGACGGTTTCGCCCGCGCCACCTTCAAACAGCACGTTGTCGGGGAGGACGACGGCGGCCTGGCCGGTGGATTTGAGTAGGGTGCGAATGTGCTGAATGAAGTTGAGCTGCTTGTTAGAGGTGGTGGTGAAAAAGTCTTGACGGTTGTAGGTGAAGTCTTCTTTTTCTTCTTCGCCGTCGGCGTTGGTAATGGTGGTGGTGCTTTTTTTGCCGAAGGGTGGGTTGGCGAGCACGTAATCGTATCTTTCGCCGCTGTCGGCGATCAGCGCATCGCTGCTAGAAATGGGTACTTCGCCGTCAATGTCGCCAATGTTGTGCAGGAACATGTTCATCAGGCACAGGCGGCGAGTGCCGGGGACGATTTCGTTACCGGCAAAGGTGTTGAATTTCAGGAATTTCTTTTGGGCTTTGTTGAGCGGGTAGTGGTTGGGGTCATTGAGAAAGTCGTAGGCGGCGAGGAAAAATCCGCCGGTGCCGCAGGCGGGGTCGGCAATGGTTTTATTAGGCTGGGGCCGAATGCAGTCAACCATAGTGCTGATCAGGGCACGCGGGGTGAAGTATTGACCTGCGCCAGATTTGGTGTCTTCTGCGTTTTTCTCTAGCAGTCCTTCGTAGATGTCGCCTTTGACATCGGCTCCGAGCACCGTCCATTTCTCGCTGTCGATCATGCTGATGATCTTGTAGAGCATGGCGGGGTTTTGAATTTTGTTTTGGGCCTTGAGGAAGATTTGGCCGAGGGTGCTGGGCGCTTTGGCGAGTTCGCGCAGGAGTTCGTTGTAGTGGGTTTCGAGTTCGGCTCCGCTTTTGCTGGTGAGGCTGGCCCAGCTATATTTTTCGGGGATGCCCAGGGTTTTGTTGTGGGGCGGTTGGCTGTACTCATCGGCCATTTTGAGGAAGATGAGGTAGGTGAGCTGCTCTAGATAGTCGCCGTAGCCAACGCCATCGTCGCGGAGGGCGTTGCAGAAGCTCCAGACTTTGGAGACGATCGCGTTGGAGGCGTTGGTCATAGGGGCAGGTTTTGGCTGTGGGCGATGTGACTGTAAGGCAGTTTAGCGCAGTTTCATCGGGGGGCTGAGCGCGGTGCGATCGCGGGTTGCTAATATATCCAGGTTGGATAGGTGCTAGCTCACTTTTCTACAGCGCTGTGACTGTCTCAAGCAATGCCAAGGTTTCTGGCCAAAAAGAGTTGACACCTGTAAAAATACTGATACGCTAGTTTTTATGGCTGTTGCCTTGCTTTTGACCGCTCGGTGATAGCTTTACCCGCTCGAAAATTTAGCAGCCGCCCATGCTGACTGGTGGAACAGTCAACACAGGCTCGCCCCTTAACTGGAACAAGCAGTCAAGAGGTTGTGGATATCATATGCCATAGCCGCCCTGACTTAATTGCAAGTTGGGGCGGCTAAGTTTTCGCGCTTTTCTTCAAATACTGATCGGAGAAATCGTGAAAATGACAATTTATACGGCTACAGATCTGGGCGTGGCTGCGCTCGGGTTGCAGACTGGTTTGCCAATTGATCGCCCGCCTGATGAGAGCGATCGCACTGACCCAAAAAATCGGCTGCGGCACATTTTGCTCGGCAGTCCTGAGGAGATTCGGCAGGTGATTCATCAGCTCCATGTTTTGAACTATGTGGAGCCGATGCTGTGGAGCCCGATTATGGCGGTGGGCGAACGGCTGATTATTACGCCAGAGCAGGGAGAGGCGATGAGTTTGCTGAGGCGTTAGCGCAGGCTTTGCCGCTATAGATATTCTCGAACTGCAAAAATCTGCTGACTGAATTTGGGCTGATTTTGCTTTTGTACTCGAATCAAACGATTGTGTAGCTGCGCTTGCGTCTGTATGCTTGCGTCTGTATAGAGGCGTGAAGCGCTGCTATTTGGCCTGAATAGTCGCGATCGTCTTTGCAAATGACAATACCGTTGTGAGGCTTTTTGCTGCGGTGCAGTTGAATAAAGTCTTCACGATTGAGGGTGATGACCACCCGGTTGCTTTGAGTGGCATAGGCCAAAACGGATTCGTCAGGAATCCCTTGGTTTGCTTGGGTAGCCTCGTAGGAGGTGAGAACGTCATGACCTAGCTCGCGCAGAATCGCCACCATATCAATTGGAAAATTCTCATTGGAGTAGAAGGCAACCATTTTTATTAGTTTAGGAGTTACGCATTGACAAATACAGTGTGACAATGCTAGGCGAAAGCAGTTTCCTCCACGTTTTCTAGAATAAACTGGCGAATGACCGGCACAAATAGCTGACGCGATATCTCATAGCAGTTGTTGATGATCCCTTTGATGCACATCGTCTGTAGCTTGCAAAAAGCACGTAGTGCACAAAAAACGTGATTACGAATAGCCTGTTCATCTCGCACATAAAAGCGCTCGATATTACACACCTGTTTAATCACTCTATGAAAACATTCAATCTGCCAATGCTCACTATGAACTTGCTTAAAGGTCTCTCGTGAGAGCTGTTTCAAAGCCTCTAAGTCTGGTCGATACAAGATGTAATATCGCTGCTCGTTTTTGAACGGCGCACAAAACACTTTGACCCAGCCAAATGCCTTGAGATAGACCATCAAGCCATCAGCTGTAATCTCTAGAGTCCCTATCTGCACTGACGTTCCACGCTCTACCGAGACCAGCCGATTATTCGCTACCCCAAATAGAAAACCCACTTTCTCGTTTCTGAGAAACTTCAGATTCTCTAGGCTCGAATACCAACTGTCTCCGGTCACCCACGACGGCTTCAGGCCCCAGGATTGAACCTCTAGCACCATCTCTCTAAAATA
>NZ_NRTA01000010.1 GCF_002286735.1 Leptolyngbya sp. BC1307
CGAGGCTTTGATGCCATCTTTGCACAGACCTTCGAGGACAATGCGCCCTTAAACGCGGTGCTCAAGCAGTTTACCAACCACAAGGCAGAACTCCTGCGCGTCCTGGAGATGCCAGCGCTGCCTTTGCATACCAATGCCGCTGAATCTGATATTCGCGAGATGGTCACTCGTCGTAAGATTAGTGGCACCACTCGCCATGACTTGGGCAGGCAGGCGCGTGACACCTTTGTCGGCCTCAAAAAAACCTGTCGCAAGCTGGGCTTTTCGTTCTGGCAATATTTGACCTCCAGGCTCAAACACGATGACACTGTTCCCTTGTTGCCTGATGTCATTAGACAAAGAGCGGCTCAGGCAACGGCTCAGGCCCTGCCTGCTGAGTCGGCTTGTTTTGTTGCAAGCTAAAACAAGCTTGCCTTCTACCAGCGGTTATTGAGCTATTGCCATAAATCCTTAAAATTACGGTTATCAGCCAGCCACGTCCGCAACTACGTTAGTGCTATCTCTCGGAGGATAACAACCATGCCACGTAGAAAAAAGCAACGCTCGCTCATCATCGATAAAGCCCAGTCTCGCCAAGCCGCCCTGCTGTCAATCTCGCCCGAACTAGACTTTGGCAACAGCCTCACCACCGATGCCTACGATCAGCTTCTAGAAGAAACCCGCGAAGCCCTCAAGACATACAACACCCAGCTCTCAGCAATCGATCAGGCTTACAACGACTTCAAAGATCTCGAAAAATCTCTAGCCGATATGTGCGATCGCATGTTAACAGGTGTCGCCGCCCAATTTGGCAAAAACAGCAGCGAATATGAAATGGCAGGCGGCACGCGCAAATCAGAGCGACGGCGATCACGACGGTTAGCAGCAGATAAACCGGCTCCTGCATTGGTGTAGCTACAGATAAGAAGTGCTCTGTCAGTCAACATAGCGGCGTGCGGATAAATTCGCATGCCGCTAGTCATTTAGCCTATTGTTATACAAAGGTCCACTTGTAATACTGTGCTTCAGCCAAGCGACCAACGCAACTTCACCTGTCTACAGCTCTACGACCGCTGTCCGATAGCGACAATCTGATCAACAGCCAACGCCTGCTCCGGAAAAGTCAAAGACGCTAGCGACTGCCCTTGCTGGAATGCCTTTCCCGCCTGGTATTCTTCGCGCTCTAGCTCACAAACCCACACAGTTGGCGTCTTTGGGGAGCCAATAAACCGAACGCCGCCCAACGCGCGATAGTCAGCCACCCAGTATTCGGGCACACCTAATTTCTCGTACTCGGCTAACTTGGTCAGATAATCGTCTTGCCAGTTGGTGCTAACAACCTCAACAATTAGCTTAACCGGGTCACCGGTTGAAATGCTGGAGTACTTTTGCCAGTACGGATCTTCCTTTACTTTTTCTCTATCTAAAACGATAATATCCGGCAGGTAGCCCTCCGTCTCTCTATAGGGCTTCACCAAGCAAGACTGTGGGATCAAGTAAGGCAGGCTTAAGCGCTCAATCTCAAAATCTAGCTTTCCGCGAATCAAGGCGATCACTTCTATCTCCTTCGGAGACGCTCCGCGAACGTGAGGGCCGATTGATCGCATCTCTACCTACATAAGGCAACAACCATCACGTTACTGAAGAACTCGCTTGAGACCAACGGTTCGCCAACCACATCACCAAATAATAATAAACCGTAAACAGCACCCCCGAAAACAACTGCCCGCCCCAAGGCCCGTGCCAAAACTGAAACCAGCCATGTCCCCAATACACCGAAGCCACCGCCAATAGCATCACCCTCGGCACATTAAAAATCAGCGATGCCACAATCCCAATCGCAATAAACCCTAAAATCCGCAGCCAACTCTGCTTCAAAAACAGACCCATGAACAGCCCGGCTACTGCCATCGTCAGCGCCATATCAAACCCATTGCAACCCCAATAAACATCCACCGCGCCCTCCGGGAAAGTCACGAACGAGTCTGCTGCCGACGCCTGCCACCCCAACCCGCTCAGTGATAAAGCGCCAGCCTGCGCCATCAGCCTTTCTAAAAACTGGTAGGGGGTTACCGCCTCCCACAGCAGTCGCGCCGTCACCGCTGGCTGAGGATATAGCGTCAGAAAAACTGACATAGCCAGCATCTTTTGCTCCGCAAAAAACTTCAGCCCCCAATGACTACAGGCTATACCTGCTAAAATTAGGCCCCATAGCAAGGCTTGAGGCCATATTGCAAACCGACAAAGAGGAAACAAACCCACTCCGCAAAGAATGAGGACATGGCCCAGTAAGCGATCTTCTTCAGAAGCCTCTAATGAAGTCAGCCGCTTGTGTTGTTTCCACAAAAGATAACCGCTCAGCCCTACAAAGCAAGCCGCCAGCGTAAACCCATCGGTACTTTGCGGGCCGCGATTTACTAAGCCGCTTACCCAGGCCGGAAGATACCAAAGCCCCACCGACAGCCCCAGCAAAGTTAGCCAGCCCTGAAGACTCCTAGTACAGCTTCGCAGCCCAGACAGAACCGATGCCTTCCCTACCTGCCGGAGACGAACCATTTTATGCAACCTCTTCTAAAAGCGGTAGTATTTCTATGAATTGACTCATCGGCCACTAGCCATTCGTCGAGCACTCGTCAGCCCAAACCGACCTAGTCCAACTAGACCAGCGCCTACAGCGATCAAATTACCGATACTTGCTAGCCCTGCCTTAGTGATCCCAGTCTGGGCATTTTGCTTCAATTGCTCCGCCTGACTCGTCAATTGCTGCTCGGCCTGCGCAATTTGCTCTGGGGTAACTTCAGCCAGCAGCTCAGGACTGCCCTTACTCTCCTCAATCTGCGCCTGAAGCTGCTCCGCCTGAGTAGTGATATTGCCAACCGCCTGCTCCTGCAAAATTAAGCTATCGCGAATTATCAAAATGCACGACAGCATAAAGGCAACGCCAACGCCCAGACAAATTAGTGATAGCGGCCTTGTGAGCCGCCGGTTGCCGAGCTGACTATAGAGCAGCAATGCAGATCCAAACAAAAGAATGATGCTGCGATCGCCCACCTGCTGCAAAAAGTTAACCCGCCACTGCAGATTGAACGGACTAGGCGGCAAGCCCAAAGTCAACGTATCAATACAAAAACCAGCCAGACAGGTGAGCCCTACAATCAGACAAACCTGCTTAGCATTATAGGGGGAATCATTTTCGCTCTTAGGCTGGTTAGCGTACGAGGCTTGCGGTCTACGAATACTGGTCATACTAAAAACTGATAGAGAAGAGTAATCAAAGCTTAAAAAGAAAAACTCCATACCGCTTCACTACAGCGCCTTTCCTTTCAGCTCATTAAAAATAGCTAAAGACAGCGAAAGAGGGCCAGATGCGACCCTCTTGTCAAATTATTTAAGCATCAACAGAATTCGAAGCTTCCGCTTTCCGCTTGCGCAGTGTAGCAACGCCGATACCCACTAGCCCTGGCAAAAGAGCTGGCGTAGGAATTTCGGTAGCATCCACATCAAAAGAGAAGTTGTTGTTAAGGGGAGTTTCGACAGCAGCAATAGAAGCTGTAAAGTTGGCCAGCAAATCATTGCTGCCAACTCTTCTGATCGTACCAATCAGCGGTAGATCCGTGCTAAAAGTGCCGCCGCCGTTAGCCCCAATTGCTGCCTTGACCAGGTTTTCTCCGGCATTGAGGTTGAGTACCGCATCATTGCCCTTAAACTGAAAGCCGGTGATAAACGGGAATACAGGCGAAGAGGTTGCGTTGAAGGTAGGTGCTATCCCTGTTAGCGTCAAGTCGTTAACCTTTAAGCCTGGCATGAAGGTGAAAGCGGAATCGAAACCTTCAACAGGTGTTGCGTTCCGAAACTTCAGAGTCGTGTCTCCACTGGCAGGATTAGTGAAATCGACATTGCCGCCAACTGTGAACTTAGCCGTAGCAGCGATCGCGGGAGCGGTATCTAGAGCGACACCTGCCATGACACTAGCTGCCGTAGCTGCGCCAAGAGCGAATGTTTTGAGCATCATTGTTTTTTACCGTCGGTTGAAGTAATTTGGATACAGTGATCGGATAGATACAGTGATTGAATTTCCAAAGAGCTCGTTTAGTTTCTCTTGCATCTAAACAAATCAGACAAGAACCTGAACCGCTCAGACAGCACTCCCTAACCTAAATATTCTGGTAATAGATAGAGGGTCCGGATATAAAGTAATTTCACCCCCTATTTTTTTAAGGGCTCCTAGCCATCTTGGCTAAAGCACCGCGCCCTTTATTCGGCCTAAACTTTGGCAGTAGAATCTTATCAAAGTAGTTCAGTTCACTGAAACCTTCCTGATACAGGCCGCAGCAGACAGAATCTAGAGACCAGTCTATAGCTGGCTCCTCACTGCTGATGAATGTTCAATTTAGCCGCTCCCAGCAAAAGTTTCTTTTTATACTGGGTATCACAGCCACTTACATCGCGCTATTAGTCTGGCTCGATTTTTTAAAGGGGCCTAAGCTATGGGACGAAAAGACCTATTGGGAAACCATCTTACAGTTTAGCGATCGCCTGATTCCCAGCCTTAATGATTTAAGAAACTACGGCGAACTCAACACCCCTTTACCATTTATCATCTTCGGCGCGATAGAACATCTCTTCCATCAGGGCATATTTGCAGGCCGACTGCTAAATTTTGTTTTATCTATCAGCATGGTCTTGATTATCGGCTGGCCTAGCCGAGACAAGCGCGGCAGAGCTATTCTATGTGTGATTGGCTTATTCTTTTGCCCGTACTATCTGTTTTTGAGCGGGCGCATCTACACCGAAATGATCGCCTGCTTTTGGATGCTAATGGGGCTGGTGAGCTATGTCCACAATCGCCATATTCTCAGCAGCCTTGCTTTTATTTTAGCGATCGCCTCCCGCCAATACATGCTGCCGTTTCCAGCGGCGATCGCCACCTACGAATTCATAGTTGCGATCATCAACATTCGATATTTTCACAGTATTAGCCTGGTCGAGCAAAAGCGGTGGATAGCACCTCTAGTCGCAACGCTCTCTATCTTCGGGTGGATTTACCTATTTCAAGGGCTAGCCCCCGAAATCGCAGTAGCCACTCGCAGCGTTCCTACCGTTCAAGAAACAACCTGGGCTTTCGCACCTAATACAGCCATTAATTTTCTAGCCTATATTGGCCTATACATCGTCATTCCAGAGTTTGTTCTATTTCAGCCACTCTCCAAGCTCCGGCGCTTAAGACAACGCTGGAGAAAAGCCGCGCTGATTGCAGTAGCCCTACTGATAGCGTATGCCGCATTTCCGCCGCAGATGGAAGCCCACGGCAACCTGATGAATCTCCTAGATCTGCTGCCTAATCGTGCTCTACAGATGAGCGTGCTCTATGGCCTCTCTTTACTAGCCTGCCTGCGGTTTTCTCAGCCCAACCTCATGTTTTTCATTGTTCTATTCAACAGCCTACTCATGATCAAGGCTTATCCGTGGGATAAATACATCCTGCCACTAGCAGTAGCTTTCTGGTACTGGCAATCAACAGGCTTAGAAGGGAAGACAGACAAAATCACCTATTTAGCGGATCGTTCTTTTCGATTGTCTGCTAAGCACCTTGGGCACGATAGGGAGCGCGATAACTTAGAGGCGAAGACGCACCATGCTGGCGAGAATCTGGAGTGCTTCACTGATTGGAATTGATGCGCTAAAAGTGGGTGTAGAAGTCGATCTTTCAGGCGGATTGCCAGGAGTCGTCGTCGTGGGATTGCCGGATACGGCTGTGCAAGAATCGCGAGAACGGGTGCGAGCGGCGCTCAAAAATGCGGGCTTTGCTTTCCCAATGCGCAAGGTAGTGATCAACCTGACCCCGGCAGATGTGCGTAAAGAGGGGCCGATTTATGATTTGCCGATTGCGATTGGTATTTTGGCAGCTTCGGAGTCAGTAGATGGCACGCTGCTAAATGACTATCTGTTGCTGGGTGAGATGTCTTTGGATGGAACGCTACGGCCAGTAGCAGGGGTGGTAGCGATCGCAGCAGCCACCCAAAAGCTCGGTCTCAAAGGGCTGATCTTGCCTGAGGGCAATGCTCAAGAAGCCGCCATCGTCCCAGGCATCAAGGTTTATGGCTTCAGACATCTCAGCGACGTTGTCGATTTCCTAAATTGCCCCGAAAACCACCAGCCGGTCAGTAGTCATGAGTCGTTAGCTTTATTAGAAGCGCCGACCGCCGGTCCAGACCTGCGTGATGTAAAAGGTCAGGCTCAAGCTCGCCGCGCCCTAGAGATTGCCGCCGCAGGAGGACATAACCTCTGCCTGATTGGGCCGCCGGGCAGCGGCAAGACGATGTTAGCCAAGCGATTGCCAGGCATTCTGCCGCCTCTCACCTTTGCTGAGGCGCTAGAAGTCACTCAGATTCATTCTGTCGCCGGATTGCTGAAAGAAAAAGGCCGCCTGATTAATCAGCGGCCCTTTCGCAGTCCTCATCATTCTGCTTCTGGCCCCTCCCTCGTCGGTGGCGGCAGCTTTCCCAAACCCGGCGAAATTTCCTTAGCTCACCGGGGCACACTTTTCCTAGATGAACTAACAGAATTCAAGCGCAGCGTCCTCGAATTTTTGCGCCAGCCCTTAGAAGACGGCAAAGTCACCATCTCTAGAACCCGCCAATCGGTAGAGTTTCCCGCCCAGTTCACCCTGGTATCTAGCACCAACCCCTGTCCCTGCGGCTACTTTGGCGATACCGTTCAGCCCTGCACCTGCACCCCGCGCAACCGCGAGCAGTACTGGGCCAAGCTTTCTGGCCCGCTGATGGATCGCATTGACCTGCAGGTGATCGTCGGTCGGCTCAAGCCCGAAGAAGTCACCCGTCAACCCGAAGGTGAAGCGTCAGCCACGGTCAGAGCGCGAGTAGAAGCCGCCCGCCATCGTGCCCAGTCCCGGTTTGCTGAAGAACCCGCCCTACAGTGCAACGCCGATATGGAGAGCCGTCACATTCGCCAGTGGTGCCCCTTTGACGAAGCCACTCGCAGCCTGATTGAAGGCGCTATACGCAAGCTTGGTCTATCAGCGCGGGCCACTGATCGGATTCTCAAAGTAGCCCGCACCATCGCTGACCTGGCGGGCGACCCTGAGATTCAAATTCATCACGTAGCAGAAGCCATTCAATACAGAACCATTGATCGGATGCAGTAAACCTGACTGTACCGACGGAGTTTGCAGTTGGCTTCACCCTGCATTCACATAAAACCATTCACAAAACCACTCACAAAACTATTGAGGCCGTGATATTGAGACTCTTTTGGAATTTTCGGCCATAGCCTTGCCATTGCCGCATCGCTACGTTGGGCTTACTCAGCTTTACGTAACAACCTTTCAACCTCTCTCTTGTGATATAGAGACAGATCTAAAAAAAAGCTCGATTATGGATAGCTATAATCGAGCTTTTTTTGGTTATTCATAAGCATCAATGGCTAGGGACACTGTGTCTCTAGCCTTCTCTATAGGGAGAAATGGCCATGTTTTTATTTTTAATGGAACCTGCTGCTGAGACGCTGCAAGCGCCCATTGCTACTTTCGTACTGCTGCTGGCAATTGTGCTAATAACGCCGCCATTATTTGAGCGGGTGAAGCTGCCCGGACTGGTCGGGCTGATTGCAGCTGGCGTTGTTTTTGGCGGCAGTGGGCTGGGCTGGCTAAATGCTGACTCAGATACGATGAAGCTGCTTTCAGAGATTGGCAAAATCTATCTGATGTTTGTCGCTGGGCTGGAAATTGATCTGATTTTGTTTCAGCGAACGCGCGATCGCTCGATGGGCTACGGATTTCTGACGTTCGCTATTCCCCTAGCGGGCGGTATCGGCGTCGGGCTGCTGTTTGGCTTTGGCTGGCTCGCTGCCGTGTTGATCGGCTCTCTGCTGGCTTCGCATACGCTTTTGGCCTATCCCATTATCCAGAGGCTGGGCGTAGTCGATGATGAAGCAGTCACGGTGACAGTTGGGGCGACCATCTTCACAGATATTGGCTCGCTGTTGGTGCTGGCCATTTGTCTGGGCATTAACCAGGGTGATTTTTCAGCAGTCAAGCTGCTGACGCTGTTAGGGTCGTTAGGGCTGTATGCGATCGCCGTCCTTATTGGCCTCAAGCAGCTAGGCAAACTCTTCTTTCGCAAAGTTGGCAAAGATGAAGCCAACCGGTTCTTGTTTGTGCTGCTGTCTGTTTTTCTATCAGCAGTAGTGGCGCAGCTGATCGGCGTTGAAAATATTATTGGTGCATTCTTAGCCGGGCTGGCTATCAACAGCGTCGTCGGCGATGGGCCAGTCAAGGAAAAAACAGAATTTCTGGGCAGCGTTCTGTTTATCCCTATGTTTTTTGTCAATATGGGCCTACTGCTCGACCTTGAGGCGTTTGGCGACATTCTGGCGTCGATTGGCCTGCCACTATTAATTGTCGGTATGCTGCTGGCTACCAAGCTGCTCGCGGCACTTGCGGCCCGGCAGCTATATCAGTACAGCTGGATACAAACTTGGGCAATGTGGTCGCTGTCGATACCTCAGGTTGCGGCAACGCTGGCAGCCGCGTTAGTGGGCTACCAGGCAGAGATCATTAATACCGAAGTATTCAACAGCGTTATTTTGCTGATGCTGGTGACGGCTATCTTAGGCCCCCTGGTCACGACTTACGCCGCCGGGCAACTGGCGCTCCAGAAGACCTTTGATGATTCTGACTCAGTAGACTGGCTACCGCCGCCTAGCGACGTGCCGGATTCTTTTGCGGTAGTGGTACCGGTTTATAACCCCGAAAACGAGCGATCGCTGATCGAACTCGCCGCTGCTGTTGCTCAGTACGCCAATGGACGGGTAATTCCGCTGGCCGTTGCCCTAGCTCAGCCGGAGATGGATTCACCGCAGCTGACAAAAGCAGTGACCCGCAGCCGTCAGCGCTTAGAAGAGGCCCAGGCAATTGGCGATGAGTTTGAAACTACCATCGATCCCAGACTGCGAATTGACTATAGCGTGGCTCAGGCCATCTCTCACATTAGCCGCGAAGAAAGCGCAAACCTGATTGTTCTAGGATTGGCCCGGCAGTCGAGAATTGGCAGGCAGCTATTTAACAGTATTCAAGACGAGGTGATGAGAGCGGCCCACTGCCCCGTGGTGGTAGCCAAGCTGCTCAACCCCCCGGCTACCTTTAAAACGATTTTGATCCCCATCGAAAACCCGTCGGTGATGACGCTGCGCGTGCTGCGATTTGCTCAGGTGCTGGCGATCGCCAACCAGGCCAAAATCACGCTGCTGCACGTATGTAGCCCACGCACCTCAGAAATTCACCGAACCCGCTTAAAGAAACAGTTGGAGATTTTAGTAGATCGTTTGCCACCTGGCAGTCGCTCTATCAATATTGAGCTGCTAGTTCGGGAGAATGTGGTCTCGGCTATTGCTAAAGCAGCCCGTAGCTATGATCTGGTCATTGTGCGATCGCAGCGCCGTCGCAGCAGTAACGGTCTGACTATGGGTGCAAACACAACACCTTTACTGGAGCAACTGCCAGGATCTACGATTTTGGTGGGTGAACCCCACCCCCAGCTACTTCGTCAACCGGTACGTTCCCCAATGCCGTCACCTCGGCTATCAGCAGCTCGCTAAAGAGACAGCTTCACGCCCTAAATTCCTTCGGCCCTAAATCCCTTCGATTTACCGTAAGCTAGCTATACCAATCAAGCAATCGTCATAATATATACCAAGAAATATGCTTGCTACGTATTTTGACGAGCGTTTTTTGTAGAAAACTGAGCCTGAGCACTTCTAAAGCAGGATTCTTCTCTATTTAGATAGAAACAAGTTAATAGGATTCGCAGTAATCTTGAGATACGGATTGCGTGAACCGTATTTACAAATTTCTGAGGAGTGGTTTGACATGTCTGCAAAGAAGGTTTTGTTAGGGTCGATGGGTTTATTGCTGCTGGTTACGGGGGCTCAGCTGCCCGTTAGAGCGCAGACTGTGCTTGAGAGCTTAAATCCGGTAGCTGAGTCAGCGCCGACAGAGGAGCAGCCTATCAACGGCGTCCGTGAGCTAGAGCAAGATGAATTGAATGCTAATAAGTCTAAGCCGGCTGAGGCGATGACAGACGAGCTGATGACAGACGAGCTAAGCGCTGAAGAGCCTGCCATAGGTGAGCTAGCTGATAGCAGCAATGAGCTTCCTGCAATGACCGCCGAGGCCATTTTTGATGAAGCTGAGCTTGAGGCTACGCAGCCTGAAAACTTTTCACCTGAGAACTTGTCAGCAGACAGTCTAGCGCTCGGTGAAGGGGCTACGCCGGTTCTGCCGACTGCAGACGCTACCGAACTGACTTATCCCACAGCTGAAGACCCTGCCGAGATTGCCCAGGCCCGCCGCCGCACCCGGAACGCTGTTAGCGGCAGCTCGGACTTTATCGGTATCGGCGCTGACTTTGGGACAGCAGACGATGTTTCATTTGCGGTTATCAGCAAACTTTCTCTTAGCGACCAAATTGCTGTGCGCCCTTCTGTATTAGTCGGCAATGACTTTGCGGTTCTGGTGCCGGTTACCTATGAGTTCAGCCGGTTCACAACTAACGTTGAGAGCTTTCGAATTCTTCCCTACGCCGGTGTCGGGGCGTCTTATGTCGGTGGTAATGATTCCAACTTTGGACTGCTGCTGTCAGCTGGCGTAGATGTTCCGGTCGCTCGACAATTTACAGCCAACGCTCAAGCCAACTACTCAGGGCTGTTTAGCGATAGTGACAACTTTGGTGTGACAATCGGTGTGGGCTACAACTTTGGCGGATTCCGCTAGAGTGATTGACTAGCCGGCAGCGCAGCGCACACAGTGCGTTAGCCAGAAATATGAAAGGCGACTGAGTGAATAGTCATTCAGTCGCTTTTGCTATGCCTTTGCTATGTCGTTGCAGATGAGGTCTGATTAACCGTCATGCCAGCAGTATCTGTCGCGGTTAGCGGGGAACGCTGAAGACAGAGAATTTGGGTGCCAGAAAAATGGCTGAGTCTACAGAAAACCCGAGCTGGGCAGCCGATATAGCTCGTCTGCGGGAAACTTTTAAAAAGGTGTGGGGCTACGAGGACTTTCGCTCGCCGCAGGGGGAGATTGCCCTGGCGCTTTTAAAGGGCCGAGATACGATCACGGTGATGCCAACGGGTGGCGGCAAGTCGGTTTGTTTTCAGCTACCGGCGCTGCTCAAAACGGGGGTGAGCCTGGTGATATCGCCGCTAGTGGCCCTGATGGAAAATCAGGTGCAGGAGCTCAGAGACCGGCAGTTACCCGCCGCCGCCCTACACAGTGAGCTAGATAGTCAGGTGCATTGGCGAGTATTGAGAGCGCTCCAAAACAACCGCTTGCGTCTCCTTTATCTATCGCCCGAAACGCTGCTGAGCGAACCTGTCTGGCAAGTCCTCTGTCAGCCTCAGGTGAAGATCAATGCGCTAGTGCTCGATGAAGCGCACTGCCTGACTCAGTGGGGCGATCGCTTCCGGCCCACTTACCGCCGTTTAGGAGCCGTGCGCCCGGCGCTGCTAGCCTGTAAGCCTGCGGGAGAGAAAATTGCGATCGCTGCTTTCACGGCCACCGCCGATCCCACTACTCAGCAAGCCCTCAAGACCGTTCTCCAGCTACAGCACCCTCAGATTATCCGTCTCAACCCCTACCGCAGCAATTTGCACCTGTCTGTGCAGACGGTCTGGACGCCGCGTGGTCGCAAGCGCGCGCTGCTCAATTTTATTCAGCGTCAGGGCAAGCAGCCAGGACTGGTATACGCCCGTACCCGCCGAGGGGCTGAGGCATTGGCGCAATGGTTCGTCAGTCAGGGCTACGCTGTGCGGGCCTATCACGGCGGGCTAGCAGCTCCCCAGCGGCGGGAGATAGAGGCGCAGTGGATCAGCGGCAACTGTCAGTTTGTGGTCTGCACCTCTGCCTTTGGCATGGGCATTAATAAGCCTGACTGTCGGTTTGTGGCGCACTACGAAGTGCCCAGCCTGATCGCAGAATACGTGCAGGAAGTAGGCCGTGGAGGGCGCGACGGTCAGCCGGCTCAGGCGCTGTCTTTTGTGAGTGAGCCAACTGGCCTGTTAGCACCCGAAGACAAGCAGCGCTGGCAGTTTTTTGAGCGGAAGGCTCAGCAGTTAGAGCAGGTTGCGCTGAAATTAGTGCGTCAGCTTCCGGCTGAAGGTCATATTAACGAGGTTCGCAGGCAGTTTCAGGAGGGCGATCAGGCATTGGCCCTGCTGCACCGCCGGGGTCAGCTGCGCTGGCTAGATCCCTTTACCTACCAGCTAGAGACCCATAAACCAGCCCCGTTAAAACATCAGGCATCAGCCGCGAGCGTGATGAAACGCTATCTGTTTACCCGGCGGTGTCGCTGGCAGGTGCTGCTAGAAGAATTTGGCTTTACCCAAGAGGCCAAGGGCATGCGCTGCGGGCAGTGCGATCGCTGCCGTTAGCCTAGCAAGCGGTAAAATTGAGTTAGAACGGAAGCATTTAGACAAGGTTAAGGCAGCTATGTTCAAAAGTTACGAAGCTATCTATGAAGCGGGTCAGGTAAAGTGGCTAACTGAAAAGCCCGATGTGAGTTCAGCCCGCATCATTGTCACCGTCTTAGAAGAAAGCCTTCCTACAAAGGCTATTAGGCGGCGGTCACCACCTGCAGCTCTAGCCGGGAAGGTCAAGATTTTAGGAGATATTGTTGGCCCTATCGTTGACGAAGATGACTGGGAATGTCTGAAATAATCATTCTAGATACCCATATTTGGCTTTGGTTTATCAACGGCAACCTCGATAGAATTCCGCCAGGGTGGATAGAAAGAATAGAAGCTGCTGAACAAGTCGGGATTTCCCCGGTATCTTGCTATGAGATTGCTCTAGCTCATCAAAAAGGACGACTGGTTTTACCCGCCTTGGCCCAAGAATGGTTCGACGCAGCGCTTGACGCTGTTGGCATCAAACTATTTCCTTTGACCGCTGAGGTGACTTGCCGAGCGGTCAGTTTATCACCCGTTCATAGAGATCCGTTTGACCGTATGATTATTGCCACAGCCCTGAGCTATGGTGCAAAGCTAGCGAGCGTAGATCGTTTGTTTCTACAGTATGCCGAGCTAGCCGATTGCCTGATGAGATAAATGATGACGCCTAAATCTTCTCAGGCTGCTTATCTTCACTGGCGACAGCTAGCGATTCATCCGCTGCGTCGGTGACTTCGCCAGACAGGTCAGGAATTGTGACCGTATCGGCGGTATCGTCTTCTGCCCGTTTAGAAAAGCCCCAGGCAAATAGAGCAAATATAAGACTGATCATCACCCACTCAGGCGGCACCCAATCGGGATTAATCACTCGCACCAAAAGGCGAATACCGACTAGGGCAACGGTGACAAAACCGGCGTCTTCTAAGCGAACGTAAATGTCTAGCCAGCGGATAAAGAGACCGGCCATGAAGCGCAGGGCGACAATGCCGATAGTGCCGCCTAACATGACAATCAAAACGTCTTTAGAAAGGGCGATCGCCGTTGTCACGCTATCTAGCGAAAAGGCCAAATCAGTCAGGGCAATCGTCGGAATTGCCTGCCATAGAGAGTTGAATCTTGGGCCGCGAGACTCGTCATCGTCGCTACCGGTCATAAAGTGCTGATAGACCAGCCACAGCAAATAAGCGGCTCCGGCCACTTCAAACTGCCAGTAGTTGAGCACCCAGCTAGCAGCCAAAATCAGCGTGATTCGCAAGACGAAAGCCGCGACTAAGCCAATATCGAGCGCTTTTTTCTGTAAGGCTTCTGTCTGGAGTCCCTGAGCGATCGCCGCCAGCGCGATCGCATTGTCTGCTGAGAGCACCAGCTCCAGCATAATCAGCACGGGTAGCAGCAGTAGCGTATCTCCCCCTAGCGTAGGAGACATATCGAGCAAGCGATCTAACATGTATTAAGTATGAGGAGTAATTCCTCTTAGATGAAACCCAGGACAGGCAAGAACTATCCTCCTTTGTAGCAAGATGAAGCCATGTCTGCCCTCTCCTATCTAGAATAGACGAAAGCCAAAAGCTACACCGTTTCGGAATACCGTCACCTAGAGCCGCCTGTGGTCACGCCCCTTGAAAAATTTAGAATCCGCTATCCGGAAGGCTGTCTAACTGCAGATCTGGTCTCTATGTATGACGGTCAATATGTGGTGCGTGCCGCCGTTATGAACCAGGGCGCAACGCTGGCAACCGGTCTAGCTGCGAGCATCGATATTCAGATCGCTGAAGATAGAGCCCGCGATCGCGCCCTCGCCGTCTTAG
Organism: Leptolyngbya sp. BC1307; assembly: GCF_002286735.1. GTDB lineage: Bacteria > Cyanobacteriota > Cyanobacteriia > Phormidesmidales > Phormidesmidaceae > Phormidesmis. The sequence goes on from NZ_NRTA01000010.1 coordinate 14,253, forward strand.
GCATTTTGGCCGATAATGACGCCCTTCCTTCCGCGTTAGCCAACGGCGCGACGACCAGTCTCCCTACTGCTGAAGCACCTTCTACACCGCCTACAGATGAGGAGTTCTCAGAAATTGAGCAACCAGAAGAAGATATGGGACCACCCATTGACGCGATTGAAGAGAGCCCGGTGACGCCTGCTCAGCCGTCTGCAGCGGCGATCGCCCTGGAAAATTTCAACGCCAGTGCCCTACCTGTCGATCTATCCGACGTGATTGCCCAAACTGATGTGGAGCTAAGGCGGCTCGGCTGGACCAGCGTTCAGGGCCGGGAGTATCTGGAGAAGACCTATGGCAAGCGATCGCGCACTCAGCTCACTGATGAAGAGCTGATGAGCTTTTTACTATACCTGGAAGAGCAATAGCTGTCCTTAGCCAGACCGACCGCTACACCTTATTCGAGCGGTACAGGCGGTAACGATTCGGGCAGTGGCCCTTCTGAGGCTGTATCTAGCTGATAGCAATGCCGCCCGGCTGGATGCCGCCACTGATTGTCAAACCACGACTGGTCTCTGGCATACTCGCTAGAGTCGGTAGCAAAGGTGGCGCATAGCTCGTAGGTAGTGTCACTCAGCCGCTGGTACTCATAAGGATCGCCGGTAACTGGATCTTTATCGAACTGAAACTCTTCGGAAAGCTGCTCTGGCAGTTTGCCCTCGGGTTCGCTGACTCCCTGCTCTCGCATTCTCAGCTGCCGGGCGATGTTATCAAGATCTTGCACCCGCTCTTCATCTAAAGAAACTCGCCGCTGCTGACTAGGAGAACCGAGCATGCCGAAGCCAGCACCAATACCCGCTATCACCAGAAGCAAAGACGCAATCACAAAGGCTCGATCTATTAATCGGTTGCTTGTTTTGCTCATCGTCTTGTCCTGACGTTAGTGGGTGATCGCTGTAGCCAGTTGAGGTAGTAAAGGAAAATGCCGCCATCAATCACCAGCACAGTCAGCACTTTTAGCACAAACCGGGTCGTCAGCTCGCCGCGTAAAAAGGACGTGAGAAAGGCGATCAGCGTCCCAATTCCGATCAGGGCGACGATCAGCAGCGTCAGGTATGTTAACCACTTGCGTACGCCCGAAAAGTGCTTTTCACGATGACGGGCCAGCTCCCGATTGAGCAGACGCATCACCCACAGGTAGACCGGATAAGCCACAATTAGCCGGGCCAGACTAAAGGCCAGTTCGTAATAAGCGCCGTAGCTCGTTTGGGTGGCATCCGGCAGAGCCTGATTAATCACCACAAAGGCAATCTGCCCGAGCGCCTGCGACCACAGGCCCAACATGGCAAAAGCGAGCAGGTAAGAAAAGGCATCTTTGGCCGATTCGCCACCGCCCAGGGGCGGCGCTGGCATAGGATAGCCGGTCAGCCGTTCGTATACTTCAAAAAAGGCCCGCTCAATGTTGCGCTCAGGCCAGCCGAAGCGCCGGAGTAAGTAGGTGATAAATTCGTCAGATGCGCCGCGATCGCGCGCCCGTTCAATAAAGGCGACGATCTCTGAAGCCTCTCCTGGAGTCCCTGGCGGCGGCGGATTCTCAGTTAAGTCAGCCATAGCAAACACAAAACTCTTGGCTCGACGCTAGCACGCGATTTATCAACACAATCTATCGAGTAGACAGTTTTGCGTTAGGATTGCTGTCTATTTATTCTGTAACATCGGTTACCTAATTCTTAATTTGAGACCCATAATATTTTCAGGACTCATAAATCGATTCAGCCTCTACTGCGATCTATGTGTTGTTACCCGCCACGTTACAGACTTTGAGCGAGCAGATGTTGCAATCCTCAATCCTTTTGAGGCCCGCGATTCAGCACAAAAATAGAAGGTAAATAATTTTCGCTAGTCTGACCTAAGAAAGCACTCAATCGCCGCCGCCATCGGGACAGCGCGATCCATCATCCGAATCAATCCTGCTTAATCTCACAGCACCAACGACCAGGTTCTTGCGAAACAAAGCCGTATTCAGAACTTTACTTTCACTGCTTTCAGACTTAAAGCGGGTGGGCGGAATCGAACCCCCATCATTAGCTTGGAAGGCTAAGGTTTTACCACTAAACTACACCCGCTCGTGGTGACGCTATCTCATATTAGCTTAGATACTCTATCACGCAGGGCCAGCTTTACGCCCAGACGCGCTCACCTCGATTCAGTCACTTCTACCGTCAATAGCAGGTTGTCATTGAGGATTGGCTCGCCCTCAATTCGCGCCGGTTCAAAGGCAAACCCCGCTGACTCTAGCAGACAGGCGATCGCTTTTTCCGAATCACTCAAATCCCGGCTTTCCCCTTCCGTCCAGGGGGTTGCTCGCGCCATTGTGCCATCCGGGCGAATCGCTACTCGATAGGTCGCTAGCGGCTGAGGAAACGCTATCCGCTGACATTGGGACTCACTGGGTCGCAGCGTCACAGCGGTCGGAGCCGCGTCGTACAGGGGTACGGGCGGCGTATCGGTAATATCGAACTGGAACTGTTCGGGTACCTGCTGGTGGGAAACAATGCTGAGCGCGGCGGCTTGCTCACTCTCAGTACCCGCTGAGCGATCAGGCGACTCAAGCGGCTGGTCTCCAGATATCGTCGCTGGCCCTGAAGGTTCGTCGACTTGCGCCGGTGCATCAGCTTCGCCTTGATCTTCTGAAGAGGCTTGATTCCCTAAAGAGGCTTGATCCTCTGAAGGGGCTTGGTCTGACACCGGTTGGTCTGGAGAGGGCCGATCATCGGAAGATTCTGCCGACCCATCGCTCTCTGATATGTCTGAGTCATCGGGACCGGCGGGCTCTGGCTCTGAGCGATTAGGGCTAGGGCGACTTTCTACCGGATCGGGGGTAGGGCTCTCGGAGTCAGACAGCCCAGCACTAGCAGAATTACTCTCGGCTGGTGGTGTCTGTTCGACGCCGCTAGAAGCTTCAGGCGCTGTCTCCGTCAGGTTATCTGCAGTCTCTTCACTAGCCGCAGACGATGGTTGGGTGATGGGGTCATCTGCTGGGTCAACGACTACCAGCTCAACAGGGGTAGCGATCGCCGCCGAACGGTCTCCATTGGGCTGCATCAGCTCTAGCACATAGGGCAAACTCAGCCCCAGCAAACCGACATGGGTCAGTACCGAGAGCCCCCCCAATACCGGCCAGAGGTATCGAGGCTGCGAATGGTGCCAGGTTTGTAGAGGAGAGACCATGAATTGCGTCGCCAGGATCTAGGCACTACCCAGCCAGACTGTAGGCTAGCACTCGAAGGCGACCCCTGTGGTGAAAAGGTAGCAGCGGCTCGCTCACCCTCCTCTTCAAAGCAGCACACTCTGATTAGTGAGACCTCGCCTCCAGGCTAGTCTTCACACCAAAGGTCAAGACCGTTTCATCAACGCCCTTGAGCTGCAGCGGCTCAAATTTGACAATTTCTTGCTCATCGAGATAATCAGCAACAGCTGCCGACACCAAAATCGTCTCAGCCGTCGCCGCTTCCTGAATCCGCGCGGCAATATTAACGCTGGGGCCAATTGCCGTGTAGTCTGAGCGCTCGGCGCTGCCAAACATGCCGACGACTGCGGTGCCCTGGTGAATGCCGCATCGAAACTGGACCGGGCCAATGCCCTGCGTCGCCCAGCGCTGATTGAGTCCCTCCAGGTCTTTATACATCTGGCGGGCAGAGGCGATCGCCCGCTTTACTTGCTCATTCGGGCTCATTTCTTCCGGCGCGCCAAACAGCGCCAGCACCGCGTCACCCATAAACTTATCCACCGTGCCCCCATTGTTAAAAATGGCGCGGGTCATGGTCTCTAAGTACTCATTGAGCAGCTCGGCCACCCGGCGCGATCGCAACGTATTTGAAAGCTGAGTAAAGCCGACAATGTCACTAAACAAAATAGTTACCAGGCGAGGCTCAGGCCGCAGGTCAAGCTGTAGGGTGCCTTCCTTCGCTTTTTGTACCAGAGACGGCGGCAAAAAGCGCTGCAATACCGACTCCGTCAGATACTCATTGAGCTGAGCGACTTTGCGCTCATTTGCTTTTAGCGCCAGCAGATTACGGACTTCAGCTAGCAGCTCCCGGTCGTTAAAAGGCTTAGACAGATAAGCGTCGGCTCCCTGCTCCATCCCTTCCAGGCGCGTTTCATCATCCACCTTAGCCGTCAGCAAGATCACTGGCGTCCCCTGCAAGATCGTATCCTTACGAATTCGCTCAATCATCTCCAGCCCAGAAACTCCAGGCATCATCAGATCGGTAATAATCAAGTCAGGATTGTAGGCCGTCGCCATCTCCAGCCCGGCTGCGCCTTGCTCAGCCGTACGCACCTGATAGCCCTGACGCTGCAGCACACTAGACACATAGGTCCGCAGATCGGGGTTGTCATCAACGACTAAAACTTGAGCCCCGGCAAAAGTCGCGCGCTCCGTCTGGCTCCCGGCGGCTTCTGGTGGCAAGCTGACAGCCTGATCAGCCGACGCTGACACCATCTCTACATCCGAAAGCTCAACAGCGGCGCGGCCCTTTTCAGCCGATAGCATCTGCTCAATCACCTGGCTCGGGGGCAGATGGCCAGCGCCCAACGGCAGGTCAATAGTAAACGTAGTGCCCTCGCCATAGACCGACTGTACCGTCACCTGGCCCCCATGTAGCGCCGAGAGTTCTTTCACCAGCGACAGCCCCAGTCCGGTGCCCTCGTAGCTACGGTTGGCCGAGCCATCAGCCTGCCGAAACCGCTCGAATAAACAGGGCAGTTGGTCAGCGCGAATACCGATGCCCTGATCTTGCACCTGTAGCTGAGCCTTACCGTTAGCTTCCTTGAGCCGCACGACAATTGACTTACCCGCCGGGGTAAATTTCATCGCGTTAGAAAGCAAGTTGTAAAGCACCTTGTCAAATTTTTCCAGGTCTAAGTAGACCGGTGAGCAGGCGGTAATATCTGTGCTGAGCGTAATCTGCTTGCGCTCGCAGTAAGTTTGAAACGCCTCTACCACCTCGTCGGTAAAGGTAGCCAGGTCACAGGGCCGGAAGGTGGGCTGCATTTTACCAGCGTCTAGCCGCTGCAAGTCTAAAAGCTGGTTGACCAATCGCAGCAGCCGCCGAGAGTTACGCAGGGCGATCACCGACTGCTCCGCGTTTAGGCCTTCTCCCCGTTCGACTGCCGTCTCCAGCGGGCCAATGGTCAGCGTCAGCGGCGTGCGAAACTCGTGAGAAATATTTTGGAAAAAAGTGGTCTTTTGCTGGTCTAGCGCCAGCAGTTGGTCGGCCTGCTGGCGGGTTTTTTGGTAAAGGTTGGCCTGCTGTACGGCGATCGCCGACTGATTAGCGACGGCCTGGGCCAGATTAACTTCATCGCGCTGCCATCGGCGATCGCCGTGTATCTGCTGCAGCACAATACAGCCCGTTACGGTCGCATCGGCCAGCAACGGTACCGCTAGTAGCGCCGTTATGCCCGACAACTCGGCGGCTTCTAAAGCTGCCCCGCCCGCTGTATTCACCAGCACTGGCTGCTTAGTCGCCAGTAGCTGAGCCAATATTTCATCGGCGGCAATCAGCGTCTTCATCTCGGGCAGCGTGGGCACCGTCTCAACGGTGGCATCATAGCGGCCTACACATTGAGAATGGGTCTCGCTCCATAGCGATAGCGTGCAGCTGTCGGCATACAGCGCCTGCCCTAGTTTTTGGGTAATCGCCGCAAAGATCTCAGCGGGCTCTAAACTAGCGTGAAGCGCCTGCGTGATCGTGTTAATCAGCACCTCGCGCTGAGCTAGCGCCTGCACTCGCTCATAAGTCCACGTCTGTGAAAGCGCCAGCGCCGCCTGGTCAGCCAGGGTCGTCAGCAGCTTGATTTCGCTAGCTTCCCAGGGCTTTTGGTAAGAGCACTTGTGCAGCGCTAAGACGGCTAAAGTATCTTGCTTACAGGTCAACGGGATCAGCAGACTGGCATGAATATCCAGAGCTGTGTAGGCGGCCACGCAGTCTGCTGTGGGCGCGGCGGCGGCCACCTCTTCAGCGGTTTCTAGGTGCTGAGTCAGGGGGGGCTGCCAGACGGTTTTGTCTAGCAAGGCTAAGTCATCTGGCGATCGCCTCTCGGCTGGCACCGCCGTACCTATGTAGTGAAACGCTGGAGAATTCATCTCCGCACCCGCCAGCGGCTTGACAATCCCATAATCGAGTTCAAAGGCTTTCCCCAGCGTCTCGATAATTGTCTTCAGCATCTCCTGAGAAGTCTGAGCGCTGCGAATCGTATTGGTAATCGCATTCAGCAGCGTTTCCTGCCGCACTACCCGATTGAGTTCTTGCGTCCGCGACTCTAGCAGACTGTGGGTGTCAATTGCCTGGCTCACAATAGTTCTGAGATCTGCCTCCTCCCAGGGCTTAGTTACATACTTAAAGACCTTGCCTTCATTGATCGCCTCGACGAGGTCTTCAACATCGGTATAGCCTGTCAGCATCACCCGAATCGAATTGGGATAGCGATCTGCTGTCAGCCGTAGCAGCTCTGTACCGCTCATGCCCGGCATCCGCTGGTCAGAGATGATGACGGCAATATCACCTTCCTTAGCGAGCATTTGCAGCGCGTCATGACCGCTCTGCGCCTTAATTACCTGAAAATCTCGATAGAATGTCCGGTAGAGCAAATCTAAGTTATCGGGCTCATCATCCACCACCAAAATTTTGTGCTTAGATGCGCTTGTCCGCCTGCTACGCTCTCTAACTGCCATGTATCTATCTCTCATCTAGACCGAAAATGACATGTCTATGCCGGAGGTTCGTTACAATCCATAAGTGTCTCTCTGTAGTACCTTAATTCAGGGCAACAGACTTATCTGGCTGGATTTCAGCGCATCTTTGTAGGCAAATCACTGAGAAAAAAGTCTCTCTGTGAACCTAAACGAGCGCTGCTGGCTAAAACAGCTCGATACCAAGCCCCGCCAAAACCCTCTATAGAAAATTGCCCGAGAAAGATTACCCGAGAAAAATCGCCTGAGAAAAATCGCCCGGCTGAGGTAGCTGTGTAACGTCTTACCTAAAGTGCCCACCCTCTTTCGAGTTTTTACTATGTCGCAGGCCAATGCTGAGCCCGCCCTTTCTCCCGCTGATCGGCGATCGCCCTTCCGCATTCGAGCCGCCCAGCCCAAAGATCTCCCGGCTATCACCGGGGTCTTACTGGCCAGCTTTTACCCTCAGGCCAAAGCCACCCGCTGGCTATACTGGCTGATGCGAATCGGCATTCAAGAAGACATCAAAACTCGCCTTAGATCTCCAGCTAGCCAATATACCTGCCTGGTCGCCACTACTATTCAGCCCGAGTCAGCTCAGTCGGGCGCGGTGATCGGTACGATTGAGATTTCCCAGCGCCCTTGCGAAGCCTGGCAGCTCTTTCCGACTAAGCGAGCTTATCTGTCTAACCTGGCTATTAGCCCAGCCCATCGGCGTCAGGGCGCAGCGCATCAGCTCCTGCTCACCACAGAAAGCATCGCCCTTAGCTGGGGCTTTCACCGCATTTACCTGCATGTTATGGCCGATAACCCGGCGGCTTATGCGCTCTACGTCCAGGCTGGCTATCAGCCCAGCGAAGTCAGCAATCCCATTCTCTCTGGGCTAGGCCTCAGACCTCGGCGCTTGCTGCTTTCAAAACACGTGCATTAGCTTTTGTATTCTTCGTTTCGGATTAGGCGTATTTAGCGATATGTACGGACGCACTCAGCCGCTGCAGGTAGTTTTATGGCTATATGTGAAGGACTAATTGCCCAGTTATAAAGAATGAATAAAAACTATTTGTTCTTTAGTTATTTAGCGGAAATTCGTATCACAGTAACAGATATCATCCACCGACACGGCCCAACACGCTGAGTGAATACTCCCGTAACATAGATATGGATCTTAAGCCTACCGTTGAGGCAGTTGCCAAGCCAGCCCTGTCGCCGCAAGTGCCTGCTTGTGAGTCGGTAGACCGCTCTGCTAATATCAGCTCGCAGCCGCGCGCTCAGATGGGACAGATCCAGGGAAGTCAAGCTCAGATGGGTCAAGCTCAGAACCCAGCTCGGAGTCAAGCGCAAAACAACGCTAACCACCCAAGACAGCCCGTATCTGTCAGAAAACCTGCCGGTAGCCGGGAGAAAGGCGAGAGCGGTAGTGCCCGCTCAGACTCAGCCGTCTTGCAGGTACCCAAAGCAGGAGACTGGAATTTTTTTGGCGCGACCGTGAATCAGAATCTGAAAGTTGACGAAGTGGTTGAAAAGATGGACAGTGGCAGGCTCTGGGTGGTCAACAGCCGTCGCCGTAACGGTCTGATCGTACTACGAGAATTCCATGCTGAGTTTGCAGGTCCCGGCGCAGCGGTAGGCGGCGATCTCGATAAAGACATTGTTAAAGTCATCCCCATCGGCAATCTATCTCTGCTAGCACCCGATTCGCAGGAGGCCCATCAGAACGCGATTAAAATTCGCCTGCAGTGGATTCGGCTCACGCAAAACTTTACTGACCAGCCCAACCCCGAGGACCGGGCGTGGATGATTTTAGAGCAGTTTAAGACCTACTTTGACCAGATGACAGTAGACCGGGTGCCCGATATGGCCTTTGCCATGTTAGTAGGCGTGCTGCCCCAGACGATTCGTCGAGTCAGATCGGGCTTTGTTTGATAGCGCTGCTGAGCTGCAGGAGATCTAGCTGGCAACTTTTTGGGTAGCTATGTTGAGTCCTAATACCTGCTGCAGATTAGCCAGGGTGCGCTGATTTTCGGCGGCGGTGCCAATGCTGATGCGCAATCCGCCGCCCGTGTGCCGAATGAGCGTGCCTTGAGACCGCAGCAATTTGAATAGTTTTGCCAAGCCAGCTGCCTGCTCGGTGACGGCTAGCGCTAATAGGCCGCGATCACTTAATCGCACATACACAAAGTTACCGGCACTGGGCCATACCTGCAGATAGGGATGGTCAGCGAGTGCCTGAAGCATTTGACGACGCTCGGCTAAGACGGGAGGAATTTGACTGAGCAGCTCCTCACTATGCGCCAAAGCGGTTTGCGCAGCTGCCTGAGAGAAGCTGGGCAGGTTGTAGGGCAGTCTGAGCTTTTCTAGGGCTGCAATCACCGTAGGATGGGCGATCCCATAGCCTACCCGGTGGGCTGCTAACCGAAAGGCTTTAGAGAAGGTCCGTAAAACAATCCAGTTGGGGCGACTCAGCGCCTCTGCTAGCGTGGTGTGGCCACTAAACTCGAAGTAGGCTTCATCAACGACGGCCAAAATACTGTCTGGCAGCTGCTTGAGCCAAGTTAGCTCGCGCTGGGTGAGGGCATTGCCCGTGGGCGAGTTGGGATGCACCATAAAGACAGCGCGAACCGGGAGGGAGGTAGTCGCGGCCTGCTCAATGGCTGACTGAGCGGCGGCAATATCTACTTCAAAGCTGTCTCGACGGGTGACGCTACGCACCGTGATACCCAGCGTATTTGCCAAAATCGCATACATCGAGAATGTCGGTTCGGCCACCAGAATAGAGCCGTGACCGCCCAGACAGGTCGCCATCAGGACGGAGCGAATCAGCTCGTCGGAGCCGTTTCCCAAGGTGACATTTTCTACGCTGAGCGTCTCTGGCGGGACCTTTCCGGAGCGGGCAGCATAGGCAATAACGGCCTGTTTGAGCGCTAGCTGGCTGCCGTCAGGGTAGCGATTGGCGGCGATCGCTTCCTGATACTGACTTGCCAGGGTCGCTTTGATCGCCGCAGGCAGGTCAATCGGGCTTTCATTGGTATCTAGCGGGTCTAAAACGGGCGGCGCGGCCTCTGATTGAGCGCTGGGGTGAGGCGATTGATAGGCAGCTAGCTGGGCCAGGTCAGCGCGGAGAAAAGACATAGATATAGTAAGAGAATAACCAGCGGGTTCAGGTATTATGGCACCCGTCCCCCTCACTCTGCGACTATGCCTGCGACCCCGACAGCACCCTTCCGCATTACGCTACTGCCTGGAGACGGTATCGGCCCCGAAATCATCGCCGTAGCGGTGGCCGTCCTCAAGCAGGTGGGCCAGCAGCAAAATCTTCAGTTTGACTTTGCCGAAGCGCTAATTGGCGGCGCGGCGATTGATGCGACGGGTTCACCGCTGCCTGAAGCTACCCTGACCGCCTGCCGCCAGAGCGACGCGGTTTTGCTCGCCTCGATTGGGGGCTATAAGTGGGATACGTTGCCGCGATCGCAGCGCCCTGAAACCGGCCTGCTCGGACTGCGCTCAGGACTGGGCCTATTTGCCAATCTGCGGCCCGCTGTGATTTTGCCGCAGTTGCTCAGCGCCTCTTCGCTGAAGCCAGAAGTGGTAGAAGGGGTCGATATTATGGTGGTGCGCGAACTCACCGGGGGCATTTACTTCGGTCAGCCCAGAGGTATTTTTGAGACAGAAGACGGCCAGCAGCGGGGCGTCAACACGATGGCCTACACCACTGGTGAAATTGATCGGATTGGGCGAGTCGCTTATGAAACGGCTCGCAAGCGGCAGGGGCGGCTGTGCTCGGTCGATAAGGCTAATGTGCTGGAAGTTTCGCAGCTGTGGCGCGATCGCATCACTGCTCTCCATGCCGAATACAGTGACGTTGACCTCTCGCACCTGTATGTAGACAATGCCGCCATGCAGCTCGTCCGTCAGCCCAAGCAGTTTGACACGATTGTCACCGGCAATTTGTTTGGCGATATCTTATCCGATGCAGCGGCGATGCTTACCGGCAGCATCGGTATGCTACCATCTGCCAGTCTGGGCGAGAGCGGCCCTGGCGTGTTTGAACCGGTGCATGGCTCAGCGCCTGATATTGCCGGGCAAGATAAGGCTAATCCGCTGGCGCAGGTGCTGAGTGCGGCAATGATGCTGCGTTACGGACTAAGCCTACCTGCCGCCGCTGACCGCCTTGAGCAGGCTGTGCTCACTGTACTCGACCAGGGTTATCGCACCGGCGATATTATGTCGGATGGGATGACAGCGGTGGGCTGTGAGGGCATGGGGCAAGCGCTCGAAAAGGCGCTGAGTGCCAGCTAGCGCGCTGAACTGAGGCTTGGAGAAGGCTTGGAGAAGGCTTGGAGAACGAACACCTGAAAATCTGTAGTTAGCGGGGAATCAATTGAGATGAATGGAGCCTTTAAAGCAGCCAGAGAACCGGTAAAATCAGCAACAAGGAATATGACATCATCCACTGCCTCACAAGCGATGCGCCCGCCTATGCACCCCCAAAATACTGACCGACTCGCCTTTGGCGGTAATTCAGCCCTGCTAGACCCGGAGCTTATCAAGGCAGCGCGGCATATTTATCGCACCTTTTACGAAGTCCACCCAGCAGTCATGCAGCGCCCGATCGGCGTTGCCATTGGCCGACTGAACCACCGGGGCAAACTGGTATTTGGCGATAAGCCTGTCTTACTGCCGCAAGAATGCTTCATTCCCTTTAGCCAAATAGAGCCGGGCCTGATCTAAGAACGACGTTAAGAACGGCGCGACTAAAATCAGCATCAGCGAACAGTCAGCGAACAGTCAGCGCGGATGATTTTTAGATGAGGAGTGCTGTCTCTATTCACCGTATCAACTCTACGTGATGGGCTGGGCATCTTAAGCCAAGCTTCAGCCCTATGAGAGTGTCTGACTTAGTGGATACTGTGGTTCCGGTTCTGATTATTTTTACGTTAGGCGCGGCAGTAGGCAGCTTCTTAAATGTGGTGGTCTATCGGTTGCCCGCAGGGCTGTCGCTGATACATCCGCCCTCGCGCTGCCCGCGCTGCCTGACCCGGCTCAAGTCTTATGACAATGTGCCGGTATTTGGCTGGCTTTGGCTCAAAGGACGCTGCCGCACCTGCCGAATGCCGATTGCGGCCCGCTACCCAATCGTAGAATTTGTGACGGGCTGTCTGTTTGTGTCGGTGTTTGCGACCTTTGGCACTACCTGGCAGACCCCTGGCCACTGGGTTTTTGTGTGCTGGCTACTGGCGCTGGCGCTGATTGATTTAGATACGATGATTTTGCCCAACAGCCTGACGGCTTCGGGGCTCTTGCTGGGCTGGGGCTTTCGGGGCTGGCTGAGCTATTTGGAAGTGCCGACGCTCAGCCATGTAGTCAGCGGACTGATTTCAGCGATCGCCGTCAGCATCTTTGGGCTATGGCTATTTGAGCTGATTGGAATAGCGGGGAGTCAGGCATTTGGCCAGCCCGCGATGGGCGGTGGTGATGCCAAGCTAGCGGCAATGATGGCCGCGTGGTTGGGCGGGCCGGGGCTGCTGCTCGCAACTTTTTTGGCGGCGACGATGGGCGCAGTGATTGGCGGCGGGGCGATCGCAATCGGGGCGCTCGGCCCCAAGCAGCACATTCCCTTTGGGCCTTATCTAGCACTGGGCGCGGTGCTGACGCTGTTTTACGGCGATCAGCTGATCAGCGCCTATGTGGCTGTTTTCTTTCCGCCGGGGCTGTAGCGCTCGGCGAGATTGCCGATGCAAATCTCTTACTAGATTCGCCACTGGGGGGGGCAACCCAGTAGGATAAATAAGGAATTTGCCGCTTTCAAAGCTGCGCATTCGGCTATCTTTGGGTCTTTTACCGACTCAGGTGGCTGACGTTTTGAAGCAGCGACTGAGGGCGGGATTGATGAGCGGAAAGATGTCACTGTTTGACTGGTTTGCAAATCGTAAGAAGACAGGGCTGATTAGCCATGATCGGCACGAGCGGGAAATTGCCGATGGTCTGTGGACCAAGTGCGAGCGCTGTGACGTGCTCACCTACACAAAAGACCTGTGGGCCAATCAGCAGGTGTGCCCTGAGTGCGGCTACCACCATCGCATTTTTAGTACAGCGCGTATCGAACAGCTGATTGACGCTGATACCTGGACGCCGATAGATACTCAGATCTCACCCAAAGATCCGCTGCGGTTTCGCGATCGCAAAGCCTATGCCGACCGCATTCGCGACACTCAGGCTAAGACCAAACTGGTCGATGGCGTACAGACGGGCATGGGCAAAATCGACGGTGAGCAAGTCGCCCTAGGCGTGATGGACTTTCGCTTTATGGGCGGCAGCATGGGCTCTGTCGTGGGCGAAAAGCTGACCCGGCTGATTGAGCGCAGCAGCGCTGAACGGCTGCCGGTAGTGATTGTCTGTGCTTCTGGCGGGGCACGGATGCAGGAGGGCATGCTCAGCCTGATGCAGATGGCAAAAATTTCAGCGGCCCTGGAGCGTCATCGAGCCGCCCGGCTGCTCTACATGCCGGTGCTTACCCACCCAACAACCGGCGGGGTGACTGCAAGCTTCGCCATGCTGGGCGATATCATTCTGGCTGAACCGGAGGCGACGATTGGCTTTGCCGGTCGCCGGGTGGTAGAGCAAACCGTTCGCGAAAAGCTACCCGAGGGCTTTCAAACGGCTGAGTATCTGTTGCGTCACGGCTTTATCGATAAAATTGTGCCGCGCCCGCAGCTCAAGCAAACGTTGGCTCAGCTGATTCGCCTGCATCAGCCCGCTAATAAGGTTGCGATCAACGCTAAGCCCATAGACGCTAAGCATGTAGACGCTGAACATGTAGACGCTAAGCACGTAGACGCTAAGCACGTAGAGACGGTGTTAAACACCCTTGAACACGAGGGTTGAGTTGTAGATAGGCGCAGATGACTGAGAGGCTGTTTTTTGTCAAGAAGTGTAAATAATCTGAGGAGACGCTGGCAGTCGCTGGTTTTTCTTCAGGTCTTCTGGGGGTATCTTGTCCCCCTGTCGCCCCATTCATGGCATGATAAGGAGACAATTTTATTCAATCTAAAATTGAATTACTGCTGTGTTGCGTGTCTGAGAAGCGAGCATAAAAAATGAGAAATTTGTTTAAGAGATGCACCGGACTGATGGTCGCCGCTGTATTTTTTATGGCCAGTCTGTCTGGGGCTGGCTGGTTGGGAGGAAGTGCGATCGCCGCTGATCTAGATGCCTCAACCCGAACCATCAAGGCCAATGAGCAGGGCGATACCGTCACCCTCTCAGTCGAAGAGTTTACCCGAGGCCGCCGCAAGTTTAACGTGGCCTGCGCTACTTGCCACGTTGCGGGCGTTACCAAGACGAACCCCAACGTCGGCCTCGATACTGAGACGCTAGCAGGCGCTTTTCCCGCTCGGGACAATTTGGCTGCTCTGGTAGACTACTTGCACAACCCAACGACTTACGATGGGCTCGTCGAAATTTCGGAACTACATCCGAGCACGAAGAGTACTGATGTCTATCCGAAGATGCGTAACCTCACTGAAGATGACCTGGAAGCTATTTCTGCTCACATTCTCCTAATGCCTAAGATCTTGGGAGATAAATGGGGAGCCGGTAAGACCAAGACGCTGTAGATTTGTTTTCAGACCTAGATCAGCAGGCATAGACCTAGGACTCAAATCGAACTTTAAGAGCTAGACTTTAGCGCAGGAGAGAGCTGTCTCTGCTGCGCTTTGCTACGGTTATAGCCAACCGGATCACAGCGATGAGACACAAGGCGATAGCACAGAATCTATGATCAATCGAAGAACGCTGCTTTTTGGAACCGCTGGGCTCGCTCTCAGCAGTCTGCTCACGGGCTGCGGAGCTACCGCTAATGCTCTGCGCGTGACGCTGCTAGAAGGTTCGGTGCCAGCTGAGGTTTTAAAGCGGTTTCGCCAGCAGGCGGAAAGCCCGGTTGATTTTCAGATGATTACTCAGCTAGAGACGGTGTTTCAACAGCTACAGCGCTGGCAGCTACCGCCGAAGGCACCGACTTTTTCACTGCGGCGTTTACCCTGGGCTCAGGGCGCGCCCCGCCCAGCTACCAGCAATTTGGTTAGCCTGGGCGACTATTGGCTGGCTGAAGCGATCGCTCAAGACCTGATCGAGCCGCTAGACCTGCCCACTGAGACCTTAGAAAAGCTACCGGTGGCCTGGCAGCAGTTTGTCAGCCGCGAGGCCCGTTCGGGCAGTGATCAGATAGCCGCAAATGCACTCTGGGCCGCTCCCTACAAGGTACAGACACTGGTGATCGCCTATCGCCCGGATCAGTTTCCGCAGGCAGGGTCACGCTCGCCCTTTAAGACCTGGCGTGATCTGCTCCAGCCTCAGCTGCGCCGTCAGCTAGCCTTACCCGACCATCCTCGAATCGTCTTGGGCCTGCTGCAAAAAATGCAGAGCGGCAGCTTTAATCCCAGTTTTGAAATGCCTGCCGACAGCGCTTCAGCCGCGCAGCTGACTGACTCACTCATTGAGCCTTTTACTCAGCTCAATCAGCAGGTGAGAACCTATGACTCCGATACCTCACTGAAGGCGCTGGTTAATCAGGATGTCGCCGCAGTCGTCGGCTGGTCGGGCGATGTGATGGCGGCCCTACAGCAGTACCGTGAGCTGAAGGTCGTCATTCCAGCAGAGGGCTCGCTACTGTCGGCTGATATGTGGGTGCGGCCCAAAGGCGCAGACATGAGCGCTGCCGCCAAAAAATGGATAGCGTTTTGCTGGCAGACCGGCCCGGCCACCCAGATTTCGATCGCTGGCAAGGGCCTATCGCCGATCTTTCTCGACCGGGGCGTTAGCTTGCCCGGTGCATTAGAAGATAGCCCGCTATCTATAACAGCCATCCAAAATAGTGAACCGCTGTTGCCTTTACCGGCAGCCGTACAGACTGCGTATTTGAACCTGTGGCAGCAGGTTAGAACGGGCTAGGGCTAAGGTTAGGTCGGCGGATACGGCTGCTGCTGGCGTCATCCAGCACGATTGTACAGGGCAGCTTTGCCACCACTGACGGACTGAGCTGCCCGGCGGCCTGACTAAAATCGCAAAAGTGCCCGCCTCGCAGCACGACGCCCGCCCGGCTGCTGAAGATTCTACTGGCACTTCTACTGGTGCCTTCACTGGCTCTTCTATTGGCTCTGACATCGTTAACAGCAGCGACATCACCCGTGTGAAACACCCGCACGCTGTAGCCGTAATCTTCGGCAGCGGTGCCAAACTGCGAGACAAACGCATAGCGCTCAAAGTAGTTGAGCAAGCTCCAGATCTGCTCATTAACGATGATATCGACGTAGTTAGGACCATTGTCAACTTGATAGGCGCGCCAGTGCTCAACCAGGCGATCGCTGCCATAGCGCGCACTCACCTGATCGCGCATCCAGGTTAGGCTCGGTTGGCTAAACCGCACGGGGGAAAGCCGGTCATCAGCCGCGACGAGGGTTCCCTGAGCAGCCGGCAGAAGTAGCGGAAACTGACCTAAATCTGATAGCTGGGCCTGTACCGCCGAGGGCTGAGCCCCTACCGCCCGGCTAAATAGCCCGCTCAGCACTAGGGCCGCGAGCACAGTGCCAACCATTTGTTTTATTCGCTTTGAGCGAGGTTGTGCCATTTTGCGCTTCACTGGCCTGCTTCACTGGCCTGACTGATCGTGCTCTCATTTTATCCTCACCTAGCGGCGATCGCCCGGACGGGTTTACTCAGGCGCGCTCAAGATTAGCCGCACCCGATGGATATGACCTAGCACAATTTCCTGGTCACTGACCGACTCCAGCATGGTGACAACTGCTTGAGGCCGCAGTAAGGTGCCGTCATTGCGGCAGCTGCCGGTATATCGGATGACCTGTCCAGTGGTCTCTACTGGGCTCAGGCGATCGCGCACCGCCGCTGGCAAATCCATCAGGATATCGGCTTCAGCTAGCGCCAGGGTGAAGAGACGCGATCGCAAATCCACTTCCTTAGTTTTGCCTGACTTAGTCGTTTTGGTCTGCATAATCTGCTCAGCAGCAAGCACCTGCTGCACCCACTGCGCCCAGTCGCCCGTCCCGTCTTGGGTATCGACAGCGAGTAGATATTCAGCCTGATCGAGGCACTTGGTGGCAGAGGGCGTCTCTAGCGAGATGGCGGCTGTCTGATAGATCGGCACGCTTTCAGGCAGTTGCGCTTGCAGCCGGGCGCTGAAATCAGCTGGGTCAATCACTTCTGTCAGCTCAAAATCAATGATTTCACCTGTGCTGGTCAGCCCCAAAGGCAGCGCATTAGCCGGAGAAATTCGCGGCCCCGGATGATAGCCACCGGTAAAGGCAATCGGCAGCGCGGCCCGGCGAATGGCCCGGTCCATCAGCCTGGCAAAGTCCAGGTGGCCAATTAGCGCCATATCACCGAGCTTGCCGAGGGTGACGCGCAGCCGCTGAGCGCGGGTCTGGTTGGGCTGAAAGTGCCCAGCAAACTGAGGAATCGCCAGTGGCGGCACGACTATGTTATGGCCAAAGTCTGGCCCGCAGATGCCGCAGTGAGAGCAGCCTTCAAAAGAGCAGTCGGGCACAGTAGCCGCCGCAAGCGCTCGCTTGAGGTCGTCTTGCAACCACTGCTTCTCAATGCCGGTGTCGATGTGATCCCAGGGGAGCGGGCGATCTAGCATGGCGGTCATGGCCTCGTCTACGGCCTGACCCTCCCGTTCTGCAGTCGCAATATTGTCATCCAGGCTCCATTCACCGCTCTCGACCTGACGATATTTCCAGTCGAGACCGGCATCGGCGATCGCCTCAGTCCAGGCCCCATATGCTTTTTCTAAGCTCTCCCACCAGGCGTCCATTCCTGCGCCTAGCTCCCAGGCCCGGCGCACGACGGCAGAAAGACGGCGATCGCCCCGCCCGACAAAGTCTTCCATCGCCGAAATTCGCACGTCGGTAAAGTTGACCTTGACGCCGCGAATCTGGTTGAACTCGGCCTGCAAGAGTGCCTGCTTACGCTTAAATTCGTCAGTAGAGACCGAGTGCCATTGAAACGGCGTGTGGGGCTTAGGCGTCAGGTTAGAGATAGTGATATTGAACTTGAGCGATCGCCGCCCCTTTTCAAAGCACTCTCGCCGCAGCCAGCGCACCGTTTCTGCAATGCCTAATACGTCTATATCGGTTTCGCCCGGCAGGCCGATCATAAAGTACAGTTTTACCCGCTCCCAGCCCTGCTCATAGGCAATTTTTACCCCGCGCAGCAGTTCTTCATTCGTGAGCCCTTTGTTGATGATATCGCGCATTCGCTGCGTACCGGCCTCAGGAGCAAAGGTCAACCCTGTCTGCCGCAGGCCGCCGACAATGTTCGCAATGTTTTCATCAAACCGATCTACCCGCTGGCTGGGCAGCGAGAGGTTAATATTCTCGTCTTTGAGCCGATTTTTGATTTCGACGCCCACCGCTGGCAGCGCCAAATAGTCTGAGCAGCTCAGAGACAACAGTGAAAATTCGCTGTAGCCGGTCTCTCGCATACCGCGCTCAATCGTGTCAATCACCTGCTCAGGCGGCACGTCTCGCGCCGGGCGAGTCAGCATACCCGGCTGGCAAAAGCGACAGCCTCGGGTGCAGCCCCGCCGAATTTCAACCGTCAGCCGGTCATGTACGGTCTCGACGTAGGGCACCAGGCCAATTGAGTACTCCGGCATGGGCGGCGCGACTCGACGCAGCACCCGCGCAGGCACATCGGGGCGGTTAGGCTGTACCGAGCCATCAGCCGCCATGTCATAAAAGCGGGGCACATAGACGCCCGGCACCTGAGCGAGATCGAGCAAGAGCTGCTCTCGGCTAAGGCCAGCGGCTTTGCCTTCTTCTACTACTAAGCCAATTTCGGGCAGCAGTTCTTCGCCATCACCTAAGGCGACAAAGTCGAGAAATTCGGCGTAGGGTTCGGGGTTAGAGGTGGCCGTCTGCCCGCCCGCAAAAATCAGCGGCCAGCTGCCGGCTTCTACATTCCAGGGGCCTTCTGCGCTACGCGCCTGCCAGGTGAGGGGTACTTGAGCGAGAGAAAGCATTTCTAAGATATTAGTTGCCCCCAGCTCGTAGCTCAGGCTAAAGCCTAAGATGTCAAACTCACTCAGAGAGCGGCGAGACTCCACGGCGAATAGGGGCGTCTGGCTCTCTCGCAGCTTTTGGGTGAGGTCAGCAGCAGGGAGGTAAGCGCGATCGCACAGCTGTCGGGGCTGAGCGTTCAAAATGCTGTATAAAATGATGTGCCCAAGATTAGAGGCACCCACTTCATAAATCTCAGGATAGGTCAGCACCCAGCGAATATCAGCCGCTGCCCAGGGCTGACGTACCGCGCCGCGCTCGTTTCCCAGGTAGCGAGCAGGCCGAGAGATATCAGCGTTAATCAGGTCGGCGATCGCAATCGGTGCAGTAGTCGTCACAGTGAATCTCGCAAAAATCTAGACCTTCACTATATCGCAAACGTCCTGAGCCCAAAGCTGGACTTAGCTTATAGGAGGCACGCATAAAAAAGCGCCCTCCCTACTCAGGAGAACGCCCGTCACACAAGTATTAGGCAGACTTTATTAGGCAGACAAGTATTAGGCAGATTTGGCAGGCGGCGCTAGGCGGCGATCGCAGCGGGAACCTGATCGATCATGGTGAAGACCCGGTCGAGCTGAGTCATCTCAAAAACAATGCGAATAGCGGGCGGAGCAGAGCAGATGCTGAGGCGCTTGCTTCTAGACTTGGCCGCATTCAGGACCGACATCAAAGAAACCAGCCCCGCATTATCCAAAGATTCGACTTTACTCATATCAACTAGCAGCTCAGACGGGCAGTCACTGTTGATGGCAGAGACTAGCTGCTGCTCAAACCAGTTAGCGCTCTCAGCATTGAGAATGCCAAAAGGACAAATTACAGTCATCGGTGAATTAGGAATTGCCATATTAACTCTTTCCTCAGATCAGATTCTAATGAACTATCAATTACGGGAACTGCATCAATGCCAACGAGACGCTTCGGACAAGCGCTGCCACTGATAATTCGAAAATAATTCGCAAACCGGACTCACGAACAAATCCTATGCTCATAAACTTACCGGTGATGAATTCGAATGGCGCAAGGTGCAGCAGCATGTTTGCTGAATCTTGACCTGTATCATCTCTTGTTTAAAGTTTTAGGTAAGTGACACTACTTAACTTCAACCTTATCTAGAAAATCCGTGTGCTTTGCTACAAAGCATGCCCACGTTTATTCAGATGTTTTCGCATCCTCATTTTCTACAGGTGATTCAACTCACAAAGTGCTCAGCGAGCTAAAGCGAAACCATCAACTCTTCGACTATTAAACCTCTAGCTACCCAACCACTAAAGAACGAAGAATACATTCCTAAGCGACTGATTCGCAAGAAATTCAAGGTTAAACACCCTCTTATAGATGCATACAGACAGCTTTTGTTCCCCACGAATTTCGATTTAGACCGTATCATTTATTACTTTTTGACCTTAACGTTTAATCAGGGACGAGACATTCAGGGCCAGCGGTATTGACTGATACAAATACACATTTTTCTTGAGTACGCTTTGCTATAGAAACTGCAAGAATGAACTGCTGGCAGCTGCAAGACTAATTTAAGGAGCGCAGGTTGTTTTTATAATCGTCCCTTAACTTAAGGAGTACTTTGATAACTCGAAAATCTCTCTAGAACGGGATGATTGCTGTTAACTTCATCCCTCAGATAGATTGATTCGAGAAGACGCTTCACACTCCAAAAATGTATCAGTCGTTTTTAGAGATGATCGCTCACTCATACAGACCACCCATCAGCAAGTGGACTGAGCCGAGCAAAGAAACGAACATCGAAACCGTAAAGGATTCATAACTACTCACCGCCAATGGGTAGCCACATCAAATACAGGCACACTGGTTGAGCAAAGATGTCTGAATAGTGGCAGCAGCGCTTCTGGTGTATTCAGTTTGCCCACAGCAAGAAGGTTTATAGAAAGATCGGACCATCCTAAGAAGAGAGCTCATTTGCCTGAGTTAGGGTCTGAAAAACACTCATGTGCTTGTGCCAGAAGCTGCGAATAAATTCGTTTAGCTGGCCACTGCTACGGCGTAGCGCCATATCGTTAGGATTGATCTTCAGCTGAATCAATAGAGAGAAAAAGTCAACGTCGCAGGCAATTTGAAACAGCGTCAGCGGCCAGATCAAGTCAGGACAGTCCTCCAGGTCATAGAGCTGGAGAGAGGATAGATTAGGGGCGATCGCCGCTGCCGAAATCATCTCCTGACGCGCCCCCTGCCCTTCGTCTTCGGGTAAGCCCTGAATCAGTAGCGTTGGCCTGGCCCAGCAGAGATGGCGGGTATCGATCACCTGAATCGCTTCAGCATATAGCCGCGATGAGCCGTGCTCTAGGTAAAGAATCTGGGAGGGAACAACGCTCATGGCAACGAGGGGTATTTAAAAAAATGCTGTATTTGCGAAACCGTCGGCCTGCTTAGATATCGGCCCGCTTAGACCTAGAGAACACCTGCCGCAGAACAGATGAGTTTATGCGGCGAAGGTGCAAACGGATAACCGTTAGGCTTTAGTTGCTGAGACTTGGTTTTAGCTAAGATATATTAAGAAACACGCTCATATTACCACTCAGGGAGGGTGATTTCAGTTTTCTTATAATGTCAGTATTGACGAATGACTCAATGACTGACGACAGGTGACAAGATTGCTAGAAGATAGAGTCTGAGCCACGGCTGCTGTCAGGATGGCACCGCTCAGAGCCGTAAATATCAGATGTGTCAAGTCAGAGATGCGCAGATTAAACCCATGCCTAATCCTTCTGTTGGAACCATTGAAAAGCCCGCTATTTCAACCGTTCGCAAGCTCGCCCCGAGATACCGAGTTTTGCTTCACAATGACGACTTCAATGGCATGGAGTACGTCGTTGAATGTCTCTTGCAGACCGTGCCATCGCTTACGACCCCACAGGCGATTGACATTATGATGCAGGCTCACAACGCGGGCACTGGCCTGGTAATTATCTGTGAGCTAGAGCATGCTGAGTTTTACTGCGAGTCTCTCTGTAACAAAGGACTCGTTAGCACGATTGAGCCGGATGAATAGGGCGAGGAGCCTGGCTGAAAGGGCTGGTCAGCGGCTGTGAGCAACGCTGTAAAGCGAGCTGAGAACTGGGTCAGCCACCGAGGAGCCTGGCCCCGAATTTTTGTATTTTTGCTGCTGCTGGCGATCGCCTGGCTGCCGCTAGCGGCGCTGCTGTACTGGCTGGGCGACCAGTTTGACCGGTCGGGCACGGCTGAGATTGTGGCCCTGGCGCTGCTGTACGGTGGCTTTTTGTGGGGGTTGCCGCGCTGGGGCAACCGAATTCATCGCTGGCGGCGACCTTTGGAGCGCTGTGGTTTGCTTTTTCAAGCTCAGACCGGGCGCGATTTACTGCTGGCGCTAATCATTGGCGTTTTCGGCGTATTCGCTCTTTTTGGGCTAGAGACATTGCTGGGTTGGGCTACACCCGTGGCGCCCAGCCCTAAGTTCGTCAGGTTTATGCTAGAAGGGCTGCTGATGGCACTGGCGGTAGGCTTTGCCGAGGAGATGCTGTTTCGGGGCTGGCTGCTGGCAGAGCTGGAGACCACTTACCGCTCCACCCCCGCGCTGATGATGAACGCGCTGTTTTTTGCGGCCACCCATTTCATTAAGCCGCTGCCGGAAATTATTCGCACTTTTCCCCAGTTTTTGGGGCTGGTGATATTGGGCATGGCGCTGGTCTGGGCAAGGCGATCGCCCACTGGCAGACCCACCATTAGCAAACGATTTGCTACGGCTGAGCAAGCACCCCGCAGTCGGCTAGGCTACCCGATAGGCCTCCATGCTGGGCTGATTTGGGGCTATTACATGGTTGACGTCGGTGGGCTGAGTGAGTATACAGCGCGGGTACCCACCTGGGTAACAGGCATTGACAGCAATCCGCTGGCTGGGCTTTTGGGTGTGATGTTGCTCAGTGCGATCGCCAGTCAATTTGCTCGAACTGCTCAGCCTAAGACTTGACACTCTCCGTCAGGTCGCACCGAGAACTTCGGCTAGCAGCGCCTGCTGAGCGTGCATCCGGTTTTCGGCCTGATTCCAAATGCGGGAGCGATCGCCCTCCATCACTTCTTCGGTAATCTCTTCACCGCGATGAGCCGGTAAGCAGTGCAGTACAATCACCTTCGGATCTGCCAATTCCAGCGCCGCCTGATTAATTCGATACGGTTCAAAAACGGGAATGCGAGTATCGGCAAAGTCTTCTTGTCCCATACTCGCCCAGACATCGGTATAGAGAACGTGAGACCCTTCTAGCCCGGCTTTGGGATCGTTGGTAATGACCACTTCACTGCGTCCCTGGCTGATAGCTTTGGCTTTTTCTAAAATGGCGGCATCCGGCTCGTAGCTGAGGGGAGTGGCGACTCGTACATTCATCCCGACTAGCGCGCAGCCTAAAATAAGCGAATGGGCCACGTTGTTGCCGTCGCCGAGATAGGTCATGGTCAGCCCCTCACAGCTGCCAAATTCTTCTTGCACGGTGAGTAAGTCGGCCAAAATTTGGCAGGGATGCTCCAGGTCTGTCAGGGCATTGATCACCGGGATCTGGGCGTGGTGGGCAAAGGCTTCTACTTCGGCTTGTTCATAGGTGCGGATGGCGAGCACGTCGAGGTAGCGATCTAGCACTCGGGCGGTGTCGGCAGTGGGTTCGCCCCGGCCAATTTGAGTGAGGTTGGCATTGAGATCGATCACCTGGCCGCCGAGCTTGTACATAGCGGCAGAAAAGCTGACGCGGGTGCGGGTAGAGGCTTTTTTAAACACCAGTCCCAATATTTTTTGCGGGCACTGCGGGTTGATTTCTCCTGATTTGATCTGGGCAGCGATCGCCAGCAGATGGGTGATTTCATCTGTCGTGAGGTCTGCCAGGCTCAGAAGATTTCGCCCTTTGAGTGCTGCCATAGATTTTTCCCTGTGAAGTGTGACTTGAGGTGAACCGACCGGTGCTAGCGCAAAGTAAAACGCTACCAGAAGTTCTAAAAATAGGGAATAGGCACAGCGGAGTAAGCGCTAGCATCTTAAATAATTGCTCAATCGGGACAGCTCACAGATGGGACTCTATTCGCGCTTAATATTTCCTCGGCTGCTGGAGCTATCGATGTCTTCAGAGTCAATGACGGCTTACCGCAAACAGCTACTGAGCGAGGTGCGGGGCGACGTGCTAGAAATTGGCTTTGGCACCGGGCTAAATTTGCCGCACTATCCGAAGACCGTTACGTCGCTGACGACGCTCGATCCGAATGAGGGGATGGATGCGATCGCCCAAAGCCGCATTGCCAAGAGTCCGATCTCCGTCACGACTCAACTGGCCAGCGGTGAAGATCTGCCCTTTGCCGATGAACGCTTTGACGATGTGGTCTGCACCTGGACGCTGTGCAGCATTCCCAATGCCCAAAAGGCGCTGAGCGAGGCTTACCGGGTACTTAAACCAGGCGGCAGATTTTTCTTCATTGAGCACGGTCTAAGCGACGAACCCGGCATTCAAACCTGGCAGAATTGGCTGACGCCTGTGCAGCGGGTCGTGGCCGATGGCTGTCACCTCAACCGCCCGATGGATCAGCTGGTGAAGACCGTTTTTGATCAGGTGCAGGTAACCGAGTTTTACGCGCCAGACTTGCCTAAGGTAATGGGATATTTTTATCAGGGGGTGGCCGTCAAAAGCCCAACTGACTGAACCTTTACTTTTTCTTGCCGGGTGGATTGAGAGCGGCGTCTAGCGTTTCGCGAGCTGACTCGGCTTCGTCTTTGGCATCGCGGTAGCGCAGATTGGTCTGAGCGAAGGTCTTCAGGGTCTTAAAGCCGCTGTTGAGTTCTTCGATTTGTTCTTCTTCGATCACTTCATCGGTAAACAGCAGATCGACTAATTCGCGCACTTTTAGCGCCTCTTCGCGAGAGCCCTGCACTTTGACCTTGAGCTTGGCTAAGTTGCTGAGGGTTTGGACTGCCTCGACGACTGCGTTTTCTTCAGCAGACGGGTCTGTCTTGGGCTCTTTCACTTCGATAAAATCCTTGGGATTAAAACCATCGTCCAGTTCGGTGGGCAGATCGCCATCATCCATCAAAGACACCAGCTGATCCATCGCCTTCTCACGCGCTTTATTAGAATCACGACCTGGCACATCAATGAAAACTTCGGGGCTTTGGGCAAGCGTATATTGAACCATGATCACAAGTAGTATGTTTGTATTGTCATCTTAGAAGGTAGAGTCGCATTTGGGAACTGGCCGCTAGAGCAGTCGTCAAACCAGTTAACAGAGTGATACAGGCTACGCCTTTTTTCTAAGCCTTTTTGCGCTTCAGTGCAACTATCAATACAGCTGGCAACACAACCGGCAATGCAACCGGCAATACAACCGGCAATGCAACCAGTTGATTAAAACCCATTAACGGGGTGTTTGATCAGGAGAGCTGCTCTATAAAATTGGTAGCGGCAGCTAGCGGCCTATGCTCGGGAATGCTGTCGTCAGAATGTGTCTTGTGAATGGCTTGTGAATCGAACTAACGCTACGGCTACAAGCCATCTTCGGCGGTTTCGGCATTTAAGCGGCCGCTTAGGACTGGTCATTTCTGGGCTGACCGTTTCAGGTCTCGCCGTCTTGGGTCTGATGGTAGTCAACTTAAATCATTCGCTAGAGGCAGTCGCTGATAGATTGCCTGATGCCGCCCCTGATAGCTTGCCGGAGACCTTACCTGACGAACCCGCTCAGATGCCAGCGGCGGATTCTGCCTCGGAGAATTCTGCCGCTGCCGATAGTTTGCAGCTTGCTGCCGATCAAGCGACCCAGGCCGAATTGCTAACGCAAACAGCGACCTCAGCCGCCGATTGGGATCGGGTGGCGGCTACCTGGCTAGAGGCGATCGCCCTCGCCCAAGCAATCCCCCCTGAGAGCCCAGCGCGCATCTTAGCCCAAAGGCGACTGCGCGGCTACTTACAGCAACTGTTAACGGCGCAGCAGCGCACCGAGCAGGCCAGTCCGGTCACTGGCATTCCGAGCTTGGGCAGCGCTGTGTTTGACGATCAGCTAGCAGGCTACCTGTCGTATGTCGCCACGGTTGGCCCGCCCGATATTTTGATTGTGGGTAGCTCGAGATCGCTCCAGGGCATCGACCCGGCAGCTTTGCAGCAGACGCTAGCGGCTAAGGGCCTGCCCGACCAGCGCGTGTTTAACTTCAGCGTGAATGGGGCCACTGCCCAGGTGGTGAACTTTGTGCTGAGCGAACTGCTGCCCGCGCCGCTGCCCCCGGTGATTATCTGGGGAGATGGGTCACGCGCTTTTAATGACGGTCGGCGCGATCGCACCTGGGAAAGCTTAGCGGCTTCTCCCGGCTACCAGGTCATTCACGGGGGCACCCTACCAGCGACCTCACTGCTAGAGCAGTTAGCGGCCCCGACGACTGATCGCCCGGTGAATATTGTCACGGCCCGTTCTCCGCTGAATCCGAAGCTGGATGGGTTGGATGCGCTCGGTTTTTTGGCGGTGAGCGATCGCTTCGATCCCCCAACCTACTATCAGCAGTTTCCTAAAGTGAATGGCCGCAATGACGGAGCCTATGTGCCCTTTACCCTAAATGGCAATCAAAGTACGGTGCTCGGGCAGCTTGCCCGCTTTGTCACCGGCCAAAATTCTCAGCTGATCTTTGTCAATTTGCCACTGAGCGGGAGCTACTTAGATGACTTTCGTCTGACGCATGAGCGGCAGTTTCAGCAATTTTTACAGGCTCAAAGCCAGACTCAGGGCTTTGCTGTGATCGATTTGCTCACCCAATGGCAGGCGCAGCCCGCTTTATTTGCCGATCCTAGCCATGTCAATCAAGAGGGGGCAGCAGCGATCGCCATCCAGCTAGCCAACCATCCCCAGATCCGCTCGGCCCTGACGCCGCCCGCTCAGGCAGCGCCGCCGCCAGCACCCCCCTCAGAGCTACCGCCAGACGAGCTCTTAGATCGATTGCTAGAAGGTCAGCCAAACAAGCCGTGAAAAAACGTCCTGAGAGAAAAAACCGCAGATAGCCCAAAAGTGTTGCATAGAGCACAGCCACGATTAGATAGGGCCACTATATTGACATCAATTCTTGAGCTAGATAGCGCTGCTCCAGCGCTACGTGATGACCTCACACGCTAGCTGAAGAAAGCTTTCTAAGAGAGGCTCAACGCCCTCTTGGCTCTTAAATACGCTACTTAAAGGCAACTTTAGATCCTACATTTAATCATTCATGGAACCCTCGGGCTCGATTTTTATCGGGCTCTTTTTTTTGCGGCTAGTCTGGCACAGGCACAGCTCCAGCCAGGCTATAGGGTCAGCTCGGCGATAAGAACCCGAAAGAAAGCGTTAATCTAGACTTGAAGCTTGGCTTCGTCGCCTTTGGGCGCGCACCTTCTATATTTTTATTCCTATGGCAAGCGTCTCTTCGTCTCTCTTTGATCAGATCAACCGCAAGTCTTTTGAGCTGCCGGGCGCGTATCCTCACTACAATCCTGACCGGCCCGGCCAGGTCGAACATATCGCGCTGGATCTGGTCTTTGATATTCCGCATAAGCGCTACAGCGGCACCTGCAAAGTGCGAATCGCGCCTGTAGTAGATGGCCTTGAGCGGCTAACGCTCGACGCGGTAGATTTGCAGATCAAGGCGGTCAAAGTTGGCAACACTAAGCAGACTTTTGACTATGACGGCGAGCAACTGCAAGTCACGCTCAAAAGCCCGATGCAGTCGGGCAAACCCTTCACCCTGACAATTGATTACGCTGTCGAAAATCCGCAGCGCGGCATCTACTTTGTCGGCCCCACTGAGCACTACCCCGATAAGCCTGTGCAGGTATGGACACAGGGCGAAGATGAAGACTCTCGCTTCTGGTTTCCCTGCTTTGACTATCCTGGTCAGCTCGCAACTTCAGAGATTCGGGTGCGCGTGCCCAAAAAATATACCGCCGTTTCCAATGGTGAGCTGGTCAGCACAGAGACCGAAGGCAGCGACAAAATCTATCACTGGAAGCTAGAAAAAGTCCATCCTAGCTATCTGATGACGCTGGCCATTGGCAGCTTTGATGAGATTAAAGACGAGTGGCAGGGCAAGCCGGTCAGCTACTACTTTGAAAAAGGGCACAAGGCTGAAGCCAAGCTGACTATGGGCAAAACGCCGCAGATGATGGATGCCTTGAGCAAGTGGTTTGGCTATCCCTATCCGTTTTCTAACTATGACCAGGTGTGCGTCAGCGATTTTATCTTTGGCGGCATGGAAAATACCACCACTACTCTGCTAACCGACCGCTGCCTGATTGATCAGCGCGCCGCCATTGACAATCAGCGGTCTGAAACGCTGGTTGCCCATGAGCTGGCTCACCAGTGGTTTGGCGATTTGATTGTGATCAATCACTGGTCTCAGGCTTGGGTAAAAGAGGGCGCGGCTACTTACTCAGAAGTGCTCTGGCTAGAAGAAACGCTGGGTAAAGAAGAGGCGCTGTACTACCATCTCAACCACGCCCGCGCCTATCTCAGTGAAGATAAAAGCCGCTACCGCAGACCGCTAGTCACTCACATTTACCGGGAAGCAATCGAGCTGTACGACCGGCATATCTATGAGAAAGGGTCTTGTGTGTATCACATGATTCGCACGGAGCTGGGCGATGAACTGTTTACGCGATCGCTGCGCACCCTTTTAGAAAAGCACGCTCACGGCACCGTCGAAACCATTGACCTGCTGCGGGCAATTGACCAGGCGACCGGGCGCAATCTGCGGTTTTTGTTTGATCAGTACGTGTATCGGGGCGGGCACCCAGACTATAAGCTGGGCTATAGCTGGGATGGGGAGAGCCATCTGGCCAAGCTAACGGTCACCCAAACGCAGGTAGAAGACGGCAAATCGCAGGTGCAAGAAGGGCTGTTTGATCTGAAGGTGCCGATTGGGTTTGGCTATGTGAAAGAAGGCAAAGCTGAGGTCAAGACCTTTAAGGTGAGAGTGCATGAGCGAGAGCAGGCGCTGTATTTCCCGCTGGAGAATAAGCCCGATTTCGTCAGCTTTGATGTCGGCAACCATCTGCTCAAGACCGTAGAGCTGACCTATCCGGTGGCCGAACTCAAAGCGCAGCTCGCTCACGACCCCGACCCCATTTCTCGGCTGTTCGCCGCTGAAGCCCTGGCTAAAAAAGGAAGTTTGGAAGCGATCGCCGCCTTAGAAACTGCCCTTAAAACCGATCCCTTCTGGGCCGTACGGGCCGAAGTTGCCGAACAGCTTGGCTCAGTACAGCTCGCTCAGGCAGAAGCCGCGCTGATTGCCGGGCTGAAAGATGCTCACCCCAAGGTCAGACGGGCGGTGGTAGAAGCCTTGGGTGGCGTGAAGACAATAGAGAGCTACAAGGCACTCAAGAGCGTTGTGGATAAAGGCGATGAGAGCTACTACGTGGAGTCGGCAGCAGTGCGATCGCTGGGCAAAGTCGGCACCGCCACCCTAGAGGGCAAGTCCCGAGAGAAAAAGACGCTAAAAGTACTAGACACCGTGCTCAAAGAGCGGGCCGGATGGAATGAAGTCGTCAGAGGCGGGGCGATTTCGGGACTCAGCCAGTTCAAATCTTCAGCCGCTGCTCTAGATTTGCTGCTGCCCTACACCGAGCTAGGCATCCCTCAACCGCTGCGCCTGTCGGCCATTTATGCCCTGGGGGCAATCTCTACCGGGCAGGAAAAAACTGCCGTTGATCGCATCTTAGACCGGTTAGAAGCGCTTGCTAGAGAAGACTTTTTCTTAACGCAGATAGCGACCGTCGGGGCGCTGGCAAAAATGGAAGTGCGCGGGGCAGTCTCGATCTTGCGCGGGCTAGCTGAACACAGTCCGGATGGTCGGGTGAAGCGCCGGGCTGATGAAGCGGCGCAGAAGGTGCAGAAGAAGATTGGCTCAGATCAGGCATTAGCCGATTTGCGTCAGGAGCTTGACGAGGTAAAACAGACGAATAAAGATCTCAAGAGCCGTCTGGAAAACTTGGAGGCGAAGGCAAAGTCATAGCTGCCAGGCAAGATCTAACCGG
This sequence comes from Leptolyngbya sp. BC1307, assembly GCF_002286735.1. Lineage (GTDB taxonomy): Bacteria > Cyanobacteriota > Cyanobacteriia > Phormidesmidales > Phormidesmidaceae > Phormidesmis. The sequence goes on from NZ_NRTA01000010.1 coordinate 44,036, forward strand.
AAAAACAAAAGTTGAGGCTGAAGTCTATCGTGAGTTCGGCAGGATTGTTGTGAATTTCTATTGTTCTTAACTGTTGCGCATGAGTAGCCAGGTACTTGCAGATCGCTTTGAGATTAAACAACAGCTCAGCCGAACTGACTTTAGTACGGTGTATTTGGCAAGCGATCGCCACAACCCGCACAGGCCGCTCTGCCGAATAACAGCGATTAGCTATTCTCAGCCAGAGATTCATCGTCGCTTAGAACAAGAAGCGCGAATGCTAGAGTGCTTGGGTCATCATCCCCAGGTTCCTGAGCTGCTGGCTTACTTTCATCCGCCCCAGCCCAAAAAACAACTCACTGAATCTTCTCTAAAAGTCTTCTATCTTGTTCAAGATCAAATTGTGGGCCATCCGCTGAGCGAAGAGATCGCCCTCTCTAAGCCGCTCAGCGAAAGCTATGTGATTAAGCTGTTGCAAGATCTGCTCACCGCCCTCGCCTTTGTCCATCAGCAGAACGCAGTTCACCAAAACCTGCATCCTCGTTACCTGATCCGGCGGGCCAGCGACGGTCAGGTTTTTTTGACTCAGTTTGGCGCAATGTCGCAGCTAGCGAAGGGGGCGATCGCCGCCAATAATATCCAAAACAGCCCCATTCTCGTTGCGCCCCAGCCCTATGCTGCCCCCGAGCAGATGCAGTCGTCTTCACCCCGACCTGCCAGCGATCTCTACGCCCTCGGCCTGATTGCCATTGAAGCGCTGACCGGCCAGCGGCATCAAGACTTTACTTACGATCCGGGGAGCGATCGCCTCCTATGGCGGCAGCAAACCGAAGTCAGCCTGCCCCTGGCCGAATTTATCGACCGGCTGGTACGTCACCGCTGGCAAGATCGCTTCGCCAACGCTCACGAAGCGCTAATCACGCTAGAAGTAGAAAGCAACCGCCACCAAATCGCCCACGACAGCCGCCTGCCCACCGTCATCGCCGCCCCCGGCCAACACCGCCGCCCTACTCAACCCGCTCCCCCAAACTCCCCCTTTTCCCCTTCCTCCTTCTCCCATTCCCCTTCCCCATTCCCCCCCTCATCCCAAAGCCAACCCACCAAACTCCCCATCCGCTCCATCCTGAAATTCACAACCCGCAGTCTCGCCGTCTTACTCGCCATAGGCATGAGCGTCAAAGCCTACCAGTGGAGCGAATACCGGCTCAGCCAGCTATCTCAAACCTGGCCTCAGACTTGGCCCCAGACCTGGCAAACCTGGAAAGATTCTCATATTTCTCTTCCCAAACCCGCCGACTTCTTCAAGACTGACAGCGTCAAAGCCGATGCTCCAGAAGCCGCCGCGACGCCTCAAGATCTGACGCCGCTACTGGCAGATGGCAGCATTTTACTCAGGCCCGATGCCGCCGAAGCCTTCTGGCAAATGGTAGTCGCCGCCCGAGAGGCAGATGTTGATCTCTATCCGCTCGCAGGCTACGCCGCCAGCTCAGACGCTGCGCCATCAGCAGATTATGCCAGTGGCTATGCGCTCGATATTGGTGGGGCCGACTCAACGACAGACCAGCAGGCCAGCTTTGCGCAGACAGACGCCTTTCGCTGGCTCCAACAAAACGCGCAGGACTACGGATTTGCGCAGTCTTCGCCTAAAAAAGGGCTGTTTGGCATCGGTTCAGAGCCCTGGCACTGGCGATACGGGGGCAATTCGCAAAGCTAGGCGATCGCTAGCCTCAAAGGTTAGTGAACTGTCTGTAACACTACCAACCTGACTGGGAGTTCGGTGATACGCTCCGATTATTAGCGATTAGATCGAACTTTTGATGGGACTCAATCTTCATGCAGCGCAACCTTTTCAGAAAAGTTCCTGAGGCGTCATCACAACCTAATCAGCCTGACCCACGGCATCTGACGGCTTATTTCAAAACAGCGGTGGGCGGCTCTTTGCTGGCGGGCGGCGGCCTATGTACGGTGTTTGGCCTGTCGGCAGGAGTGCAGGCTCATCAAGTTTCGACTCTAGCGGCTATTGGCGTTTTGGTATCTTTGCTGGGCTGGGTGTGTTTGCGCCGCCCCTATTTTTTGCTAGAGCCGCATCAGCTCACGGTTTATGGCCTGTTTGGTATGCCTACCCGGCGCTATACCTTTGAGTCTTGGGATGTGGTTAAGGCGGATAGCCGGCACATCTATATTGACGATGGCGGCATTACTAAAAAGGTGCCGGTGCTGCCCTGGCTGGTCAAAACGGGTGATTGGCTGACGCTGCGTGAGCTGCTGTAGCGCGATCGCTTGCCCGCATTAAGGTATCTCACTGTTCTTACGCTGCTGATATACCACCCAACCTACCAAGAGAACGACTAGCAAGACAAGAACAACTTTGCCGACTGGCCCCAAAAAAGCGGCGACTTTGTCATAGCTGGCCCCGAGCCAAAACCCGGCTAGCGTCAGCAGCGTAATCCAGCCGAGCGATCCGACGGTGGAGTAAAACAAAAAGCCGAGCATCGGCATGTTGGCGATGCCAGGGGGCACTGAGATATAGGTGCGAATGCCGGGAATGAGTCGCCCCAAGCCCACTGCCCAATAGCCACCGCGCCGGGAAAACCACCCCTGCACTGACATCACTTCCTGGCTGGATATCCCTAGCCATTTGCCGTGGCGGTCGGCCAGGTTGCAAATGCGAGTGAGCCCCAGCCATTTGCCGACGTAGTACCAGACCAGCGCGCCCAGAACAGACCCGAAGGTACCAGCAGCGATCGCACTCACCAGATTCATCTCACCTTGAGCCGCAGCAAACCCAGCCAGCGGCATAATCAGCTCTGACGGAATCGGGGGAATGACGTTTTCTAACAGCATCAGAAAGGCGATGCCCCAGTAGCCAAAGCTGGTGATTGCGGTCGTGATGTAGTCAGAGATATTCAAGGTAAGTGTTTAGGTGGGTAGACAATACAGGACTATACGACCTGACTTCGGGCGATGTCATCTGCCGACAAGCGCATTTTGCGCCCCACTCACCGCATAAAGACATAAAAAGACATAAGATGATGAAGACATGGATGAACAGATGCTCTACTGATGATTTAATAGGGTAACTTAGCAACTTTTTCGTACTCAACACGCTGCCATGTCTCAAAATGACGATTTACAGCCACCGACTGACAGCGGTTTTCCGATTGTCAGTATTGGCGCGTCGGCAGGGGGCATAGCAGCCTGCTCAGATCTGCTGCGGGCGCTGCCAGTCGATACGGGCATGGGATTTGTCATCATTCAGCATTTGGCTCCCGATTCGCCCAGCATGTTGAGCCAAATTTTGGGTCGGGTAACGGCGATGCCTGTGGCTGAAGCTACGCAAGATGTAGAGGTAGAGCCCGATCACGTCTATGTGATCCCGCCCAATAAACAGATGACTATCGCTGATGGGCGGCTTCAGCTCGCGCCGAGACCGTCTGGCCCAAAGCAGTTTAAGTCGATTGATATCTTCTTTAAGTCTCTCGCTGAAGACGGCGACAATCGGGCGATTGGCATTGTCTTGTCGGGGCTAGATGGCGACGGCGCTCAGGGGCTAAAAGCGATTAAGCAAGCGGACGGCATTGCCTTTACCCAAACGCAAAATACGGCCCAGTATGGTAGCATGCCTAACTCTGCGGTTGAAACTGGCCTGGTGGATTTCATCCTGTCGCCGGTTGAGATTGCCCGCCAGCTGACGAGCATCGCTCAGCACCCTTATGTCTCTCGGCCAGTGCCGCAGGCATTTCCGTCTATAGAAAGCGACTCCTCTGCTGAAGCCGGTCTGTCAGCGGTTTATGCTTTGCTGCGAGCTGCGACTGGCATTGACTTTAGCCAGTACAAACGCGCCACCTTTGAGCGGCGGATGGCCCGACGGATGGCGCTGCACCGGCTGAATACGGTTGAAGCCTACGCTGAGTATCTGCAAGACCACCCGGCTGAGGTTAAAGCGCTTTACCACGATGTGCTGATTACGGTGACCAGCTTTTTTCGCGATCCGGAGGCGTTTGTCTTTTTGCAAGAGACGGTCTTTCCTTCGCTGATTGAGCAAAAGGGGCTGGAGTCTTCTATTCGCATTTGGGTGGCGGGCTGCTCTACCGGTCAAGAGTGCTATTCGATTGCGATCGCCCTGTTTGAATATCTCTCTGAGCAAAACCTCAATCTCTCCATTCAAATCTTTGGCACAGATGTCAGCGAAGAAGCGATCAGTATCGCTCGTCAGGGCATCTACGCTGAAAATCAGGTGGCCGGCGTTTCACCCGAGCGACTACAGCGCTTTTTCACCCAGACCGAGGGGCGCTATCAGATCAGCAAAGCCGTGCGCGAGCTTTGTGTCTTTGCCCGCCAAACCCTGGGCAACGATCCGCCGTTTTCTAACATCGATCTGATTAGCTGTCGCAACGTCATGATCTACTTTGCGCCCGCTTTGCAGCAGCGCGTGCTAGCCGTTTTTCATTACAGCCTGAATGCTGGCGGGCAGCTCTGGCTGGGCAGCTCTGAGAGCGTCGGCGAAACCTCTAAGCTGTTTGCTGTCGTTGATAAAAAGCACAAAGTCTACAGCCGTGACACGGCTGCCAACCAAATTAACTTTGACTTTGTCACTAGCGACTATAGCGCCCTCACCGCCACCGCCACCGCCAAAGGTGAGCCTGCAGCAGCCGCCTCTAGCCACTCTAACGTGCAGCGTCAGGCCGATCAGATTGTGCTTAGCCGCTACGCCCCGGTCGGCATCGTCATCAACGAACAGCTCGATATCCTGCATTTTCGCGGCGATACCAGCGCCTACCTGCGACCTGCTCCCGGCGAACCCAGCTTTAGCCTGCTCAAAATGGTACAGCCAGGCCTATTGCTCGAACTGCGATCTGCCATAGACGAGGCGAAGACGCAGCGAGTTGCCTCGCGCCGAGAGAGATTGCAAATTGAAAACAACCCGCGATATATCCATATTGAGGTGACGCCAATTCGCAATCCGCTCTCCAAAGAGCGCAGCTATCTGGTCCTTTTTGAAGAAGGCGCGCTGATTGCATCTGTGGCCGCTGAGCCCTCTGAACCGGGCGGCGAACCCTCTCCCCCGGCTAGCGCCGAAATCGCCCGGTTCAAGCAAGAGCTAGCCGCCGCCAGGCAAGAACTGCTCGATACTCAGGCTTATTTGCAGGCCACTATCGAAGAACACGACGCGACGAATCAGCAACTGACGACGGCTAACGAAGAAATCTTATCGAGCAACGAAGAGTTGCAAAGCACTAACGAAGAATTGCAAACCGCTAAGGAAGAAATACAGGCTGCTAACGAAGAACTTACAACCACTAACGAAGAACTGCAAAGCCGTAACGCCGATGCGCGCTCTACTAACGACGATCTGCTCAACCTGCTCAACAATGTCAACATTCCGATCGTCATGCTCTCTGACGATCTGCGGATTCGGCGATTTACGCCCACCGCTCAGCGGCTGTTTAACCTGATCCCGACCGATGTGGGTCGGCCTGTTAGCGACATTCGCATCGATATTGACATCGACAACCTGGAATCGCTGATTTCAGAAGTGATTGGCACGCTCGATACGCAAGATCTAGAGGTGCAAGACAATGAAGGCCACTGGTACCGGCTGCGCATTCGCCCTTATCGCACGGCTGACAACCAGATCGACGGGGCGGTGATCGCCCTGGTCGATATTGACGCTATGAAGCGCACGCTCCAGCAGCTAGAAATGTCGCGGCTGTACGCTGAGCGCATTGTTGAAACGGTGCGATCGCCCCTCGTCGTACTCACTGCCGACCTCCAGGTGAAGACCGCCAACTACGCCTTTTATGAAACCTTTCAAGTCTCTCTATCCGAAACTGAGGGACGAGAACTGTTTGAGCTAGGCAACGGCCAGTGGGACATCCCTGTACTGCGAGCTGTCTTAGAAACGCTCTTGGCCGACAGCTTACAAGTGCAAGACTTCGAGATTGACCACGAGTTTGATCAGATTGGCCGCAAAATTATGCTGCTCAACGCTCGTGAGATAGAACAACCCCCGGCAGAGCGACTGATTCTACTCTCCATTGAAGATATTACCAAGCGCAAGCGGGCCGAGGCGCAGCGGATGCAGCTGACGCAAGAGCGTACCGCCCGGGTCGAGGCCGAATCTGCCAACGCCAGCAAAGACGAATTTTTGTCAGTGCTCTCTCATGAGCTGCGCACGCCGCTCAGCGCCATCATCGGCTGGATTAGCATCCTTTTGAGCCGCACCGAGCCCGACCCGACGCTGCTCCACCGCGCCCTCACCAGCATTGAGCGCAGCGCCCGCACCCAAACCCGCATTATTGAAGATCTTTTGCAGGTATCACGGATTATTCAAGGCCAAATGGAATTGCAGCGGCAGGCTGTGAATCTGAGCGATCTGGTCAAGGCGGTGGTGGAGAGTATGCTGCCTACCGCCGAGAAAGCCGGCATTCAGCTCATTGCCATGCTCGACGAACCCCCCGACTATTTTTACTTTGATCCTGACCGTTTGCAGCAGGTTTTTAGCAACGCCCTTGCTAACGCGATTAAGTTTACGCCCAGAGACGGGCAGATCACCACCCGGCTCACCTACAGCGTCGATCAAGCTCAGGTACAAATCACCGATACAGGCCGAGGCATTGATGCTGACTTTTTACCGCATGTGTTTGATCGGTTTCGGCAGGCAAACAGCTCAAGTGCTCGCGAATATGGCGGTCTGGGCATTGGGCTAACGATTGTCAAAACCTTTGTTGAAGCGCACAATGGCACTGTCCGTATCAGCAGCCCCGGCATTGGCATGGGCACAACGCTGACGGTGGTGCTGCCGCTGACAGCAGCGATCGCCCCAGTTCAAACCGCCGTACCGCTGCCGCCCGGCGACGATCTGCTGTCAGGTTTGCGCATATTGATTGTTGAAGATGACGCCGATAATCGAGAGATCTTGACCATCGTCTTAGAAGAGCAAGCAGCCACTGTCATCCCGGCCAGCTCTGTTGCTGCCGCCATCGAACAACTCACTGACGAAGAGACACCCGACCTGCTGATTAGCGATATTAACTTGCCAGGCCGAGATGGGTTTGAGCTGATTGACTGGGTGCGATCGCGCGCTCCCGAGCAGGGCGGCGATTTGCCTGCGATCGCCCTCACCGGCTATGCTGGCAGCGAACATACCGAAAGCACATTGAAGGCGGGCTTTCAGGCCCATCTGGTCAAGCCCATCAACACCGATGAACTCATGGTTACCATCGTAAATTTGGTTTAGACGCAACTGTATGAGGGCAGTAACTCCTGCTAAGCTAGGGAGTGATTCTTTAAGCTCATCGGGGTGAAGCAACTATGAAAGATCCCGGTCAGGCACTGCTCGACAAGGTTGACATTATCATCGATGCCTGGATAAAAGAAGTTCGCCGCGATATCGACATCGATAGCACCCAAGAACTGACCTACATAGAGATTCGTGACGGGCTGCCAGGCATGTTGCAGGCGATGGCCACGCTGCTCACTCCCAGCCCGCTAGACGACCAAGATCAAGCGTTTAAAGACACCGCCCTAGAACACGGCACCGTCCGCGCCCAGCAAGGCTTTGACACCGCTGAAATCGTCCGAGAATACCGAGTTTTACGCAATGTTATTTTAATGGTATTAGAACCTGAATTAAGTTCAGGCACGGTTAAACAAGCGCTCACTGCCGTCCGTAAGATTGACCATATACTCGACAGCGCAGTTTTGATATCGCTAGACAGCTACATCAAACATCGCTTCGATACGCTAGAGCAGATGCAAGGGCAGCTACTGCTCACCAATCAGGAGCTAACCCGCCTGGTGCAGAGCCAAAAAGACAATCTGTCTCACCTGGCCCACGAGCTAAAAAATCCGCTGAACGCCATGCTAGGGTTCTCCTCAATTTTGCTGCGCAAGCAAAGAAAGCAGCTCACCCCAGAAGCCGGCTCGTCTATGGAGATAAAGCAAATTGAGCGGGTGATCAGCAACGGCAGACAACTGCTGCGCCTGATCAACAACACGCTAGAAGCCTCCCGTCAGGAGTCTCAACAGATAGTCCTGACGATGGAATTAGTGCCCGTACCCGACCTGGTGCAGGCCGTGATTGAGACCCTGGCTCCCACTGCTCAGTTAAAAGCACTCACTCTGGCCGCAAATTGCGATCGCGCTCCCCAGCAGATCACTACCGATGCCCTGCGGCTGCAGCAGGTTCTCACTAATTTAATCAGCAACGCCATTCGCTACACCGATAGCGGCTCAGTTGACGTAACCTGTTACGAAGTCGAGGGCGGGCAGTGGGCGATCGCCGTTCGCGACACCGGCAGAGGCATCAGCCCCGAGCAGCACGCTCAGATCTTTGAGCCTTACTTCCGCGCTGGCGGCGAAGGCAGCTACGCCCCCGAAAGCAGCGGCTTAGGGCTGACCATCGTCAATAAGCTTGTGCGGCTCTTACAGGGGAGAATTGAGCTGGTCTCAGCAGTCGGCGAGGGATCAACATTTACGGTTTTTTTGCCGGTTGAAATGGAAGGGGATACAGGAGATAAGATACAGAAGATAGGAGACAGGGGTCAGTAGACGGAAGACAGAAGATAGGAGATAGGGGTCAGTAGACGGAAGACTGAAGGTAGTTCCCGGCTACTGATTACTGCCTACTACCCACTGCCCACTGCCTACCCCCTAAAGTGTTCTACTTACGCAAACTCTCCCCTAAACACTGCTCCCCTCCTTCGCCAAAAACTCCTCTAATTCGCTCAGCTTATCAGCATCTACCTTAGTCTGCATTGGGCAAAACTTAGGCCCGCACATCGAACAAAATTCAGCCGTTTTATAAATGTCCGCTGGCAGCGTCTGATCGTGATATTCGCGGGCGCGTTCCGGATCAAGCGAGAGATCGAACTGTTTGTTCCAGTCGAAGTTGTAGCGGGCGCGGGAGAGTTCGTCATCGCGATCGCGTGCCCCCGGTCGATGGCGAGCAATATCTGCCGCATGTGCTGCAATCTTGTAGGCGATCAGGCCGTTGCGCACATCTTCTGCGTCGGGCAGACCCAAATGCTCCTTTGGCGTCACGTAGCAGAGCATCGCCGTTCCATACCAGCCCGCCATCGCCGCCCCAATTGCCGACGTGATATGGTCATAACCCGGCGCAATATCAGTCACCAGCGGCCCCAGCACATAAAAAGGCGCTTCTGAGCACTCTTCCATCTGCTTTTTCACGTTGAATTCGATTTGGTCCATCGGCACATGCCCCGGCCCTTCGACCATCACCTGCACATCGTGCTGCCAAGCGCGGCGAGTTAGCTGCCCTAGTGTCTTCAGCTCTGCTAGCTGCGCCGCATCAGAAGCATCGTGCTGACAGCCAGGCCGCAAAGAGTCCCCCAAACTAAAAGAGACATCGTAGCGCTTAAAGATTTCGATAATGTCATCGTAGTGGCTAAACAACGGATTTTGCTTGTGATGATGCAGCATCCACTGCGCCATAATGCCGCCGCCCCGAGAGACAATGCCCGTCAGCCGGTCTTTCACCAGCGGCAAGTGCTCAATCAAAATGCCCGCATGGATAGTCATATAGTCCACCCCTTGCTGCGCGTGCTTTTCGATAATGTGCAAAAAGTCTTGCGCGTCCAAATTTTCAATACTGCCATGTACACTCTCTAGCGCCTGGTAAATTGGCACCGTACCAATCGGAATCGGCGAGTTGTTGATCACCGCCGTGCGAATCTCATCAAGATTGCCGCCGCCGGTAGAGAGATCCATCAGCGTATCTGCGCCGTACTTAATCGCCATTCGCAGTTTATCGATCTCTTCATTGATATCAGAAGAGTTAGGCGATGCGCCGATATTGGCATTTACTTTGCACTTACTGGCAATGCCAATTGCCATCGGCTCCAGATTCGGATGGTTAATATTGGCAGGAATAATCATCCGACCGCGAGCCACTTCGTCTTTGATCAGGTCGGCAGGCAAATTTTCTCGCCGGGCCACATACTCCATTTCTTCAGTTATCACGCCCTGCCGGGCATAGTGCATCTGAGACACATTAGGCTGTCCCTGACGTTTAGCAATCCATGCCGTGCGCAGAGCAGTTGATGCAGTCTGCGCTGATTTAGTTGCGGGTGAAGCTGGGGTTGGAGAGAGATTGAGTGAAGTCATGAGTTGATACCTTGAATAGGGCCTCGAATAGGGTCTGCCAGAGCACATGAGTACTCGAATTAGCAGATAATTTGAACAACTTTGAGCGCTGACTGACGACTGTCAGCGCCCGGATGGCGTGGCCTCTGAGGGCTGAGAACTCGCGGTGTAAGACCGCACGTTCTTAAGATCGCCATAGTTAAAGGACGCAGTTTTGCTCTTGGCAGCTTTACTTTTACTGACTGCATTCCACAGTAGGGAGATCGCCATCGAAGTCAGCAGGGCAGCCGCAAAGCTGTTGAGCAAATCACCGCCGCCCGGCACATTGACCAGCGGACTAAAGTCGGGCTTAGGAAAGAACAACACCCCGACTGCGATGCCAGCAAGAGAACTCCAGAAGGCATTACTCGCCGTCTGATAGCGGCTATAAAAGCTAAAAACAACCGGGAACAGCAGCGCCGCGCAGAGCAAGTCGGCAATAAAGAACAGATAGAGAACGCTGTAGCCTTGTGAGGCGATCGCCACCGCCGGAATCCCAACCGCTACCGTCAGCAGCCGCGAAATTAGCAGCACCCGACTTGGCTGATTCGAGAGCCTGAGCAAATCGCCAGTAAAGACAGCGCTAATGCCGTTTAGCAGCGTATCCATACTGCTCATTACCAGCGCCATCGCCAGTAAAATCACCGCCCCCAGCAACCAAAGAGGAATGTTTAGACTTTGCAGTAAATCGAAGAAAGCCGTCGTACCGCTCAGGTCAAAGCCAGCCGCAATCAGACCCAGCAGCCCCGAGAGAAACAACAGCGGCAATATCACCAAAGCCGACCCGAGAAAAGAACGGCGCACCGTCTGATCGCTGCGACAGGCATACACCCGCTGCCAGTTGCCCTGGTTGAACAGTTCGGCAGCGACTACAGCAATGATCAGCGTTGCGCCAAACCGCAGCCCGTCGATGTTGCCTAGCGAGAGTAGCTCTGGCAGTTTTTCCGCCACCGGACCAAAAGCAGCGCCAAACCCACCCAACAGCGCAATTGTCATGCCAAAGCAAATCAGCAGCAGCGGCACAATCAGCGCAAACTGTAGGGCATCTGTGATGATGGTGACCTTGAGGCCACCGTAAGCGGTATAGAGAAAAACTGCCGTAATCACCACCAGCGAGGTCACCAGTAGTGGCACATCGGCCACTAGCTGAAGGACTTGGGCGATCGCCGTGAGCTCTGCTGCCAAATACACAAACATATACAGCAGCATCACGACCACCGTCAGCCAGTACATCGCCTTGCCAATCGACCCGCCAGTCTGACCACCCGATTGACTGCCAGCCTGACTGCCAGCCTGACTGAGGCCCAACGGCACCGCCCCAAAGCGATAGCGCACATACTCATTGAGCGAGTGACCCCACGGCATAATCTGCCGCAGCCTCGGCCCCACAAAGACAAACGTCAAGACAGCCGCAGCCGACCCCACACAGTAGCCCAAGATCGCCGTCAGCCCGCCAAAAGCCGACCCAGCCTCTGGTGGACTGAATAAAATCCAGGCACCCAGAGCCGACGCCGTCACCGTTGCGAGCGCCATCGGGCCGCCAACTTGGTTACGGCTCACCATGTAGTCTTCTAAATCGATAGCCTGCCCTGATTGCCGCCCTAGCTGTGAAATACCTACCAGGGCAAACGTCGCCGCTGCCGCTAGCATCACAATTAGCGCCACTGCTCCTACAGACATAGCCGCGCCCTCCCGTCAGAGAGCATGTCGTAGCCGCAGCTAGTATTGATCACATTCAAAACTTTCAAGCTTTCCTCTGCTGGCATTACCCAGGCTCAGGTTCAAAGGGTATGTTCTCAGCCCTTGCGGGCACCCCTAGCGATTAGGCGCTCATAGTATCACTTAGTTAACAGTCGGCACAACCACTGTGATAAAAACAGTGCCCTGCCCCACGCCCCCGCTGCCATCGGTAACCGTATATTTAAAGCTGCTGCGATAAGTACCCGATGTTCCGTTTGCCCCAGTCTGAGAAGGTCTGTAAGTGACCGTGCCATCCCCATTGTCTTCTATCTGGCCGCTACCGGAGAGCGCCGCTATCTCCAACAAACTGACGACATCGTTAGGGTCAGGATCATAGGCACCTTGCAACAGATCAATCGTCAGGGGTTCACCCGGTCGTGTCTCAAAGTAGTGATCGATAGCCACCGGGTTTCGATTGACTGCCTGTGGCGGACCGTCGGCTGCGACGGTGATATTGACTGTGGCTGTCGCGATTTGGCCTGCCGCGTCACGCACCCGGTAGGTGAAGCGATCGCTCGATCCGCTGCCAGTATGAGAATAGGTGATCTGCCTACCGTCAGTTGCTGTCTGCCCCGATTCGCCCGGACTCACTTCAACAATGGTGAGCTGACTACCGGCTGAAGCCCGGTCATTCTTCAACACGTCGATCACAACTGATGACTCTGCCGCTACGGTAGCACTGTCGTTATTCGCCTGGATAGAGAGACTCTCGGCAGGCGGGGTAGCCGCAGGCGAGCGATCAGGCTCCCCGGCAGGTGGGCTCTCAGTCGGTGTTTCTGCAGGCAAGTCCTCGTCAGGCCCCTGCGGGCCACTGCGACTGACCCCGATTCCCTTCAAAGAGAGCATGCTGTCAGTATCGGCATTGCTTTTTACCACCAGCCGCGCCGTGCGATCGCCCGCCGCCGTCGGCTCAAACCACAGCTCCACTTCACAGATCTCCTGCGGCGCTAACGTAGCCGTCGTACAGCTCTGGTCAACTAGCCCAAACTCTCTGCCCTGCCTGCCAACGATGTCAAAAGCGGCAATACTCAGCGGCGCGCTGCCGCTGTTAGTAATGGTAAAAGACTGGCGCTGCCTCTCTTTAAGAAAAGCCTTTTCAAAATCAACCATCGTCACCCCAAACGCTACATTAGGAACCGGCTGAGGGGTGCCCATGCCGCTGAGTAAAACGGTGTGTGATTTAGGTTTTCCGGCGCTGCTGGTTATGCCATCTGCCAGGCTGGTGACCAGCCGAATCTGAGCGCTGCGATCGCCAGTCACTGTCGGTGTAAAGACCGCTGTAATGGCACAGTCCATTCCCGGGGTTAGCACCAGCTCGACGCGGCAGTCTCCCGGCTGGGCCAGAGCAAAGTCCTCATCGCCCGACAGCGTCAGTTGGCGAATTTGCAGGGGGGCTTTGCCCTGATTGGTCAGGGTGACGGCTTGGGGCGCGCTCGTAAGTGCTAATGTCTGCGTACCAAAGGCGATCGCTGTTTCACTCAGCCTGGCCCGGGCGTTGAGCTGTCCTGACGACTGACTCAGATAGCGCTGAGCTAACAGTAGCCCGCTGCTCAACACGCCTAGCAGGAGGCTGCCAGCAATCACGGCTAAGGGCCAGCGGCGGCGCATCCCGCCTCGTCTGAGCAGGCGATCAGGCGCAGCAGTCACGCCTCCGACGAGAGGGGGCATGATCAGCCCCAGGTTATGGCGAGTCACCGCCGCACCCGCGTAGTCACCGAGTCGCTCGCGCTGCCGCACCGCCCTTCCTAGCCAGGCTTCAGCCCGCCCGATTTCGCCCAGCGCCAGTGACCGCGTTCCCAGCTGATGCAGCGACCATGCCTGTGTTGCACCATCGCCTAGCTGTTCTGCTGCTCGCAGGCCATAGATCAGCACCTGCTGCCACCGCTCCCACCGGCCACCGAGCGCTAGCGTCTGGTCCAAGCCACGAATCAACGCCACACACTCTTGCCAGCGGCCCGTGCGCTGCGTCCACTCCACCAGATGCATCGCAGCATCGACACTTTTAGCCGGAAGCATCCCTTGGGCTGCCACTTCAGCGGTAAAGTACTCAGTCGCCTGACTCAACCAGGATGGCGGATCAAACCCTGGCAGCACGCTCTCTATCAGGTCAGCACTGAGCTGATAGTAGCCACCCGTTAGCTCACGACCCTGCGGGCTACGCTCAGCAGACTCTAACAACCGCATCGCAGTCAGCTCTTTTAGGATGTCAGCAGCCTTGGGCAAGCGCGTTATCGCCTGCACCTGCTCGGCGCTCAAGAGCACACCGCCCATCGCCGACATCAGGGCCAGCACATGACGCTGGTCGGGAGAGAGCCAATCGACTATTTTTTGAAACAGCGATCGCCCAGAAATAGTCTGTGCCGAGGCAGTTTGCAGAGACTGCGTCAGATCTACTAAAGATTGGTCAGCAGCGCGGGCCTGAGCAGCAGCGCGCCTGAGCTGGAGTGGATTACCTGAGAGAGCTGTCCATAGCGTTTTTGCAGCGGCTTGCTCAGGCTCTGAAAGGGCATACCCCAGCTCTTTTTGCATGAGCTTAACCGACTCGGGAAAGGGGAGTCCTTTAAGGGCGATCGCCTCCCCTTCCTGCCAGTAAAAGCGAGCGTCAGAGACCAGTACAAACGTGCAGCCCGGCAGCGCCGCTAGCAGCCATTCCATCTCAGCTTTATCTAGCGTGAGGCCGTTCAAGATAATCAGTGCCCGCCGCTCTTTTAGCGCCTGCTGTACCTGACCGTAACTAGGTTTAAAGGGCGGGTTAGCCTCATAAAATATGTCGTATAGAGACTGCAGCAAATCTGCCGACGGCTGGCCGTGAGCAGATAGATAGACAATGCCAGCAGAAAATCCTGCTACGACCTGGCTTTCATGAGCCAGATGTCTTATCAGTGCCGTCTTACCAAAACCTGCTTCTCCATAGATCTCTACAGTGAGTAAAGATTTCAGAGCATCTCGCACCAGAGGCAGCACCGTCTGCCGATCTAACAACTCAGCAAAGGGGCGGGGCCGCAAGTCTAAAGGCAGGGGCCGGGGCTGCACAACCGGCGCAGCCGCTACATTGAGCACACCGCCGTGAGCTACGTTATGGATGTAGCTGTGATACTCCTGGCGGTTGTGGTCGCCTACAATCAGCTGGCCAGTGAGGTCGCCGCTAATCTGCACAGTCACATCGCCTGCCGCATCGCGCCGATCTCCCTCTGTGAGGTTGACGCGGGTAGATAGCGCTGGCGGGCTCAGAGTGGGCTGTGGCTGCATCAGGGTGCGGGCGATCGCTACCGACGAGCGAAACAGCAGCTCTTCTTGCCATAGCGGTACGCGCTGAGCGGGCAGATGAGCGCTCACTTTCACCAGCTTGAGCCACCCCAGGCCCAGATTCGCTTTAAAGTCTGTCAGCGTCTGCTGAAATATCGCTAGCAAAGGCTCAGCGTCTAGCAGTGCAGCATAGGCAGGCGGCGCGCCGGGTTCACTGCCCCCGGTCGGCACGAGCGCTATGTACAGCAAATTCTCGCGCTGGCGCACCCCCACCTTCGCAGTTAGCGGGCGATCGCCCAATACCCCATTTAGCGCTACCGCAATCCGCCTGGCATAGATATTTTGAGTATTGCCCTCAGTCATCGCGTCGAGCCTGCGCTAATCTCGCCACTGGTCAAATTTACTTCTCTTCAAACATAGACCAGTAATGTCTCATCGTCGGATTCTGCTAGCGCAATTCTTCACCTGCCATAGCTAGCGGTGGCGGATTCAAAGGCTCCGAATCAAATCAGACGAACATTGTGCGCCATAGTTACCTGCATTCATCCATAATGTAAAGGTTTTATCTTTGGTATTCCCTACCTCCTTCTCGCCATGCGTAGCCTTTATTGCGGTCAACTCCGAGCTGAGCACATAGAAAAGACGGTCACGCTCTATGGCTGGGTAGATCGTCGCCGGGATCATGGCGGGGTGGTGTTTTTGGATTTGCGCGATCGCACTGGTACCGTACAAATTGTCAGCGATCCCGAGCGCACCCCGGCTTCGTATCCGGTGGCTGAAGAAGTACGGAATGAATATGTCGTCAAAGTCGTGGGCCGGGTGACTCAGCGCCCAACCGAATCGCTCAATGACAAGCTACCGACCGGGCAGGTAGAGGTTTACGCGGACGAGCTGATCATTCTCAACGCTGTGCGTAAGCAGATGCCTTTTCAAGTGTCTACTGCCGACGACGAAAATGTGCGCGAAGAGCTGCGGCTAAAGTATCGCTATCTAGATTTACGGCGCGATCGCATGGCCCGCAATATGCGCCTGCGGCATGAGGTGATCAAAGCCATTCGTCGCTTTTTAGAAGATACCGAAGACTTTATTGAGGTAGAAACGCCCATTCTGACCCGCTCTACACCCGAAGGGGCTAGAGATTTTATCTTGCCCTCACGGGTCAACGAGGGGGAGTGGTTTGCCCTGCCGCAGTCGCCGCAGCTCTTTAAGCAAATTTTGATGGTGGCAGGCATGGATCGCTACTACCAAATTGCCCGCTGCTTTCGCGATGAAGATTTGCGCGCTGACCGTCAGCCCGAATTCACTCAGCTCGATATGGAAATGAGCTTTATGGACGAAGAAGAAATTCTCGCCCTGAATGAACGGCTGATGGCTCACATTTTCAAAACCGTCAAAGGAATTGAGCTGCCGTTACCCCTGCCCCGGCTCACCTATGCTGAAGCCATAGATCGCTACGGCTGCGATAAGCCCGACACGCGCTATGCCCTGGAGCTGGTCAACGTCTCAGATATTGTCAAAGACTCTGGCTTTAAGGTGTTTTCAGGTTCAGTAGCCAGCGGCGGTCAGGTGAAGGTGCTGCCGATTCCCGGCGGTAATGACGCCATTTCTAACGTGCGGATTAAGCCGGGCGGTGACCTGTTTAAAGTGGCGACCGATGCGGGCGTGCGCGGGGTAGCCTACATCCGCGTGCGAGAAAACGGCGAAATTGACACCATTGGTGCAATTAAAGACAATCTCACCGCTGAGCAAAAGCAAACGCTGCTAGAGCGCACTGGGGCGCAGCCGGGCCATCTGCTGCTGTTTGGCGCAGGCGATGTCAGCACCGTCAATGCCACACTAGACCGGCTGCGGCAGGCAGTAGCTCAGGAACTCGGCTTAATTGACGAGAGCAAAACCAACCTGCTCTGGGTCACCGACTTCCCCATGTTTGAGTGGAATGCCGACGAAAACCGCTACGAAGCGCTGCACCATCCTTTTACTGCGCCCAATCCCGAGGATGACGAGCTAACGAACGCCAGGGCGATCGCCTACGACATTGTCTACAACGGCTACGAAATCGGCGGCGGCAGTCTGCGGATCTACCAACCCGATGTGCAGGCCAAAGTGTTTGAAACTATTGGTCTATCTGAGGCAGAAGCGCAAGATAAGTTTGGCTTCTTGCTCGAAGCCTTTGAGTTTGGGACACCGCCTCATGGGGGCATCGCCTATGGTTTGGATCGACTGGTGATGCTGCTGGCCGGAGAGCAGTCAATTCGCGATGCGATCGCCTTCCCAAAAACCCAGCAGGCCCGCGATCTGCTAACCAATGCGCCCTCCTCTGTAGATGCCAGCCAGCTCAAAGACCTGCACGTCACCTCTACCTTTAAGCCGAAGGCTAAGGAAAATCCAAGCTGAGGAGAATGGAGTGATCGCCTGCCTTTGCCTCAAGCGCAGGCTCGCAAAATCTAATGCCCAGGCATGAAATCTCATCCTTTCGCCGGTCAACTGGGTTAGGATCAGCAGCAGTCTCCTGTCAGTTTTTTCATGCTCATCGCTCTGATTATCGTCATTGGCCTGATTCCGGCTACTGTCTCACTTTTAGTTGGGTGGCGATGCGCCAGAGAAGCGACACCGCCTATCAACCGGCAGTTTCAGCAAAATTTTCTCTTAGCGACTGACCAGGTCGCTACCGAACGAATCCGCCGCCTCTCTACCCGCACCCGCCATCCTGACGAACACTACGTCGATGGCATGGGCCTGGTGATTGGCGATATTACCTGCCAGCTCAATGCTCGCTCTCCCTACATTCGCTGCGCTGCCAATCCATCTGGCCCCTGCAAAGGCTGCCGCGAATACGAAGGCAGAGAATACGATTGATTTTTTGATGTCTGTACCGGGTGTTTTAGCTAAGGCGCTGCGGATTACAGCATCGCCGCCTTTAAAAACAGCGCGACCTGAGGGCCGATGACATCGAGTAGCTGAGTGACGTCCTCTACAGTGTCGTAGGCCCTGTCCCACTGGAGAGACAGCACCGCCAGGGGTTCACCCTGATAGACAATGGGGGTAACGACATGACATTCTGTGCCGCTGGCATAGAGCGCATCGCTCGCTGCTGCCTGGTCGGACTGACGCGCCGCCTGAATATTCACAGCTGACTGGGTGGTCTGAGTGGAGATCGCTGCTGCAACTAATTCACTAGCGGCAACAGCGGCGACCTCTGCCGGGCCATAACAACTGCTGCCACGATCTTCTGACAGCAGCAGCGTGCAGGCATCGGCTGCCAAAATCTGACCAAAGCCATCCGCCAAAAACTGCAGGGCATCGCTAGCTGGCATCGTCTGCGCAGCCAATTGACCGACCGTCACCATCAGCTTGGTTTGCTTTTCGGCCCGGTGTAGCTGTTCATTTTGGCGTTTGAGCACGTCGTAGGTTTCTGAGGCGCGCTCGACGACATGCTTGAGCTCGTCCGGATCCCAGGGTTTGGTAATGTAGCGGTATACCTGCCCGGCATTGATGGCTTCTACCAAATCTTCGACATCGGTAAAGCCGGTGAGGATAATCCGCACGGTATCCGGGAAATCGGGTACCGTCTTGCTCAAAAACTCGGTGCCCTTCATCTCCGGCATGCGCTGGTCAGAGATAATCACCGCGACTTCGCCCTCGCTAGAGAGCACCTTGAGCGCCTCAATGCCACTTTCTGCCCGCAGCACCTGAAAGTCACGTCGAAAAGTGCGATACAGCAAATCCAGATTATCGGGCTCGTCATCGACAACAAGCATCCGAGGCTTTTTAGACGGTTTGAAGCTAGCCAGGGTTAGCGGACTGATAGTGCTCATGCTTTATAAGTGGCTTTCAGCGAGAAAGTAAACGAGATAATGAGTGCAACAGGGCTGCCTATAGACGCACGGGGGCTTCTCCCTTCAGTAAACCCGACCACCCGGCAAAAATAACCTCGGTAACTATCAGAAGTTCTAGCGCTCAGACAGGTTAGCTGTTCAGGTTAGCTGTTCACTTGCAGTAGCTCTACCACGTTGCCATCTGGGTCTTTGACAAAGAGCGCCGCTCTGCCAGACGAACTCATCTGAAAAGGCATACCCTGTTCGCGGAGAGACTGCTTAACCGCCTCTAAATCTCGAATGGCAAAGGTAATGTGAGGATGCCGTCCCCATTTCTCCTCGCGAACAGGGTTGCTTGCCCACTCACTGACGATCAGATGCAGCTGAAAATCGCCAACCTGATACCAGGTGCCTGCAAAGGTGAGCGATCGCTCTACCTGCTTTAGCCCAATTACCTGTGAGTAAAACGCCTCTGCCCTAGCCAGATCGCTAACCTGTACGGCTACATGCAGCGGATATAAAATGTCTGCCATAATGTTTAAGTTTTTGCTATCAAAGGTTAAGCCCTTAGCCCTGTAAAGGGTCAATTCACCTTATTATCTACAGGTTCATCAAGTGAGGTGACAGTCGGTGAGACGATGCGTTTGCCTGCTGGCCTGTCGGTAGCTCTTTGTCTATGAAATTATTGATATTGCTAGGGGCGATCGCCGCCGCGCTGCTGCTGGCTGAAATCGGGCTCCGGCTAGGCTTTGGCTTTGGCAATCCGCCTCTCTATTTAGCCGATGACAAGATTGGCTATCAGCTAGCACCCAATCAGCATCTGCGTCGCTTTGGCAATCGTATTCACATCAATGAATATTCTATGCGGTCAGCGGCCATTACCCCGCTACCGGCTGACGGCACGCTGCGACTGTTTTTGCTGGGAGATTCTCTTGCCAACGGTAACTGGTGGACCGATCAGCCCGATATTCTCTCAGCGCTGATTGCCCGTCATTTGCAAGAGGCTCTGCCCCAAGGCTACAGCCAGGTAGAAGCGCTGAATGCCTCTGCCAACTCTTGGGGACCGCGCAATCAGCTTGCTTACCTGCAGCGCTACGGTACTTTTGGCTCGGCGGTACTCGTCCTACTGCTCAATACTGACGATCTCTTTGGCACTCAGCCTACGCCTTTGCCGGTTGGGCGCGATCGCAACTACCCCGACCGCAAGCCACCGCTGGCCCTCGCAGAAGTATTCAGTCGCTACGCGCAGAAACAATCGGCCATTCCTGGTCTGAAAGAGATTCAGTCTGAAGGGGGCGATCGCGTCGGCAAAAACCTCGCAGCGGTTGACGGCATTTATCAACAGGTCACGGCTAGCGGCGGTCAGTTTGTCTTAGTTCTCTCACCCCTCAAGCGCGAGCTGCCCGGCCCCCGAGATTACGAACTGGTGGCTCGTCAGCGCTTAAAGGATTGGGCGATCGCTGCCGATGTCCGCTATCTCGATCTGCTGGCGACTTTTCAGCAGCACGCCGATCCTGACGGTCTGTACCGGGATCATATTCACCTAAGTCCGGCGGGCAATGAACTGGTGAGCGGAGCGATTTCTCAAATCATCATCACCTCTGCGCCCAATCCATAGCAGCCTGAACCCAAAACTACCTGATCGCCGCTACCGTCGTCATCGGCTCTAGCACCAGCCGCAGTTCATCCTGCGATTTCCATACCTGGCCGTCTAGCGCCATTTGCTCAATCACGCTAGCCAGGCGCAGCGCCTTGAGTGCCTGCTCGCCACCGACAGAAGGCTGGTCACCGCCGCGCACACAGTTAACAAAGTGCTCTAGCTCAGCGTGCAGCGGCTCAGTATTGCTGGTATATACCTGCTCAATTAGCCCATCCTGCCGGTAAAGCACCTGGCCATAGTCAGCCATGCAGTTTTCCGTCGTCTGCCGGTGGATCAAAATTTTATTGTTTAAAAAGTCAGCTTCTGTCAGCGAATTGCGACAGTGAGCCGAGATCGTTCTAATTTTACGGTGAGTCACCTTGCTAGCAGTGACCGTCGCGACAATGCCATTGGCAAATCCTAGCGTCGCCGTCACATAGTCTAGATAGGGCGAATCGGTGCCTCTGCTGCCGTTAGCTGTAAGCTTGACCACCGGCGAAACAGCCAGTTCTAGAATCAAATCAATGTCGTGAATCATCAGATCCAGTACGACTGAGACATCGCTGGCCCGTTTCGAGTAGGGGCTCATGCGCCGCGCCTCTAGCGCCAGCATATCCTCAGTTCTCAGCACATTGCGCAGCTCTTTAAACGCTGGATTAAACCGCTCAATATGGCCTACCTGCAAAATGCAGTTGAGGTCTGCGGCGGCGTTGACCAGCGATTCGGCCTCAGCAATACTGGCCGCGATCGGTTTTTCGATCAGGACGTGGACGCCAGCTCTCAGGCAAGTCATGCCAACCGGGTGATGCAGCCGGGTAGGAACCGCCACGCAGACCGCATCTACGTGCTTTAGCAGCTTTTGGTACTCCTCAAAATAGTGAACCTGATACTTACTGGCCGTTTCTATCCCCAGTTCGGCATTGATATCAGAGACGCCTATAAGCTGTACATCCTTGAGCCTGGAGAGTACTCGGGCGTGATGCTGGCCCATATTACCAACCCCGATCACCCCAATCTTGACCGGCTCAGGCCGATTGCGGCTGTAGGGCTTAGCGTCAGCTAGCATCAAAGGTTGGCTTTGCACGTTATCACACCTCTCTCACAGTAGAACTACGGCATGACCGTATGTTGCCAGACTGATGGCCACACCTGTAGCCAGACCTATGGGCTGAAAACTCAGACGAGTTGACTTAGAGGCTTTCACCTCTCGAATGCTTTAACATCGCCGGAATCATAAGAATTAGCGGTATTTCTCATGAGGATTGCCGCTATGTAAACAGTACTATAGAAATCATAATTAATGTGACGAGCCTTGACGGCCTCTGACTGGCTGATCCCGCTATCTTAGAGGTCACCCTAGAGCCTCTATTGGCAGTAAAACTTTGATAGCACAGTGACAACAGTGCGAATGTGACAATTTTGATGGCTGACCCTCACCCTGAGCGACCCTAGCGCTGCTTTTGTTGCTGGCGTAGCGAGCTTCTTCGATCAGGCCGATCAGGCCTGTCAGCAGGTGCAGCGGGGGTTTTCGTTGAGCTTTCTTACCGTAGCTGGCGCTAGGGCGTTCGTCAGAGTGAGCGGTCTGATGGGCCTGCGGATCTGAACTTTACACAGTTTCGGCCCCTCCATCGAAACTATGGTAAATTCCAAATCTCGGTAGACTAGCTGCTCATTAACCTGAGGAATTTTTTGCATTTCAAAGAGCACAAAGCCACCTAGGGTGAAATATTCGTCACTGGTGGGCAGTGCTAGTGACAGCCGATCGTTGACATCTTCTAAATCGGTTTGGGCTGGGAAGACAACAGTGTGGCTATCTTTAGAGATAATCTGCGCTTCTGGAGAACTGTCGGCAATGTCGCCGATGATTTCAGCAGTGATATCGCGCAGGGTGACCAAACCCTCAGTGCCGCCATATTCATCCACGACAATCACCATCTCCCTTGCCGACTGCTGCATTTGCGTGAGCAGTTCATTCAGGGGAAGTGACTCTGGTACGACCCGCGCCGGTAGCAGCCAGGATGCAATCAGGGTATCAGGCTGAAGTTCGCCTTTGGAAAGGGGAATGGCCAGGTCATTGAAGTGAATAATGCCGAGGATGTCGTCTAGTGATTCGCCTATCACCGGATAGCGGGAGTGGCCTGACACGACGATTTCATCGAGTAAGTCTTGAAAAGTTGCCGATTGAGGTAAAGCAGCGATGCTGGTTCGAGGCACCATCACTTCTTCTACGGTAGCGCCCCGAAATTCAAAAACATTGCTGAGAATGGCCCGCTCTTCTTTGTCTAGCTCTGGAATCTCTGTGGTGGTTGTGATTAGCAGCCGCAGTTCTTCTGGGGTAACTCTGCCGTAGTGCCCTGAGCCGCTGTCTTTAATGCCTACCAGTGACAGCAGCAGCCGGGTTGATTGGTTAAGCAGCCAGACAAAAGGATTGAGCAGCCGGGCAATCGTCAGACTCGGCGGGCCGAGTACGCGGGCGAGCTGCTCTGAATAGATCAGAGCTACTGATTTGGGGCACAGCTCACCAAGCACAATCTGCAGATAGGCCAGGAGCAAAAAAGCGGCCGGTAGGGACACTGAGTGCGACAAAAACTGAGCGGTGTCTGCCGATACGGGCAGCCGGCTAAGCCAGTGCTTGATCAGCGCGGCCATAGTGTGTTCGCCAATCCAGCCCAGCGCCAGGCTAGAGAGCGTAATGCCTAGCTGGGTAGTAGAGAGCAGGCGGCTGAGCTTCTGCTGTAGTTTTTGGACGGTCTTGGCTTGCAAGTCGCCAGTGGATACAAGCTGATTGATGCGCGATCGCCGCACCGATACAATCGAAAACTCTACGGTGACAAAAAACGCATTCAGCCCGATCAGAGTCACCACCGATAGGATACGTGCGGCTATCTCCGGCCCAGACAATGGTGAGGGAATGATGAGAAAAGCTGATATAGCCGGATTGAGAATAGCAGGCAAGGTGATGGCTAGCGGGACAACAGGCGACGACAGATGAACGAACAAAACCACAGAACTGCGGTGCTTTGCTTAGTTATTGCTGTCGATGCGGGTCTTAACATCTTCAATAATTTTGTCTTCATCTAGCAGCACTAGCTCGTGACGCGTCTCGCCGCTCCGATTGGCAGCCGCCGCATTAGAGGGGCGAGTCTCGGGCTGACGAACCCCTGTTAACGCCTGCCTGCCTAAGGCATATCCCCAGGAAGAACTGACAATACCAGCGCCACACATCAGCGTCAGCAAAATTAACGTAAAGGCGACAGCTGGATTAATTCTCATAGCAAGCAGCAGCGATAGGTGAGGAATAGTACTTTGGGAGTCTGCCCGATCTTAGAGCGATTAAATGCGGCTCTGTTTACAAAGTTCGATTTACAGCATTGGGTTCGCAAAGCTGGGTTACGAAGTTTCATCTAAAAAACGGTGAGACTATGTAGATGATAAACCGATCAAGATAGTATAGTAGCAACGACCAGGGTTGGCCGAGCGGATTAGGCAGCGAACTCATAATTCGCCCCAGGCAGGTTCAACTCCTGCACCCTGGATTTTTCTGAGCCGAACAAGGTCAAGCAACGCAGAAGGGATGTCCTCTTTTGAGTCATCCCTTCTACGCTTTTGATGAGTTTTCTGACGCAACCAGTGAATTGAGCAGAGAGTAAATTGAGCAAAAATATTAGAGCCTTAATCGCTACCGGCGAGGTAAAGGCTCGAAGTTAAGCTCACTGCCGACGACCCGACTGCCGAACTGTGAGGCAGGCAGTAGCTGTACTGAGGTGGTGTAAGGATTAGGCAAGTCAGGTACGCGCACCGTTGCCGTATTTTGGTTCTGTAACATCATCAACGCTTCGTAAGCTTCTGAGATGGCGGCGGCATCTCGGTTAATCCGCTGGTCTGGGAAGCCGCCAATCCCGGTGATAAATTCGAGCTGACGGAAGATAGAGCGCCGGGCGTAGTAGTCGCCTGATCGATTCTCGGCAATATTTTCCAGTGCGTCTAAAACCGTCTCAGGTTCTTGCGCGCTAGCAGCAGGTGTAAAGGCTGTAGCGGTGGCGATCGCCCCAGCAACACCTAAAAGACCGCCGATTGCCATACCCCTAAACCCAATAGCCATGATCATCAGCTCTCCTCAAAAAGTGGCTCTGAACCTGCCTTTTCATAATACCCATCTAAAAAACAATCTTGACACCCTGCACCCCGATCAAGCTATCTAGACTTTAAGCGTCTCAACGCTCATCCTCTCAGCTTTAAAATCTATGCCAATTCCCCTAACCGATGTGCCGACTGCCGATCTGAGTACGATTCGCCAGGCCCTGCTGGATTTGATCTGTCAGGTCGCTTACAAAGAGGGCGACTTTACCCTTTCCTCTGGCAAAAAAAGCGACTACTACATCAACGGTAAACAGGTGACTCTGCATGCGCAGGGAGGGCTGATGGTAGCCCGGCTGCTGCTAGATATGCTGCCACCAGGCACCGCAGGCGTTGGCGGGCTGACCTTAGGAGCCGACCCTATGGTGAGCGCCATCAGCATTGCCGGAGCCTATGAAAACCGCCCGGTGACGCCACTAATTATTCGCAAAGAGGCCAAAGGGCATGGTACTCGCGCCTACATTGAAGGCCCAGAGCTACCGGCAGGCAGCGCCATCGTCATTATCGAAGACGTTGTAACTACGGGCGCATCTGCTCTGCAAGCGGTAGAGCGACTGCGGCAGGCAGGCTACCAAGTCAATGACGTTTTGGCTCTGGTAGACCGGCAGCAGGGCGGTCAGGCCCTGTACCAATCAGAGGGCCTCAATTTTCGGCCTATTTTCACCATTGCCGAGCTCCAAACCCACTGGCGGGCGCAGCAGTAGATCAGACCGGTAAGCCAGCGCCAGATTTTGCAGTCTGCATGGCTTCTACCAGGCGACGAACGACAGCAACCATCGCCAGCGGGTCATTGAGCTTATTCACCGCTGAACCGACGCCGACGCCGGCTGCGCCAGCGGCGATCGCCATTGGCGCAGTCACATCAGAAATGCCCGAGGCGCAGAGTACGGGTACAGACACCGCATGAGCAATGGCGTGAGCGGCTGCCAGGGTCGGCGCGGCTTTTTCGATCAGGCCGAGGATGCCGCTATGGGTTGGACTGCTGCTGGTGCCGCCTTCGGTTTGGATGATATCTGCGCCAGCGGCAACGAGGTCTTCGGCCAGCTGCACTTGAGCATCGAGCGTAAGAATATGGGGAACGGTGACCGATAGGGTGATGTGGGGAAGCAGCGATCGCGTCTCCAATGTCAGCGCCAACACCTCAGGCCCCTCAAACCGTCGGCCCTGAGCATAAAAAGCATCAAAGTTACCAATCTCAACGAGATCAGCGCCGGCTGCTACTGCCGTGACCAGATGCTGAGGCTCTACCGCCGATACACAAATGGGCAGATCAATCAGGCTCCGCACCAGCCGCACCAGATCGGCATCCGCCGCAATATCGACAAACGTCGCGCCGCCTTGCTGAGCGGCTTTGACCACGTTGACTACATTGTCGGAGTCTAGATTGGTCAGGCCGCTGATAATTTTGAGCGCAGAAGCATTGGCTAAAGCACGCTGAAAGTGAGTCCACTGTGAGCTAGAAAGAGTCATAAATCTCTAATAAGGTGAGCTTGCGAATACCATTTTGCCAGAAAGTTGCCTGATGGGCTCCATTCCTAAAATCGACCTGGAATCAGGCCGTTGCGCTTAAGAGGCTTGTCACTCCTTCTAGCGCGTAGTATCATCAAAGACTGCGAACAAAGATGTAACGACCTGTTAAAACTATGCCTAAGCTCAAAACTCGTCGCGCTGCCGCCAAGCGGTTCCGCCGCAGTGGAAGTGGCAAAATCATGCGCCGCAAAGCCTTTAAAAATCACCTGCTGGATCATAAAGGCCAGGATCGCAAGCGCAAGCTCTCCAAGATGACGACGGTACACGAGACCGACGTGCCTAATGTAGAGCTGATGATGCCTTATCTCTAGGGCTTAACGTTCAGAAAAACTAGGTATCAGACAAACTAGACAAGGAAAATTAGACCATGGCACGTGTTAAGCGCGGTAATGTAGCTCGCAAACGCCGCAAGAAAGTTCTTAAGTTGGCCAAAGGCTTCCGGGGTTCTCACTCTAAGCTATTTCGGATTGCTAACCAGCAGGTGATGAAGGCATTGCGTAATGCCTATCGCGATCGCCGCCGTCGCAAGCGCGATTTTCGCCGCCTGTGGATTGCTCGGATCAACGCTGCCGCCCGCCTCAATGGCACGACCTACAGCCGCTTGATAGGCGACCTGAAGAAGACCGATATTCAAATCAACCGCAAGATGCTGGCTCAGATGGCAGTGCTAGACCCCGGCAGCTTTACCAAAGTTGTAGCGCAAGCGACCGGACAATAGCGGCGTTTGCATGCGCGGGGCACTGGCAAGGCTAAGCTGGATTTTGGGGACGCAGATATTGCTGTCCCCAATTTTTGTGACATTGTCTTTTGTAAAGCCTACTGCTGCTGCTGAACTGGCAGATATTCGCGATCGCGGTTACTTAATCGTGGCCGTTAAAGACGACCGGGCTCCGCTAGGATTTGTCGATGGAACCGGCAATCTCAGTGGATTTGAGATAGATATTGCCCGGCGGTTGGCAGCAGAACTATTAGAGGATGAAACGGCAGTGAGACTGGTCGCGGTGCGCAACGTAGATCGTCTAAATGCGGTGCTGGAAGACCGGGTAGATATTGCGATCGCTGCTGTCACCCTGACCGAGCCGCGTCGTCGCATCGTCAGCTTCAGCGATCCTTACTACCTCGACGGCACTGCTTTTATCACCAACCGACCCACTATTCAGCGGCTGCGAGATCTGCGCGTTGGCAGGATTGCTCTTTTAGACCGGGCTAGTAGCGTGCCCCATGTCCGCTATATCTTGCCGGGTGCTCAGCTCGTGGGGGTGAGTTCTTACTTAGAAGGGCAAAGGCTGCTGGAAGCGGGCGCAGTAGAGGCCTTTGCAGGCGACGCCTCGGTGCTAGCAGGGTGGTTACAGTCAGAGGCCACCGCCGAATACCGATTGCTACCAAACTTGCTGTCAGCCGATCCCCTGTCGGTGGTCATCCCCAAGGGCGTGCAGTACAACCCTTTGAGGACCGCTATTAATCAGGCCATTCGGCGCTGGTATACAGAAGGATGGCTGCAGGAGCGGGCTGCTTACTGGGGGTTACCTGCAGAATCGTCGCAGTTTCTCGATCTGGCACCGGCCTCGCCGCCAGTGCTGCCCGCTGAGTCAGGTCGTCTTTTTGACTAGCGCCTGAACCCTTGCTATACCCATTACTATAAGATGGGGCAAGAAGAAAAGAGCCTTAACAGATGAAGGGATCCCATGGAAAATAGCAGCTATCTGGTTGTTTATTTAGGAATTTTGCTTGCCCTCTTGAGCGTCGCGACCTTCTTTGTAGTCAGACAGGTTTGGGTCACCCGGCGAGTGGAAGTGACACTTTCAGATTTACAAACCAAGGTCAGTCAGCAAAAAGGCAATGCCTTGGAGTATTACGAACTGGGCAGCTTGCTGTTGGATAAAAAGCTATTTGCGCAAGCCTCTACCTATCTGAAAAAAGCGCTCAAAGAGCTGCCCGACGACGAAGTCGAGAATTCTGTCTTGGTGCACAATGCTCTTGGATACGCATACTTCGCACAGGAGCAGTTTGATCTGGCCATTCGTCAGTACAACGAGGCGCTCAAAATTAGACCTGACTACGTAACGGCGCTGAATAATTTGGCCCACTCCTATGAGCGTAAGCAGCTCATGCCCCAAGCGCTGGAAACCTACGAGAAGTCTTTAGCCGCTGAGCCAACCAACGCTACGGCCCAACGGCGAGCTGAGTCATTGCGTAAGCGGCTGGCATAGACCTTTTGTTTGTAGGATTGATCGACGACGGGGTTTGAGAAGTGGGTGCTAAGAGTGGGGACCGCGTCAGAGCCCAATGGCTAGCCTTGCTGGTGCGCTATCGGGCGATCGCCATCATCCGCGCACCAGACGTAAAAATCGGGCTGATGATGGCAAAGGCAGCAGCAGCGGGCGGATTTGGCCTGATTGAGGTAGCCTGGAATAATGCCCAGCCAGCGGCGATGATGGCGGCGATTCGGCAGGCTTTGCCCGACTGTGTGGTGGGCGTGGGCACAGTGCTAAGTGCAGAAGATTTGACAGGCGCGATCGCCGCCCAAGCCCAGTTTTGCTTTACGCCTCACACCGATTGCCAGCTGATTCGTCTTGCTCAGACCCACAGTCTGCCGATGATTGCCGGGGCAATGACGCCTACCGAAATTATCACGGCCTGGCGAGCGGGCGCTGCTAGCGTCAAAGTATTTCCGATCGCTGCTTTGGGCAATGGAGACTACATTCGCAGTGTGCTAGGTCCGCTAGGGCCAATTCCGCTCGTGCCTACCGGCGGGGTAACCAGCGAGAGTGCGCCCGACTTGATTGCAGCCGGGGCGATCGCCGTTGGCCTATCGACAGCGCTATTTCCCAAAACTGAAGTAGCTCAATCAGACTGGGGGGCGATTGAGACCAGGTCTCGCTACCTGCTAACGCTGCTCAAGAAGCCTTAGCTGCCCAATTTAAAGGCTTCTACAAACAGACCGTAAACCATGCCTAGCTTAAAGGCATTGAGTGACTCTACAACTGTGGAGCGCGAGCGCACTGGCCCCGGATCTAACCCCGGAGAAATAAGGGCATTGGCATCATCTAAAGGCGAAATCACTGCGGACGAAGTCACCTGCTGATTCGCCCGGATGGCCTGCCTGCGGCGGGGCGTAAAGCGGTGGTACAGCCAGCTAATGAGCTCCACGAAAACAACCAAAACGCCCGCTACCACGACATCTAGTCTGGCAGTTTGCCCCGCTGTTGCCGAAATAGCCGTCGCAAAAAAATTACCAAACAGCAGGCTCATGACCACTAGCGCCAGCCGCCGCCAGGGGTTAAACACCCACTGCCGAAAGCGCAGAGTAGTCTGATTAACCAGCGTATTGAGTCGAGTTCGTTGCATGTGAATTGCTGTGAACAGTTCAAGGAAACGCCTGATGCGATAGAGGCCGATCAAGGCGAAGCGAATGGGTAGTGGCTAGCTCAGTTTAGGATAGTGCGTATCCGTACCAGCGGCTGCTCAGGCACTGTTGCAAGTACCGTTACAAGGGCATCACCTTCCTGACGCCGTTCTATGAACTGTCACAGCTTTCATCTCCGATGCCCACAGCGTAGAGCTACGCTTTAAACATAAATACGCCTTGTAGACAAAAGGTTAGCGCTGCTTTTTGACTCTTCACTGATAGCGTAGCCGCTCACTTGTTTCACTTTTTAAGAGGGTCTCCATGCGACGTTTTTCTCCCCTATTTTTGGCGTTAGCTGCCGTGCTTACTGTCGGATCAGCCGCGCAAGCCCAGTCAGTTACCCGCATGCCGCTGTCAGCCCCGGTTGAGCTGACCGGTCAGACAGGCGGGCCCGAAAGCTCTACCTGTGGCAATATTAACCCGGCGGCGGGTCAGGTCGTGCGAATTACCGAGCCGTTTGCTTCCTTAGACTTTAAAGTTCAAAGCCAGGGTGACTACACGCTGCTGATTACTGGTCCCGGTGGTTTTAGAGAGTGCGTATTCGCGCATAACTACGATGGCGGTGTGATTCAAGCGCCTGGTTTGCTCAATCAAGGTGAGTATCAGGTGCATGTAGGCGATCGCCGAGGCGAGAGCCACCCCTACACCCTCTCTATCAGTCAATAGCTATCGGTTCCAAGAGAGCTTTGAGAGAGCGATACCCGCTAGGTATCGCCCTCAGGCAGCCGCTGCACGTCTACATCAATCGTAGGAGGAGGATCTGCCTCCGAAGCGTCTGCTAGGCCAGTTCGTGTATCCATTGCCTGCATATCTACGGCCTGCACATCAATTACACCATCTGCTGCAAATCGCTCAAAGCCCTCACCTGTCACCGATAGCTCCGTGCCGCAGTTAGGACAGGGCATTTTCAAATTCTTCAGGCTGGTCAGCGGCTGCTCGCAAACAGGGCAATTGCCCTGTACCAAGTTGCGCTTTATCCAAAACTGCAGGGCAAAAAAGGCCAGTACTGGCGCAATCAAAATAAACAGCATCAAGACAAAAATTGATTTGACGATGCCGCTAAGACCGATGGCCCCAAGCAGCCAGACGGTGCCCAGAATAAATACCCAGCATCCTAAGCCAGGAAAGCGAACTTGCAGTTGATTGAAATTTTGGTTCACTGTGGTGGTACCCCGCGAGTGAGCGCCCTCTACCGGGCATTTCTTCTATCGTAGTGCTAAGCATGGCTAGCGCAAAGCTGGCAAACCGTACCACCACTCAATGCGCGCTGACTGTCGATCACGCTGCTGAAATCTTTAACAATTCACCCAAGCGAGTGGCCAGAGCCGGCGCGCTGAAGCTAGCTAGACTCTCTTGTCGTAGCCACGGTGCGTCGCACCGCTGATCTTTGCCGCTGAGCGCTTCGATGCAGGCGATCGCCACCGCCTCTGGGTTCCGGTGCGGGACCTGCCAGCCCATACGGCCATCCTGCAAAGGATCGGCTGAGCCATCATCGTCGCCGGCGATCACCGGTACGCCGCAGGCCATAGCCTCCAAGTAGACAATACCGAAGCCTTCTTTGGAGGGCATGACGTACACATCGGCCAAGCGGTAGTGGTCGATCAGCGCATCATCGGGCACAAATCCGGCAAAGATGACTCGCTCAGCAACGCCCAAATCGGCAGCTAGCTCAGCTAGACGAGGCTGATCATCGCCTCGACCAATGACCACATACTTCACCGTCGGAAAGGCTTTAGCAATTTCAGGTAGGGCGCGAATAGTGACATCTACGCCTTTATAGATATCGCCGGGCCATAGCCGGGCTACCGTTGTGAGCACGCGCGAGTTTTGTAGACCGTAGCATTCGACCAGTTCGGGCGCGGGTGGCCCTGGGGTAAAAATGCCACCATCCACGACGCAGGGCAGCATGTCAAACCTCGCTTTGGGAAGCTGGTTAGCCTGATGGGCCAGGTCGCGACTGTAACGGCTAATCGTCCAAATGCGATCAGCGCGGGCAAGTGCCTGCTTCTCTTTCGGCGGTAGCTTGTACCAGACTTCTTTGCCGTAGGTCAGTATGGTGTAGGGAATTTTGAGTGAGCGACAGAGCTGAGCGACCATAGCAGACAGGTTGATATGCCCGCAAAAAACGTGGTCAGGCCGGTGGCGAATTAAATAAGTTGCGAGTGCCAGGGTTAGGCGAACCCGCTGGATCATAGGATGCGCTAGCGGAGCCTCGCCTGCGGAAGATTGCTGTGACTCACCTTTAAAGTAGTGGTAAGTAAAGCAGCTATCTTTGAGGGGATGGTCACCCGGGCTATCTCTGAGCAAAAATACGTCGGCAGCCATAGCGGACCGATCAGGTTGACTGGCGAGCTGGCTATAGGCTCTGAGCACATCTTGAATGTAGGACTGAATGCCCCCTTCACAGCCAAATACTTCAATAAATACGAACGCATGTCTCATGAGAGTTCTTCTCAGGTGATGGCCTTGGCTATTCGACTGTCTATACTGTTCAACTGGCTCCCATTGCAGCAACAGCGCCTGCTTTTAGCCGCTCTATGTCTGTCTTCACCATAGTCTCGATCAGCTGCTCAAAGCTCACCTGCGGCTCCCAATGAAGATTGTTCTTCGCTTTAGTGGGGTCAGCTACGAGCTGAAAGTGCTCATCTTCGCGCACTAGCGTAGGGTCAGTCTCTACATATTTTTGCCAGTCTAAGTCTACGCAGCTAAAGGCAGTCTCTACCAGGTTGCGGACGGTATGTAGCACGCCAGTGCCGATGACGTAGTCTTCAGCGGTGTCAGCCTGCAGCATGCGCCACATCGCTTCTACATGGTCTCCAGCAAAACCCCAGTCTCGTTTAGCCTCAAGATTTCCAATCGATAGGCGATCGCGTAGCCCCAACTTGATCGCCGCCGCTGCCAGGGCAATCTTGCGAGTAACAAACTGCGGCGGCCTTCTGGGAGACTCGTGGTTGTACAAAATACCGCTGCAGGCAAATAGGCCGTAGCGATCGCGGTGATGCACCATCGTCCAATGCGCATGAAGCTTAGCAGCACCGTAAGGATTTTTCGGTCGGAAAGGGGTTTCTGCAGTTTGTGGGGCAGAGCGGACTTCACCAAAGATCTCCGAAGAGCTAGCCTGGTAAAACCGGGTAGGTAGCCCCAGCAGGCGAGTGGCGCTAAGGAGACGGGTGGCAGTGCCCGTAATCAGATCGAGCGTACCCAGCGGATCATCCCACGATGCCGGGACAAAGCTAGGCGCAGCCAGATTATAGATTTCTGCAGGCTGTAATTGCTCTACTGCCTGAGTGAGCGCTTCAGCGCTGGTAAGATTGACTGAGTAAATTTCTACCTGCTCGGCTAGGTCGTCTAGCTTAGCAACGCTGCTCTGTCTTTCAGGGGGAACCAAACCGACCACGCGATAGCCCTTACCTAACAGCAAGTGGCTGAGATAATAGCCATCCTGCCCAGTTATCCCTGTAATCAGTGCGGTTTTAGTCATAAGTCTCTCTAGTCATGACAAGATCCATCGCTGTCGCACATCCTAGCAACTAAAGCTGTTTGAGCGGAGTGGCTCAGCCTCAGAGTTCATACAGTTTTTGAAGTCTTTACGATCCGTAGACAGTTTCGCTGGTCTCGCTCACAGTCATAAGTAACCCGGTCAGCCAACCGCCTGAGCAAAAACCAGCCGTAGCCACCTTCTCGTAAAGACCCTGGCTGCGGTTCGGTAAGGCTGTTAGGATCAAAAGGAGCACCCCGATCAAAGATACGGATCTCAATGGTTTCAGGCTGTAATGAGAGCTCGATATCAATCGGTGTGGTACCTGGCAAATTGGCATGAGCATGACGCACGGCGTTGGTAAAACCTTCTGCCAGAGCCAAATTGAGCTGGTCGAACTGCTCGTCAACCCAGGGCGTATCTACTGCGAACCCTGCAATCAGCGTCTGAAACCACTGCTGAACCGCCGACAGCTCCTCTAGTTGACTGCTGACAGTCAGATGAGCTTGTTTAGGCATTTTTAATTCAGCTCCGGCTTGACCGCATACTCAAAAAACCACCCATTCATCAAATTTACCACTTCGCTTGGCTACCTATAGCGTTGCCCAAGCTGAATTTATATCCGCAGAGTTCGGGCATTCCGCAGCCGGCAATAAAAGATCATAAGATCTCAATGCATCAATCAAATCGCCCAGACCCTGACGGATCTGAGCGATTGAGGGGAGCTAAATATCGCTAACTGAGCTTTCCCTAAACAAATCAGTGAGTAGCTTTTGCGCTGATTCAGCCTTAGAAAAGGCCCAGCGTTAGAGACTCATCAATAGGGAAGGTAGCGCCGATACCGAGCCATAGCGTAACAGCTGTACCAAACAGGAAGACAGCGGTAGCTACCGGGCGACGGAAAGGGTTTTGAAACTTGTTGACGTTCTCAATGAAGGGAACTAGGCAAAGCCCTATGGGGATTGCAGTCATCGCAGCAATTCCCAAAAGCTTGTTGGGCAAGACCCGCAGCATTTGGAAAGTGGGGTATAGATACCACTCAGGCAAAATTTCTAGCGGCGTTGCGAATGGGTTAGCAGGTTCACCCACCAAAGCCGGGTCGAGAACGGCTAAAGCCACACAGCAGGCAATTGTTCCCATGATGACAACAGGGAAAACGTAGAGAAGGTCGTTGGGCCAGGCGGGCTCACCGTAGTAGTTATGGCCCATGCCCTTTTTAAGCTTCTCTCTCAGCATCGGATCGCTGAGATCTGGCTTCTTAAGGATTGACATTGATTAACTTCCTAAAATAATGACACCAACAGCTAATAAGCATTTTAACCTGAGCAGTCCCCCGCAACCACGTCCTTAGGAGACATTCTCCGAAAACGTCGGCTTGAGACCCGCTCCAAACTGAGGCAAATCAGCTGAAGAAAGCTCAGGGCGGAACGTGATAAAGGCGGTTGAGGCAATGCTAGCAGCCCGATATCGGTGTGAATCCAAGCTGCTAGCAGAAGGGGGCGGCGGCAAGGAATTTGCGCGGCGCTTACAAAGGACCTGAAATGCCTTGCTTACGAATCATGATGAAGTGCAGCAGCATGAAGACTGCAATCAGCCAGGGCAACACAAAGGTGTGCAAGCTGTAGAAGCGAGTCAGGGTAGCTTGTCCTACGCTCTCGCTCCCTCGCATTAGCTCAACGATAGTGCTACCGACTACCGGAATCGCGCCAGGCACACCCGACACAATCTTCACCGCCCAATAGCCAACCTGGTCCCAAGGCAGAGAGTAGCCGGTCACACCAAAGGAAACAGTGATGACAGCCAAGATAACGCCGGTTACCCAGGTGAGTTCACGGGGCTTTTTGAAGCCACCTGTCAGGTATACCCGGAAGGTGTGTAGGATCATCACCAGCACCATCATGCTGGCAGACCAGCGGTGGACGGAGCGGATCAGCCAGCCAAAGTTAACGTCGGTCATCAGGTACTGCACGGATGCGAAGGCATCTGTCACAGTCGGTCTGTAGTAGAAGGTCATCGCAAATCCAGTGGCGAACTGGATGATGAAGCAAGTGAGGGTGATGCCGCCAAGGCAGTAGAAAATGTTGACGTGAGGAGGAACGTACTTATTGGAAATATCGTCGGCGAGTGCCTGGATTTCCAGCCGTTCGTCGAACCATTTATAAGGCTTAGAATCGGTGACTTGCTTAGTAAACATGAAGCAAAAATCTGCGTCTGAAGGGTGTATTCCAATACTAAAAAATGTAACACAACCGGTGGGGAACTAAACTCAGAGAATTGGGGCAAATGGCCAGAGACGGTGAACTTTAGCGCCAAGAGCCGTCCCGGAAATTTCGGCTGCGGGGCTTTATCAGGGATTTACTCTGAGGAAAGTTTAAGAAAAGCGAATATTTCATATAATTTACATAGCTTTACATACGGAGTCCTGGCTGGCATCCGCGTTTCTGGCTGATGACTGAGCAAGCGGTATCTTAAGAAAGACCGTCCAGCCGGTTTTTAGATGGCAAGTCGGGCTTTGTATCTGACCGCTAGGCTGGCTGGCTGCTAAGCAGGGCTATGAGCTATCAATTTTGCTTTGTGTTGCTAGGGGTATTTTCTGAGCTTATGAGAGAACGGACTTTTCGGGCGGTGATAGCGGTGGGGCTAGCGATCGCCCTCTGGCTGGGTGTGGGGCCCGCTCATATCAGCGGCAATATCCCGGCGGCGCTGGCCTTTACTAACCAGCAGCAGATGGTCATGGAGGTGTGGCGCATCGTCAACCGCAGCTATTTAGATGAGACGTTCAATCATCAAAACTGGTGGTTTGTGCGGCAGCGGGTATTGCGGCAGCAGTTGCCTAACTGGCCAGCAACCTACCAGGCTATTCAAGAGATGCTGGCGGTATTAGAAGACCCCTACACTCGCTTTTTGCCGCCGTCTCAATATCAGAGCCTGCAGACCAATACCAACGGCGAGCTGCTGGGCGTCGGGCTGCAAATTGCCAAAGAGGAGGAAGTGAGCCCGCTGCGAGTAATCACACCTATTGAAGGGTCGCCAGCGGAGGCGGCTGGCCTGCTCCCGCTAGATGAAATTTTAGAAATCAATGGAACCTCTACAAGCTCGCTGACGCTAGATGAGGCAGCGGCCCGGATGCGCGGGGCGATTGGTAGCCAGGTGACGCTGAAGGTAAGTCGGACTGACCGCGATCCGTTTGAGGTAAATGTGCAGCGCGATCGCATTACCATTAACCCAGTTTCGGCTGAGCTACGGACAGAATCTGGACTGCCGAAGCTGGGCTATTTGCGGCTAGGTCAGTTTAATGGCAATGCCGTTGCTGAGCTTAAAACCGCCTTGGAGGATTTAGAGCAGCAGGGAGCAGATGCCTACATATTAGATCTGCGTAATAATCCGGGCGGGCTGCTGCAAGCTGGTATTGAAATTGCCAGAATGTGGCTGGATGAGGGCACAGTGGTCTATACCGTCAACCGTCAAGGGTA
Organism: Leptolyngbya sp. BC1307; assembly: GCF_002286735.1. Lineage (GTDB taxonomy): Bacteria > Cyanobacteriota > Cyanobacteriia > Phormidesmidales > Phormidesmidaceae > Phormidesmis. The sequence goes on from NZ_NRTA01000010.1 coordinate 80,628, forward strand.
TTTAGGAAATTACGACGCGATTGGGAAGGCCATTACCGCTGATCCGCTAGTGGTGTTGGTCAACAAAGGAACGGCTAGTGCCAGTGAGATTTTGGCGGGAGCCTTGCAGGATAATGGCCGGGCTCAGCTAGTGGGAGAGACGACCTTCGGTAAAGGTTTGATTCAGTCACTGTTTGACCTGCCGAACGGCGCAGGGCTAGCAGTCACCATCGCCAAGTATGAAACGCCCAGTCATCGCGATATCAACAAGCTAGGCATTAACCCAGATCAGGTGGTGACTAGCTCTACTGAGCAGCGCAGGCAGTTTGGCACCGAGGCCGATGAGCAGTACAAGGCTGCAACGGCTCTCCTGGCCCAGTCTTTTGCGACAGCGCAGCGGTAAGCATGACGGGTAAAACGCGCACCTACCACGATCCGCTACACGGGGCGATTACGCTAAATAGCGACGATCCGGTAGAGGCGCTGCTGACCGATCTCATTGAGACGAGTGCCTTTCAGCGGCTGCGGCGGATTCGTCAGCTCGGGCCTGCTAGCCTGACCTTTCACGGGGCGGAAACCTCGCGCTTTACGCACTCGCTGGGGGTGATGGCGATCGCCAGGCGAGCGTTTGATCGGTTGGCAGGTTTGCATAAGGAGCTGCGATCGCACCGGGCCACAGTTCTTTGCGCGGCGCTCCTCCACGACATTGGCCACGGCCCGTTTAGCCACACAGCAGAAGAGATATTTGGCAGTCACCATGAGCACTGGACAATAGCGATCGTTGAAAAGCTGCCGGAGGTTAGGGCGCGGCTAAACCAATTTGACGCCGACCTGTGGCAATCAGTCATTCAGGTCTACCAACATAGCCATCCGATCCCTTGCATTTGGCAGCTAGTATCCAGTCAGCTAGATTGCGATCGGATTGATTACCTGATGCGAGACAGCTACTTTACAGGCGCTTCGTATGGTCAGCTAGATCTAGATCGGATTTTGCTAGCGCTGAACTACGATCCGCTCAGCCAGCAGCTGATTGTAGAAGGCAAAGGTCTCGCAGCCATTGAGCACTATCTGGTGGTGCGCTCTTTTATGCACGCCCAGATCTACAACCATCCCAAAAATCTCACGGCTACCTGGATTTTGGAGCAGGCTTTTAACAGAGCGCGCGATTTGCTTGAAGGCGGAGAGCTGACTGCCGATGCCACGGTAACTGCCTGGCTACAGGGGCCAGTTGACCAGTTGTCTCTAGAGCGCTACTTAGCAGGCGATGATATTGTCTTTACCTATCACTTGCAGTGCTGGCAGCATCACGCTGACCCGACGCTGGCCGATTTTTGCCGCCGCTACCTCGACCGCAGGTTGCTGAAGACACTAGAAATCACCTACGCCACACCCGCTGAGCAGGAGAGCTTGCTATCCGGTGTGCAGCAACAGCTAACTGCAGCCGGGATTGAGGCCCATCGCTATAGCGGCCTTCGCCACATTTGGAGCAAAGGCTACAGCATCTACCAGAAGGGCATCAAAATCAAGACCCCACAGGGCCTGCAAGATATCAAGCAGATCTCTCCCCTGGTTCAGACGCTGAGTCAGCCTGCTCAGCGTACCTGGCTAATCTATCCTCGGGATGTAACAGTAGGTCTCTGTCCACTGCCCCGAAGAGACACGGCGAGCCCGGTGTGAGTTTTTTTGACGATTAGAGTTCTGGTTTAGCTTGGGCTAGTGCCTCCCAGTCAGCCGTCTGGAGCTGGCTGTAGGCATGAGAAATTTTTTTCTCACCGCGCAAAAAGCCAGTGCTGCCTCCTGGGCAGACGTAGCTGAGCGTATCGGGAGTGAAGTCAGTGAGGAGCTGTTGGGCGTTGCGCAGCTGGCGAGGCCAGTGAAAGGTTTTAGAGCGTCTGAGTGGTCTGGGCGCACCGTCACGGTCGGGCAACAAATGGCGACCTGTAAAGAGTACGCCACCGTAGCAGCTGTGGTAGAGGCAGGCTGAGCCTGGGGAGTGACCTGCGCTCCAGAAGACTCGGCTGATTGGGCTGAGGGTGCGATCACGCCGAAACGTCTGAGTAGTCACCGTCGGCAGCAAATAAGCCTCTTGCTCTTGGATTAGAACTTGGGCATTAAAGGCAGATTGAAACTCGCTGACTTGAGCCATGCCGCCCCGATGAGTGATAAACAGGGTATCAATGCCCCCTTGCTCAGTGATGAAAGCTTGATGCGCTTCGCTGAAAGCCGGACAATCAACCAAAATATTAGCGCTCTGCCCAGCAGCGTCTTTTTCCAAAATGAGATAGGCCGTTCCGCCTAAGGTTTCGCGGTTGGGCGGGAAAGCAAAAATAGTGTCAAAAACGGCTTGAGGAACTTTGGCTGAAGCTGGCATGAGTAGATAACCTGAGGTGAGGCGTTGAGAGATGAGTTTTTGGGGAAAGGGGGAGAGATCAGTTGGCTTCTCAACTTATCAGCTTCTCAAGCTATCAAAAGCCAGGCTGAATTGAACTGACTATTTCGGAGGGACTGTTTTGCTGGGTTTGGATATTTACAACGGCAGCTAAAAGATTATGGATGGCTGAATTACAATGGCAAATAGACAGGCTGTACAAGGCCGCTAAAGCATCAGAAAATTTTTAGATTTATCCGCCTTTAAAGACTGGCAACTGTTCATGCCCCTTGTTTTACTCGCGCTATTTTTGGGACTGGTCACATACCTAGTGATTAGCCGTAGCTTCACCAATATCACCACGACGCCTATCTGGCTGCTCTGGCTGGTGATGATGACCCCTGTGCTGGTACTGACGCTGTGGATGCTCATCAAGGGTGAAGAGCCGCCGCCACCGGTTTTGATCTACGGCCTGCTGGTGCTCTGCCCGCTGCTGTACGCGGCGATGATTGTCATGGGTGCGTCGGGCCAAAAAGGCCCAAAAGGTAGCCAAAAGGAGAAATCGGATCAATCCGAGGCCCCGTCAACCACTCAGTCAAGCGCCCAATCGAAGCTGCTGGCGGCGAGTAAGCAGCCTAAGGTTCCTACCAAGCCGATCACGCGAGATGAGGAAACATTGCTGCAGCGGTGTTTTCCCTGGTCGATTTACTACCTACAAAATATCGAATACCGCCCTCAGGCGATGATCTGCAAGGGCAAGCTGAAAGCCTCGCCCGGAGAAGCTTATCAAGCAGTGCAAAAAAATGTGGAGAGCAGTTTCGGCGATCGCTTCCTAGTGCTCTTTCAAGAGGGGCTAAACGGCACGCCGTTTTTTGCGCTGGTGCCCAATCCTCAGGCCAAAACTGACAAAACGACTGACAAAACGCCGAGCGAGTCGATGAAACCGGCTCAAGCAGCACGATTTCGGCGATTACATCAGACCCCGCTGACTCGGCCCGGCTTGGCGATCGCACTGGCAATTACCACGCTGGCAACGACTACCTTTGCCGGAGTTGCTTTTATTGGCGGGGTAGACAATCCTCAGGCGCTGGGAGCAGATCCGACACTCCTGAAACAGGGGCTGGCCTATGGCCTTTCGCTCATGTTTATTTTGGGCGTTCACGAGAGCGGTCACTACCTGGCAACCCGCTATCATCAGCTCAAATCGACGCTGCCCTATTTCATCCCGATCCCTTTCTTTTTAGGGACGTTTGGGGCTTTTATTCAGATGCGATCGCCCATTCCCAATCGCCGCGCCCTCTTCGATGTCGGCATTGCGGGGCCGCTGTCCGGGCTGATAGTCAGCTTGCCTATATTACTGTGGGGGTTAGCACATTCTACGGTGGTTCCGCTGGGTGAGCAGTCTCAGCTATTCACCTTTGAAACATTGGACCCAAGCCGGTCAGTGATTTTACTGGCGCTGAGTAAGCTAGCGCTGGGCAATACGCTACAGGCAGGCAGCGCCATCAATCTACATCCGGTAGCGATATCGGGCTGTTTGGGTTTGATTGTCACTGCGCTCAATCTGATGCCTGTCGGCCAGCTAGATGGGGGCCATATTGTCCATGCGATGTACGGCCAGCGGACGGCAACTGTGGTCAGCCAGGTAGCCCGCTTGCTGATGCTGATATTTTCCTTTGTGTATCAGGAGTTCTTTTTGTGGGCAATCTTGCTGCTGTTTATTCCAGCGGCTGAGCCTGCCCTCAACGATGTGAGCGAACTCAACGCGCCCCGAGACTTTTTGGGGTTGCTGTCGCTGACGCTGCTGCTGCTGATTATTTTACCCGCGCCGGCGGCCCTGTCGCAGATGCTGTTTTGAGGGCCTCCCATCCAAATCGTCAGGCTAAATCGTCAGGAGAATGGCAATGTCTCAAGATGTAACCCAGTGGGTGGCTGAAGTGCGATCGCTGCAGCGTCAGATTGCTGAGCTACAGCAGGAGAGCGACCAAGCCTATGCCAGCGCCGACAACTGGCGCAATCTATACGAAGCTGAGGCCCAGCAGCGCCGCCGAGAGGCCGCTACCGCCGCCAGCAAAATTGAACGGCTGCAGCAAGACATCGCCGAGCTGCAGTTTTTAGCGTCGGCAGACTTGGGGGCGACGACAATGCCAGATACCGACGCCCAGCAGCGCCTTTCGGTAGAACAGCTTCAGGCACAGCTAGCCGACGCCAAAAAGCAGCATTTTCAGCTTAAAGCCATGCTCACAGCCGAGCAGACGCAGCATGCCCAGACCCGAGAAAGCTTAACGGCTGCTCTGGGTGACGCGGTTGATCTACTGGCCAAAGAGCGTTTGACCGGCAGAGACGCCTAGAAGCCCATCACCTCAGCAAGGTTTTCGGCATCAGGCGATAGACCCGCCTTAAACTTGCCGCTGCGCTCAATGGCCGCTTCGGGGTCTTTGAGGCCGTTGCCGGTGAGTACGCAGACGATGGTGGCACCAGCGGGGACCTGCTGCTTAACCTTGAGCAAACCGGCTACCGATGCAGCACTGGCAGGCTCACAAAAGATGCCTTCTTCGGCTGCCAGTAGGCTGTAGGCCGCTGCAATTTCGTCATCGGTGACCGCGTTAAAAGCGCCGCCGCTTTCGGTTTGAGCAGCGATCGCCTTGTCCCAACTGGCCGGGTTGCCAATTCGAATCGCCGTGGCAAAAGTATCAGGAGATTCAACCCGCTGGCCTGACACCAGAGGCGCAGCACCTGCCGCCTGGAAACCCATCATCTGCGGCAGTTGGCAGAGGCCCGCCTGGTGATATTCCTTAAACCCTTGCCAGTAAGCGGTGATGTTGCCCGCATTGCCAACAGGGATGCAAAGCCAATCGGGAGCTTTGCCTAAGACATCGACAATTTCAAACGCACCGGTTTTTTGCCCTTCGATCCGGTAGGGATTAACTGAGTTGACCAGCGTGACGGGGCAGCGATCAGCCACTGCCCGTACCGAGCTGAGGGCCTGGTCAAAATTGCCTTTAATCGCCAGAACCTCTGCGCCGTAGAGGAGCGCTTGGGCCAGCTTACCCATTGCCACATAGCCATCGGGAATGACCACGTAAGCGCGTAAGCCGCCTCGTCTGGCATAGGCAGCCGCCGCCGCTGAGGTATTGCCAGTGCTCGCACAGATAACGGCTTCAGCTCCGGCTTCTTTGGCTTTGGAGATAGCCATTGTCATGCCCCGATCTTTAAAGCTGCCGGTCGGATTGAGACCGTCATACTTCACAAAAACCTGAACGGATTTGCCGATGCGCTGAGCGATCGCCGGTGCCGGAATCAAAGGCGTATTGCCCTCGTGCAGGGTAACAACCGGAGTCGCCTCGCTAACTGGCAAGTACTGGCGATAGGTCTCTATCAGCCCTGGCCAACCTCTATGCTGGTTGGGCGCAGTCGCTAAAGGCCGCTCGGCAACTGCTTGAGAGTCGGATTTGTTGAGGCTCAGAGTCACAATATTTTCCAGATACCGCATCGATGGGAAAGCATAGCCTATTAAGTTTACCTCGAAGCCTCCCGCTACATTGAGCGATGATGACATAGCAGTACGGTCACCTGGCGAACCGACACAGCTCTCTATATAACAGCTATCTATATAGAGGTAATTTTGAGTTGGCTAATATCAAGTTTGTCATATGAGTTACAATGCCACTGCTTCTAGATGAGTAGAAATCACTAGAGACATTGTTAGCGATTTACTGATGGCTGTGGCTGCGGGGCTCACTTCATATAGGCTTATGGGACCTCCATAGCTTTTCTCATCTGCTGATAACGAAAGGGTTGATCTAAGGATTGTAAGTGTGACTATGCCTGTAATTGAACAAAAGCATCCGGCAGCGGTCCCGGCTTCTATAAAAAATTCTGCGCGAGCAAGCGGTAGCGCCGCTGATAATGCCAGCGTTTGCTGGATTGAGGTTAAGCACTATCCCTATCAACCCGACCACCAGGTTGAGCTGCTGCATCTTCAGGCTGAGGCCGATGCGCTCATTATTAAGCTGCAGGCAGCCGGACAGAAACAGCAGGTGCAGCAGGCCAAGCTATCTGCTCAGTGATATGCCTGTACCAACAATGTTCTGGTAGCGGTGTCCTTGGTGTTCCCAGGCTTTGCCTTCTGCGCTACATAAATTTACCGACCTGTGCAAGTTTGGCTTGCTTACTTTAAGGTGGGAAGTTCAGCGTATAAGTTGGCGCAATCAAGCGCCGGTTGGTATGGGTAAATTTAGATATAGTCAGGATCAAGGGGAAGCGATCGCCCGGCACCAAGAGGTAGGGCTGGCCTACGATCAGACCTATCGCTGCCCGGCTTGTGGCAGCGGTCAACTCAGTGCGATCGCCCTGATGGACGTATTTGCCTGTGACTTTTGTCGGCATATGTTTACGGCTAACTTGCAAACGCAATCGGTGCAGCTAGCCGACAGCACTCAGCCAAGGGCCTGGTATTGGAACGGCGGCCAGTGGCGCACGGCCTATCAGCGAGACACCTCTGCCTACCTAGTGTGGATCTTTTGCAGCGGGCTAACTGTGGTGCCGGTGACGATGATTGCGCTTTCTAACTATGTTTTCCCTCCTTTGGAGAGTTCTGGCTTTCCGCTGATATGGACAGGGCTGACTTTGCTGTTTCACGTTCTGATGGCTGGCTGGCTGCTAGCGGAGTATCATCGCTGGCCCTGGTATATCGCCAACAGAGTGCGCTGGCAGCGCTGGCGGGAACGCTGGGCCGCAGATAGCCAATGACCGAGCGATATTGCTCACCACGGTCAGGCCCTTGCCGGTTTAGCGTCGTCGGATCGTGGCAGCGCCAAAAGATATTTAGCAGCGTTTCATAGCGGACGGTAGCCTGCTCGTAGTGGATTTGAGCGACTTCGGCATGGCCAGTAATCCGAGCGAGCACATCGAGATAGCTAGGGTTAGCAAAATGACCGCCCATGTAGCCTACCGAAGTTTTGAGTATGCCCAGGTGCTGAGCAAAAGCTGCTTCAGCTTGCCAAAAACAGCCCGCGCCAAAAGTGGCCATGACGCCTTTTATCGGTTCATTCATCAAGTTAATTTGTTATTAGTATTGCGGGAAAACTAAAGCCTAAAAAGGTCAGTAAATTCCACATTTCTAACTTACTGACAGCGTAGGAAAGCGTTGCTTACTTGGGTATGCCTGTCTTTCGGTCTCCGTACATCAACCTGCGCACGTAGGGTTTAATACCTGTATTAAGTCTCTTTGATTAATCATTACATATTCGGATGTGATTCGGCTTTACTAACACTTAAAGTCTGTAACAGAGTCATGAATTTGTGTTGATAAGTTTGCCAATCTACTTAAGTAACTAGTCCGCTCGCGGTCTTACTACCCAAGTATGGCGCTTCACATTTAATGAAGCTATAAGCGCACTAGCTGATAGAGTTGGCCGGGCGATCGCAAAGGTTGAGCAACAAGTTTTGCATCGCTCCGACTATCGTCACTTGGCTAGCCCGCTGCTGTTCAGAACGGGTGCTTGTAATAGCGATCACGGCTAAGTTCCCCTGAACGTTTAATCATTACTGTTTACCACGCTTATCAGCCTCCTTTGGTGCGCTCAATGCTTTGCGCTTTGAGCACGAACCTGAGTGTCCGGTTGTCTAGGTCGTGGTGCAGTTCTGCAGGTGGATGAGCCCTTGCAAGTCATTTAGACGTAGGAGTATTTTCCATGAAATGGACTACCTGGTGGAGTATTGCGCTAGTCGGACTAATTGCCACTGGCTGTGCCGACAGTGGCCAAGAAGCTGGCCAAAAAGCGGTCATGAGCAACTCTCTCAAAGCGCAGCCAGTGGTTGCCGTGTCGGGAGACTGCGCTCAGCTCAGCGGTTTTTTCTCAGAGCTCCTGACCCTCACTAATCAGGCTCGTCAAAATGCAAGCCTTGGTGAGCTGCATCTCTCGTATGAGTTAGGGCAATCTGCGCAGGCTTACGCCGAAGACCTGGCAACGCAAAACTTTTTTAGCCATACGGGTAAAGATGGCTCTACGCTACCCTCTCGTCTGGCTGATTCGGGCTATCGGTTTATTGCTGCCGGAGAAAATCTGGCTGCCGGGCAACAGAGCGCCAACAGTGTGTTTCAGGGATGGATGAACAGCCCCGGACACCGGGCGAATATTTTACAGTCAGAATTTACTGAAGTGGGTTTTGGCCTATTCGATGCCACTGGCAACTCTGACTACGGTCGCTACTGGGTGCAAAACTTTGGCAAGCCTCAGAGTGGCAGCCATCGCGCTGAGGCTTACATTCCCGATAGCTGCGGACTTACGGCAAGCGCCGACCAGTCTGTTCAGCCTCAGGTGGCAGGCGTTTTTGTCAGGCAGGCAACCCGCCCAAGGCTCCCATTAGGTCAGGGTTCGATTCCAATAGAGGCTCTCGCAGCCAGCGTCGTTAGCTCGGTTAACAGCAACGGCCAGGCTGAATCCGTACCAGAACCGGCCCTGCTACTCGGGCTAGGGACGCTGGGAGTAGCCATGTGGCGCGATCGCTCTCATCGCCGCTAAGTGAATCTGTCTAGCAGACAGACACGGATACAAATAGTGCATTCCTACAGCTGCCGCTCTAGCATCAGCATCCGCCGATAAGAAAGCCAGCCTACGCCTACCATCGCGGCAGCGAAAACCAGCAAAAACCAGAAGTGACCGCCGTTCTCTCCCAAAGGAGCGTCGGCATCAAGTAAAGCATCGCTAAGCGCCTCTGTCATGTGATAGATCGGGTTAAACCGGGCGATATCCAGCAGTGAGTCTGGAAACAGAGAGATTGGCAAAAAAGCCCCACCCAGCACCATGAGAGGGACGCCAAAAGCGGCAATCAGAGCGCTGACATCCTCAGTCCGGCGGGCAAACTGCGTGCCCAGCATGAATCCTAGCCCGACATAGGCCAAAATGCTTAGCCAGATAATCAGCAGGGCCAGCGGCCAGGCCGCGCCTGGGAAAGTCGCCCCCGCGAAGATAGCGATCGCAAAAATTACCAGCGTCTGCCCAATGCCAATCACGCTATGGGCCAAAAAGATTCCTAAAAAATAAGACACCCCGCTCAGCGGTGAGAGAAACAGCCGCTTGAGTGTCTGCTGCTCACGCTCAGAGACCACTGTGGCTACTCCCCCTCCCAAACAGCTAAAGAACAGCGCCGCGCCTGCCAGCGTCGGTGGCGCAGCCACTTCAAAGGCGGTGCTCACAGTAGTATCCGCGCGCTCAGCCGTAATCAACCCATTGAGCATCAAGATCAGCGCCGGGAAAATCATCCAGGAAATCAGACTGCGCTGGCGGCGGAACAGCTCGGTCAGAATGCGCCGGGCCACTGCGCAGCTTTCGCGCCAATATTTTTTCAAACCGGTCAGGAGTGCTGGCATATAAACTTAATAAGCGTTCTGTAAATAACGGTTTTATGACGTTTCGTCGCTCATTTCTGGCACTGTGCTTAAGCGGACTGTTTAGCCTGGTAGCGGCCCTGACGCCCCTGACGCCCATCAGCTATGCCCTCGGCGGTCAGCAGCCCCCACTCGACCAGCCCGCGCCCTCATTTACCTTACCGACCAATAATGGCGATGGTGAAATTTCCTTAGCAGACTACAGCGGTCAGTGGGTCGTCCTATATTTTTACCCCCGCGACTTTACCCCGGGCTGCACGCTAGAAGCCCAGCGATTTCAGCGCGACTTGCCAGAATACCAGGCCCGCAACGCGCAAGTTATCGGCGTCAGTGCCGATGATGTTGCCTCTCACGCAGAATTTTGCGATGCCGAAGCGCTAGTCTTTCCGCTGCTCTCTGACCTTGACGGGCAGGTCAGCCGGGTCTATGGCTCTTGGATCAAGCCAATGTCCCGGCGGCACACTTACCTAATTGACCCGGACGGCATTTTGAGAGAGCGCTTTTTAGGCGTGCGCCCGGCCATTCACAGCCAGGAAGTGCTCGCCCGCCTAGATGAACTGCAGGCTAGATAAACTACAGGACGAACGACAGGCCACATAGGTGACAGAACCGCTAGACTAGACAAATGACCAAATATTATCCGGAGACTCCTCTATGTCAACGCTTGCCTTAACCGAACCGAACGTCGAAAAAATACTTGATGAGCTGCGCCCTTACCTGATGGCTGATGGCGGCAACGTAGAGCTCGTAGAACTCGATGGCCCTATTGTAAAACTCCGTCTGCAAGGTGCCTGCGGCAGCTGCCCCAGCTCGGCGATGACCCTGCGCATGGGGATTGAGCGTCGCCTGCGGGAATTTATTCCTGAAATCGCTGAGATTGAGCAGGTCATGTAGTTGCTCTAGGTAAGTAAAACGCTCAGGCAAAACGAATCTATGAAGGGGCGGCGGGGCAGTGACCCTGGCCGTCCCTTTGCCTGTTAATCTGGCTACGGGAATACTGCAGCCCTCCAGAAAATAAGGAACAAGACCGTGCTGGACATCAAGCTAATTCGCGATCAGACTTCTCAGGTACAGGCTAGCCTGGAGCGCCGAGGTGCCTATGACTTGCAGCCACTGCTGGCGCTGGATGCTCAGCAGCGGGAAATCGAGAAAACCCGCTCCGACTTGCAGGCACGCAGTAATGAGGTGGGTAAGTCTGTTGGCCAAAAAATTCGCGAGGGCGCTGATCCTAATGGCGAGCAGGTGAAAGCTTTGCGCGCTGAGGGTAACGAGATTAAGCAGCAGATTGGCGAACTAGAGCCGCGCGAACGTGAGCTAAAGGCGCAGATTGAATCGATTTTACTGACGATTCCCAACTTGCCTAGCGAGACTACGCCTGAGGGTAAGAGCGAAGATGACAATGTCGAAGTGCGGCGCTGGGGTGACGATCTGATTCCGGCGGGCGATCGCCAGGGCTATTTGCCTCACTACGAAATTGGCGAAAAGCTCGGCATCATGAATTTTGAGCGCTCTGTAAAAATAGCGCAGAGTCGGTTTGTCACCCTGATGGGAGCCGGCGCGGCGCTGGAGCGAGCTTTGATTTCGTTTATGCTAGAGCGCCATACCGGGGCGGGCTATACCGAAGTGATGCCGCCGATTTTGGTGAATTCTGAGTCGATGCAGGGCTCAGGGCAGCTACCTAAATTTGCCGAGGATGGGTTTAAGTGCGATCGCGATGACCTCTGGCTCACCCCCACCGCCGAAGTTCCTTTGACCAACCTGCACCGCGACGAAGTTCTCACCGCCGACCAGATCCCAATTAACTACTGCGCCTACACTCCCTGCTTTCGCCGAGAAGCCGGTAGCTATGGCCGCGATACCCGAGGACTGATCAGGCTGCATCAGTTCAACAAGGTAGAGATGTACAAATTCGTACATCCGAGGAGCTCCTTTGACGAACTCGAAAAGCTCACCCATGACGCCGAAAATATTTTGCAGCAGCTTAAGCTGCCCTACCGCGTGTTAGAGCTTTGTACCGGTGACATTGGCTTTAGCGCGGCTAAAACCTACGATTTGGAAGTATGGCTACCCTCTGCGGGCAAATACCGAGAAATCTCTAGCTGCTCCAACTGCACAGATTTTCAGGGTCGCCGGGCCAACGTTCGCTTCAAAGAATCGGGTCAAAAAGGGACGCAGTACGTGCATACGCTGAATGGCTCTGGTCTGGCAGTGGGGCGGACAATGGCAGCCATTTTAGAAAACTACCAGCAGGCCGACGGCACAGTAAAAGTACCGGAAGTGCTCCAAAAATATATGGGCGTAGCCGTCATCGGTGCCTGAGTCGGTGCCTGAAGTTGATCTCTAGAAGCAAATCTCTAGAAACAGATAGAGGATGGGTTTACCGTACCGCCTTCATATCCTTAGGCTCATGCATTCATTAGCTAGCCCTGTAGAATAGTAAAGTCAATCACAAAAGTTAACTTAACGCAGCGCTTCTATGACCGTACTGGCCGTAATTGGAGTTTTAGCCCTTTTGATCTTCGTACACGAGCTTGGCCACTTCACGGCAGCTCGGGCACAGGGCATTCACGTCAACCGCTTCTCAATTGGCTTTGGGCCAATTTTGTGGAAGTTTCAGGGACCCGAGACGGAGTACGCGCTGCGAGCGGTGCCGCTAGGTGGCTTTGTCGGCTTCCCCGACGACGACCCGGAAAGCAAGATTCCTGCCGATGACCCCAATTTGCTGCGCAACCGCCCCGTGCTAGATCGGGCGATCGTGATTAGCGCTGGCGTCATTGCCAATATGATCTTTGCCTACCTGGTGTTTGTAGTGCAGTTTGGCAGCATTGGCGTGCCTGACAGCTTCAACCTCAAGCCGGGCGTCTTCATTCCGGAGGTGATGCCCGATACGCCAGCGGCAGCAGCAGGCATTAAAGCTGGCGATATTATTTTGGCAGCTAATGACCAGCGCTTGAGTGAGGCAGATACGGTTCAGCAAGAGCTGATTAAAATCATTCAGTCGAGCCCTAATCAGCCAGTTGATCTGACGCTGCAGCGGTTTGATAGAGAGCTAGAAGTCACGGTGACACCTCAGATTAGCCCGACGACTGGCGATGCGGTGATTGGGGTTGCGCTGCAGCCCAACGGCACTGTTAAGTACCGTCCGGCGAAAAATCCGGTAGAGGTGCTCACCGTCGCCGCTCGCGAATTTCAAGACAAAACTAAGCTAGTGGCTGGCGGCATGGTGGCCCTATTTACCAACTTCTCTTCGATGGCGGGGCAGGTGGGTAGCCCGGTAAAGATCGTCGAGCAGGGAGCAGGTTTGGCTAAAGCCGATGGCAGAAGCCTGTTTCCGTTCGCCGCGATTATCAGCATTAACCTGGCGATTATCAACATTTTGCCGCTGCCTGCGCTCGATGGTGGTCAGCTTGCCTTTTTGCTGATTGAGGCGCTGCGTGGTAAACCGCTGCCGATGCGCTTTCAAGAGAGCGTGATGCAAACGGGCATCTTTTTGCTGCTGGGTCTGGGCATTTTCTTGATTATTCGCGATACGACCCAGCTTGAAGTGTTGCAAAATTTGCGGCAGTGAGTTCTTCGAGTCAGTCGCCTAGTAAAGCGAATGGCTACGTGGCTGTGCCGCTGCCGCTGCCAGGACTACCGCCGCCGCCGCTCAGGACGTTTCAAAAGCTGCCGAGGAAGGGGCGATCGCTAGAAATTCTCACCCGGCTCAAGGCAATGTATCCAGAAGCGCCCTGCTCTCTGGACTACAGTTCGCCCGTGCAGCTGATGGTCGCCACCATGCTAGCGGCGCAGTGCACTGACGCCCGGGTCAATATCGTCACGCCAGCCCTGTTTGAGCGATTTCCGGATGCAGGTGCGCTAGCCACCGCTGACCTACCGGAACTAGAAGAATTAATTCGCTCAACCGGGTTCTATCGCAACAAGGCTAAAAATATTCAGGCGGCCTGCCAAAGAATTACGACCGAGTACGGCGGAGAAGTGCCGCATACGATGGCCGAGCTGACGACGCTGCCAGGCGTAGCGCGCAAAACAGCCAATGTTGTTTTGGCCCATGCCTTTGGTTTGCATGAGGGCGTCACGGTAGATACTCACGTCAAGCGCATATCAGAGCGGCTAGGACTGACGAAGCACACTGACCCGGTACAAATCGAGCAGGATTTGATGAAGCTGCTGCCTCAGCCCGACTGGGAAAACTGGTCAATTCGGCTGGTATACCACGGGCGGGCAATCTGCTCGGCGCGCAGCCCGCAGTGTATGCGATGCGATTTACTAGACATTTGCCCAGGTGCGACCAAAATTCGCGAAGCGGCAGCAAAGGCGGCCAAAGCCAAGGCTGCACCAGGGATGAAAGCTAAAGCTGCTAAAAAAACCAAAAAGCCGACTGCTCAACCCACCGACACCTGAGCTTTGCAAGCGAGGGTTCACAAAACCAGCAGTATCTACTAATATTAGAGACTGTGTCATAAATAATCTAGAACCTGCCTCATGGCTAAGAAAAGCATGGTTGCGCGCGAGAAAAAGCGCCAAAAGCTAGTTGAAAAGTACGCTGCTAAGCGGGAAGCTTTGCTCAAAGAGTTTGACGAAGCGCCCAATCAGCTACAGAAGCTAGAAATCCACCGCAAAATTCAGCAGCTGCCTCGTAACAGCGCTCCCACTCGTTTAAACAACCGATGCTGGCTGACAGGCCGTCCTCGGGGCTATTATCGCGACTTCGGCCTGTGCCGCAATGCGCTACGCAGTATGGCCCACGAAGGCTTGCTGCCCGGCGTCGTCAAGTCTAGCTGGTAGTTCTACTGGCTAGCTGTGTTCAGACTGTAGTCCGGCAACTCAGTCACGGGTAATCTATCCCTGGCTGCTAGTTACCTCTACAGCACAAAAGTCGTAGCAGAAAAGCATCCTAAGCAAAAAAGTATCCTGCTGATGAGTAGGGTACTTTTTTGTATGCTGAGGTGACAGATTGACTTAGCCAGCCGGTGTCTCATCGTCGCTATCGGTGTTGCCGCAGCAGCGCTCGATTCCTAAGCTATCTAGCAGCAGGTCACCGACGGCGTTAGCCACTGCAAACTCGCTGTAGAAGCTTTTGGAAAAGTCGTAGCCCTGCATTTCAGTCAAAATGGCGAGCACCAGGGCATTTAAGCCATTTTCGCCTTCCATGCGCTGGCGGACAAAGACCTGAGCAGCCCGAGCTGCGATATGCTCATTGATGATTTCTGGCAAGAACTCTTTGTCTAGCCACTGGTGCAGAGTAGTTTGGAGCCACTGGCCTTCTTTAACCGCGTCTTCGGGCGGCGGTAGCTTAACAGCTCTAACTGGCTCAGTGCCAGTGGACTCAGCGTTGGGGGTAGGATCTGTGGCATCAGGCTGAATAAATTCAGGCTCTTTAGGGTCGGGCATGTCTATTGTTTAGTGCCAATATGAGTCAGCATTCACTGCTGTGGTGGGGGCGATCGCTGCCAAAAGTCAAAAAACAGTTGGAGGCAAGCAGGCCGATTGCTATCAGGCTAAAAGGTTATGCCGAGCTGCGGTGTGAAAGTTGTAATTACTTTACCTCTTACCCCAGCCCTCTCTGTAGTTGCTGGCTAAAGTCGCTGGCTAAATTAGTTGGCAGGTTGGGTCGCTATGGTTTATTCCGTTCCGCAAATTCTTCAGTGCTACGCTCAGGGCTATTTTTTGATGGCGGAGCAAGATAGCGACACGCTCAACTGGTACTCCAGCAAAAAGCGAGCGCTGATGCCCTTAGACGAGCGATTTCGCTATCCCAAATCCCTCCGACGAGTGCTGAATAAACAGCAGTTTACGCCAGCCATCAACCAGGCATTTGAAGCCGTGGTAGATGGCTGCGCCGACCGGGAGACTACCTGGATTTCGGATGAGCTTAAGGAAGTTTACTTCCGTCTGCACCGGGCTGGCTACGCTCACAGCTTTGAAACCTGGCAGGGTGACCAGCTAGCGGGTGGGTTTTTGGGCATCGTGCTGGGCGGGGCGTTCATTGGCGAATCGATGTTTTATTGCATTCCCGAAGGATCAAAGGCGGCGATGGTGATGCTGGTAGCGCATTTGCGATCGCGCCACTTCTTGCTGTTCGACGCGCAGATGATGAATCCTCACCTGGCCCGGTTCGGCGCTTTTGAAGTAGACCAGGCCGTTTACGAAGCCACCCTTTACGACGCTATCCAGCGGCCCTGTCAGTTCGTCTAGAAGGCCGCTAAAGGGCTGAGCAGCCGTCAGGCATTAATGCGGGTGAGCATGACCGGACAGCTGGCATAGACGCGCACGTAGTCAGAGAGGGATTCACCCAGCAGCCGGTCGAAGTCGGGCATAGCTTTGGCAATCGTCGGACGGCGGTCGGGCGAGCCCAAAATTAGCAGATCGACATTGAGGTCGTCGGCGAGTTCGCAAATGCGGGCACCGGGCTTACCGGCAGGGGCCTCGCAACGGTAGTTGATACCCATTCTACGGACTTTGGAAACGGCGTCGGCCAGCACCGGATCGGTTTCGGGGCGATCGCGAATGGTTTCTTCCAGGTTGCCGCTGAGCTTAGAAATGGTGTGGACCAGAATAATCTCGCTGCCTTCAATGTCACGGGCAAGATCGATAGCGACCCGCAAGCTCTCTTTGGCAGAGTCAGATTTATCCAGCGCGACCAGGATGCGCTTAACCGGCTTAATGGCATAGAGATCGTCTTTAACCAGCAGCATGGGTCGCGATGAGAGCTGAAACACGTACTGACTAACTGAGTTACCCAAAATCGCCTGCAGCCCTTTCAACCCTCTAGAGCCCATGACGATCAGATCGGCATTAATTTCATCGGCGACTTTGCCCACTACGTCTTTGGGCTCGCCTTCGCGCAGTAGGGCGTTGACACGGGTGGGGTCTAGATCCAGCTCACTGACTGCTTCAGCTAAGGTCTTGCCGCCAGTTTGCCACCGCTCGGTCATGGCTGATGCAGAGGTTTGAGAGGGCACCACATGCAAAATGGTGATGCGCGATCGCTTAATTCTGGGTATCTGCATCAGCACCTTCATCATGTCTCGGGTGTTCCCAATGCCAGAGTCAGCCAGCAAAATGTTTTCAATCATAGTCATTTAAGTCCCTTATAAACCCATGTATAAACCTTAGATACAAACCGATAAAAACCCACTCAGATAGAAACAAACTGTTAAACATCAAAACAAACTTAAACACCTGTCTATGCCACCTGCTCCTTCAGCCTGGTTTGAATATCCAATTCGCGTCCAGCCCCACCATACAGATTATGCGGGCGTCGTTTGGCATGGCACTTACGTCACCTGGCTAGAGTCAGCGCGAATCGAGTGCCTGCGAGCGGTTGGCATCCCATTTGAGCAGTTAGTCAGCTTAGGATATGACCTGCCAGTGGTGGCATTAGATCTTCGCTACCGGCAGCCGCTGACGCTGGGCACGTCAGCTATTGTTAAAACCCGTTTGGCTCCGATGACAGGTATCCGCCTCAGCTGGCTATACGAAATTGAGACGGTTGGCCCGCAGCCGCAGCTATGTCTGACCGGACAGGTGACGCTAGTGACGGTGAGTATGCGCGATCGCAAAGTAGTGCGCCGCCTGCCTGCTGAAGTCGCCGCCATGATCGCTCAGATTGCTGATTACTTTGAGGACCCGGCCATAGCGCCTGTGGAAAAAGCACCCTAAACCGTGACGCTAGAGGTAAGCGCCCGCTGCGAAGGTCTAGCGAATCGCCGTAGTGCCGGATCGCTGTAACGCCTGCTACAAAATGGACTTGCAAACTTGATCGAATACCAAAATTAGACAGATTTTAGAAGTTTACAATTCTTAGTATTACAGCGATTTTCTCCACAGGCTTTCCACAGGTTTTCCACAGGCCACCGGGCGGTTTTCCACAGGCTAAAACGTGGGTGGGGGATTCTACCGATTTCTGTGGATTATCAAAAAGGAACTGCTGAGTGCGGTGATCAAGGACTAAATGTAAATTTATGTAACAAAAAGTAGGGCGAAATAGACCTTTCCAGCAAACGTGAATTTTTGCTAAAGCTCTCTAGCTCAACCGGGCACGTTGCTATTTCTAAGGCCATGTCCCACAATGAACAACACGTCAGCCGAACCCTCTGTCTGTCCTGGTTTGCGAGCCACTCAGGATAGACAGAGCGTGAGAGTTTGTCATGCCAAAAGATAGTTAAGCGATTAGCGAGAGGAGCCTTTGCGATGCAGCAGTCTGTCAGTTTATCGGTTGAGATCCCTGAAGACCTGCACACGTCCGTGCAGAACTATTTAGAGGTTCATTCTGGATGGAGTCAGGATCGGTTATTTTGTGCCGCGATATCACTATTTTTGATGCAGAACGGGGTGACTCAGCGTCAGGTCAGCCGCATCTACTTAGATAGCTTGTTTGGTCAGCAGCCCGAAAGCAATAAGGAAATGATTCGGTCTAAATTCTAGCTCGGTCGCGGCTAGCAGCTTCCGTTGGCGATCGCAAATTACAAGCAAAGCCATTCATTAGACCAAAAGCCAATCAAAGAGCCTATACAGTCCAGCAGCTCAATGTATCTACCACCCGCAATCATCAATGACTTGAGGTGCTGTTGACGTTTTTTTAAATTTGACTCAGCTTAAATTCACAGAGACAGCTGTTAGCCGTTTGCGATTGAGATGAAGGGCTAGCAGCTTCTTTTTATGGGCGGATGACAATAGCCCACCGCTTACCGACCGATCGCCTTCACCAGCCCAATACCGCCAAAATAAAGGAAGAGGACTGCGCCCCCTAGCAGGCTTTGCGTAATCGGATCGGTAGAGGGCGTCAGCACCGCGCCTAGAATGGCAGCGCCCAATAAGACATAGCGCCAACCGGAGAGCATCTGCTTGGAGCCAACGATGCCCAAGAGACCTAGCAGCAGCTGTATGACAGGAATTTGAAAAGCTAGCCCCGTGCTAAATAGCAGCAGCAGCACAAACTCAAAATAGCGATCAATTGACCACATCTGCTCAACCACATCAGCGCCGTAGTTGATAAAAAAGTTGAGCGCCGCAGGCACCAGGGCAATGTAAGCGAACCCCAGCCCAGCAAAAAACAAGACGCTAGAGCCGATCACCACCGGCGCAATCAGACGACGCTCGCGGCGAGTCAGCCCTGGTAAAACGAACTGAATAATCTGGTAGAGAATGAACGGACTCGCTAGCAAAATGCCGCTGTAGCCGGCTACTTTGATCGATACAAAAAAGTATTCACCGGGCGAAAGCTGTAAAAACTTTGCCCCCTGAGCCGGAACCTCTAGCAGCTCGACAATTTGCCGAACGCTGGTAAAGCAGCCGACGACGGCAATGACGATCGCAATCAGCGCATGAAAAATCCGCTGCCTAAGTTCGTCAAGATGGTCAAACAGAGACATCTCGACATCACCAGGAATCTCATCTAAGAAGACCTCGCGGGTCTGCTCATCTGGCACCGAGAGGTTGGCGGTTGCCGTCTCAAGATCAGCAGGAGGCGTCATAAGCAGGTCGTACGGTAGTAGGTGAGCGGTAAACCAGTAGCTGTCGCCAGCATCAGCTCGCTGGACACTACCCGGTTTTCTATTTTATTGTATCGGCTGTACTAGCTCGCTGAGTGGATCAATTCTGCTGAGGCGATCGCCAGCTCAGTCACAAAAATCTATCAGCCTACTCGATAGCCTACTCAGGCGTAAAAATCTTTTCGCCTTGTTGGCCATTGCTACCCATGACGGTGGCGGCCTCACCATTAGGCGCTAGCTCGACTGCCCCAGCGTTACCAGCAAAGATATTGAGATTTTCTTGAGCTTCCCACAGCTGGGTATCACCGGGCTGGAGCGTCCCCTCAAAAATGGTGCTGCCATCGGCAATGACGCTCATCCAGGCTGAACCGGTAGCCGTGGCTTCAACGTATACAGGCGCTGTGCTGACAGGCGGCTCGGCCTCTACCGGATCTTCTCCAAAAGCTTCAGAATTGGGCGTGCTGTCAGCGGGCTGATCAGTCGTGTCTACACTGCTGCTGGTCTCCGGTTGGCGATCGCCAACCCCGAGCAGACTCGCCAAAATTACCACCCCGGCTGTGAGTGCAGCGACCACCCCACCGATAATAAACGGCTTCAGATTAGGCGCAGAAGACTTCTCATATCCTGTGCTGCCAGGCTCTGTGCCGACAGGCTCTATACCAACCGGCCCTGTATTGGTAGCGAGCGGGCCGACCGGCAGCACAGGTGCGGCCTCTGGCGTCATCTCTGTGGTTGGCGTCGCTGGGCGATCTCGGTCAAAGTCATTGCTTTCGGGGCCAGGCTGATAGCTGCGCGTGCCGTTTGAAAGGACTTCATCAAAAGTATCAGGGGTCTCGACCTCGCTCACAGAGCCTGCATTTGCTGCGGCGATCGGCGCTGAGTGCTGCTCAGTCGGCGTATCTAGCGCTGCCGGAGCAGCGCCGTTGCTAACAGGCTGCTGCTCGTCAGGCTGCTGCTCGTCAGGCTGCTCGTCAATCTGCTCTAGTAGATTGACATTCCCTGAAGGGCCAGTCTCTGGCAGGTTATCGAACGAGCTAGTCTCTGGAGAGATGGCGGCACTGCGACCGTTGGTAACTATAGAAGAGCCTGCCGGTAAATCTTCACGCTTGGCCGGCGGCACTTCTACAGTTTGCTCTGTAGTCTCCTTTGCTTTTGTTTTCTCGACTTCTGAGGCCGGGGCTACCGCTGCTGGCGACGAGCTGCTATCAGGTTGATTTTGACTGCTATTGATTTGACTGCCATTGATTTGACTGCCATTGAAAAAAGGATCGTTTGGGAGCGGCGAACTTGCTTTGCTCAGTATGGGTGTCGTCGCGCTGTTTTGAGGGGAGGGGGGCTGATTGGGCGTCGTGCGGCTGATCCGAGTACTCGTTGAGTTTGCCGGTGCTGGCTGCTGAGCTGGCCGAGGGGTAGAGGGAATCGAGGTAACGGTAAATTGCTGAGCTAGCTCAGTGCCTTTGAGACCTAGGGCTTCGGCGTAGCGACGAATGAATCCCTGCACGAAAATAGGCTCAGGCAGCAAGTCTGGGTCACCTTTTTCGATGCCGTTGAGCAGCTGCGGTCTGATGTAGGTACGAATGGCAATATCTTCTAGAGACTTTTCCTGCTTTTCTCGATTTTCACGCAGGAAAGCGCCAATTTGTGCGAGTTGACTTTGCTGGGGGGCACTAAATTTAGTCACGATACTCCATGAAACCAACGACTACCACGGGCCTTTCAACATACCTGAACAACGACCAAAGATTAACACAGACGCCATCCCTACGGAGCTTTTACATAGCACCCAGATCTTTGCTGTTTGCGTACGTCTACCTAATCATAGTATCAAGGATTATCCTATCAATGATTGGATAGGCGGAGCGTAACTCAGCCTACAAGCGCTTAAGCGATCCAAAGACCCTTGTCCAAAGATCCTTAGTTGATAGGCATTTTACAGCCTATGACTCTGTTTGTGACAGGTTGAGTTGTGACAGGCTGAGCCTATTGTGTGGTCAGCAGATCAGCGCCAGCTAGCCTTGACTTTGTCCCCCGCCATGAAATTTGGCATCAGCGGTCTGCTTGTAATTCCGCAACCTTAGCAGCAATTTCGGGATTATACAGACGCAGATAGTTCCAATAGCCGCCGAAAACAGATTCAACGTAGTCTTTAGTCTCTGGATAGGGAATTTTTGCTACGAACTCATCAGCATTGGCGTAGCCGCCCTCTGCTATCCAGCCGGCAACGCTGCCAGGGCCAGCGTTATAGCTAGCAACCGCAAATAGAGAGTTGTCGGTGTACTGCTGATGGGTAAAGTCGAGGTACCAGGTGCCTAGTTTCACATTGTCCTCTGGCTGATCGAGAATGTAGCTTTCTCCGCCTAGCTGCTCGCTGATCCAGGCGGCTGTTTCTGGCATCACCTGCATCAGACCAGTGGCCCCCACGACTGACTGAATATCTGGCTGGAATCTGGATTCTTGCCGGACTAAAGCGGTGACTAGCAGCGGATTGAGCTGCCGCAGCTGCGCCCAGCTGGTGATCAGCTGCGAGAAGGGAAACGGATAGACGGCCTGCCAGTAGCTCGGATTTTCTTTTAGGAGAAGGTATTCGTCTTTTTCTGCGGACAGATCGCGCCAGGCCAGGCTAGAGGCCATAAAGATGCCGTTCAGGTTGTCGCCTATGCCTAGCCGTAATATGCCGTCAGTAAACTGCTCAGCGACGGTAGGCGACTGCTGATCGACAAATTCAGTCTGCCACTGGCTCCAGGCTGTCTGATCCTGGCCAAGCAAATGCAGCTCTTGTAGTGCAGCCGAGCCAGCCGGTAGCGGCAATCGCTCAGGCGGCAGGGCAATAGGCGTATCAAGGCTACGAACGGTGTCGAAGTCGCCGACATTCCAGTCAAGATGAACCGCTGAGCGCCAGGCAAAATATGAATCGGGATGAGTGCGGATGACAGTCTCAAATGCTTGATGAGAAACGTCTGGCTGGTTTTGTTGGAGAGCCCATTTGCCTAGCCAGAAGCCCGCTTTAGCCGCTAGTTCATCATCGGGGGTGGCGGCGATCAGCTGCTGCGCCCAGTCGATGGCCGCTGGATAGTTACCCGCTTTGGCATTGGCTTCAGCATTGGCCAGGCGAATCTTAGCGGCAGCGGCAGAGTCGCTGTACTGAGAGAGAATGGAGGCCCTGGCCTGGTTAGCAGAGTCGGGACTCTTGAGCGCATCGAGTGAGTCAGCCCGCTGGGCCAGAGCTTCGGCAGCCCGATCAGGGAAGCGATTGATCACCTGGTCGAGGGTGGCGACGGCATCTGATCTGGGTACAAGCTGAGCGAGCTTTAGCAGGCCGGTGGCGGTTTCTGGGGCGTCTGGGAAGGTCTGGTTGAGCAGGCGGTAGGTAGCGATCGCCTCAACTGTTTTTCCTTTGAGCTCCTTGCCTCGGGCTGCGCGATACTGGCTAAGCGGCGTAGCCGGGGCCTTGCTGTAAGCCTCACCGGCCTGACCGTAGTTTTGAGTTTCCCAATAGCCAAAGCCGACAGCGGCCCAGTCTTCTGGCGTGAGGGCGCTGCTGTGTTGCTCAGTGAGTCGGTTCAGCATCTGCACATAGTCAGGGTGATGCAGCCCGTGACGCGCAATGAGTTTGAGCAAAGACAGCTGATCGAAGTCTAAAACTCCGGCGTCGGTTTCAGCGACTTTGGCAGCAGGCTGATCAGCGGTCGAGACCTGTTTGAAGGCCAGCTCTACGCTGCGGGGATGACTAGGAAAATCTTGCAGCAGCGGACTCCAGTAGGTAGCCGCCGACTCTTCAGACTGATCGCCTAGCTGATAGAGGGCTTCGGCGGTAGCGGCGTTGCCGGGGTACTGCTCGGTGAGCTGCATCCAGATGGCTTGAACAGCTTCGGCCTGTCCGGTAGCAGCTTCAGCCTGTCCTCGTTTGAGCAGGACATAGGGCGCTAGAGTCTCATAGCTGCTGTCTAAGCTGTCGAGTAGGGTCAGGGCGCTGCCGCCTTTGCCTTGATCTATCAGGTCTACCGCCAGCAGATAACGGGCGCGATCGCCTTCTATGCCTTTCTGCTGAGCGATCGCCTGCAGCGCGGCGCTACGGGTTTCGGCAGGCTGATTAACCAACTTGAGCACCGCCGAAGACACTGCTGCTTCAGGTGATATTGAGCTAACCACCTCGCGCTGCGGGCTGAAGGCATCAGTGGACTTTAAAAAAGCGACAGCCATCCCTACCGAGAGGGCACTGATGCCGACAAGCGCTATCAGCGGCAGCCTATCCTTTAGCGTTTTCAACATATCTGCTTCTCAAAAAAATATTCAAGGGTGAAGGGGGTTCCACCCCAGCGGTTGCGGTCGAGATCAGGCGACGCTGACACAGTAATTGGCGCTGCCTACTGTCGGCCTCAAATCGATTTCCTTACGTCCTTATCTTCTGAAGTTTTAACAGAAAACTCGAATAGCGGTGAGTTGAAAGTCGCAAAATGCCTCTGCCAACCTTCAGCAAAACCCCAGCAAAAAAAGGCAATGCTCGGAAAACACCCGGAATCAGTGGATACTATAGAACGAGAATATTAAATTGATGAACCAAGGAATGGATTTTATAGCGTCGGATCGGTCTTGTCTGGACTGGACTGGAGATTGCCTGATAATCGGCCTCTCGGAAGAATCGCTGCCGCTGACGGGAATCTTGTCGGAGCTTAACGACAAGGTAGCCGGGATGCTGCAAACGCTGATTGACGAAGAGGAGTTTGAGGCCAAAGCCGGGACTACAGCTATCACTCGATTAGGCCCGGATGCGCCGGTCAAAAAGATTGGGGTTGTCGGCCTGGGCAGTTCTGATGCGATGGAGCTAGAAGGGCTGCGTCGGGGAGCTGCGATCGCAGCGCGGGCGGCTACCAAAGCCAAATGCCGCACCCTGGGCATCAGCTTTCCGGTGTGGAACAACAGTCAGGCGCTGACCGCTCAGGCAATTACCGAAGGCATGATTTTGGCGATGAACCGAGATCAGCGCTTTAAGTCGGAACCCGACAAGAGCACGAATGAGCTAGACCAGGTGGAGCTCCTCTCTTTTGCGGGTGAAGACGCAGCTATCCAAAAAGCCAAGATGATCTGCGAGGGCGTGATTCTAGCTCGTGAGTTAGTGGCTGCGCCGCCTAACGTCGTTACACCCGCAAAGCTGGCCGACACTGCCGCTGACCTGGCCCGCGATTACGGCCTTAAGCTAGAGGTGTTAGAGCGCGACCAGTGTGAAGCCCTGGGAATGGGCGCTTACTTAGGCGTAGCTCAGGCGTCAGATTTGCCGCCCAAGTTTATCCACCTCACCTACTCACCGGCTGAAACCGCTCAGCGAAAACTGGCCATCATTGGCAAAGGGCTGACGTTTGACTCAGGCGGACTGAACCTCAAGCCCAGCGGCTCGGGCATTGAGATGATGAAAATCGACATGGGCGGTGCAGCGGCGGTGCTGGGAGCGGCCAAGGCGATCGCCCAGCTCAAACCCGATGTCGAAGTCCACTTCATCAGCGCCGCGACCGAAAACATGATCAGCGGTCACGCCATGCGCCCCGGCGACATTTTGACTGCGTCTAACGGCAAAACCATCGAGGTCAACAATACCGACGCCGAAGGTCGACTAACGCTGGCCGATGCGCTGGTATTTACTGACAAGCTTGGGGTCGATGCCATGATCAACCTGGCGACCCTGACCGGCGCTTGCGTAGTGGCGCTAGGCGACGACATCGGCGCGCTCTTTAGCCAGGATGAAGACCTCTCTGGGAAGCTGACAGCAGCGGCCAAGCTCTCTGGCGAAAAGCTCTGGCAAATGCCAATGGAAGAAAAATACTTTGAAGGGCTCAAATCAGTAGTGGCTGATATGAAAAACACGGGTCCTCGGGCTGGCGGATCAATCACCGCTGCTCTATTCCTCAAGCAGTTTGTCAAAGACACGCCTTGGGCTCATCTAGATATTGCTGGCCCAGTATGGTCCGAGAAAGAAAATGCTTACAACAGCCCCGGCGCTACCGGCTACGGCGTCAGACTGTTGGTGCAATGGGTGATAGATAGCCAATCGTGATAGATAGCCGGGCTACATCATCGGCTCAAACAAACCGATAAGATTGCCTTCGGGGTCACGGCAGTAAGCTACTTTGAGGGCAAACTCGGTATTTTGGGTAGGCGGCTCTGCGAACTCTATCTGAGCATGGCGCAGTTCGTGATAGATATCGTCTAGGTTGTGGACGCTAAAGATTAGGCCAAATTTATCCTGGCAGTCGGCAGCGTAGGGCTTGTCACTGGTGCGCAAAATCTCCGACATCTCCTGCTGGCGAAAGAGAGAAAGGCGCATATTGGCGACTTCAAACTCGGCGTAGCCCTTTTCGATCTGAATGGTCACTGGCTTAAACTTGAGGATATCGCGGTAAAACTCAGCGCAGGTGGCAATATCAGACACAAACAGGCGAGTGTGAGCAAATCGAACGTCCATAGATTCTTAGCGGTGAGTTTTGGCAGGCCGCTGGGCAATCAGCAGCGTTACTACAAAATGATATCTGAAATGACCTCTTTGCGGGTTGTAGCCTTCTTTTACGCTGTTTTGCCCGGCTAACCCTCGCCGCAGCCTCAGGTCTGCAAACTTTCCTTATGAATGCACCAGCTAGTCCGTCTAAGAAGATCGCGATTATAGCTGGGGGCTACGGTCTGTGCTTTATGGGGGTACTGTGGGCGGCCTATAGCGATCGCCTTCCCTTAGATCTGCTCGCTCAGTTTCCTAACTACGATAAAGTCGGTCATGTGGTTCTGTATTGCGCTGCGAGCTATCTGGGCCATCGTCTCTGTGGCCAAAAACATTTCAAGGGTTCTTCTTGGCTAGGGGGCATTTCACTGCCGGGTTTCCCCGGGCTCTTTACCCTATTCACCGTTACCGAAGAGCTGCTACAGTAGTTCGCCCCATCGCACCCTGGATATGGGAGACCTGATCTGCAGCGTAGCAGGCATTGCCTTGGGCTACTGGCTGGCTCAGCGGCCTGGTCGCATCGCTCAAGTCTGGATCTAAAGCCTGGACCTAAAGCCTGAAGCGGCTATTGCCCGATGATTGGCCAGCAGGAACGACGTGCCGGTTGACGACGGCTTTGCCACTTTCCTCGCGAGTGGCCATGTCTATGGCGATCGCCGCAATCTGCACATCTAAGCAGTCCATTGGTACCTGCAATTGAGCCGTTGACTGCAAATCTCCGAGGGCATCGGGCAACAAATCGGTCAACGTCTGGGGTTCGGTCACGAGCGTGCGGCTCTGCCGATCTACCATCCATAGCTTAATGAAAGGCTTATAGGCAGACGGACGAGTTCGCACTGTAACGGTGACCAACTCTCCTGCCACCAAATCTCCCACTGGCACACTGATGACGGGCAGCGCCATTTCAGGCTGATCAGATCGAGAAAATGACTGAGCTGTCTGAGCAGGTGGACTAGGCAGAACAGACCGATCAGTATTGAAGGCTGGGACGCTTTCCTGCCGGTTGGCAACGGGGACAGTAGGCGACTCAGCTACCGCTGACTGAGTCGCGGTAGGTTCATCGTCATAGATAACGACTTCATCATCTAAGGAAAATTCTGAGGTGACCGGCAGATCAATTGACCGCTGCCGGCTGATGCCAGCGGCCTCCATTCCCTCGGCGATCTTGGCGGCTTCTTGATGGCTCTCATGGGTAAGCGCTGAGAGCCGTTGCCAGAAATGATCTTTGAGCTTCAGCGATTGAAAGGCCATATGAGCCTTGGCCCGTTGACCAGAGGGTTTGCTTTCTGTCTCAGGGGCAGGCAGATCGAAAGACGTATCGGATGGCTGATCGGCAGGCAGATCTATTTCAGGCGGCTCGAACGCATTTAGATCAGAATCTTCTAAGCGCAGATCCTGATCGATGTCTTCTAAGACAGCAGCAATCTCATCGGCCTCCAGATCGTCGTTCTCGATGCTGGTACCGACAAACTGAGCCGGTTGCGACACCATAGACGAGCGCGATCCAGACGGTGCCGGTTCAGCAGCAGGACGATAAGCAGCGAAGTCGGGCAGCTCTGGCTGAAGGGGAGGCGGTTGCCCAAAGTTGCGATCTGGATCAGGCGGTTGAACAACCCCGATGGCCGGATTACTCGGTCTTTGGGTTGGATCTAGAGCAGGTATGGAGATATCATCGCTGCTGTTTTGTTCGGCTAGCGGTGGCGTCGCATCTGAGAAGCCTGAGGCTTCTTCAAATGGGCCGGCATCTTGACTGGCGATCGCCGCCAACTGTCGGTCAATGCCTGCGGTAATTGTAAAAGCGGTAGACGCCAATACGGACGGACTGCCTGCGGCGTTGGCGGCGGCCCGAAGAGAGACCTCACCTAAGATCAGCTGCGTTGTCACCTCGGCAGGTAGCTGTATCTGCACCTTAAAGTCGGCAGGTAGTCGGGCTAAGCTCAGCGGCCTATGCGCCTCCATGATCACCGCTGCAGTCTGCGGATCTTGGAGACGAATCCACAGCTCACTAATATCTTCTTGATGCTGCTGCGAAAGCGCGTTGACCTGTCCCATAATCGTCATGGGCTGGTTTTGTTGAGCGAGATAGGCTTGCTGCCTGAGCGAAACCCGGTAGCTAGGGCTAGTCATCTCACTCGCCGGGGCAAAATCAGCGGTAGTCATCTGCTGGTGCAGCTGAGCCTGAGCTAGGGGCAGAGCTCTATTAACTAAGGGAATGGCTGAACCATTAGAGTCTGCGCTGCGGTGTGCCGCCGCCGAACCAGCAGGCCATCCCATCGGCCCATCCTCATCAGTTCCAGAAAACACCTGCAGCTTAAGGCCATACTGCCAACCGTCTTCACTTGCAGCCTCGGTGTCACCGGTCAGACCGAGGCTGCTGCACGTCAGCGCCCACTGGCCTGGCTGAAGATTGACATAGGGCATCACCAAGACCAGCCCAGACTCGTTGGTTTTATCTGTTCGCTGGCGAATTTTTGGTTGCGAAGACAGATCGTCTGTGGGCAGCTGAGCGATCCGAATTCTTAAAGGGGCGCTGATGCGGTCTGTATGAGCAATCACGCGGTAGCGACCGGCCAAAATATCAATCTGCTGGGACGCCAGAGGTAGCCAGGTTTGGTCGCCTTCTTTTTGGATCAGAAATTCCCAATATTTCATGTCGCTCGCTCAGATGGCCAGAATGCAGCAAAGCTGTCTAAAGCTTTAGGTCACTTATCTATTAAACAAGCAGTATAGGAGAAATCGTAGCAGACATATTTTGGCGCATCACGCTATTTGCGAAAATCACTCGCGCACTACCGCTGTTGAGCGGCGGTTATCTGGCAGTTTTCCGGGATAATCGCTGTCTGTTTAAAGCCACCAACGGGCGAAGAGATTCAAGTAAGCTTTCTCTTCACCCGGTTAAAAAAACGTCGATTCTAAGCAGTTGCTCTAAGTGATTACCGTAGGCTGGTCACGTCCGGTGAGGGCCTGAATTTTGGCGACTTCATCGGCCAGGACGATCAGCGGTTTGAGCGCTTCTTGCGGATCGAGGCTGTGTTTGGCTTCGTCTGGTTCGTAGCTTTCTAGATACAGCCGCAGCGTGGCCCCCTGGGTGCCGGTGCCCGACAGGCGAAAGACCATGCGTGAGCCGTCGGTGAAGCCAATCCGAATACCCTGTTTGTCGCTGACGCTGCCGTCAATGGGGTCGGTGTAGCTGAAGTCGTCGGCGTAGTCCACGGTGTAGTCGCCGAGGGGTTGGCCGGGGAGATCGGAGAGCTGCGATCGCAATCCCGCCATCAGTTCATTCGCCTTAGCACTATCGACTCCTTCGTAATCGTGCCGCGAGTAAAAGTTGCGCCCGTAAGTTTTCCAGTGCTCAGTGACGATTTCTTCAACCGACTGCTGACGCTCCGCCAAAATATTCAGCCAGAACAGCACTGCCCAGAGCCCGTCTTTTTCGCGGACGTGGTTGGATCCCGTGCCAAAGCTTTCTTCGCCGCAAATGGTAATTTTATCCGCATCTAGCAGATTGCCGAAGAATTTCCATCCGGTGGGCGTTTCGTAGCAGTCTATATCTAGCTTTTCGGCTACCCGGTCAACCGCTTGACTGGTCGGCATGGAGCGGGCAACGCCGGAGAGTCCGTTTTTATAGCCCGGTACCAGGGTGGCATTCGCGGCGATCAGCGCCAGGCTGTCGCTGGGGTTGACGAAGAAATTGTTGCCGAGGATCATGTTGCGATCGCCGTCCCCATCCGAAGCCGCCCCAAAGTCAGGCGCACTGCTCGAAAACATAGTCTCAACCAAATCGTGCGCATACACCAGGTTTGGATCGGGGTGTCCGCCGCCAAAATCTTCTAGCGGTTCGCCATTGGTGACGGTACCGGCTTTCGCGCCCAGCATCTGCTCAAAAATCGCCCTGGCATAGGGACCAGTGACCGCATGGAGCGAATCCATACACATACTGAAATCACCTTTCAGGAGCTGACGAATTTTGCCAAAGTCGAATAGCTTTTCCATCAGATCAGCGTAGTCAGCAACAGCATCGACCACCTCTACAGTCATTTCGCCGAGCTGAGTCTTACCCAGCGTATCGAGATCAACGTCATCAGCCTCGACGATCTTATATTCGCTGATGGATTTAGTATTTTCAAAAATGGCGCTGGTGACTTTTTCGGGAGCCGGGCCGCCGTTAGAAACGTTGTACTTGACGCCAAAGTCACCTTCTGGGCCACCGGGGTTGTGGCTGGCGGAGAGGATCAGGCCACCGAAAGCGTCGTATTTGCGAATCAGGCAGGAGGCAGCGGGTGTAGAGAGAATGCCGCCCTGACCGACCAGAGTTTTGCCCACGCCGTTGGCTGCGGCCATTTTTAAGATAGTTTGAATGGCGGGGCGGTTAAAGTAGCGGCCATCGCCACCGAGCACCAGCGTTTTGCCCTGATAGTCGGCAAGGCTATTGAATGTGGATTGAACGAAATTTTCTAGATAGTTGGCTTTTTGAAAGGTGGGTACCTGTTTACGCAGACCTGAGGTGCCCGGCTTTTGGTCGTCAAAAGGAGTGGTGGAAACCGTTTGAATAGCCATTATGAATAATTTCTTAGTGGTTACGTCTGAATGAATGCCGCTACGCGCTAGCGACTATGATCTCATATTGCCGTATCTGCACTCTAAGACGAATGGGAGATTTCTCTCAGTATTCTACGTGACCTCCTAATCTGCGATCGCCCGTAATACCTTTACCGGGTCGCCGATGCGCAAAGTAACGCCCGAGTTGCCCTGTTGAATGCAGTTTTGGCCAAACCAGATACCTCTGTCCCAGGCGCGGTAGGTAGCCAGAGTTTGACTGGGTTCTGAGGTGCGATGCCCGGTTTGCAAATCTACATTGGGAATCGAGCAGCGGGAACACAGCTTCGGCAAGTCAAACACCGCCTCGCCCATCTGTATCTGCTGCCAGCTGTCTTCAGCGTGAGGCGCAATGTCGCCTTTAATCACCAAGTTGGGCCGAAAGCGGCTCATCGGAACCAGTGACTTTCGCTGCTCTGATAGTTTGCGATTCAGCCCTGCTAGAGACGCTTCAGAAATGAGCAAGTAAGGGTAGGCGTCGGCAAAGCTGACCAAATTTTCGCTGCCAAATTTGCCGTGATCGGTGGGCCTGTGTGAACTGTCGGGCATGTACACGAGCTGGCAGTCGATACCGATGAACTGGGTGAACCATTGTTTGGTTTTTGGGGGAAGGGCGATCGCCTCACAGCCGTCTCCCCACACTTTTACCTTCACTCGCTCCGATGATTCTGCCGTCAGCGGCACCGATAGGTCGGGCATGCCGGGCGCGGTAATTTGTAATTGATCGGCGATCGCTACCCCAATCAGCGCCATGCGCGGAAACCGCCGCTGAGTGATGAACTTACCCTGATCGTCTACCACCATCCATCGCCGGTCATATTGCAACCCGCGCGGCGTCATTTGCGCCTCATTCACAGCAATCCCGGCTGCCGACTTGATCGGATACACAGACAGGCCGCTTAACGTCAGGGCCATCATGGCAGGATTCCTTATAGAGGGTCTCAGGATCTGTTTTTCAACCTGACATCACATTCTAGACCTGTACCCGTTGAATACTGGGCGGATTGGTAAAAAATTCAAACGGGATATCATGCAAAATGAGGACTCACTCTAGCTTAAGAAGTTTCAAAGGGAGACAAGTTAAAGAGCCTATAGTGAGGAAGCTACTTTCTCCTCGTATACATGTCCTCTCGACTCAAAATTGTTGCGCCTGAAACCGTTCAACACGTGGCTGAACTCAGCGAGTTCAATGCCTCCTACATTGTACTAATGGCTACCGCTGGGGTGCTGTCAGCGATCGCCCTACTGACTAATTCTGTGCCGGTACTGATTGGTTCGATGGTGATTGCGCCAGCGCTTCCCCCTCTAGCCCTCATTTCATTTTCTGTTGTAAACCGTCAGCCGAGGCTAGCACTTGAAGGGACGATTTCTGCCATTCTGGGCTTGAGCATTGCGATGGCTGCAGCGCTAGTCATTACCTGGCTGCTAAACGTTACTGACGTTCTACCTGAAGAGACTAGCCTGCTCAATAAAGCACTGCTACAGGAGCGAGTCAGTCCTGGTTGGTATAGCGTCGTCACTGCAATTGCTGCGGGCATTGCCGGAATGGTGGCGCTGACTGAGCGTAAAACCGATACGCTGGTAGGCGTGGTTGCTGCTCTGGCACTGGTCCCGGCTGGAGTAGCCGGTGCGATCGCGTTTCTCTCTCACGACCCTATTCGCGGATGGGGCGGCATTGCGCTCCTCGGCATAAATGTCACTTTGATTGTGGCGTCAGGCGTTGCAACCCTGTTGCTGTTTTATTCGAGTGTTCAGACAGATATAGCTGGAAGTGAAAAATCAGGGCTCTTCGGGAATTCCCGTGGTGGGCACTAGATGTAGCGTTCAGGCAAAGCCGAATAACTCAAAGCCCTTGGTGTCGAGTGTGAGCCGTTGAAAAAGTCGGTCTACATCAAAGATGCCGTAGCATCGACGCTTGAGCACCTTCACCCGATTGTTAAATCCCTCAACGAATCCACTGGTCAATCGTTCAAGAAAGTAGTTGGTGATTGGGTCGAGCCGAGTTTCAATCGTGCCTAGGAAAGTGCCAAATGCCTCTATCCCACTCTTGCGCACCCGCTTACACCAGGCCCGAATGGCGCACTTTGCTCCCGGCTTGGTGTAAGCCTGCTCAAAGATCCCGGTCAGTTCCTCTCGCAGGGTATAGGCTTGTTCGAGTTTGGGTGAAAAAGCGTATTAGGCATCTTCACCTACTTAAACGATTCCAAAGCCGGTAGGCTGATGATGTAGCGATAGCCAGTAGGCGCAGATCCTTGAACAAATGTCTCCCCACCATGCATTTTGGTTAAGTGCCGACTGAGTAAAAGGCCCAACTCTTGACGAGACACATCTGCTTTTTTGACAGTGGCCGGTGCTTCGCAGACATCTGCTGTCTCGTTTGATAACGCACTGTCTGCAAATCCTTCGTCTGCGGTGACATAAGTCATTTTAGAAGCTGCTGGCGGGCGGGCTAGCGGCGTGAGAAAGTTACCTTGCTCCCAGGCCATGATTGCCTGAGGCAGATCCTCACCTAGCCAGGGATTCGAAACCCAAAAAGCAATATTGATACTGTCTTCTTTGCGAGAGACATGCATGCGAACAGTACTGCCGGCAGTAGACATTTCAGCCAAACTTGAAACCAGATGATAGATTAGCTGCTTGACTATCCGCTTATCTAAATTCCAGATACGAGAACCGGGCTCTACTGTGTGTTTGAGCTTCAGGTCTTGCTTGCTTGCTTGCTCTTCAAGTGAAGCCAGTACCTGCTGAATAAGCATTTCAATGTCTACAGCAGTCAAAACCAGCTGATAGCTATCTTCGTTGAGATTGCCAATCTCAACAATTTCATCGACTATGCTGAGCAGCTGTTGACTACTGCTCAGAACAATTTTGGTATATTCTCGCTGCTTTTCGCTCAGAGGGCCATAGATTTCCCGGCTGAGCATATTGGCCATACCAGCGATAGAAGTCAACGGATTGTGCAGATCTTGCGTGAGCTGAATCACCAAGTCAGAGCGAACGCGACTGATCTTTGAGAGTAGCGATTTTTCTAGGGCGTTAGCGGCTGTGTGCGAAGGAGAAGCAACTTTTGCCAGGGCCGTAAGCGCCTGTTGCTTTTCAAACTCGCTCATGCTCCAGCGAGCGCTTAGCTCCAAAAGGGCAATCTCTTGTGGAGTAAACCGATGGGGGAGTAGATCCATCACGGACAGCGTGCCGATGCAGCAGCCTTCAGTCGTTACTAGCGGCACTCCTAGATAAGACTGAAGGCCGTACTGCTGAACCAGCAAACTGCGGGAGAAGGCAGGGTGGGCTGTGGCATCTTCTAGGGCAAAAACTTTGCCACTGTCGATCACTTGGGTACAGAAAGACTCTGATCGGGGAAGACGTCGGGTGGCAGCAAGCTGGTTCATCAGCCCGAGGCTGGAAAGCCCGACAACGGATTTGAAGCGCTGCATTTCGGCATCGACGACGCTGAGTATGCAAATGGGCATGGCCAGCAGCCGGGAGATGCTCTGAGTCGCTTCGTCAAAGATCGGGATCGCAGCGTTGCCTAGTAAATTGAGGCGAATTAAGGCTCGGGTGCGATTGTGATCGCGCTGCTCGGGCGAAGGACCTTCTAAGAGACAAGAGAGCCTCACGGGGATGGCTTTGTCGCCAGCTGAGGTCTGATCTGTGATTTTAGAAGTACCGTAAGTCATGCGCTGCGCACTGAATAGGGATATAAGCTGAATTCAGCATTCCCGGAGGCTCTAAAGAGATAAACCCGTAGCTTTACAGAATCTGCCAGGACAAAGGCTCTACCGCCTGTTCTCAGAGTGGCTGACGCCTCTCACCTATCGGTAAAAACATAGAGTAGACTGATGGTGCGAACTGACCAATCAGCCCGGCGCAAACTGACTGGGCCATGTAACGCAACTTTAATAAAGTACGTTTTAGAACACGTCCAGCTTATGCAAACTGCTATCCCAATTGGCACCCTGCTTCAAAATCACTACAGAATTGTTCAGTTGCTAGGTCAGGGCGGATTTGGTCGGACCTACTTAGCAGAAGATCAGGGTCGATTTAATGAGCGCTGTGCCATTAAAGAATTTGTGCCGCTGCAGGGAGAAGATCGCTTTTCGGACAAGGCGACTCAGCTTTTTCAGCGGGAGGCGTCGGTGCTGTACCAGATTATTCACCCGCAGATTCCTAAGTTTCGAGCGACCTTTGAAGAAGAAGAACGGCTGTTTTTAGTGCAGGACTATGTAGAGGGGCCAACCTACCACGCAGTATTAGATCAGCGGCGACAGCAGGGGCGAGCCTTTTCAGAAACTGAAGTCAGGCAGTTTTTGCAGCAGATGCTGCCGGTGCTAGCGCATATTCATGCCAAAGGAATTATTCACCGAGACGTGAGCCCGGACAATATCATTTTGCGCCAGCAGGACAGACTGCCAGTGCTGATTGATTTTGGTGTGGTCAAAGAAGTGGTGACGCGGATGCATCTAGATGGCACATCACCACAGGCGACGACGGTAGGAAAGGCAGGCTACGCGCCCAGTGAGCAAATGCAGACTGGCAGAGCCTATCCCAGCAGCGACCTGTATGCGCTAGCAGTGACGGCCATTGTGCTGCTGACTGGCAAAGAGCCGCAGAGCCTATTCGACGATGTGAATGCGGCTTGGCGATGGCAGGATGAAGTGACCGTTAGCCCGGAGCTAGCCCAAGTATTGAACAAAGCGCTGAGCTACAGGCCGGGCGATCGCTTTCAGTCAGTCAGCCAGATGGCCCAGGCGCTACAGTCTAGTCGTCTCAGCGGTGCTACCGCTACAGGTGCAACGCCACCCCTCCTGGCAGGCCCGCCGGCTTCGCAGATGAAAACAGTGGCGGTAGGTCGCCCTAATCCGGAGCTGCGATCGCCCAGTTCTACCAACTATCGGCCCGGCCAACCGGGTAACCCCACCGTTAGCCGACCGACAACGATGCGTCAGCCCAACACCCGGCTGGCAATGCCCTCTGAGCAAGATCGCCCGTCGATGTTAGAAAATCCGCTGGCGGTGGGGGCGTTAGCAATCGGGTTGGCGGCGATCGCTGGCTTTGGCGGTTGGGCAGTCGTCCAGTCTTTAGACGCAGGTAGCACCCCGACCCCGACGATCACGTCGCTGCCGCCTTTGGAGAGCCCAACGCCCACGCCGACCCAGGCTGCCCCCGACCCAGTGGAGTATGAGCAGCCACCGCTGAACTTAGAACCCGGAGTCACTAAGACTGTTGAAGGGAATCTGCGCGGTGGCGACAAGGTAAACTACCCGCTAACCGGTCAGGCGGGACAAACGCTAACAGCCGCGCTAGAAGGTGAAGGGGTGCTGCTCAGCGTGCTCGGGCCAGATGGTAACCCTGTCGGTCGCCGGGCTGACCGCGTACCTAGCTGGGAAGGAGAACTCAAAACAGACGGCGAATATCGGGTGCAGCTCAGTCCGGTGCGCGGTGTTGCCAGCAGCGACTATCGACTGAATATTAATTTGAGCCCACTGCCCGAACCGGCAGACCCAGACGGGGGCGAGGCCGAAACCCCGGATAACGGCGGCGGTCAGGGCACTCCTACCACACCTAAACCGCCCGTACAGCCGGATGTTCAGTCTCAGCGAGTGTCTTTTCCTAGCGGCTCGGATGGGGTGCTAGTTGCTAATGGCGTTAGGCCGGGTCAGGTACGCCGCTATGTGGTTAACGCTAGAGAAGGTCAGATTTTGACGGCGCGAATCACTGATTCGCAAGGGCCGGTCGTTTTTGATGTGCTGATGCCCGGCGGTGAGATGATGGCTGATGCTAGCGGCATTGTGTTCTGGCAGAGCTTTTTGCCTGTTGGCGGTGACTATGCGATTGACGTAACGTCTAGCCAGGCTGCAGAGTTTACGCTGGAGATTCGGGCGAGTGACCAGGTGCCAGCAGAGTGAGGCTACAGGCGATTGGAATGGAATATAGAGGAGAGTTAGCTTGGCGGCGTTGCTGATCACCGGAACCGATACAGACAGTGGTAAGACGGTGCTGACCTCAGCGCTGGTGGCCTACTGGCAGCGATACTGCTGGGCCTATCGCTTGGGGGTATGTAAGCCAGTGCAGTCAGGGACGGGCGATCGCGAACTCTACAGCCGCCTGTTTGACCTGGATCAAACGCCCGAGCAAATTAATCCGCTGTGGTACAAAACGCCGATTGCCCCACCGCTAGCTGCGGCGATAGAGGGTAAGCGCGTCGATCTGGCTAAAGCCTGGCAGGTGTTCTCTCAGCTAGAGGCCGAGCGCGACTGGGTACTGGTAGAAGGGGCAGGCGGGCTCGGATCGCCCATGACTGCAGAGCTGACGGTGGCAGAGGTCGCGCACCAGTGGCGATTGCCAGCGGTGCTGGTGGTGCCCGTGAGATTAGGGGCGATCGCAGCGGCGGTGGCCAATGTGGCCCTTGCAGAGCAGAAAAAAGTAAAGCTGCGCGGAATCGTGCTGAACTGCACCCGGCCCTGCCCGCCGGCTCAAATTGAGCACTGGGCTCCGGCCTGGATGATCGAGTCGCTCACTCGGGTGCCTGTAATCGGGACACTGCCCTACCTCAGCCAAACTAAAGATCCAGAAGTACTGGCGGCGGCGGCGGCTAAACTCGACCTGGAGCAGCTGATGCCAGCGGCTTTTTGGGCATAAAGTCATTTGCATCCGAGCAGAAGTGCTGATTAGACTAGATTGACAGTCAGGCTAAAAAAAATCTGTCAAGATAGGAGAACTGCCGAAAGGATTGTTCAAAGAATTGCCCACAGGAAACTATGCAGACGCTCTCTCGCCCGCTTACTCAAGACTTTTCAGCGCTGCGGCCTGAGATTCGCGCTTTGCAGAGCGAGCTGGTCAATTGGCGGCGACAGCTGCATCAGCGGCCCGAGCTGGGCTTCCAGGAGGAGATCACGGCTCGGTTTATTAGCGATCGCCTTCAGTCCTGGGGCATTCAGCATCAGAGCGGAGTGGCGAAGACGGGGCTGGTGGCGGTGATCGAGGGGCAAGGAAGCCGAGGGGCAGAAGATCACGTACCGGTTTTGGCGATTCGCGCGGATATGGACGGGCTACCGGTACAGGAGCGCAATGAGGTGCCCTACTGCTCTGTTCATGCGGGTAAAATGCACGCTTGCGGTCACGATGGGCATGTGGCGATCGCGCTGGGCACCGCAAAGTACCTCAGCGAACATCGCCATCAGTTTGCGGGCACGGTGAAAATTTTGTTTCAGCCAGCCGAAGAGGGTCCCGGGGGCGCTCAGCCAATGATCGACGCCGGGGCGCTGACTGACCCAGCGGTCGATGCCATGGTGGGTCTACACCTGTGGAATAACTTGCCGCTGGGCACACTAGGCGTTTGCAGCGGGCCGATGATGGCCGCAACCGAATTTTTTCACTGCACTATTCAGGGCAAAGGCGGTCACGGGGCGATTCCGCAGCAGACGGTAGATGCGGTGGTGGTTGGCGCTCAGGTGGTCAATGCGCTGCAAACAGTGGTGTCTCGCAATATCGATCCGCTCAAGGCGGCGGTGGTTTCTATCGGCGAATTTAGAGCGGGCACGGCGGTGAATGTGATTGCTGACAGTGCGTTTTTGAGCGGGACGGTGCGCTACTTTGACCCTGATTATGGTGAGCTGATTCCCGAGCGCCTGGAGCAGATTATCGCGGGAGTTTGCGCGGCCCACGGCGCGACCTACGATTTGGACTACCAAAAGCTTTATCCGCCAGTGATCAACGATCAGGTGATCGCCGATCTGGTGCGGTCAGTAGCGCTATCGGTTGTCGAGACGCCGGTAGGTGTGGTTCCTGAATGCCAGACGATGGGCGGCGAAGATGTGTCTTTCTTTTTGCAGGCGGTGCCAGGCTGCTATTTTTTCTTGGGCTCGGCAAATGCCGCTAAAGGGCTAGACTATCCGCACCATCACCCTCGCTTTGACTTTGATGAGACGGCTCTGAGCGTAGGGGTAGAGACCTTTGTGCGCATCGTCGAGAAGTTTTGTCCGATAGCAGCGTAAGGTAGCGGTGTAGCTAAGCAGATCTATGATGAGTGCTCCTGACCCGGCGGGTGATACGGATACATTGGATGCGGCGACCCGGACGGCGGTGCTAGAAGCGGTGATCGACCAGCTGAATGAGTATGCTTTTCCGGCAGTGGCCAGTAAGATTCAGCAGGATATGCGCGATCGCCTCGCTGAAGGCTATCAGGATATCAACAGCGGCCCGCAGCTAGCGCAAACCCTAACCGCCCAGCTACAGGCCCTCAGCGGCGATCAGCACTTAAAGGTGTGTTATAGCCCAGCAGTGC
This sequence comes from Leptolyngbya sp. BC1307, assembly GCF_002286735.1. Classification (GTDB taxonomy): domain Bacteria; phylum Cyanobacteriota; class Cyanobacteriia; order Phormidesmidales; family Phormidesmidaceae; genus Phormidesmis. The sequence continues at coordinate 119,226 of NZ_NRTA01000010.1, forward strand.
TGCCCAATCTCTCCCCGCAAACTGAAATACCGCCTGAAGAACTCGCCCATCAGCGTCGCTTGAGCGAACTGCGAAACTTTGACTTTAACCGGGTAGAGCGACTGCGCGGCAATGTGGGCTACTTGGAGCTGTTTAGCTTTGAGCCGCCCGAATTTGCCGGTGAGACCGCCGCTGCCGCGATGCGGTTTTTGGCCCATACCAGCGCGCTGATTATTGACCTGCGCCACAACCGGGGCGGCTCGGCTAGCATGGTGGCGCTGCTGACTAGCTATCTGCTGCCTGCCTATCCGGCTGTGCATTTAACCGATCTGTATTGGGCCAAAGCCGATCAAACGCAGCAGTCTTGGACGCTGCCCTACCTGCCTGGCACACGCTATCTCGATCGGCCAGTGTATGTGCTGATTGGCCCGGAGACCTTTTCTGCGGCTGAAGAATTTGCCTACAACCTCAAACATCTCAAGCGGGCGGTGATTGTGGGCGAGACGACCGCAGGTGGGGCCAATCCGGGGTCAGGCTTTCGCTTGCACGATCACTTTTGGATGTTTATTCCCACGGGGCAGGCAATTAGTCTGGTCTCTGGCGAAAACTGGGAAGGAAGCGGGGTGCCGCCAGACTTCAAGGTGCCTGTAGAGCTCGCTTTAAAGACCGGACAGCTACTGGCCTTTAGGAAACTGTTGCGAGATGCCGAAGGACCGTTTGCAAAAACTTTAGAAAGCAGTCTGCGGCGGGAGCTAGAGGATTCACTCACCCTGATAGAAGCTGAACTAGACCGAATGCAGCAGGATTTGGTCAGTAACTTAGGAAAAATTCGCTAGACAGAAGATTGCGCCAGCAGGCTAGCGATCGCTATTGATTGCACCTCTCCTACGTAAACTCAGCTATTGGCAAGCGAGACTAATTACAAAACGCTATGGATGGCAAGACGCTAGCGCGAATATAGAATACATAAGCTCTCAGCTGCTGACATTAGTGAGCCTGAGCGCATTGGGTTATGTTTTTGGTTATGTCTTCGTTCAAGGTAAGGTTTCATGGCTCCGCTTTCGACAACGCAATGCTCCACTCGGCAACCTTCGATCTGGCGAGTGCTAAAAGGGCAGCAGGGGGTGGGCTGGGTTTTAGGGGCCGCGCTGGTTTTGGGCGCGCCTGCGGCGATCGCTCAGACTGACGGTGGGCCAGTCGAAAACAATCAGCTAGGGACTTTGATAGTCGCTCAGGCGGATGTGCAGACTGACGAAGAGAGCGTGCCAGAAGAGACGGCGATCGCCCCGCCGCCTGCGCCTAGCCCCGCCCCAGAGCCGTTTTCGCCTACCGTCTCAGGCATTGTTGATCTCTCAGCGGATACGACGGCCATTATGAGCGTGGGCCAACTGCGCCCTCAAGATTTAGACACGCTACCGTCTGACAGTTCAGATAGCCCCGCAGACTGGCTGCAATCAGTCATGCTGCCGCTCTATGTCTCCCCAGACGGGGACTATTGGGGCTGGATCTACCAGGGCTGGCTCATTCCTCAAGGGCAGACGGCGCTGGCCATTGGCCGCGATGCGGGCTTTGCGATGGTGCAGGCTTACGAAAATCTGTACACGTTTCCAGTGCTGGAAGTCCGTGAAGACGGCTGGTTTAGGGTGCAGTATACGGCTGGCGGCAGTGCCTGGGCGCATACCTCACAGCTGGCTTTAGGCGAGGTGCCTTTAGTGATAGAAGAGTGGGAAGATCGATTGCAGGCCCAAGATTCGCTTTATTTTTTGGCGCGCGAGAAGACGCAGCCACTGCGATCGCAGCCTGAACTTGCCACTAACATGATTGCCCTGGTCGCTGCCGACAGTTTGATTGAGCCGCTGAGCTTTGAGGGCGACTGGATGCGAGTGCGGGTGACTGGGCCTGCAGCTACCTGCGAGCCGCTAGTAGGGGCGACAACCACCGAAGGCTGGATGCGCTGGCGCGGTGATGCTGGCGAATCTCTGGTGTGGTATCAGCCGGACGGTCGCTGCCCGCAGGCAGGCTAAGGCAGCAGCGTCCTTTGGGGATCGGCTTATTCTGGACAGGCTTTTGCCGTACAATCTCTTAAGCGTAAGGCGTTGAATTACCTGGTTGGAATTGAACGCTTTATAGCTTTGCGCAGAATTTTGTAGGCGTCTCTCCTATGTCCATCGGTTATGTTGCACTCGTCCTTCACGCCCATCTCCCTTTTGTTCGCCACCCCGAGAGCGACTTTGTCTTAGAAGAAGAATGGCTGTTTGAAGCGATTACCGAAACCTATGTACCGCTGCTCAGTATGTTTGCGGGGCTTAAGCGGGATGGCGTCGATTTTAAGATGACCATGAGCATGACGCCGCCGCTGGTGGCCATGCTGCAAGACCCGCTGCTGCAAGAGCGCTACGATGCTCACCTCGCCCAGCTAGAAGAGCTGCTGGAGATGGAGATAGAGCGCAATGCGCACAATGGTCACATTCGCTATCTGGCCGAATACTACGCCAAAGAATTCAACCAGGTGCGCCAGGTCTGGGAGTCTTACGGCGGCAACCTGGTTAAAGGGTTTAGAGAGTACCTTGAGAGCGGCAATCTGGACATTATCACCTGCGGGGCGACGCACGGCTATCTGCCGCTGATGAAAATGTACCCGGAGGCGGTATGGGCACAGATAGAAGTGGCTGCTCAGAGCTATGAAGACAGCTTTGGCCGTCGGCCCAATGGCATTTGGCTACCAGAGTGTGCCTACTACGAAGGGCTAGAGCGGATGCTGGCCGATGCGGGGCTGCGGTATTTTCTCACCGACGGGCACGGCATTTTGTACGCCCGGCCCCGGCCTCGCTATGGAGCCTATGCGCCGATTTATACCGAGACTGGGGTGGCGGCTTTTGGCCGCGATCATGAGTCTTCTCAGCAGGTGTGGTCTTCTCAGGTAGGCTATCCGGGCGCGCCTGAGTACCGCGAGTTTTATCGCGATCTGGGCTGGGATGCAGACTACGAGTATATTAAGCCTTACATCATGCCCAACGGTCAGCGTAAGAATGTCGGCATCAAGTACCACAAGATCACTGGTAAGGGTCTAGGGCTCGCAGATAAAGTTTGGTACGACCCTTACTGGGCCAAAGAAAAGGCCGCTGAGCACGCGGGTAACTTTATGGAAAACCGCCAGCAGCAGGTGGGCAATTTGCACAACTTGATGCAGCGTAAGCCAATTGTAGTGTCGCCTTATGACGCGGAGCTATATGGCCACTGGTGGTACGAAGGGCCTTGGTTTTTAGACTACTTTTTCCGCAAGAGCTGGTTCGACCAAGACACTTACGAAATGACGCACCTGAGCGACTATTTGAGCAGCAATCCGACGCAGCAGGTAGCCCGGCCTTCACAGTCAAGCTGGGGCTACAAAGGGTTTCATGAGTACTGGCTAAATGAGACTAACGCCTGGATCTATCCGCATTTACACAAAGCGGCTGAGCGGATGATCGAGCTGGCCCGCCGGGAACCAGCCGATGAGCTGGAATGGCGATCGCTCAACCAGGCAGCCCGCGAGCTGCTGCTAGCCCAAGCCTCTGACTGGGCCTTTATTATGCGCACCGGCACGATGGTGCCCTATGCAGTCAGGAGAACGCGATCGCACCTGATGCGCTTTAACAAACTCTGGGAAGATATTCGCGCCGAGGAAATTGACTCGGGCTGGCTAGAGAAAGTAGAAGAAATTGACAACATCTTTCCTAACCTCAACTACCGCACCTATCGCCCGCTGTAGCTAAAGGCTAAATAACACCCCGCCTAGTCTGCTCAACTAAATAGTCAACAACGGCCTGATAGCTGCCTTTGGCCTGATAGATCTGCTGCTGACGCTGGGCGCTGTTGCCCTGGCTGAGAATATTCTCAACCTGCTGACTGACAAACGTCCAATCGCCATGACGCTCTAAGGCGGGGCAAATATAGCGCAGCAAAGTGCGAATTAGCTCGGGGGCGGCAACAGATTTGGTCACGCTGAAGTCAATCAGCTCTCCCTCTGTGCCGTAGCGGGCAGCCTGCCACATGGCTGCTTTGAGCAGCTTTGGTTGAACTTCAGGATAGGGTTTGCCGTTTTCAAAGTCCTGATGGCAGGTTTGGGCTAGGGCGCGAACGATACCTGCGTACATAACCGCTTCATCCAGCGTGCCGCAGACATCGGCGACGCGAAATTCAACGGTGGGGAATCGCTCTGAGAGGCGAATGTCCCAGTAGATTTTGGTGGGGTCGTCGGTGATATGGGTGTCAATTAGCTGCTGAACGGTGGACTGGTAGTGAGCGTAGTTTTTGAATTGAGGCGGCGGGCCAGCGGTAGGCAACCGGCACCACAGCTCTGTGCGATAGCTCTGGTAGCCGGTCTCGTTGCCTAGCCAGAAAGGTGAATTAGCAGTAAGCGTCAGCAGTGCCGGTAGCCACTGCCGGGACCGGTTGACCACTTCGACCGCTGCCTCTTTATTGGCAATGCCGACATGCACATGACAGCCAAAGATAATCAGCTCTCGAATCAGCTGCTGCAAGTCTTCTCTAAGCTTCCGATAGCGGTCTTTTGGGGTGGTTTGCTGGTCTTTCCAATGGGAGAAGGGGTGGGTGCCAGCAGCGGCGATCGCCAGCCCATTTTCCTGAGCGGCGACAATAGCTGCCCGCCTAGCCCCTACCAGCTCCTGACGGACGTCATCTAAGGTATGACAAATGCCTGTAGCAATCTCAACCTGGCAGCGGTGCATCTCATAGAGCAATTCCTGAGGCTGCTCATCCTGCTGATTGGCATCTACCAGTTTGCTTGACTGGCTAGCTAGCTCCCGCGTTTGTACATTGATGATTTGATATTCTTCTTCTACACCAATAGTGAAACCTGTATCTGCCATGAATCGATGTCGGCCATAGGGATACCTTCAATGAAAACACAAAAGAAAACACAAAAAAAGAGTGAGCAAAGAAAACACAAAAAAAGAGTGAGCGCCGATTGAGCACTCACTCTTTTAAGACAATCTGGATGTAAACCAACCCAAGATTTCTACAGCCTAAAAGCTCATTTCAGCTGCCTGCACCCGCTCAACCTGCTTCTTCTTGAGGACGAGCAAAATCTGCGAAAGGCTAATGGCGACTAAGAAAGCAATCAGACCTTTCACCCGAGTCGGGCTCTGAAGCACCAGCTCTTTTTCAGTTTGGCCAAAACCGCCCATATTAGGGTTGCTGGTCAAAGGCTTACCGGCTTCTACCGCGTCACCCTGGTTGACTAGCAGCTCAGGGCCAACTGGAATCTCTTCAGTGATGGTGCTGCCATCTTCTTTAACAATGCTCACACTGTAGCCCGTGTCAGTTTTATCAATCGCTGAAATCGTGCCGGTTGTCGAAGCATTGTAAACCGCATTATTAGAGGCTTGGCCGGTTGGGTAGACCTGCCCGCGCCCTCGGTTACCGCCAACAAAGACCAGATTTTTGCCAAAGTGAACGTTCTTATTGGTGGCAGGGTCAGGCGAGAGAACTGGAAAAACAATCTCCTGATACTGCTCACCAGGCACCGGGCCGACGAGAACAATATTTTCTTCTTCAGGGCTGTAGGGCAAGAAGTAGGTGTTACCGACTTCTTCCTTCATCTCCTCAGGAATGCGGTCTTCTGGCGCAATTTTAAAGCCCTCAGGCAACATCAGCACAGCGCCAACGTTCAGGCCACCTTTGCTGCCATCACCCAACACCTGCTGCATATCGGTATCGTAAGGAATTTTGACGATCGCCTTAAAAACGGTATCGGGCAAAACAGACTGCGGCACTTCTAAAACAGTTTGCTTTTCGCCCAGGTGACAATTGGCGCAAACGATACGGCCTGTGGCCTCTCGGGGAGATTCATAGTTTTCTTGCGCCCAAAAAGGATAGGCCGCAGCAGACTGAGGCAGCGCCCAGCTACTAGAGCAAAGCAGAATGAAGGCTGCCAGGAGAGCGCCTGCGCCTCGCATCCCGGTTCTGAGATAGGAGCCAAACTTAGCGGTCATGGAACTTGGAAGTAGGGTTTTCATGCGTGCGTGCTAGCAAGTTAACGGTTCAATCACGGGCAAACTTGAGGAGGCGGGCGATTGCCTTACCACCAGGGCTTATTGCCTGTCCGAAAATCGGTCTCTGTCCAATTGGTGAGCACCACTTTGTCGTCTTCGTTGACATCGGCATGGGCCAGTGCCAAAGACAGCGGCGCAGGGCCTCGGACGACTTTGCCAGTGGCGTCGTACTGAGAGCCGTGACACGGGCAAACAAACCTGCCAGCATTGACATCCCAGGGCACTACGCAGCCCAAATGAGTGCAAATAGAGCTGATACCGTAGCTCTCTAGACCGCCCTCTTCTTTGATCACAAGATAAGTCGGGTCGCCTTTAAGCCCCTGCACTAGCTCGCGATCGCCCGGCTGGTGCTCCTCTAAAAATGCAGCGACCTTGACGTCATCACCCAGCGCGTCTTTCGCGGTGACGCCGCCGCTACTGCTACCGCTGCTCGGCGGAATGAAATACTTAACAATGGGATACGAAGCGCCCAAAACGGTACCGGTGATGGTCCCGAAGGTCAGCAGATTCATAAATTGGCGACGCCCCAAATCAGGGACATCGGGGTTGCCAGAAGCTTGGGTCATAGGTCAGCTATCTAAACGCTACATTAAAACATGAATTGAAAACTGAGACGCCGCCTGGGCTAGCTTCCACGGCTTTGCCGCTACAGAGCTGTCATAGAAGTTTGCAATTTCTTAGAATATTATTACATCGTTCAGAGCCTCCACCGTGTTTTGATTGAGAACTCGTTTGATGCTGTAAACATATGTAAACAGACATGACCGGACAAGATCTGCAAGCCTTACTGATCCAAAAGTGGGGATATTCCTACGACGTACAGCTCCGCAAGCTACCGCGAAAGATTTTCTTCCAGGTGATGTGGCGCTACCTGGAGCAAGCTTCTTTTCCGATGAGTGAAGGCGACTACCTAGCCCACTTAGACGAAGTCGCGGCCTATCTCAACGCCTGGGGCGCAGCCGATCAGATTCAAGCCTTTGTAGAGCAGACCCAGGAGCGACCTCGGCTAGGTAAGGCCGTGAGTATTCCGGTTGACTTAGGTGCGCGGGCTTCTGAATGGCTGCTCTAGCGTTCAGCACAATCTGCAGCGGTACTTAATAGCTTTCGCGTTTGCTATATCGGCACGCAAAGAAAATTCAATCTCTGTAAAGAAATTGAGGAAGCATGAGGAGGTTCTTGATACCCTGTAGCCTAATCGGAGTTGAGCGTTTGGACAGAGGCGCTTTCTAGGAGTGCTTTTGTATACTAAAATTGAGTTTGTTAAAATTTGATAAGGGCACTTACTACTCGTCTTTGCGTCTTCCTTCGGGATCACGGCGCAGGTCTAGCGATCGCCCCTTCCTCTTAAAACCATTTTTCTCAATACAGACCTATCGGCATAAAAAAGCGTTAGCACGGCCGCCAACTCGTCTCTCTTTTAACGGGAGGTGCTTGCTACCATGGGCAGGCGGGTAAAGGCGACGCCGCAACTGTAAATATTTGAAGAGTCATCTCTGAAGAATATCGGTTGATTGCAGCAAGCCTCTGTATTCCAAGTGACATCGCAAAAAAATTAACATGTTTAATATCGCCGCATCTTAGTCTGACAGCCTCTATCTGCAAGCCTCTGTCTGCAAGTTAGGTGCCAAGCTAAGTACACTTCCTGCCCCCATCCATCCTCTGGCCCGCTAGCGTCGCTAAGATGGCTGCTCGACCGAGTTAGCAACCCAAAAACGCATTAAAAAGCATCTGAGAAGAAGCAACTGAGATAAAAAGCATCTGAAACACAAGCCTATCAGCCATTTTTTATCATACCGATTTACCTAGCGCTATTTTTTACTATCCTTACTACGTTTTGAGGGCCTGCTGTGATTAGCTCTGCAACACTGCCGCTGAAGACGGTGCTTTCGCGCATCGAAACCAATAGTCGGCTGAAGATTTTTTCAGGCTCATCCAATCGGGCGCTTTCTAGAGAAGTCGCTCACTATCTGGGCACTGACTTAGGACCGATGGTGCGCAAGCGCTTTGCGGATGGTGAGCTTTACGTCCAGATTCAAGAATCTATTCGCGGCTGCGATGTCTATTTAGTCCAGCCCACCTGCCATCCGGTCAATGACAACCTGATGGAACTGCTGATTATGATCGATGCCTGCCATCGGGCCTCGGCGCGGCAGATTACAGCGGTGGTGCCTTACTATGGCTACGCTAGAGCTGACCGTAAAACCGCTGGGCGCGAGTCAATTACGGCCAAATTGGTCGCTAACTTGATCACTCAAGCGGGGGCCGACCGGCTGCTCGCTTTAGATCTGCATTCTGCGCAAATTCAGGGCTATTTTGATATTCCCTGTGACCACGTTTACGGTTCGCCCGTACTGGTGGAATATCTGGCGAATAAGGAAATTGAAGACCTGGTAGTGGTATCGCCTGATGTGGGCGGGGTCGCTCGTGCTCGCGCCTTTGCCAAGATGCTAAATGATGCGCCGCTAGCGATTATCGACAAACGCAGGCAGGCTCACAATGTCGCTGAGGTGATGAACCTAATTGGCGATGTGGAAGGAATGACAGCGGTTTTAGTCGATGACATGATCGACACCGCTGGCACAATCTGCGAAGGGGCGAGAGTACTACGAGAAAATGGGGCCAGGCGGGTATATGCCTGCGCTACCCATGCAGTGTTTTCGCCTCCAGCAGTTGAGCGGCTATCGAGCGGCCTGTTTGAAGAGGTGATTGTGACGAATACGATTCCGATTCCGGCGGACCGGCACTTTGAGCAACTGACGATGCTGTCGGTAGCCAATATGCTGGGTGAAGCCATCTGGCGAATTCACGAAGAGAGTTCGGTGAGCAGCATGTTTAGGGGCTGATGCGGGCTTGTAGCTGATTCTTCTAGCTTATCGAAGACTACAGTACGAGAAAGAAAATAATCTACAAAGATAAAAAGGGCCGGCGATCGCATTCAAGCAAATCGTCGGCCCTTTCTTTTCTAAAACCGATTTTCACCGGGCTGCCGAAGGCATTTAGCGACGAGAACGACGCTTGCGCTGACGCTGTCTGGCTAGCGCTTTACGCTTGTGCTTTTCGGGAGGTGTCTCAAAATAGCGGTTTTTCTTGATGTCTTGGAAAATACCTGCTCGCACTACTTTGCGCTTAAAGCGTCTGAGCGCGGCTTCGAGATTTTCATCTTGTCCGAGGACCACTTGAGCCATACATTTTTCACCTCCTTAATTAAGCTTGACTACAGCCTCCTAGTCTATCTCAGCTTGAGCGATATAGCTAGCCCGATGGCAAGCAAAACGCCTCACCATCGGGCCGTCAAAATATTCAGATGCTCAGATATTCAGGCGCTCAGATCTTCAGGTGCTTAGATCGCGGTGTACAGACCGAATCCTTCAGCAGGCACTTAGCCCCATCCACCGTTGTTAGAGGGCTTGCTGCCGCGCGGCTCACGAGGTTTGGCTTTGTTGACCCGCAGCTCTCTACCCATCCACTCAGAGCCATCTAGCGCTTCAATCGCGGCATCTTCTTTGGCTTCTTCTTCCATCTCTACAAAGGCAAAACCACGGGGGCGACCGGTTTCACGGTCGGTCGGTAGAGTGATGCGTTTGACCTTACCGTACTCAGTAAAAGCCTGCTCTAGATCTTCCTCTTTAACACTGTAAGACAAGTTGCCGACGTAAATTGACATAGCCCGCTGGCTCTCCAAAAATGTGAAATTTATAAACAGAGTGAAGCTTTCAATCGGCTGTCGATTGCAGACTAAACTTCAGCATCCTAATCGTTATTGCTCACCACAATATCACATCTTTTTAAGTCTGATTTAGCTGACTAGTGCAGCGTCAAGTTTAAGAATGAGGGTTGTCAAGAGTGTTGTAATGGGGGAGATTGGGATAAAGCGAACGAGGGCTTTATGCAAAAACGATACATCGTCCGATTGAGTGAATCAGAGAAGAGTGAACTGCACGAAGTCATCAAACGGTTGAACGGTAGCAGCCAAAAGGTTCGTCGTGCGCAGATTTTGCTAAAGGCAGATGCCGAAGGGCCGAACTGGACAGACCAGTTGATCGCCGAAGCCTTCAACTGTCGGCCCCAAACAGTGGAAAATATCCGCCGCCGGTTGGGAGAACATGGCTTTGAGGCGACGCTGAATGGGCTAAAACGC